>DASXZK010000060.1:0-23981 GCA_036501965.1 Solirubrobacteraceae bacterium
GACGACATCGATGCGCGACGGCGGGACCCTCGTCCACGCCGCGCTCTTCTACCGGCGCCCGGAACTGCTCCGGGTCGCGTTGGAGGCGTTCCTTAGCGACGCAGCCGCGGCCGGGGAGGCGTGCCTGGTCGCGCTTCCGCCCGATCACCGCGAGCAGTTCGGGGCCATGATCGAGGGAACCGGCGCTCATGTCCGGCTCGAGAACACGGCCGAGCTTGGACGCAACCCGGCGCGCGTGATTCCGAGCCTGGTCGACTGGCTCGACGAGCAGTCCGGGCCGGCGCGGGTGGTCTCGGAGGCGCTGTGGCCGGAGCGCAGCTATTCCGAGGTGGCGGAGTGCATGCGCCACGAGGCGCTGGTGAACGTCGCCCTCGCCGACCGTGAGGTCAGCGTGCTCTGCCCCTACGACGCCGAGCATCTCGACGGCGAGATCCTGGCCGGTGCCGAGCTCACCCACCCCCACCTGATCGATACTGCTGGCCGGCGGCCGTCGATGAGCTATGGCGACCCCGTGCAGCTCGCGGCGGGGACCGGCTGGCCTCAAGCCGACCCCGAGCCGCCGGTCACCGAGTTCGAGTTCGACGGTGATCTCGGGCAGCTGCGACATGCGCTGGCCGCCGACCCTCTCCTTGCCGAGCTGGACCCGTCTCGACGCGAGGACCTCGTGTTCGCGGTCAACGAGGCGGCGAGCAACGCCTTGCGGCACGGAGACGGGCTGGCCCGTGCGCGGCTGTGGCGCGATGCCCATGACGTGGTCGGTGAGATATCGACCGCCACCACGATCGACGATCCGCTCGCCGGCCGCCGCACGCCCGATCCAGATACCGGCGGTGGCCGTGGCCTGTGGCTGATCAACCAGGTCTGTGATCTGGTCGAGGTGCGCTCGGACGGGGCGGGCGCCAGCGTCCGGATGCACGTCGCGCTGACCGGATGACCGAGGTCGCGTTTCTCGGCACCGGCGTCATGGGATTCCCGATGGCCGCCCACCTGGGCGACGCGGGATTCTCGGTTCACGCCTGGAACCGGACGCCGGAGAAGGCCCGCGCGCTGCAGCGCGACGGGATCGCCGTGTTCGAGGACCCGGCCGAGGCGGCCGCGGGCTGCTCGCTGGTGGTGACCATGCTCGCCGACGCGGACGCCGTGCTCGACGTCGCCGGGCGGGCGCTCGGACCCGGGCAGGACGACGGGGCCCCGGAGGAGGGCGAGCGCGTCTGGATCCAGATGTCGACGATCGGGTCGCCTGGGACGGGTCGCTGCCAGGCGCTCGCCGACGAGCGCGGCGTGGCGTTCGTCGACGCCCCGGTCCTCGGGACGCGAGCGCCGGCCGAGCAGGGTGCCCTGGTGATCCTCGCCTCGGGCGCGGAATCCACGCGGCCGGCGGCCGACCCCGTGTTCGACGCCGTCGGCTCGCGCACGATCTGGCTCGGTGAGGCCGGCGCCGCCTCGGCGGCGAAGGTCATGCTGAACAGCTGGGTGCTCGGCGTGGTCGGCGCGCTCTCGGACACGATCGCGCTCGCCCGCGCCTCCGGCGTCGACCCGCAGCTGTTCTTCGACGCGATCGACGGCGGCGCGCTCGACCTGCCCTACGCGCGCATCAAGGGCGGCGCGATGGCCCGGGAGTCGTTCGACGACGTCTCGTTCGCGCTGTCGCTCGCCCGCAAGGACGCGGACCTCGTGTTGGCCGCCGCGCGCGACGCCGGCATCCGGCTTCCGGCGATGGAGGGCACCCGCGAGCGCCTGGAGCGAGCCGAGACCGCCGGTCACGGGGCTGCTGACATGGCCGCGATGTTCCTGGCCACCCCCGACCACGAAGGAGATGCAGGATGAGCGACAGCGAGTTCGAAGCCGAGCAGGAGAAGGAGGCGGCCGCCGAGGCGGCGGCGATCGGAGGCCGGGCCTCGTCCGAGCCGCCGACCGAGTACGAACAGGGGCTCAGCGAGGCCGACCGTCCAGTGATCGAGGGGGGCGAAGGTGAGTCGGAGGGGTTCGAGCTCTCAGAGATGGAGCTCGAGGAGCATGCCTCCCACGGCGACGAGCACGCCGCGCGCCGGATCATCGAGGACGCCGCCCTCTACGACGAGGATGGGGAGTCCGAGCGGGGCAGCTACGGCGAGGCCGACGAGGAGCGCGACCCGGACGCCTGACCGCGTCTCACACCGTGGCTCGGGCAGCCGGCGTGTCGGCGGTCAGCTCCTGCAGACGCCGCACGGACTTGCGCAGCAGCCGTGAGACCTGCATCTGCGAGACGCCGACCACCGCGGCGATCTCGGCCTGTGTGAGGTCCTCGCCGAAGCGCAGGTAGAGAATCGTGCGATCGCGTTCGCACAGCTGCTGGGCCGCCGCGTAGACGGTCGTCTGCTCGTCGACGAGTTCGAGCCGGCCGTCCTCGTCGCCGAGCGTGTCCAGGCGCCGCTCGGTCTCCCCGCCGGAGCCGCTGCGGGGTGCGTCGAGCGAGATGGTGTCGAACGCCTCGGCGATCTGCAGGCCGTCGAGCACCTCCTCCTCGCTGCACTCCAGGTACTCCGCCAACTCGGGGATGGTCGGGGACCGGCGATGGTGCACGCCGACCTCGCGCCGGGCATCGGTGATCCTGCGGGCGCGCTCCTGCGCCGAGCGGTCGACGTGCAGCGCCCAGGCGGTGTCGCGGAAGTAGCGCTTGAGCTCTCCGACGATCGTCGGGACCGCAAATGACGTGAACGCGAACCCGCGCGTCGGGTCGAACCGCTCCACTGCCTTCACGAGCCCGAGCGAGGCGACCTGCACGAGGTCGTCGTAGGGCTCCGCCGAGCCGGAGTACCGGCGCGCGAGCTTGCGCGCGAGCGGCAGGAACCGCTCGATGAGCGCATCGCGCGCGCGGACGTCTCGCTGTGTGTGCCAGCGTGTGAACAGCTCGTCAGAGCTGACGGTCGCAATGGGCGCAGGGGCCTCCTCCATTGCCGACCCTCCCTTTGGTCGTCGCAGACGCACACGTTTCTACACCGTGCGCTGGCTGCGCGCAAGGGCTGTGCGTGGCGGCGGTGGGCCCCGGGGCGGCTGCGCGACTCAGCTGGGGCGCCGCCGGCGGCCGTTGGAGGCGACGTCGTGCACCACCGCGGGGCTCCCCCGGTCGTCGTGGAGCAGATCGAGAACCGCGGCCTCCAAGCGCGCCCGCCGGCGGTCGTCGGGGCCCCGGAGCCGGCCGAGGCGGTCCAGCTCGCCGCCGATCGTCCAGCCCGACAGGTAGCGATCGAACACGCGCGGATCGATGTAGGAGCGGCGCGCGACCGCGGGGGTGTTGCCGAGGATCTCCGCGACGCCGCGCACCGCGCCATCCATCGCCCGCTTGCGGGCGCGCCGACTTGCGGCATCGCGCCCGTCGGCCGCGAGCGAGACGGCGGCGAGCACCGTCGCGTTCCACGTCCGGAAGTCCTTGGCGGTGAACTGATCGCCGATCTGGGCCTTCAGGTAGTCGTTGATCTGCTCGGAGCGCACGTCGTGCCAGCGCCGCCCCTCCCGGTAGGCGAGCAGCTCCTCACCGCCGCCTCGCCGGCGCTTGAGCGTGCGGACGACCGCCCCGGCACGATCGTCCTGGACGGCCTGCTGCTGGTGTTGCCCGCCCTTGCCGACGTAGTCGAACACGATTTCGTCGTCGCGCACGCTCACGTCCGCCTTGGTCACGGTCGCCAGCCCGACGCCGCCGTCACCGTCGGCGTACTGCTCGGAGCCGACGCGGAACAACCCGACGTCGAGCAGCCTGACCGCACACGCGAGCACACGGTCGCGGTCGGCCTCCTCCGACGCGCGGAGGGCGCGCGTGACCCGGCGACGGAGCTTCGGCAGCTGCCGGGCGAAGTCGAGCATGTGGTCGAACTTCTTCTGGTCCTGCTGCTCGCGCCAGCGGGGGTGATAGAGGTACTGCTTGCGCCCGGCCGCGTCGATCCCGGTCGCCTGGAGGTGCCCGCACGGATCGGCGCAGATCCAGACGTCCTGCCAAGCCGGGGGGATCGCGAGCTCCTTCAGGCGCAGGATCTCGTCCGGATCACGGATCGCGCGCCCCTCGGGGTCGACGTAGCCGAAGCCCCGGCCGCGGCGCACGCGGGTCAGACCCGAACTCGAGCAGTCCGAGCGCCGCAGTCGCCCCCGGCGCGCAGGCGCCGTCGGCGCGGCACCGGCGCCGGCCATCAGACCAGGTGCTTGATCCGCTCGATGATGCTTTCCGAGCGCGAACGTCGTCCACGGTGATGCGCCGCGGGGCGCATGCGCTCGAGCTCGGTCGCGGCGCGGCCGACGAGGCCGTGAAGGCTTCCCTGCGCGGTCGTCGAGCGGCGGCCGCCGGGAGCGGCCCTGCGGATCGCGGTCCCTCTTGCACGTGCGGTGTTCATGCAAAATGGCTACCCGCGGGGCGCTGCCTGAACCAGGCTTCGGTCCGCTGCGTGTCACACTTGCCCCCATGGATGGATCGTTCACCTCCGAGCTGGCCCAGGAGCTCTCCGGGCCGCTGCTCGACCGCTTCACGCGCTACGTAGGCGTCGACACCCAATCGGATCGGGCGCATGCGTTCGACCGCATCCCCTCGTCCGACAACCAGCTTGAGCTCGCCAGGATGCTCGTTGACGAGCTCCTCCAGGCGGGCCTCCAGGACGCCGCACTCGACGAGCAGGGCGTTGTCATGGCCACGCTGCTCGGCGATGATTCGAACCCCGCCCATCCGGTGATCGGGCTGATCGCGCATATGGACACGAGCCCCGACGCGCCCGGGGAGGGCGTCGAGCCGATCGTCCATCGCGAGTACGACGGCACGGTGATCGAGCTGCCCAAGGGCTCCACCCGGCTTGATCCGGAAGCGATGCAGGCGCTGCGGGGCGCGGTCGGCCACGACGTGATCACCTCCAGTGGCAACACGCTGCTCGGCGCCGACGACAAGGCGGGCGTTGCGGAGATCGTCACCGCGGTCGCCCATCTCGCCGCCCACCCCGAGTTGCCGCGGCCGACGATCCGCGTCGCCTTCACGCCCGACGAGGAGGTCGGGCAGGGCGGGCACCGCGTCTCGCTTGAGCAGTTCGGCGCCGACTGCGCGTACACGCTCGACGGATCGGACATCGGCGGGCTCCAGGACGAGACGTTCTCCGCCGACGAGGCGACGCTCACCGTCACCGGGGTCGACATCCATCCTGGGACCGCGACCGGCAAGCTGGTCAACGCGCTGCGGATCGCGGCCGAGATCGTTGCCGCGCTGCCCTCGGACCGCCTCACGCCCGAGACGACCTCCGGTCGCGAGGGGTTCCTGCACCCATTCGAGATCACCGGTTCTGCCGGCCGGGCGAGCGTCGTATTCATCCTGCGCGACTTCGACGAGGACGGGCTCCGCTCCCACGCCGAGCTGCTGCGCCGCACCGCCGAGGAGGTCGCGGCGCGAGAGCCCCGTGCGCGGGTCGAGCTGACGATCCGCGAGCAATACCGGAACATGCGCGAGGCCCTGGACCGCGTGCCGGACGTCGTCGCTGCCGGCGAGGCCGCGATCCGCGCCGAGGGTCTGGAGCCGGTCAAGGAGGCGATCCGCGGCGGCACCGACGGCTCGATCCTCACCGAGCGCGGCCTGCCCACGCCGAACCTGTTCACCGGGGGCCACGAGTTCCACTCGACGCGTGAGTGGGCCTCGCTGCAGGAGATGTCCGCCGCGGCGGCGATGCTGGTGAGGCTCGCGGGAATCTGGGCGACTGGTGATCTGTCCGTGGGTGGCGGCGCGCCGCTCGCGGGAGCCTCTCGATGAGTCCGAGCGGGCCCCACTCGCTCGCCTCCCTCGACGGCGAGATCATGCTCGCCTCCGAGGCGATGATCCCGGCGACCGACGAGGGCTTCGTGCGCGGTGACGGCGCCTTCGAGGTGGTCCGTGTCTACGACGGGATCCCGTTCGCGTTCGACGAGCACCTCGCGCGGATGGAGCGCACCGGCGCCAACCTCAGGTTGCCGATCGACCAGGAGGCGCTCCGCGCCGACGCCCACCGGCTCCTCGCCGAGGCCTCGGCCGACGGCGATCATCCCGAGGATCACAAGCTGCTGCGTCTGATCGTCACCCGCGGCGGCCGGCGTGTGCTGATCACGGAGAAGCTGCTCGACTCCCCGGAGCGGATCCGGCTGCTCTCCACGACGTACGCCCCCACGAGGATCCTCGACGGCGTCAAGTCGCTCTCCTATGCGGCGAACATGCTCGCCACCCGGCTCGCCAGGGACGCCGGCTTCGACGACGCGGTGCTGGTCACCCCGCACGGTCGCGTGCTCGAGGCGCCGACGCGCGCCATCTTCTGGGTGACGGACGGCGAGCTGGCCACGACCCCGCTCAGCGAGCACATCCTTGCCTCGATCACCCGCGCGATGGTGATCGACGTCTGCGAGGTGACCGAGCGCTCGATCACGCTCGAGGAGCTCTACGCGGCCGACGAGGTGTTCGTCGCCTCGACCACTCGTGAGGTGCATCCGGTGGCGGCGGTCGACGACCACGAGTACCCGGGGCCCTCCCCGGTCACCGAGCGCACCAGCGAGCTCGTGATGGCGCGGGTGCGCGAGCGCCTGGCCCGCGGGTGAAGCTCCTCACGGTTATCGGGAACCGGCCGCAGTTCGTCAAAGCGGCGGCGGTGTCCCCGCTGGTGCGCCGCGCCCACGAGGAGATCCTCGTCCACACCGGCCAGCACTTCGACGACCGGCTGTCGGCGATCTTCTTCTCAGAGCTCGGCATCCCGGCGCCCGACCGCCAGCTCGGGGTCGCGCTCGGCTCCGCCGCCTCGCAGACCGCACGGATGCTCGAGGCGCTCGAGCCGGTGCTGCGCGAGGTGGCACCGGACCTGGTGCTCGTCTACGGCGACACCAACTCGACGCTCGCGGGCGCGCTCTGCGGCGCCCAGTGCGGCGTCCCGGTCGCCCACGTCGAGGCGGGGATGCGCTCGTATGACATGACGATGCCCGAGGAGCTCAACCGCGTGCTCTGCGACCACGCCTCCGCACTGCTGCTCTGCTCCTCGGCGGCGGCCGCGGAGAACCTCGAGCGAGAGGGGATTCGGCCCCCAGCCGCCCGGGTCGAGGTCGTCGGCGACGTGATGGTCGACGTCGCGCTCGCCGTCCAGCCACTCGCCCGGGACCGCGTGGATCTCGTCCGGGGCCGCAGCATGGAGCCCGGCGAGTACCTGCTCGCCACCGCCCATCGCGCGGGCAACGTCGATACCGCAGAGCGGCTTGGTGAGCTGGTGGAGCTGCTGTGCACGATCGGTGCTCCGGTGCTGCTGGCGCTGCATCCGCGGACCGCGGCGCGGCTGGACGAGTTCGCGCTGCGCGGCCGGCTCGAGACGTGCGGGTCGGTGACGATCTGCGAGCCGCTCGGTTACGTCGAGCTCACCGCGCTGCTCTGCAACGCACGCGCCGCGCTCACCGACTCCGGAGGGCTGCAGAAGGAGGCCTACCTGGCACGCGTCCCGTGCATCACGATGCGCGAGCGCACCGAGTGGACGGAGACGGTCCAGACCGGTTGGAACACGCTCGTCGGGCTCGACGCGGCCGCTGCTCGCCAGGCGCTCGCCGCGCCCGTGCCCGTTACCCATCCCTCCCTGTACGGCGACGGCGACGCAGGCGCCCGGGTGCTCGCCGCGCTGGAGGCGTTCACGGGTTGAGCGAGGGTGCTGGGCATCTAAACGACGCATGCCGTCGTGTAGATGCCCAGCACCCGGAACTAGACTCCGGCGGCGATGAGCGACCGCACGATCCGCCTCGGCGTGGCCGGCCTCGGGTACTGGGGCCCGAACCTCGCCCGCAACTTCTCCGCGATCGCCGGCTGCGAGCTCGCCTGGCTCTGCGACGAGAACGACGCGGTCCGGGAGAGGCTGGCGCGGGCCCATCCGTCCGCGCGCGCGACTGCGGAGCTCGATGACCTGTTGAACGACCCCGAGCTCGATGCGGTCGTGCTCGCCACGCCGGTCCCGACCCACGCCGACCTCGCGGTGCGGGTGCTCGAGGCGGGCAAGCACTGCTTCGTCGAGAAGCCGCTGGCGACGACCGTCGCCGACGCCGAACGCGCGGTGGACGCCGCCGAGCGCTCCGGACGGACGCTGATGGTCGGCCACCTGCTCGAGTACCACCCCGGGCTGCGCGCGCTCACGGAGCTCGCGGACTCCGGCGAGCTCGGCGACGAGATCTTCTACATCTACGGCAACCGCCTGAACCTCGGCAAGCTGCGGGCCGACGAGAACGCCCTCTGGTCGCTGGGCGCGCATGACGTCTCGGTCGTGCTGACGCTCGCCGAGGGCGACCCGGTCGAGATCTCCGCGCACGGCGCCTCGTACGTGCGCGACGGCGTGGAGGATGTCGTCTTCTGCTTCCTGCGCTTCGCCTCCGGCCTCGTCGCCCACCTGCACCTCTCGTGGCTCGATCCGCACAAGGAGCGGCGCTTCACCATCGTCGGCTCCAAGCGCATGGCGACCTTCGACGACATGGCGGTCGAGCGCAAGCTCACCGTCTATGACAAGGGGTTCGACGAGGACTCCCGCACCTACGGCGAGTACATCACCCGCAGCGGGGGCTCGGTCTCGCCCCAGATCGCCAACGTCGAGCCGCTGCGCGTCGAGTGCGAGCACTTCGTGCAGTCGATCCGGGAGGGCACGACGCCGCGTTCGGACGGCGCGAGCGGCCTGCGGGTCGTCCGCGTGCTCGAGGCGCTGCAGCGCTCGCTCGACGAGTCCCGCGCCGGACGTGTCTGATCCACGGCAGACGCCCCGACCGCCCGAGCCGGTGCCCGGCGGCGCGTTCGTCTCACCCGACGCCAGGCTCGCCGCCGGCGTCGTCGTCGAGCCGGGTGCGGTGATCCACGGTGGCGTCGAGCTGGCCGAGGGCTGCCTGGTCGAGGCCGGCGCGGTGCTCGGCAAGCGCCCGCGGCTGCGGCCCGGCTCGAGCGCTGCCGCCGTCGCTGCGGCCGCGGCCGCGGGCGGGCCTGGGCCGCTCACCGTCGGCCCCGGCGCGACGATCTGCTGCGGCGCCGTCGTCTACGCGGGTGCCACGCTCGGCGCGCGCGTCATCGTCGGCGACCAGGCCCAGGTGCGTGAGCGCACCGTGATCGGCGAGCGCACGGTGGTGGGTCGAGGCTCGACCGTCGACTTCGCCACCCGCGTCGGCGACCGCGTCTCGATCCAGACGCTCGTCTACCTCACCGCCGAAGGGCTGGTCGAGGACGACGTCTTCATCGGCCCCGGCGTGACGACCACCAACGACGACACGATGAGCCGCCACCCGGCGGGCGAGGGGCTGCGCGGCCCGGTGCTGCGCCGCGCCTGCCGGATCGGCGGTGGGGTGGTCCTCACGCCCGGCGTCGAGGTGGGCGAGGAGGCGTTCGTCGCCGCGGGCGCGGTCGTCACCCGGGACGTCCCGCCACGCGCGGTCGTGATGGGCGTGCCCGCCCGCGTTGTCCGCGAGGTTCCGGACGACGATCTGCTCGAACGCTGGCGCTGAGACGGCCGGGCCGTCGGCGCCGGACGCCGGACGCCGGACGCCGGACGCCGGACGCGCGATCAAAGCGCACTCACAGTGCGCAAATATCGCGTTTGGGGCTCATCCGCGCGCCGCTCCGCGCTGCGCGGCGCGGCGCCGGACCTCCGAGCCGTCGTGCTCGGCAGCGAGGCGCCAATTTGACCCACGCGACGCGTGGTCGGGAGCCGCGGGGGCGATCCGGTTCCCTGGGCCGCCCGGATCATCCAACCGGAGGCAGCCGTACGCGCGAGTGGGTGAAGGGAGCCGCCGCGGGACCAGGACCACCCGCCGCGCCACACCGTGACCGAGCGTGCCGGCCCTCCGCGCCGACAGGGGGTCAGCCAGCGCCGGGTACGGCCCCCTCGAGCGCGTCGAGCTGGTGGTCCTGGTGCTGCAGCAGCGCGGCGAGCTGGTGGTCCTGGTGCTGCAGCAGCGCGGCGAGCACCTGCTCGAGCGTCCGCTGCCCGTCGCAGAAGCGGAAGCTCTCGGCTGGGGGAACCGCGTCGAGCTCACGGTCGCTGAGAGCGCCGATGGCACCTAGCTCCTGCTGAGCCTCGGCGAGCTGCGGGGCGAGCGCGCGGCCGTCGAAGGCGGCGGCTCCCCCGTGCCCGTGGCCCCCCTCCCCAGCGCTGTCGGCCTCGCCGGCGACGAAGCCCGCAATCTGCTCATAGTTTCGGGCGGTGTGGGTCGCGACCGTCCCGATCGAACCGTCCCCGAGCTTGGCCCGGCCGGGACACGGCTCCCGTGCACGCTCCGGGTCGAGTGCCGCGACCACCCGCTCGAGGCGCTCGAGCTGATCGCTCGCCATCCTCTGGAGCTGTTCGCCGCGCGCGCTCATCTCAAGCGCGGAGCATACCCCTAGGGGGTATCAGAATCAACCGCGGCGACGCCCAACGGTGCTGCTGGGCGGCCCCGCGTCGAAGCCCCTCCCCGGTGTCGCCTCGCTCAGACCGTGACGCTGCGGACCACGGAGCCCTCCGCGGCCTCGGTCCAGATCACCTGCTCGCGGCCCGGGCCGACGCCGATCAGCACGATCGGGACGCCGACGTAGTCCGCGATGTGGCGCAGGTACTCCCGCGCCGCCTCGGGCAGATCGTCTTCGGAGCGTGCCGCCGTGATGTCCTCGGTCCAGCCGGGCAGATCCTGGTACTCCGGCGAGGCATGGTGCAGCACCGTTTGGTGAAACGGGAAACGCGGCAGCTCGGCGCCCTCGGCGCTGCGGTAGCGGGTGCACACCCGCAGGGTCTCAAGGCCCGAGAGCACGTCGAGCTTGGTGATCGCCAGGGCGGTGAGCGAGTTGAGCCGCGCGGCGTAGCGCAGCGCGACCAGGTCGATCCAGCCCACGCGTCGTGGGCGCCCGGTCGTCGTGCCGAACTCACCGCCGGCCTCGCGGATGCGGTCGCCGAGCTCATCCTCGAGCTCAGTCGGGAACGGGCCCGAGCCGACGCGTGTCGCATACGCCTTGGCCACGCCCCACACCTCGTCGATGTCCTTCGGCCCGACGCCGGCGCCGGTGCACGCCGCGCCCGCGACGGGGTTGGAGGAGGTGACGAACGGATAGGTGCCGTGGTCGATGTCGAGCAGCGCCCCCTGGGCGCCCTCGAACACGACGAGCTGGTCGCTGTCCAGGCAGTCGAGCACCAGGTGCGAGGTGTCGGCGATGAACGGCTCGAGCACGTGGCCGTAGGTGAGGTATTCCTCGGTCATCGACTGCAGGTCGAGCGCCGGTTCCTTGGCATACGGGCGCAGCGAGAGCCGCTTGGGCTCCATCGCGGCCACGATCTTCTTCTTGAGGATCTTCTCGTCGAGCAGGTCCTGGACGCGGATCCCCAGACGCGCCGCCTTGTCGGCGTAGCAGGGGCCGATCCCGCGGCGCGTGGTGCCGATCTGCAACTTGCCGAGCTTGGTCTCCCCGGCGGTGTCGAGCAGCATGTGGTACGGCATGATCAGGTGCGCGTTGGCCGAGATCCGCAGCGAGCGGGTGTCGATCCTGCGGCGGCGCAGGCCGTCGAGCTCGTCGACGAGCACCTTCGGGTCGATCACCGTCCCGTTGCCGATCACGCAGAGCTTGTCGGGATAGAGGATGCCGCTCGGCATCAGGTGCAGCTTGAACACCTCGTCGCCGCGCACGATCGTGTGGCCGGCGTTGTTGCCGCCCTGGAAGCGCACGACCGCGTCGGCACGCTCGGCGAGCATGTCGGTGACCTTGCCCTTCCCTTCGTCGCCCCACTGGGCGCCGACGACCACGATTCCCGGCATATGGCCTCAGTGTACGGCGGGGCCAGGCTGCCACCGGCCAGGGCGAAAGGCGAGCCGACCGCGCGCGCCCTCGACCGCGTAGGGTTGCCGCCGTGCGCTGGGATCCGATCCAGTACGGGCGCTATGCCGGCGAGCGCAGCCGGCCGTTCTTCGAGCTCGTCGCGCGGGTCGACAGTGCCGCGCCGCGGGACGTTGTCGATCTCGGCTGCGGCTCGGGCGAGCTGACCACGGCGCTCGCCGATCGCTGGCCCGAGGCATTCGTGCGTGGGATCGACTCCTCGGCGGAGATGATCGAGCGGGCGCGGCACGGCGGAGCGGTCCAGTTCACCGTCGGCGCCGCAGAGGAGTTCTCGGCGCGCGGAGTCGATGTGCTCGTCTCCAACGCCGCGCTCCAGTGGGTCCCGACCCACCGGGAGCTGATCGTCCGGTGGACTGGAGAGCTGAGCCCCGGCGGTTGGCTCGCCTTCCAGGTTCCGGCGAACTTCGACGCCCCGTCGCACGTGTTGATGCGCGAGCTCGCGGAGTCCGCACGATGGCGTGACCGTCTCGGCGGCGTCCTGCGTGGCACGGTGTCCACCGCCCCACCCCTGGAATACCTCGACCTGCTGAGCGACGCGGGCCTCGACGTCGACGCCTGGCAGACCGAGTACATCCATGTCCTTGAGGGCGAGGATCCGGTGCTCGAATGGGTGCGCGGCACCGGCCTGCGCCCCGCTCTGGCGGCGCTCTCCGCGCAGGACGCGTCTCAGTTCAGCGCGGAGTACGGCGCGCTGCTGCGCGACGCCTACCCGCGCCGGTCCTACGGCACCGCGTTCCCGTTCAAGCGGACGTTCGTGGTCGCCCACCGGCGCGACTGACGCGTTTGCCAGGCGCAGGGGCGCCTGCGACCATGAGCCCGGTGCTCAGAAGCCTTGAATATCGGCATCTGCGCGCGTTCGTCACGCTCGCCGACGAGTTGCACTTCCACCGGGCCGCGGCGCGCCTGCACGTCGCCCAGCCAACGCTGAGCCAGACGCTGCGCCAGCTCGAGCTGACCGTCGGGGTCCAGCTGTTCGAGCGCTCGACGCGACGGGTCGTGCTCACCGCGGCGGGCCGCGCTCTGCTGGAGGATGCCCGGGCCGCGGTGGCGGCGCTCGACGCGGTGATGGTGCGCGCCTCCCAGGTCGGCCGAGGTCAGGCGGGGGAGCTGATCATCGGCTACGAGGTCACCACCGGGCTGGACTTCCTGCCACAGGTGCTGCGCGAGTTCGAGCGCATCTGCCCCGAGGTGTCCGTGACGCTCATGGAGTTCGACTTCGCTGCCCCCGAGGCAGGGCTGAACACCGGTGCGACCGACGTCGCGTTCCTACGGCCACCCGTGGACTGTGAGGGCCTGCGGCTGGAGACTCTGTTCACGGAGCCGCGCGTCCTCTGCGTCGCGAGCTCGCACCGGTTCGCCGGTCGCAAATCCGTGAGCATTCCCGAGATCCTCCCCGAGCCACTTATCGCCTCACCCACTCCGGGCGTGTGGCGCGACTACTGGCTCCTGCCTGAGTACCGCGACGGCGAGGAGGCCAACGTCTGCCTCGAGGTGGCGACGTGCGACGCCGAGCTTCAGGCTGTCGCGGCCGGTCGCGGCATCGTCGTCACCTCGGCGACCACCGAGCGCTACTACCGCCGGCCCGGTGTCTGTTTCGTGCCGATCGAGGATCTGGCCCCGTGCGAGATCGCACTCGCCTGGCCGGAAGGTTCGCAGCATCCGGCGCTTCAGCCGTTCCTCGATGCGGCCCACTCTGCGGTCGCCGTCTCTCCCGTCGCCGCCTAGCCGCGGATCGGCGCCGGCGGCCCGCCTGCGCGACTGATCGCCGACAGCAATCAATCCCGCACCCATCCTGATTTCTCTCTTCCGGCGGGTCGGTCTAAGTTGCCCGCACCAGTCATCGGGTTGCCGCGGACAGGCGGGACTCGGTGGGGGAGAGACGACGCACACCTCACGTCCCTGAACGGAGGACGAATGACTTTGGACGACGCCACGCCGGCGCTGCTCGGCGGCATCTCATCGAGCTTTCGCACCAACCCCTACACCGGCGGGTACATCGAGGTCCGCCGCGCGTCCGGAGCGACCCTCGAGCTCACTGACGGGCGCAGCCTGCTCGACACGTTCATGGCCCACGGCAGCACCGTCCTCGGCCACGGTCAGCCGGTCGTGCTCGGAGCCGTGCAGCGCGAGCTCGAGGCCGGGGTGCTGCTCGGCTACGAGACCGGCCTGGCGGCGGCGGTCGCCGACCGGCTCGCGCGGATCCTCCCCGGCGCCGAGCGCATCCGGTTCTGCTCGACCGGCACCGAGGCCGTCGCCACTGCCCTGCGCATGTGTCGCGCCTACACCGGCCGCGACATCGTCATCAAGATCGACGGCCACTACAACGGCTCGAGCGACTACGCGATGGTCAACTCGACCGCCGCGTCGAGCGACCCCGGGAACCCGGGCGGCCGGCCCTCACAGCGGATCCGCTCCTGCAGCGGAATCCCCGAGCTGAGCGCGGACTCGATCCTGCCCGTCCCCTGGAACGACCCAGCGGCGCTTCAGAGCGCGCTGTCGGCATTCGAGGGACGGATCGCCGCGGTGCTGATGGTGCCGCTCGATCTCAACAACGGCTGCATCGCCCCCGCAGAGGGGTACCTCGACACCGCCAGCCGCCTGACCGCCGAGCACGGCGTGTTGCTCGTGTTCGACGAGGTCCTGTCCGGCTTCAAGACCGGACTGAGCGGCGCCACCGGAACGTTTGGCGGCAGCCCGGACGTCACCGTCTGGTCCAAGGCGGTGGCCTCGAGCTTCCCGCTGTCGGTGATCGCCGGCAGGGAGGACGTGATGGCGGTGATGGCCGCGCCACTGCCCCAGGGCGCTCTGCAAGGCGGGACCCACGCGGGCAACATTCCCGGACTGGCGGCCGCCCAGGCGACGCTCGACTTCCTCGAGCAGCCGGGCTTCTACGACACGCTCACGGCGCGGACTGGGCGGTTCGCCGCCGATCTCGAGTCGGGGCTGCGCCGTTCCGGAATGCCCGCGCGCGTGCAGAGCGCGGGCTGCGGCTACGGCATCTATGTCGGCACCGATGAGCCGATCCTCAGTTGCGCCGACATCCGCCGGCACGTCGACCGGTCGCTGGCCAAACGGCTGTTCACCGCCTGCCTGGATGAAGGCGTCTACTTCCACACCGATCTCACCGTGTCGATCGCCCACACCGACGAGATCTTGGACGAGATCGCGTCCCGGGTGACGCGCGCGGCTGAACGCGTGGTCGTCGAGTCCTCGCTGACCGCCGCCTAGGTGCCTCCTCGTGAGTCCACACCGTCGTTCCCTCGAAAGGACCTCCATATGAGCGCGAACAGCAACCTCGTCGCGGTCGAGCCCGGGGCGATCCGGCAGGACACCCCGCCCGGATCGGTCATCCAGTACAGCGACTACGAGCTCGACACCTCCAGTCCGCTCGCCGGCGGAACGGCCTGGATCGAGGGTGAGTACGTCCCGGCGGCGGAGGCGAGGATCTCGATCTTCGACACCGGGTTCGGTCACTCCGATCTCACCTACACGGTCGCCCACGTGTGGCACGGGAACGTTTTCCGTCTCGACGACCACCTCGACCGGCTGCTCGACGGCGCCCGACAGCTGCGTCTCGACCCGGGGAAGTCAAAGCGGGAGCTCGCCGAGATCGCCAAGCGCTGCGTCAGCCTCTCCCAGCTGCGCGAGTCGTTCCTGAACCTGACGATCACCCGCGGCTACGGACAGCGCAGCGGCGAGCGGGATGTCAGCAAGCTCACCCACCAGCTCTACGTCTACGCGATCCCCTACGTGTGGGCGTTCCCGCCTCAGGAGCAGATCTTCGGCACCACGGTGATCGTCCCCCGCCACGTCCGCCGCGCGAGCCGCGCGACGGTCGATCCGAGCGTGAAGAACTATCAGTGGGGCGACCTGACCGCGGCGAGCTTCGAGGCCCAGGACCGGGGCGCGCGCTCGGCGATCCTGATGGACGCCGACAACTGCGTGGCCGAGGGCCCTGGCTTCAACGTCGTGGTCGTCAAGGACGGTGCGCTGGCGTCGCCGTCGCGCAACGCGCTGCCCGGCATCACCCGCAGGACCGTGTTGGAGATCGCGGCGACGATGGGCATCGAGGCCTCGCTGCGCGACATCACCAGCCGCGAGCTCTACGAGGCGGACGAGCTGATGGCGGTGACCACCGCGGGCGGGGTCACGCCGATCGTGTCACTCGACGGGGAGAAGATCGGCACCGGTGACCCGGGACCGCTCACCGTCCAGATCCGTGACCGCTTCTGGGCGCTGATGGACGAGCCATCGGCGCTGATCGAGGCGATCGAGTACTAGCCCCGGCCGCTCACCAATCGGCCTCCCAGACACCTGAAGGGACCCTCAATGTCACTTGGCACCACACGGCCCGCCGAGACGGGTCATGAGTCAGACAGTGAAATGCTCGCCCGATTCGGGTACAGCCAGACCCTCAACCGAACGATGGGCGCGTTCTCCAGCTTCGCCCTGTCGTTCTCGTTCGTCTCGATCACCACCGGTATCTTCGGCAACTACTCGTTCGGCATCGAACAGGGTGGACCGCGGTTCATCTGGACGTGGATCCTGGTCGGGGTCGGTCAGATCCTCGTCGCCCTGTGCCTCGCGCAGATGGCCGTCAGGGTGCCACTCGCGGGTGCGATGTACAACTGGGGCTCGCGGCTGATGGGTCCGCGCTACGGCTGGTTCTCCGGCTGGTTCACGCTCGCCGGCTACATGGCGGGATACGCCGGGGTCGCCTACGCGTTCTCCGCCTACTTCGCGCCCTACTTCAACATCGGCACCAGTACCACGACGATCGTCATCACCACGATCATCCTGATCGTCGCTGTCGCCACGATCAACATCGTCGGCATGAAGCTGGCCAGTCATGTGAACAACGTCTCCGTGGTGACCGAGATCATCGGCATCACGCTGCTCGGGCTCGGCTTCCTCGTCTATTCACTCGTCCACGGGCACACGCACGTCAGCCTGGGCTCGAGCACCGGCATCACCGGCGGCCACGTGGGTCACACCGCATTCGGAGGCTTTGCCGCCTCCATCCTCATGGGTGCCTACACCCTGATCGGCTTCGAGTGCGCGGCGGACCTCTCCGAGGAGACCAAGGGTGCCGTCCGCAACGTCCCCAAGGCGATCATCTACTCGGTTGTGATCTCGGCCGTCCTCGGCTTCTTCGTGATCCTCGGCTTCACCCTCGCCATCCCGAACCTTCCCGCGGTGCTGCACAGCAGCACCCCGCTGCTGGTCATCATGCAGCACTATCTGGGGTCGTTCGTCACCCACCTCGCGATGATCATGGTGTTCATCTCGATCTTCGCCTGCACCCTGATGAACACCGCGACACCGGCCCGCCAGATGTACGCCCTGGCCCGGGACAACATGCTCCCCGCAGGTTCGGTTCTCACGCGCGTCACCAAGCGCAATCAGAGCCCGTACATTGCGATCATCGTGGTGTCGGTCATCGCGATCCTGTTCACGCTGGTCGCCAAGGCGGAGGCGGTGATCACCAGCGTGTCATCGGTGGCGATCTACGTCGGCTACGGGCTGGTGATCATCGCGGGGCTGGTCAACCTCAAGCGGTTGCCGGCGCTGGACGCCGACGGATTCTCGCTCGGGCGCTGGCACCGGCCGGTCGCATTCGCCGCGCTCACCTGGCTGGTGGTCGCGATCGCGGCGCTGACGATCCCGGCCGTCGGTCACAAAGCCGCGGTTGGGTTCCTGGTGGTGCTGGGGATCGCGGTGGCCTGGTACTTCATCCACATCCGCCACATGCGCTTCGAGGCGATCGAAGCGAGCGAGGAGCCGGAGACGGCGCCGGTGCCAGGCGAGATCGGGTTGGACTAGCCACCGGTTCCTTTCGGCCGCGGCGGCGGTCTACATGCTCGATGGTGCGGCCGGCCCGCTCGGGCCCGGCCGCTCCCCCGAACCCCGACGAACAGAGAGCCGATGACCGCGAGCATCCCCGCCACCATGCGCGCCCTGCAGCAGACCTCGCTGGAAGGCCCCCAGGACGCACGCCTGCTCACCGACGCACCGGTGCCGAGCCCCGGCGAGGGGGAGGTGTTGATCCGGGTCGCCGCTGCCGGCGTGAACTTCGCCGACCTCTCACAGGCCCGCGGCACGTTCCTGGGCGGTCCGCGGCCGCCGTATCTGGCCGGCTTCGAGGCGGCCGGCGAGGTCGTTGCGACGGGCGAGGCGGTGACGGGCGCGCGGCCCGGCGCGCGCGTGACCGGCGTCGGGTACGGGGCGTTCGCGGAGTACATGGTCCTGCCCGGCGCCGCCGCGATGGGGGTACCGGCCGGCTGGTCGGCCGAGCAGGCGCTCGGCCTGGCGGTCAACTGGCCGACCGCGCTGGCCGCGCTGAAGCCGCTCGGCCGCCTCGCCGCCGGCGAGACCGTGCTGATCCACGCCGCGGCGGGGGCGACCGGCCAGGCCGCGGTGACGCTCGCCAAGCACTACGGCGCGACGGTGATCGCCACCGCGTCGTCGGGTAAGCACGAGACCGTGCGGGGATTGGGCGCCGACCATGTCCTGGACTCCCGCGGCGGCGATCTGGCCGCGCAGGCGCTGCGGTTGACCGGCGGAGCCGGGGTCGATCTGGTGCTCGAGTCGGCGGGCGGGGCGACGTTCGCCGAGAGCTTGGCCGCGGCCAAGCGCGTCACCGGCCGGGTGGTCGTCTACGGCGTGGCCGGTGGCAAGGCCGCGGTGACGAACTGGGAGCTCGTGTACGAGCACCAGGTCCAGCTCGTCGGCCTCAACATCGGCGTGCTCATAAAGGCCGCGCCCCGGATCTTCGGTGAGCTGGTCGGTGAGCTGTTGGCACTGGTGGCCGGCGGCGTCCTGCGCCCCGCCGCGCCGACCGCCTACGACCTGGCCGACGGCCCGAGGGCGCTGGCGGACCTGGAACGGCGCGCGACCATCGGCAAGCTGGCCCTGCTGCCCTGAGAGGTCGGCCACCTACACTCGCCGCATGACGGCGCCCGTCGGCGAGGGGGCGAATCGGGACCGGTTCGCCGCCGAGTCCGAGCGGTTCCGGCGCGAGCTGCTGGCCCACTGCTACCGCATGGTCGGCTCCGCCCACGACGCGGAGGATCTCGTGCAGGAGACCTACCTGAGGGCGTGGCGATCCTACGCCGGCTTCGAGGGTCGCGCCTCGATGCGCTCCTGGCTCTATGCGATCGCCACCAACGTGTGCCTGACGGCGTTGGAGCCGCGCCGCATCCGTTTGCTGCCCTCCGGTCTCGGCGGCCCCGACGACCGGCCCGGTCGGCCGCCGACGCAGGTCGCACCTGGCGAGGTCGCGTGGCTCGGGCCTCTGCCGGACCGATCGATCGCCCCGGCCGCTGAGGACCCGGCCGCCACGGTCGTGGCGCGCGAGTCGGTGCGCCTCGCGCTGATCGCGAGCCTGCAGCACCTGCCGGCGCGTCAGCGCGCGATCCTCATCCTGCGCGACGTGCTGGCCTTCTCGGCGGCCGAGACCGCCGAGCTTCTCGGCACGACCGCGACCGCGGTGAAGAGCGGCCTGCAACGCGCCCGCGCCCGCATGGACGAGCTCGACCCGGTCCCCGACGAACTGCTCGAGCCGACCGACCGGCGGGCACAGGCGCTGTTGGAGGGCTACATCGCGGCGTTCGAGCGAGCGGACGCCGGGCTGCTGGAGCAGGTGCTGCGGATCGACGCCACGCTGGAGGCGACGCCGTTCCGTCAGTGGCAGGCCGGTCGGATCAACTGCATCCGCCTGCTCGATTCCTACGTGCTCGGGACGCCGGGAGACTGGCGGCTGGTCGCGACGACCGCCAACGGCCAGCCCGCCGCCGCCGTCTATCACCGCGACCTCACGGGCGAGCTCCGTCCGCACGGCATCGTCGTCGTCGCGGCCACCGCCGGCGGTATCTCGCGCGTCGTCGAGTTCCACGATCCGTCGCTGGTGGGGGCGTTCGGCTTCCCGGACCTGCTCTCGGTCTGACTCCTGCGCTCAGCGCCCGGGGTGCACGACGAACGCGGAGCCGCCGAACAGCCGGTAGGGCTCGGCGATCGACTGCACGCGCCCGCCGCGGAGGATCTGGACCGCGGTCGCGTCGCCGGGATAGTTGTCGAGGGGCAGGATCGAGCCGGTCGCGAGGCTGAACTTCTCGCCGTAGCGCTGCTGCAGGGTGTGGCGCATCGCGCTGCGGTAGAAGCGCGGTTCGGCGAGCGTCGTCGGCGAGTTGGTCTGCGCGATCCGCGGCGCGGCGAGCGCCTGCTCCAGGCTCATCCCGAAGTCGACGTGCCCGATGAACGTCTGCAGGATCGTCTCGGGGATCGTCGAACCGCCGGCGGCGCCGATCGCCAGCAGCGGCTTGCCATGCGAGAGCGCGATGAGCGGGCCCATGCTCGAGCGTGGCTGCTTGCCGGGGCCGGGGAGGTTGGGGTCCGGGAGGTGTTGGGGGTGGGAGGTGGGATTTGATTCCGGCGCGAAGTCGAAGTCGGTGAGCTCGTCGTTGAGGAAGAAGCCGTAGCCCGGCACGACCTCGCCGCTGCCTCCGAAGAAGTTGATCGTGTTCGTGTAGGCGACGATGTCGCCCCAGCGGTCGGTGGCGACGATGTTGTTCGTGTGGTGCGCCTCTGGCGAGGCGCTCGTCGCCTGGACGGAGGCCCGCGGCGCCGCCTTGCAGCTGGTGAATCGCTTGAACGGATTGCCGGGCGCCAGCGGCGAGGTGAGCGCCTTGCCGGTGATCAGGCAGCCGCGCGCGGCGGCAAACGACGGGCTCAGCAGCTTGGCGACCGGAACCTTACTGAACCGGGGATCGCCGAGATAGCGGTCACGGTCGGCATACGCCAGGCGCGACGCCTCGATGTACTGGTAGAGCGCCTGCGCGCGCGGCTCGGTCGACAACGGGAAGCCGCTGAGGATGTTCAATGCCTCGCCGACGGTCGTGCCGCTGCTCGAGGGCGGCGCCATCCCGTAGACCGACAGGCCGTCGTAGGTGACGTGGGTCGGCGGCTGCACGCGGGCCCGGTAGGCCTGCAGGTCCGCCATCGTCATCTTGCCGGGGGTCGTGATGACCTTCTGGCCCGGGGTGAGGGTCGGGGTGTCGACGGCCTTGACGATCGCCTGCCCGAGCGGCCCGTCGTAGAGGTAGCGGGCGCCGTGGGCGCCGATCTCGGCGTAGGTGTGAGCGAGGCCGGGGTTGCGCAGCACATGTCCGAGTGGCAGCGGGTTGCCCTTGGGGGTGAGGAACAGGTGGCGGCTTGCCGGGTACGCGCGGATCAGCGGCAGTCCCGACCGGGTCAGCTGGCGGAAGTCGCGGTTGACGGCGAAGCCACGCCGGGCGATCGAGGCTGCTGGGCTCAGATCGGCCTTCAGACTCTCCCGGCCGAAGCGCTTGACCGCCAGCGACCAGGTGGCGACCATCGACGGCACGCCCGTCGACAGCGGTTGGTCGGAGGCGGTGACGTAGTCCATCGGTTTGTGGGTCTTCGGGTCCAGGAAGAGCGACTTCGTGCACGACTGTGGGCAGGTCTCGCGACCGTCGATCGTGGTCACGGTGTGCGTGCGGGCGTTGTAGATGACCATGAAGCCGCCACCGCCCGGGCCTGCGACGAATGGGACCGTCACGCCGAGCGCGCTCGCGGTTGCGACCGCGGCATCGACGGCGTTGCCGCCGTGCCTGAGCACATCGATCCCCGCTCGGCTCGCGCTCCCATCCATCGAGGCGACCGATCCACCGCTGCCCGTGGCGGTCGGATGCGCGGCCGGCACCCTTGCGGCATCAGCGGCGGCAGCGCCGGCGGCGAGCAGCGCGATAGTGGCGGTGAGAGATGCGAGAAGACGGCGTGAAACGGACATGGACCCGTGGTTAGCCGCGAGCGCGACCGCTCAAACGTTCCCTGACGTCAGGCAGTGGCTCAGCCGGTGCGCAGGTCCATGCGGTGATCGTGTCCGAGCAGCGGCAGCTCGTCACACATCTCGGTGAGCCGCGAGACCGTCCGTGGGGTGATCTGTTCGCACAGCTCGTCGCGATCCATGATGTTCGTGGTGATGAGCATCGAGCGCTGTTCCTCATAGCGTGCGTTCACCATCGAGTAGAGCTCCTCCAGCACCCAGTCGGTCGAGCGCTCGGCGCCCACGTCGTCGATGTGCAGCAGGTCGACTGCCGTCAGCCGGTCCAGCAGGTCGACGTGCGAGCGCTCGGCGCGGTGGGTGTCGCGGATCTCGTTGAGCAGCCGCGGCAGCGAGTAGATCGCGACCGAGTGGCCACGGTCGAGTGCCGCCTTGGAGACGAGCATCGCGAGCGTCGTCTTGCCGGTGCCCGGCGGTCCCATCAGCCACAGGCCGCGGCCGGCGGCGAGATGGTCGTCGACGCGACCCGCATAGTCACGTACGGCCCGCACGATCCCCGGGTCGATGTCGCTCACCGGCGGGCGGTCGAAGCTCACGTCGCGGTAGCGCCGCGGGATGACGGCCGACAGGCTGCGCGCCTGCGCGCGGGAGATGCGCTGCGCGCGGCAGCGGCAGTCGCTCGCCGTGTTCGTCTCCATGTCGTAGACGAACCCCGAGCCGTCGCAGATCCCGAACTGGCACGTGCTCAATGGAACCGGTCTCCGGCGTAGTTCATGAACTTCGGGAAGTCGTGGCGGAAGGTGAGCACGACTTCGCCGATCGGGCCGTTGCGGTGTTTGGCGATGATGATGTCCGCCTCGCCGGGCCGCTCGGAGTCCTTGTTGTAGTACTCGTCGCGGTAGATGAACATCACAAGGTCGGCGTCCTGCTCGATCGCGCCCGATTCACGCAGGTCGGAGAGCACCGGCTTCTTGTCGTTCTGGGCACGCTGCTCGACGGCGCGCGAGAGCTGGGAGAGCGCGATCACCGGCACCTCGAGCTCGCGGGCCAGTCCCTTCAGCCCACGGCTCATCTGGCCGACCGCCTCCACCCGGTTCTCGATCCGGCCCTCGGAACGCATCAGCTGCAGGTAGTCGATGATCACCAGTCCGAGCCCGCCTTCGAGCTGCGCGTGCAGCCTGCGGCACTTGGCGCGGATCTCCAACACCCCGGTATCGGAGGAGTCGTCGACGAACAGCGGCGACTGGGACATGCGCTCGGCGGCCTCGACGATCTTCGGCCACTGGGAGTCGGCGACCTTGCCTCGGCGCAGCGACTCACCGGGGATCCCGGCCTGGGAGGCGATGAAACGCTGCGCGAGCTCGGACTCGGACATCTCGAGGCTGAACAGGGCCACGCCCTTGCCGGCCAGCGACGCGTTCTCGGCGATGTTGGCGACGAGCGCCGACTTGCCCATCGACGGGCGGGCGGCGAGCACGATCAGGTTGCCCGGCTGGAAGCCGCCGGTCTTCTCATCGATGTCCTTGAACCCCGAGGGGGTGCCGGTGAGCGCCGTGCGGGAGATCGACAGCTTGTGGAGCTTGTCGGTCTCCTCGTCGAGGATCTCGCGGATCGAGCGGATCTTCTTCTGGCGCTCGTCCGTCGTGATCTCGAGCACGAGCCGCTCGGCGTGCTCGATCAGCTCGCGCGCGTCGGCATGGCGCTCGTGAACCGAGGCCTGCACGGTGTAGGTGGCGGTGAGCAGCTGGCGAAGCTGGGCCTGCTCGTGGACGATCTTCCCGTACTCCCGTGCGTGCCCGGCCGCCGGCACCGAGCCGGCGAGCTCGTCGACCGCGCCGCGGCCGCCGATCTCCTCGAGCTTGTTGTTCTGCCGCAGGCGCTCGGAGACGGTGAGGTGGTCGATCTTGCGGTCGTCGCGGTAGAGCTCGAGCATCGCGCCGTAGATCGCGCCGTGCTGCTCGCGATAGAAGTGCTCGGGGCGCAGCTGCTCCTCGACGATCAGTCCGTGCAGATGCCGCTCGTCGAGTAGCACCGCGCCGAGCACCGAGCGCTCGGCGTCGAGGTTGTGCGGTGGCAGCGCCATCTGCGCGGCCGAGGAGCCGGAGGAGCGGCCGTCGGTGGCGGGGGAGGAGTACTCGACGGCGCTCACGGGGCTGGGGAGTCTAGGTTCGCATTCACGGGTGAGCTGACGATCATCCCGCTCTCAGCGGACGTTTCCCGAGCGGCGGTCTCGGCGCCGGACGAGCGGCGGCAGCGGGCGCCGGCGGGCCACCGGTTCCGCGCGGCCAGGCCCAGAGCCGGGCCGAGAACACGACCGGCCGGACCGCACGAGGCGGCCCGGCCGGGAGGCCCGGCCGG
>DASXZK010000061.1:0-14544 GCA_036501965.1 Solirubrobacteraceae bacterium
TCACCCAACGTCTCACCGACGGCGGGTACGACGTGCTCGCCGTCGACCTGACGCCCGACGGCGACGGACCGGGCGTGCCGTTCGAGGCCGATCTCGTCGACCCCGGGCAGAACGTCGCCGCCGTCCAGGCGGCACTCGATCGCTTCGGCCGGCTGGACCTCGTGGTCCCCAACGCCGGGGTCCAGCACGTGTCGCCGATCGAGGAGTTCCCGGGCGAACGATGGGACACGATCCTCGCCCTGCTCCTCACCAGCCCGTTCGTACTCGCCAAGCACGCCTGGCCCGCGCTGCGCGAGTCCGGCGCGGGCCGCTTCATCGTCATCGCCTCCGCGCACGCGCTCGTCGCCTCGCCGTTCAAGGCCGCCTATGTCTCGGCCAAGCACGGGGTGCTCGGGCTGGTCAAGACGCTCGCGCTCGAAGGCGCCGCCGACGAGATCGCCACCACCGCGGTCTGCCCCGCCTATGTGCGCACTCCGCTGGTCGAGGCTCAGATCGCCGACCAGGCGCGAGCGCACGGCGTCCCCGAGCACGAGGTGCTGGAGACCGTGCTGCTCGCCCCGCAGGCGGTCAAGCGGCTGATCGAGCCCGAGGAGATCGCCGACGTGGTCGCGTTCCTCGCCGGTCCCTCGGGGCGCAGCTTCACCGGGGTGCCGGTGACGATGGACGAGGGCTGGACCGCACGCTGACGCGGCCGCTGACCTTGACATGATCGTGTCAAGGTTTGCTACGGTGAGTGCTCGATGCGTGACTACCTGGCCGCCATCCGCGAGCGTACGGTCGTCTTCGACGGCGGGATGGGCGCGACTCTCGAGCAATTCGACCTGAGCCTCGAGGACGACTATCGGCTCCCCGGCCGCTGCCACGAGGCGCTCGTGCTCAACCGCCCCGACGTGATCGAGGGCGTGCACGCGTCGATGATCGCGGCGGGCGCCGAGGTGCTCGAGACCGACACGTTCCAGGGCTCGCGCCTGAAGCTCGATGAGTGGGGGCTCGGCGAGCACACCTACGAGATCAACCTCAAAGCGGCCGAGATCGCCCGCCGCGCCGCGGGCGAGACCCGCTTCGTGGCCGGCTCGATCGGGCCGACCGGCTTCCTGCCCGCCTCCGACGACCCGACGCTCGGCCGGATCGGCTTCAGAGACCTGCGCGAGGTCTTCGCTCAGCAGGCAACCGGCCTGCTCGCCGGCGGCGCTGACCTGATGATCATCGAGACGACCCAGGACATCCTGGAGCTCAAGGCCGCGGTGTTCGGAATCCGGGACGCGTTCGGCGAGGCCGGACGCACGGTCCCGATCCAGTGCAGCATCTCATTGCTGCCCAACGGCGGCAAGATGCTGCTCGGAACCGACATCTCCTCCGCGCTGGCGACGCTCGAGGCGCTGCGCGTCGACGTGATCGGCCTCAACTGCTCGACCGGACCGGAGGACATGCGCGACGCGATCCGCTTCCTCGCCGAATGGAGCTCGGTCCCGGTCCACTGCATCCCGAACGCCGGATTGCCGCTGCAGGGCCCGAACGGCGAGACGATCTTCCCCGAGGAGCCGGGTCCGCTGGCCGACGTGCTCGGCGACTTCGTCGACCGCTACGGGATCTCGATCGTCGGTGGCTGCTGCGGCACGACACCCGCCCACATCGAGGCGATCGCCGAACGGATCCATGGCCGTGTGCCTCCGCCGCGCCCGCACCGGCGCCCCGCCCACGTGAGCTCGATGATCGCCGGAACCCCGCTCGTCCAGTCTCCGCGTCCGACACTCGTGGGCGAGCGTGTCAATTCTCAGGGTTCTCGCAAGGCCAAGGAGATGCTCCTCGCAGACGACTACGACGGGCTGCTCGTCGTCGCCGAGGACCAGGTCACCGGCGGCGCCCACGTCCTCGACGTGTGCGTCGCACTCACCGAGCGCCAGGACGAGGCCGAGCAGATGCGGCAGGTCGTCAAGCGGATCTCGCTCACGCAACCAGCGCCGATCCAGATCGACTCCACCGAGCCCGACGTGATCGAAACGGCCCTCGAGCAGATCCCCGGACGCGCGATCGTCAACTCGGTCAACCTCGAGGCCGGACGGGACAAGCTGGATCGCGTCGCGCCGCTCGCGACCGCCCACGGGGCGTGCCTGATCGCCTTGACGATCGACGAGGTCGGCATGGCGAAGACCGCCGAGCGCAAGCTCGAGATCGCCGAGCGGCTGGTCGAGCTCTGCTGTGACGAGCACGGAATGGACCGCGATGCGCTGATCTTCGACTGCCTGACGTTCACGCTGACCACCGGCGACCCCGAGTGGCGTCCGAGCGCGGTGGCGACGATCGAGGGGATCCGGCTGATCAAGGAGCGGCTGCCCGGCGTGCAGACGTCGCTTGGGGTCTCGAACGTCTCGTTCGGCGTCGGTCTGACGGCGCGCCGTGTGCTCAACAGCGTGTTTCTGCACCACTGCGTGGAGGCGGGGCTCGACCTGGCGATGGTCAACCCCAACCACATCACGCCCTACGGTGAGATCGTCACCGAGGAGCGCGAGCTCGCCGACGACCTGGTGTTCGACCGTCGCGACGACGCGCTCGAGCGGTTCATCGCCCACTTCGAGGCCAAGGGCGCGACCGAAGACCCAAGCGCGTCGGCCGCGGACCCGACCGAGGGGATGGAGCCCGAGGAGGCGCTGCACTTCCACATCCTGCGCCGCAAGAAGGAGGGTGTCGAGGACTGGATCGACCGCGCCGTCGACAAGCTCGGGGCGGTGCCGGTGTTGAACGACGTCCTGCTGCCGGCGATGAAGGAGGTCGGCGACAAGTTCGGCGCCGGCGAGCTGATCCTGCCTTTCGTGCTGCAGAGCGCCGAGGTGATGAAGAAGGCCGTCGCCCAGCTCGAGAAGTACCTCGACAAGCTCGAGGGCTACACCAAGGGAACCGTGGTGATCGCGACGGTGTTCGGCGACGTCCACGACATCGGCAAGTCACTCGTCAACACGATCCTCACCAACAACGGCTACACCGTCGTCGACCTCGGCAAGCAGGTCCCGATCTCCGCGATCCTCGACGCCGCCGTCGAGCACGACGCGACCGCCATCGGGCTCTCAGCGCTGCTCGTCTCGACCTCCAAGCAGATGCCCGCCTGCGTGCAGGAGCTGCACGAGCGGGGCCTTGAGTACCCGGTGCTCATCGGCGGCGCGGCGATCAACCGCAACTTCGGGCTGCGCATCCTCTATCCGGGCGGTACTGAATCCGACGAGGTCTACGGCCCGGGCGTCTTCTACTGCAAGGACGCGTTCGAGGGTCTGGCGAAGATGGACCAACTGGTCGACGCTCAGGCGCGTGAGTCGCTGGTGGCCAAGACCCGCGAGGCGGCGCAGCGGCTGCGCGAGGCGCCGGTGGTCACCGACCACGACGCCCCGCCGCTCGACGACGCCTCCGTGCGCAGCGGCGCCTCGACCGCGGTGCAGATCCCTGAGCCCCCGTTCTGGGGGGCGCGCGAGATCCCGATCGATCTCGACGCGGTCTACCACCACCTCGACACCCACGTGCTGTTCAAGCTGCACTGGGGCGGCCGGGGCGTCAAGGGCGAGGCGTGGCGCGAACTCGTCGAGGGCGACTTCAGGCCACGCCTGGAGCGCATGTGGTCCGAGCAGACCTATCTCCGTCCGCGCGCGCTGCTCGGCTACTTCCCCTGCAACTCCGACGGCAACTCGCTCATCGTCTGGGACCCCGAGTTCCCCGGCGAGCGTGAGCTCGAGCGCTTCGTCTTCCCGCGCCAGCCGCGCCACGACCGGATCTGCCTCGCCGACTTCTACCGGCCACTGACACAGTCCCACCCACCCCAGATCGATGTCGTCGCGTTCCAGGCGGTGACCGCGGGCGACGAGGTGACCGAGCTGATCGCCTCTTTGGAAGCCGAGGGCGAGTTCGCCGAGCAGTTGTTCGTCCACGGGCTGGGCGTCCAGACCGCCGAGGGCATGGCCGAGTGGATGCACGCCCGCGCGCGGCGCGACCTCGGGTGTCAGTCGGGCCAGGGGCGCCGCTATTCCTGGGGCTATCCGGCATGCCCTGAGCAGTCCGAGCTCGAAAAGCTCTTCCGCCTGCTCGACGCGCCCTCGATCGGCCTGCGCCTGAGCGGCGGCCATGCACTGGAGCCTGAGCAGTCGACGGTCGCGATCGTCGCTCACCACCCGCAGGCGATCTACTTCGGGATGAAGTCCGGCCGCCTGAAGCCGATCGGCGAGACGGACTCCGACGAGCTGATCGCCGGCACCGACCGCGACCCCGCGCAGACCGGGCCGCTCCCGGACGCGGACCCCTCGCTGGCCGCATAGGCTCCCGGGCCGCGCCCCGCGCGCAGCTGGGCATCAAACGACAGCCCTGCTTGCGTTTGATGCCCAGGTGTCCCAGGACGGTCAGCCGAGCAGCCGCCACAGAACAGCCGCGAGCTCCTCTGGGCGCTTGGTCAACTGGTGCCATGTCGTGCGGATGACGCGCCAGCCGGCGGCGACCAGGCGCTGGTCGCGCGTGCGATCGGCGTGGAACGCTCCTCGCGTGCGGTGAAACCGCTCGCCGTCGATTTCGACGGCGAGCTTCTGATCGCGCCAGACGGCGTCCGGCCGCAGCAGCAGGCCGCCGTCGCCCGGGTCGATTGCCCCATGCCACTCGGGCGTGGGGAACGCGTGGGCGCGGCAGAAGCCCAGGAACCGCTCCTCGAGCTCGGAATCGGTGATCTCCGAGCCGACGCCGTAGCGGTTCAGCACGCCTCGCAGCCGGCCGGCTCCGGGGTGCTGGGGATTGCGCTGCAGCTGGTCGATCAGCGCGTTCAGATCGAACAGCCCCAGGATCTCGGACTGGTCGAGCGCCCGCTCCACGCCGCGCGGCGGGACGACGGAGGCGAGATCGAGTTGCGTGCGGGCGACGGTGGTGACCGCGATGCCGTCGATGACGGTGATGTCGTCAGGCGCGAGGTTGATGGAACGGTGGACCTGAATGCCTTGGTGACGGTGGGTCGAACGGCCCGGGACGATCACCTCGACGGTGCGGCGGTGGCAGGCGCGCAGGCCGTGGAGATCCGCGGCGGAGCGGTGTGAGAGCGCCGCGGTGTGGCGGGTGCCGGTGCAGGCGAGGACGGCGGCGCGGTAGCGACCGCGGACGTTGAGCGCGTTTTGCGGAACGAGCGAGTAGACGCCGCGGTGGACGCGCTGGAGGCGGCCCGCCGTGACCCGGTGCTGCACGGCGCGCGCACTGAGGCCGAGCGCGGCGAGCTCTTCAAGCGCGAGGACGAGGTGGCTCTCGACGGCCACGTCGCTGAGCTGGGCATCTAAACGACGCCTGGCGTCGTTTAGATGCCCAGCGCTCCCGGATCGACCGGCTGCAGAGGCCATCAACCCACCGTGGCAGAGATCTCGAGCGAGACTGCAACAAGTCTGTGCCGGTTTGCCCACCTTGCACCGGGGAAGACCGGTTGCGAGGGCCCTGGCGAACGCGTAGGCTCGACCGGCCGGCCCCACCCCCGAGCGAGTGAGGAGAGACAGTGCCGGAAGGCGACTCAAACGGCCAGCCGTCGGCTGAGGAACAGCTCCGAGCGCTGTACGAAAACGCCGAGTCGACTGCCACTCGGGCGTTCGAGCAGGCGGTCGCGACCCCGAGCTTCGGCGCGCTGCTCGCCCGCAGCGCGGAGAACGTCGCCGCGCTGAGCCGCATCGGCGGCGACGTCGCGGATCTCGTTCTGCGCAATCTGCGGGTGGCGGGCCGCTCGGACATCACGCGCCTCGCCCGTCAGCTGCACCGCACCGAGGACAAGCTCGAGCGCGTCCTGCAGGAGATCGAGCAGCTGCGCGACGAGCTCGCTGCCGCGCAGGGCCCGGCCTCCAACGGCGGCGAGAAGACGCCGAACGGTCGCGCCGCCGGACGCAGCTCGCGAGCCGCGAGCGCCTCCACCCGGAGCACCAGCCGGCCACGGACGACGTGAGCGCCCTCGGGGACACCTTCACGCGCCTGGCGCGGCTCCCGGTCACCGCGCTCGAGTACACGAACACGATCCTCACCACCGACGACGCGGTGCTCGGCGCCTCCGAGCGAGAGGCGGTGTGGACCCATCGCGGCGTCACGCTGTGGCGCTATCGCTCGACCGAGCGGACGCACGACGTCCCGCTGCTGCTCGTGTTCGCGCTCATCAACCGGCCCGCGATCTTCGATCTGCGGCCCGGCGGCTCACTCGTCGAGTACCTGCTCGGCGAGGGATTCGACGTCTTCCTGCTCGACTGGGGCTACCCCGAGGAGGAGGACGCCGAGATGGGTCTTGACGAGTACGTCTGCGACGAGCTGCACTGGGCGATCCGCGAGACGCTGCGCGCGAGCGGCGCCGACGAGCTGAGCTTGATGGGCTGGTGCATCGGCGCGACCCTGTGTGCGATGTACTGCGGTCTGCCGCGAGACCCCGAGACGCCCCACCCGGTCCGCAACCTCGCGCTGTTGACGATGCCGGTGGAGGCGCGCGGCTCAACCTACGCGCGCTGGGTCGGCGATCCGGCGTTCGACGTCGACACCGTCGCGGAGAACTGGCGGGTGATCCCCGGCGGCGCGGTCGACGTTGCCAACAAGCTGCTCAAGCCCGTGACGAACTACTGGACGACGTATCGGCGACTGTGGGAGGGGATCGATGAGGGCAAGTCCCGGCGCGACGCCTATCAGCCGATGGCCAAGTGGGTGGCCGACAACCCGAACTTCCCAGGTCGCGCCTGGGCGCAGTGGATCAAGATGATGTACCGCGACGGCGACCTGATCGCCGGCCGGGCGCGCCTGCGGGGCGAGCGCATCGACCTCGGGCGGATCGACCAGAACCTGCTGATCGTCACCGCCGGCGCGGACCACATCGCACCGCGGCCGGGGACGATGCCGATCTTCGAGCTCGTCTCAAGCGAGGACGTCACCCACGTCGACCGTCCCGGCGGTCACATCGGGCTCGTCGCCGGTTCGGCCGCCCGCAAGGAGATCTGGCCGGAGCTCGCCGAATGGCTCGGCGAGCGCTCCGGACGCTAACGAGAGAGGGAGCAGACCATGTCAACCGACACCGAGAACACCCCCCAGACGAGTCCGTTCGAGGGCCGCCGTCAACGCCCGCGGATGAAGGGCCGGGTCGTGTTCGTCACCGGCGGCACGCGCGGCATCGGCGGCGCGATCTCACGGAGCTTCGGCGAGCAGGGTGCGGTGGTCGCCGCCGGTTACGGCAGCGCCACCGAGCACGCCCGCGACTTCCAGGCCTCACTGGCCTCCGACGGCGTTGAGGCATCGATCCATCAGGGCAACATCGGCTCTGCGGAGGACTGCCGGCGCACCGTGAACGACGTGCTCGAGCAGCACGGCCGACTCGACGTGCTCGTCAACAACGCCGGCATCACGATCGACAAGACGATCCTCAAGATGTCCGACGAGGACTGGTACAAGGTGATCGCGGTCAACCTGTCAGGGGCGTTCTTCATGTCCCAGGCGGCGCTGCCGCACATGATCGAACGCGGCTCGGGGCGGATCATCAACATCTCCTCGATCATCGGCGAGACCGGGAACATCGGTCAGGCCAACTACGCGGCGTCCAAGTCCGGGCTGTTCGGCCTCACCAAGACGATGGCCCGGGAGGCCTCGTACACGCTGGCGAAGGCCGGCAAACTCGAGGACAACGGGATCGGAGTGACGATCAATACGGTCGCTCCGGGGTTCATCGCCACCGAGATGCTGGAGAGCATCCCCGAGAAGGTGCTCGACAGGATCAAGGCGCAGATCCCGGTCGGCCGGCTCGGACGCCCTGACGAGATCGCCCGGGTCGTGCACTTCCTCGCCGCCGACCAGTCCGCGTACATCACCGGACAGGTCTGGGGAGTCAACGGCGGGCAGGACATGTAGTTCCGCGCCCGCCGCCTCGATCGCGCCAATGGCCGCCCTCCCGGAGCGGTCACTGGCTATCGTCGACGGCGACATGGCAGACCGCCGCGCCACCTCCGTGGGCGAGATCATCCGCCAGCAGCGGGAACTCGCCGAGATGTCGATGCGGCAGTTCGCCGAGCTCGCGGGCATCTCCAACCCGTATCTCTCGCAGATCGAACGCGGGCTACGGGCGCCCTCGCAGGCCGTTCTCGACCAGATCGCGCGCACGCTGAAGGTCTCCTCCGACGCGTTGTACGAGCAGGCCGGGTTCGCCCCGCCGAGCGCGGAGCCGGAGACGGGCGGCGTCCTGGAGGCGATCGCGCATGACCCGCGTCTCACCGCCCGGCAGCGGACCGCGCTGCGCGAGGTCTACGAGGCTTTCGTGGCCAGCTCTCCGCGCGTGCGCACCCGAACCTCCGGCCGTGCGGGGAAGCCCGACGCTGCCGAAGCGGCCGGCGGCGGAGGGCCCGGGCCGGCCGACGACAGCAGCTGACGGGCCACCTGCCCGGGCCGGCCGACGACAGCAGCTGACGGGCTACTTGGCCGCGGCGGCCGACCGGCGCTTGGGCACCGAGCGCTCCAGCACGGCGGCCAGCAGCGGTGGCCATTGCTCGGCCAGCGCCTCGTGGCCCATGAACAGGCCGAGGTGTCCGCCGGAGCTGAGCCGGCGCACGACGTCCTCAGGCGCCGTCGAGGCGTAGTCGGCGAGCGCGTACACCTGATCGGGCGGGGTGATGTGGTCGGTGGCTCCGGCCAGCAGGTTGAGCGGCATCTCCAGACGGCCGAGGTCGACACTCTGACCGCGCACCTCCAGATCGCCTGCGATCAGCTCGTTGTTCATGAACAGATGACGCACGATCCACAGGTAGAAGCCGCCGGGAATGTCCTGAGTGTGCTTGAACCAGTCCTCGAACACGCGGTAGCGGTCGACGTGCGCGCTCTCATCGACGTGGACGAGCAGCTCGAGTTGACGCGAGATCTCGGCGCCGGGGCCGATCACGATGAAGCCGTTCAACATGTGGCGACCGCGCAGCACGCCCCCGCCCGAGGCGACGAGCCACTCGTAGAATGCCATGTCGCGGCCGGGGGTGAGCGTGTTGAGCACGCTGCCGATCACCGGCTGGCCCGCGCTGAAGTCGATCGGAGCCCCCGCGATTGTGAGCGTGTTGACCCGCTCGGGCGCTTGGGAGGCGTAGATCGTGGCCAGCCAGCCCCCCTGGCAGTCGCCGATCAGATTCACGCGGCCGCCGCAGTGCTCGACGGCGCGGTCGATCACCTCGAGGTAGTCGTCGATCGTCGCGTTCGCGGTCTCGGGCGTCGCGCCGACCCAGTCCAGCGTGAACGCGCGGGTGAGCCCGGCCTCGCGGATCGCCCCCATCTGCGATTGCTCGGGCGAGAAGTCGACGATGCACGAGTCGTGGCCGGCCTGTGGCGGCAGCACGAGCGTCGGCACCAGGCCGCGGCGTCCTCCGGAGACCGAGTAGTCGCGCAGCCGCGCGACCGGGGTCTCGAACACGATCTCGTGCGCCGTGGCCCAGCGCGGAGGACGGCGCTCGGCCATCACGTCAAGCCAGCGGCCGACGTCGAACGGGCGCGGCCAGCGACCGAGTGAGGCGCTGAACAGATCCGCGGCGCCCTGGGCCGCGGCGCCGCAGGCCTCGAGCCATGCACCATAGAGGCCGCCCTCAGCAGGCACGACGGGCGGACAAGACGGACTGGTCATCGGTGACCTCCTCGGCAAAACGACGACGACACCGGAGGAGGATTCCACCGGTGTCGTCATTCTGCCCTATCTTCCGGCGCAAAAACTGCGCGGAACTGCGCGAAACTACTTGAGCAGCGTGCGCGCGGTGCTCGCGTAGGTCTGCGTGATCTCACGCGCGAAGTCGGCCTGCGCCTCGACGATCGACTTCAGCCAGTCCTGGCGGGTGCTCTCGGCGAAACGGACCTCGAGCTCGATCGCGCGGTCGACGGCCTTCTCGTAGGTGTCGAGGTAGGCGGTGCCGGCCTTGCGCGCGGCGGAGACGAACTGCTCCTGCGCGTCGGTCGTCCGCTCGAACAGGCCGTCGAGGGTCGGGGCGGTCTTGGTCTGGGTGCTGGTAGCCATTGTGTCTCCTTCTGTCTCGGAAGCTGGTGTGCTTGCAAGTTAGCACATCGGCGGCAAACTGCAAGCACTTGAGCCCCGGACTGCCTCCGGGCGGGAGACTCAGGCCTGGCGAAGGGCGTCGCTGCGGCCGGATGTGCGGGCGGGGAGCTTGACCGGGGCGGCGTGCATCGCGCGCAGCCGAACCTCCCGCCAGGACATGCCCTCCTTGAGCAACGCCGGCGTGCCCATCAGGATCGCGGTCGCGACCTCCACCGCCTGCAGGATCACTCCGTAGGCAACGCCGGTGGACCACGAGACGTGCCAACCGGCGCTCAGCACCGCGGCGCAGGCGAACTGGAAGACGCCGAGGTTGGCGGGCGTCGCCGGCAGCACGGCGGAGATGTTGACCGCGAACAGCACCGCGGCGGCGGCGCCGATTCCGACCTGGTGGTCGAGCCCGAGCGCGATCATCAGCGTGTAGCAGGAGACCCACTGCAGCGCCCACGCCGCAAGCTGGCCGAAGACCGCCGTCGCGCCGAGCTTCGGATCACGGAAGACGGAGAGGCCGGCGCGGACGCGGGTCATCGCCCCACGCGCCTGGACGAGCAACTGAGCCAGCCGTCCCGAGGGTAGGCGTGCGGCGGGGCCGCGGCGCAGCAGAAGCGGCGAGATCAGCACGAGCGCGAGCAGCGCCACCGGTGCGATCGCGGCGAACAGCAGCCCTTGCTGGTGGCCGCTGAAGATATTCACCGACGAGAACATCACGGCGCCGAGAATCAACAGCGCCAGGATGTTCAGCAGGGTCTGAGAGACGAGCGATCCGAGCACGATGGGCAACGTCTCGCGCGGCCGGCCGGTGCGGCGGGCGACGACGAGCGCTCGCGCCGGCTCGCCAAGGCGGGCCGGCAGCGTCGAGGACATCAAGACGCCGATGAACGTGCCCTGCAACGAGTCGGAGAGGCGGATCGACGCCTCCTTGGGCAGCGCCGCTCGGAGGATCGCGAGCCAGGAGACGGCGCGCATCGCCATCGCGCTGCACATGATGCCCAGGCCGACGATCACCCAGGTCGGGCTGGAGTCGAGCAGCGCGGAGGTGATGTTGCCGATCCCAATCGTGCGCAGCGCGAGCACCGCCAGCACGAGCGCGCCGACCGAGAAGGCCGCGAAGCCGATCCGGCGCGCGATCGAGAGCGCTCGCTTGCGGCCGCTCACCCGCGGCGCGGGCTCGAGGGTCTCCAGACGCCGGGCCCGGATCACCGGCTGCAGGTCGGCCGGTCGCACCCCGGTACGGACGGCGAGCCGCTGGGCGGCGCCTACGGGCTCCGGGACGGCGATCGCGTCCTCGTAGGCCTCGAGGACCTGTCCGGCGACTCGCGGCCACGCGAAGCGGGCGACGTCGGCCGCCGCGGCGCGCCCCATCGCCACGCGCCGTTCAGGCTCGTGCCAGAGGTCGCGCAGCGCGACCGCGAGCGCCTGCGCGTCGCCGCGGGGGACGAGCACGCCGTCGACCCCATCGCGCACCACGTCGCGGTAGCCGGCGATGTCAGAGGCGACGACTGGCGTGCCGGCCGCGAACGCCTCGGTGAGAACCATGCCGAACGACTCGCCGCCCAGCGAGGGGGCGCACAGCACGTCGGCGTCGTGGAGCTCGGCGTGCTTGCGCGCATCGTCGACCTTGCCGAGAACCCGGATGCCGTGGTCGTCCATCATCAGCGGGGCGATCTCCTCGTAGCTCGGGCCGATCACGGTCAGCTCGCAGGGGATGTGCTCGCGCAGCGCCTCGAACGCGCGGAGGAGCAGGGGCAGCCCCTTGCGCTCGACCGCCTGGCCGACGAACGCGATCCGCAGCCGGTCGGAGCACGGGCGGGCGGCGGCGAGGGCACGCGCAAGCGCCTCGTCGTCCACATGCACGCCGTTGGGGATCACGCGATAGCGCCCGCCGAAGAAACGCCTGCCCGTCCAGGCGGCGGCCTCGGAGACGGCGATCCGCACGTGCAGGTGGTTCAGGGTGCGGCGCGCGCCCATGAGATTGCCGAACCCGTTGGTGAGCCGGTTCTCGGAGAACGAGTGGAACGTCCCGACGAGCGGCAAAGAGGAGAAGTTGGCGGACACCCAGCCAGTCAGCGGGGCGACGGGCTCGTGAATGTGGGCGACGTCGTATCCGCCACGCCGCAGCTCGCGGTGGAGCGCCGCCATCCCGCCTGGCGAGAGCGACAGGTTGGAGACCGAGCCGTTGGCCTTGACGCCGACAGTCCGACCGAGCGGGACGACGAACTCGGGGACGCTGAGCTCCTGCGGAGTCGCACCGCGATGCATCACCGTGGCGGCGAGATCCGGCGGGTCGGACGGCGCGAGGACGCGGACGTGATGACCCTCGGCCAGGTAATGGCGCGCCAGCGCCTCGATGTGCCTGGTCACACCCCCTGGGTACGTCCACGAATACGGAGACACGAGCGCGATCCGCATAGCCATGATCCTACCCCGTGAGGCGGCTCGGTTACGTTCGAGACGCAAATCCGGACAGGACGGTCCGCTTTTTCGGTTCGTTTCCCGCACGCGAGGCGGTGCCAGATGGGTCGCCGGCTTCCTAGGATCAAGCTGGCAGATGCGCACCCGGAACTTCGTCAAGTACACGTTCCTCAAGGTCGACCCGGCGTGGCGGCGACTCGGCGAGGAGCAGCGCACCGCGGACAAGCGCGAGTTCATGGCCGCGTGCGAGGACTTCGCCGATGGCCACCTGCTGCGCGCGTTCTCGCTCGTGGGCACGCGCGGCGACGCGGACCTGATGCTGCTCAGCCAGGCGCAGAACCTCGACCGGATCCATGAGTTCCACGTGGTGCTCGCCCAGTCTGGCCTGATGAAGTGGTGCCAGACGCCCTACTCCCTGCTTGCGCTCACCAAGGAGTCCGAGTACTCCGACGAGTCGCGGCTCGAGGTCCGCCCGGCGCACGGCAAGTACCTGTTCGTCTATCCGTTCGTCAAGACCCGCGCCTGGTACGCGCTGCCCGCGGACGAGCGCTGGCGGATCATGCAGGAGCACATCCGCATCGGCAAGGAGTACCCGTCGGTCGACCTCAACACGAGCTATTCGTTCGGCCTCGACGATCAGGAATTCGTGGTCGCGTTCGAGACCGACAACCCGGCCGACTTCATGGATCTCGTGCAGCGGCTGCGGACGACCGAGTCCAGCTCGTACACGCTGCGCGACACGCCGACGTTCACGTGCATCTCGTGCTCGGTCGAGCGGGCGCTGGGGGCACTCGACGGCGCCGCGCTCACGCTGAGCGCCTGACATCTGCCTCACCCTCAAGCTGAGCTTGAGCTGACCGTCGGAAGGCCCTGCGAGCGGTCAAGTTCGGCCCTGCGCGGGCGATCACATGCGTGATGCGTGCGACAGCGCCCCGGAGACCGATCGCGTCCCGTGCTCTGGACCGCGTCGGGCCCTCCTGGTCCGGCGCGACTGGGGCAACCGCGGTCCTCGCGCTCACCGTGAGCGCGCTGGTCGGACTCCACGGCACGGACTGGCCAGACTGGGCGCACGAGGCCCAGACCAGCGTGTCCGCGCTGCTCGCCGGCCATCTCGCCACCTTCTTCCGTCTCGCGCCGGCCTACGGCCCATCGCTGTTGATGCGGGCGCCGGCTTTCGCTCTCAGCCGTCTCTGGGGCGGTGGCGAGGTCGCTATCTATCGGCTCAGCGCCCTGCCCTGTCTGGCGGCGGCCGCGGCGCTCGCGCTATGGCTGGCGGGCCAGCTTCGCCATCGCGGAGCCGGGCTGACGGCGCAGGCGGCGACCATCGCGGTGTGCATCGCGAGCCCGCTCGCGGTGATCAGCCTGCAGCAAGGTCATCCCGAGGAGATGCTCGGTGCGGTGCTGTGCGTGGCCGGTGTGCTGTGCGCCCAGCGCGATCGTCCGATCTGGAGCGGGGTCCTGGTCGGGCTGGCGATCGCCAACAAGGAATGGGGCATCCTCGCCGTCGGCCCCGCGCTCGTCGCCCTCCCCCACCACCGGCTCCGGGCGATGACGGCGATGGCCGTCGCAGGCCTGGGCGCGCTCGCGCCGTTCGTGCTCGTCCGGGCCAGCGGATTCGTGGGTCAGACCGAGGGGGTCGCGCTCCATACGGCCGGCATCTTCAACCCGTGGCAGCTGTGGTGGTTCCTCGGTTCGGAGGCGCAACACGGCGCCCGGACCGCCCCGGCCTGGCTCGCCGCGTCCGGCCACCTGCTGCCGGTCGCGATCATGCCTCCGCTCACGCTTCTCTATCTGGCGTGCACGCGCCGGGATCCGGGTCGCCGCCGGCGCGATGCGCTGCTGCTGCTGGCTCTGCTGCTGATGCTGCGGTGCGCGCTGGACCCCTGGGACACCGTCTATTACCCGCTGCCCTTCCTCACGGCGCTGCTCGCATGGGAGGCGACCGGCACCATCCGGCCTCCCTTCATCGCGCTGGTCGGCACGCTTCTCACCTGGTTCGTGTTCCAGGGAGCGACGGACCTGTTCGCATATCGCCAGGATCTGTTCGCCGCGGTGTTCCTGGCGGTTTCACTGCCGGCGCTCTGCCTCGTCGCCCGGCGCCTGCT
>DASXZK010000062.1:0-10736 GCA_036501965.1 Solirubrobacteraceae bacterium
ACTCAGCGCCTTCCCTGGAGGACGTGATCCCGCCGCTCGCGGGGCTTCTGGAGGGGCGGGTGATGGTCGCTCACAACGCGCCCTTCGACCGGCGGGTGCTCCGCCAGGCGTTCGCGCGGATCGGGCACGACTGGCCCAACCCGCCGGTGATCTGCACCGCGGCGCTGGCACGCACGATGCTGCCGCTGCAGCGCAAGCGCGGGCTCGGAGTGCTCGCCGACGCGCTCGGCATCGAGGTCGACCTCGCGCACCGGGCGCTCGCCGACGCGGAGACGTGCGCGCGGGTGCTGTGCGCCCTGTTCCCGCGCCTGTGCGGGCACGCGCCGACGGTCGGGGATGCGCTCACGGTGCTCAGTCCGAAGCGGCGGGCACGTCGCTCTCGCCGAGCCGACACACGCCTCGGCCGCGCCGACGGTGGTCGCAGCTCGTCCACTCCGGATCTGCTCGGCTCCGTCCGGAGTGCGGAACGGGGGCTGGGCGATCGGCCCCGGACGCCCGAGTTCGGCGAACTTCCCACCGATCCAGGTGTCTACATCTTCCGCGACCGGCGCGGCGAGGTGCTCTATGTCGGCAAGTCGGTGTCGATCCGCTCGCGGGCCCGCGCCCATTTCGCGCCGTCCTCTTCGCCCGCGGCGTGGACCGCGCACGCGGATGTCGTCGACTACCGCACGACGACGTCCGAGCTCGGCGCGCTCGTGCTGGAGAACCGCCTGATCAAGCAGTACCGACCGCCAGGCAACACGCGGCTGGTGCGCGACGACGACCGGCTCGTCTACATCCGCTGCCGTCTGGACATCGCGTTCCCGATTCTCGAGGTCGCCACCGACCCCGCCGGCGGTCACGCCGTCTCGATCGGGCCCGTCCACGGCCGCCGGCTCGCCGCGGAGCTGGTCGAGCAGCTCGACTCGCTGTTCGGCCTGCGCCACTGCGGACGGCGGCTTCCGCGCCGCGACCACCCGTCGGCGTACGGTCAGATGGGCCGCTGCCTGTCGCCATGTCTCGGCGATCTGGATCCGAACCTGTACCGCCGCCGGCTCGATCAGGTGCTTGCGCTGTTCGCCTCCGGCCACGCCGGCGGTCCGCTGCTCGACCACCTCGACCGGCAGATGCGCGCGGCCGCCGATGAGCGCCGGTACGAGCGCGCGGCGGCGCTGCGGCGGCGCCGCGGGCGGCTGGCCACGATCCTCGGCCGACTGGGTCCGGTGCTCGAGGCCACGCACGCGCGTCCGCGCGTGGTGTTCGTCTCCCATCCCAGCGAGCCGGAGCGGCGCGAGGCGTTCTGGCTGGCCGGGGGACGGCTGGTCGACGTCGGACCCGAGCCCGCCGGTGCGGATGAGCTCGCCGAGCGAACTGCCAGCGCGCTGCGCCGCTCCGGCCGTGTGGGCGAGCTCGGCGCCCACGTGCCACCCGATGAGGTCGCCGAGGTGCGGATCGTCACCACCTATCTCGCGTCCCATCCGGACGTGGAGCAGCGGACGCTGCGGGTGACCGCGTGAGTCCGGCTAGGCCACGAACGGCAGCTCGACCACGACCGCCTCGACCTCGTCGGGTCCGACCTGGACCTGCGAGCCGGGCGGCGCCTCGCGGCGGACGAGCGCCAGCGCGACGGGGCCGAGTGATGGGGACTCGGCGACGGAGCCGAGGTGGCCGACGACGCGATCTCCGAACGTGATCTCGGCGCCGGTGCCCACCGGGGTGGAGAGCCGCAGCCCACGCAGATGACGGTTCGGCTTGCCGCGGTAGTAGAGGCGAGCGACGGTCTCCTGGCCGACATAGCAGCCCTTGGTGAACGACACCGCGCGACCGTTGAGGTCGGCCTCCTGCGGGATCACGGTGTCATCGAGATCGACGCCGAAGCGGGGCCGGCCGCGCTCGACGCGGACTGTGTCCGCGGTGTCATGCGAGATCTCGACCGCGCCGGCGTCTGCGAGCGCCGCAGCGAGCGCCTCGGTCCGGCCGGCCTCGCACAGCAGGTCGACGCCGAGTTCGGTGCGGATCGCCCGCGCATCGACCGACCCGACCTGAACCGCCGCATGCGCGTGCTCCTCGGTGTCGAGCGACTCGACGCCCGCCACGTGGGCGGACTCCGGTCCGAGCAGCGAGACCAGGCCGCACTCGAGGGTCCGCTTGTGCAGCGTCACGTCGTAGCCGAGGCTGAACCGCCGGATGACGTTGAACAGCTCTTGCAGCGCGACGCGCTCGGTGTCGAGCAGCAGCTCCTCGCCCGTATCGAGAATCCGCAGGTCGGCGAGCATCTTGCCCTTTGGGGTGAGCAGCGTCGCGTAGCAGCCGGTTCCGGGCGAGAGCGCGAGGACGTCGTTGGACACCTGGCCCTGGAGGAAGTCCTTCCCATCCGCGCCGCTGAGCGCGAGCTTGCCCTGCTCAGAGCGATCGAGCATGCCGCACGCCGTCGTGGCGGCCAGATACTCGGCCTCAGTGGCGGCGTGCGAGGTCACTTCAGGAAGTGTAGGAACGCACAATGGGCGGATGGATACCTCCTCCCACCACGACCTCGTGCGCGCCCTGCTGAGCGCGCGGATGACCGTTCTCGCCGACCTCGACCGCGACGACGGCGCGCCCGAGCGCCTGCTCGTGCGCTCCGACGCGACCGGCAGCTTCCAGCTGTCGGAGCTGCGTGACGACGGGACGGTCGTCACCCTCACCGAACTGACCGAGCCGGTCGCATCGGCGCGCTACATCCCCGGTGCGCGGCGAGCGGTGATCGAGGTCGACGCGGGCGGCAACGAACGGATCCAGCTGTTCCTGCTCGATCTCGACCGCGGCGCCCCGGCCCGCAGGCTCGACGAGCTCGAACCGCTCACCGACGATCCCCGCCATGGCCATCACAACGCCGGGATCTCGCCCGACGGCCGGCTGCTCGCGTACACGTCCAACCGCGACGGCGGCATCGACTTCGACGTCTATCTCTGCGACCTGGAGACGCGCGAGCACCGCCAGCTGTGGAAGTCCGGCAGCTGGGCGCACCCGGCGTCGGGCTTCTCCCCGAACGGCCGGTACCTCTCGTCGATCGTCCCCGGCCCGCGCCCGCTCGACGAGCAACTCGTCCTGATCGAGCTCGAAGGGGTGCGCGTGAGCGTCACCGACACCCCCGGCCAAGCGTCGCAGTTCGGGGCGCCGGCGTGGCTCGGTCCCGACGCGTTTCTGTCCTCGACCAACGCCGACGGCGACCTGCGCGCCATCGAGCGGCGCCTGCCGACGGAGGTCGGCGGCGCCCGGATCACCGGCAGCGGCGAGCGGTTTGACACCGACGTGATCTCCAGCCGAGACGGGACGACGGCGATCGCGGTCGAGAACCGCGACGGCGCCTTGGCGATGCGCCGCGTCGATCTCGAGGCCGGGGCGCTGGGGGAGGACATCGCCACACCCGAGCCCGGCGTCATCGAGCCCACGCTGTCCGCCGACGGGTCGACCGTCTACTACACGCTGACCGCGCCGCGGATCCCCGGCGACGTGTTCGCGCACGACCTGCGAACGGGGGAGACGCGCCGGCTCACCACGAGCGCCCTGGAGATCCCCACCGAGGAGCTGGCCGCACCCGAGCTCGGCTCGGTGGAGAGCTTCGACGGCGAGACCGTGCCGTACTACGTCTACCGGCCACGCGGCGGCGAGCACGCGCCGGTCGTCGTCCATGTCCACGGCGGCCCCGAGTCCCAAGCGCACCGCCTCTTCAGCCCGGTGATCCAGGCGCTGGTGGCGGCCGGCTACGGCGTCATCGTGCCCAACGTGCGCGGCTCGACCGGCTACGGCAAGCGCTACGCCTCGCTCGACGACACGACCCGGCGGCTGGACTCGGTCCGCGACCTGGCCGCCATCCACGGCGCACTCGGAGGTCTCGGCTTCGACCCCGGTCGAGCAGCCCTCTGGGGCGGGTCCTACGGCGGCTACATGGTGCTCGCTGGACTCGCGTTCCAGCCGGAGCTGTGGGCGGCCGGCGTCGACATCGTCGGGATCGCGAGCCTCGTCACCTTCCTGGAGAACACCTCCGCCTACCGGCGGGCGCACCGCGAGCGGGAATACGGCTCGCTTGCCGATGATCGCGAATTCCTCGTCGAGGCCTCGCCGATGACGCACATCGAGGCGATGCGGGCGCCGCTGTTCGTCATCCACGGCCGAAACGACCCGCGGGTGCCGGTGAGCGAGGCCGAGCAGATCGTCGCCTCGCTGCGGGCGCGCGAGGTCCGCTGCGAGCTGTGCATCTACGAGGACGAGGGGCACGGTCTCGCCCGGCTGGCCAACCGGCTCGACGCCTACCCGCGTGCGATCGCGTTCCTCGACGAGGTGGTGCGAGGCGCGTGAGGACCGCTCCGAATCGGGGCTCGTCACACCCCGAACCACAACCAGACCAAAGTCGAGGTTTTGGCGTGCCATAATCTCACCCATGGCCACCCAACAGGACAGCCTGCGGTCATCTGCGGTCGAGGACTACGCCAAGGCGATCTATGCACTGCAGGCACGCGGCGACGGAGCGCCGGTGTCGACCAACGCGCTCGCCGAACGGCTCGGGCTCACCCCAGGCTCGGTGTCGGCGATGGTCAAGCGGCTGGGGGAGCTCGGGCTGGTCGAGCATCTTCCGTACCGAGGCGTCTCGCTGACCGACTCCGGACGCCGCGTCGCGCTGGAGGTGATCAGGCACCACCGCCTGCTCGAGCTCTACCTGGTCAAAAGCCTCGGACTGCCATGGGACCGGGTCCACGAGGAGGCCGAGGTCCTGGAGCATGTGCTGTCCGAGCAACTCGAGGAGGTGATCGCCGCTCAGCTCGGATATCCCACGCTCGACCCGCACGGCGATCCGATCCCCGGCCCGGACCTGGTGCTCCACGAGCCGGCCACGCTGTCCCTGGAGACGCTCGAGGCCGGCGACCGGGGTCGTTTCGTCCGCGTATCGGACTCCGACCCGGAGATGCTGCGGTATCTCGGCGACCACGGGATCGCGCCGGGCGCCCAGTTCGAGGTGGTCGAGCGCCAGCCCTTCGGCGGACCACTGTTCGTGCGCTTCCGCACGCCGGACGCCGGCGGCGAGGGCGCGATCCAGCCGCTCGGGGGAGAGCTCGCCCGGGCGATGCGGGTCGAACTGCACGAGGACCTGGGCTGATGACCGCGCCGGGACCCGACGCACTCGTGCAGCCCGTCGAGGGAGTCGGTGCGGCGCTCCCGGCCGAGCCGGCCCACGGCCACGGCCACGGCGAGGACGGCACCTCAGCAGGCACGCCGTCACGCCGCCGGGTGGGGCTGAGCGTCCTCGGCCCGGCATTCGTCGCGGCGGTCGCCTACGTCGACCCCGGCAACTTCGCGACCAACATCCAGGGCGGCGCCAGGTTCGGCTACATGCTCCTGTGGGTCGTGCTCGGGGCGAATCTGATCGCGATGCTCGTCCAGTACCTGGCTGCGAAGCTCGGGGCGGTCACCGGGAAGTCGTTGCCCGAGCAGTGCCGCGCGCACTTTCCGCGCTGGGCGACGCTCGCGATGTGGATCCAGGCCGAGGTGATCGCGATGGCGACCGACGTCGCCGAATTCCTCGGCGCGGCGATCGGGCTGAATCTCCTGTTCGGGATGCCGCTGTTCGCAGCCGGGCTGATCACGGGCGTGATCGCGTTCGGGATCCTCGGCCTGCAGCGTCACGGGTACCGGAGCTTTGAGATCGCGATCGCGGCGTTGCTCGCCGTCGTGCTCGCCGGGTTCCTGTACGAGACCCTGCGCATCGGTCCCTCGGCGCGCGGGGCGCTCCACGGCTTCATCCCCTCGCTGCACGGCTCAGGCTTTGCGTACCTCGCGGTGGGGATCGTCGGTGCGACCGTGATGCCCCACGTCATCTACCTGCACTCCGCGCTCACCACCCGCAGCGCCCAGAAGGGCGGGGATCGGTCGAAGCTGCTGCGGATGGAGCGGCTCGACGTGATCGTCGCGCTGTCCGTCGCCGGCTTGGTCAATCTCGCGATGCTCGCCGTCGCCGCCAAGCTCCTGCACGGCACCGGCCTCGACTCGGTCTCGACGATCATCGGCGCCCATCACGTGCTCGCCGAGCGGGCCGGCGGAGGTGCCGCGCTCGCGTTCGCGATCGCGCTGCTGGCCTCCGGCGCCTCGTCCTCGAGCGTCGGCACCTACGCGGGCCAGGTGGTGATGGCGGGGTTTCTGGGTGTCCGCATCCCCACGGTCGTGCGCCGCGCGATCACGATGCTGCCCGCGCTCGTGATCCTCGCCATTGGCGTCTCCACGACCGACGCGCTCATCTTCAGCCAGGTGGTGCTGTCCTTCGGCATCCCGTTCGCTCTGATTCCGCTGGTCGTGTTCACCGGCCGCCGCGAGGTGATGGGCGCCGACGCCAACGGGCCGGTTCTCCGAGTGGCGGGCTACACAGTGGCGGCGGCGATCACGGCGATGAACCTGTTCCTGGTCGCGCAGCAGTTCTGACCGGCGCGGTTGTAGCCTTCGCCGCGCATGTCACTCGCCGACGACTTCACCGAACTGGTCTCGCTGCTCCCCGACGACTGGACCGATCTGGAGATCGACGTCCGGATCTTCGACGAGAGCCGCTACGTCGACGCCGCAGTGGTCATGACCACCTGCAACGCCCAGCCGTACTCCCATCACGACTGGCACTGGCGTGTGCTCGTCGCCCACCGCTTCGGCCATGCGGCTGCGGTGCCGGCGGTCCACCTCGCACTGAAGCTGCTCGATGACGGCGGGTTCACCGGCGAGATCGCCCAGCGCGAGGTGCGCACCGGGCGAGCCGAGATCATGCAGGGGTGGGGACGCACCGAGTCGGTGCGCCAGGAATTCAAGAAGCTCCGCGCGCAGTAGCGGCCTCAACTCCGGCGGGCGCCGGTCGATAACTGAGACATCGCCCGTCAATCGAGCGGGCGGGGGAGACGCACCCGCGCCCCCGCTCATCGCCACCGGTTCCCCCGATGGCCGCCACCGGAGGTCCCCCGTTGTCAGCGCTGAGCACCCCCCGTCTGTCGATCCGCAGCCAGCTGCTCGCGGCCTTCGGCGTCGTCGTCGTCCTGCTCTTGGCCGTCGGCGGTCTTGCCATCAGCCGGCTCAGCAACGAGAGCAACCACGTCACCACGCTCGCGACGCGGGTCGTGCCCGCGACCAATGTCGTGGGTGAGATGGCGGCGACGATGAACAAGTACCGCAAGGATCAGCTGCACTACATCCTCTCCACGCCGGCGCAGCGGCGGGGTGCGGCGGGCGTCTCGGGCGACCTCGCCAGCGACCTGACGCTCATGCATCAACTGCTGGCCCAGTACCACTCGCACAAGCTGATCGCCGACGCTCACGACGCCAAGCTGATGAACACCTTCAGCGCGCAGTTCTTCTCCTACGTCGCCAAGACTGCGGTGTTCCGCCATCTCGCGGACACTGGCAAGATCGCGGCGGCGTCCAACGTCGTCGGCAGCGGCCCGGGCGATGCCGAGTACACGACGCTGAAGGGCACCGAGGGCGCGTGGGAGAACTACAAGGGCACGATCGCGGCGCGCTCTGCCCGCTCCGCGCGTGCCGCGTACCACAGCGGCCGGCTGATGATCCTGCTCATCCTCGGTCTCGCGGTGGTCCTCGCCGCCGGCCTTGCCGTGCTGCTCGCCACCCGCCTCTCGCGCGGGATCCAGGCGGTCGGCAGCGCCGCCGCGGCGATCGCGCGCGGTGAGATCGATCAGCGCGTCACGGTCACGAGCCGCGACGAGCTCGGCGAGATGGCCGCCGACTTCAACGAGATGAGCGCATATCTGTCCGCGACTGCCGAGGCCGCGACCGCGATCTCCGAGGGCGACCTCAGCGTCGAGATCCCGGTCCGCTCCGAGCGTGATGTCCTTGGGGTCGCGCTCGCCCGCATGACCGACGGTCTGCGTGAGCTCGTGGGCTCAATCGGGCGCGCGACGGGCTCGATGAACACCTCTTCCCAGGAGATCGCACGCAACTCCGAGAACACCGGGCGCACCGTCCACGAGGTCTCAAGCGCGATCGAGGACGTCGCGCGGGGCTCCGAGGAGCAGGCGCGATCGATCGACGAGGCTCGCATCGTCGCCGAGCGCCTGGCCACCGCGGCCGACTCGGGCACCACGATCGCCCGCGCGACCGCTCAGGCGGCCGAGAATGCGCGTGCCACCGCCGGCGAAGGCGCCGACGCGGTGCAGCGCGCAGCCGAGGCGATGGCCGCGGTCCGCGCCGCATCGGAGGCCGCAACGGCCGCCATCACCCAGCTCGGGCACAAGTCCGAGGAGATCGGCGGCATCACGCAGACGATCACCTCGATCGCCGAGCAGACGAACCTGCTCGCGCTGAACGCGGCGATCGAGGCGGCGCGCGCCGGCGAGAGCGGTCGTGGCTTCGCCGTGGTCGCCGAAGAGGTGCGCAAGCTCGCCGAGGAGTCCCAGGAGGCGGCCTCGACGATCTCGGGGCTGATCGCCGAGATCCAGGCCGAGACCGCTTCGACGGTCAACATCGTGCAGCAGGGCACCGATCGCTCGACGCAGAGCGGTGAGGTGGTCGAGGAGGCCCGCCTGGCGTTCCATGCGCTGCGCGACAGCGTCGGCGAGATGAGCACCCGGGTCGCCGAGATCGCGAGCGTCGTCGACGAGATCGCCGAGGGCGCTCAGGTCGTCCACGCCCAGATGGTCGGGGCCGCGGGCGTCGCCGAATCCTCGTCGGCTGCCGCCGAGCAGGTGTCCGCCTCCGCGGAGGAGACGGCCGCGACCGCCCAGGTGTTCGCGGGCTCCGCGGCTGACCTCAGCGACGCCGCCGACCGGCTGTCCGAGCTCGTCGGCCGCTTCCGCCTGGACGCCGACGAGCTGTCGGTCTAGCCGCGCGCCGGCGCCGGTCTGGCGTGGCTCAGGGCGCGGCCGAGAAGGCCGCGTCGAACATCGTGCGCACGTCGGGGGTCCGCTTGACGATCCCGAACCGGGCCTCCCAGCGCGCCCAGCGGGCGAGCAGCGCCATGTCGAACACCCCAAAGTGGTGCTCGGGCCCGGTGAACGCCTTCTCGAGGCCGGGAAGCTCGGCGGAGACGAGCGAGGGGTCGAGGCCGCTCACCTGGGACTCGAGGTCGTGCGCGCCCGCCGAAGGATGCGCGAGCGCCTCGTCGTAGCCCTCGGTGAGGGTCTTCACCAGAGCCCGTGCCCGTGACGGATCGGCCTTCAGGCCCGCCCGCGTGGCGCAGACCACGAGCTCCGGGTAGGAAGGAGCACCGTAGTCGTCGACGCGGAAGATGTGAAAGCCGGGCTTGCGCCGCTCGAGCGTCACGCCCTCGTCGTTCCAGAACGCCGTCGCCGCCTGGATGCGACCGGAGATCAGGTCGGCGACCGCGTTGAAGCCGATGTTGATCGTGCGAACGCGGGCCGGGTCGCCGCCGCTGCCCGTGACGATCGAGTGCAGCACCGCGAGGTCGCTCGGATCGCCGGTGACACCCACCGTTCGGCCCGCGAGCTGCCGGGGGCTGGTGATCTGCGGGCCCGCGATCACCGCGGCGAGCGGTCGCTGGACGATCGGCAGGATCCCCACGATCGGGGCGCCTTTGGCGCGTGCCAGCGCGAGGTCGTGGATATCGAGAATGGCGAAGTTCACGCGCCCGGCTTCGAGCTCGGAGATCGCGTCGGTCGAGGCGCCCGGGATCTCGACGTGCAGAGCGATGCCGTTGCGCCGATCGAGGTGGTGGGCCAGCGCGGTGTAGATGCCGACATGCACGGCGTTGGGCGTGAAGTCGAGCACCAGGGAGGCGGGCTGGACGCGCCGCACCGCTGCGGACGACCCGCCGTGTCCGTGGGAGGAGGAGCCACACGCGCTGAGCACGAGTACCACCGCCACCGCGGCGATGACCGCTGCCAGGTGGCGTCGCATCGGCGCTCAATATAGGCACACCGGCACGCGCCTAGAATGGCCCGCAGTGCGCCGCCGGGTCACCTTCAGCCGCAACCTCACCCTGTCGCTGTCCCGGACCTGCCGCTGCTACTGCAAGTACTGCGCGTTTGCGACTCACCAGGCGCATCTGCACTCCCCCGAGGAGGTCGCCCAGATCCTCGACGGTCCGGCGCGCAAGCACCGGATCAAGGAGCTTCTGGTGCTCACCGGCGAGCTGCCCGAGCACAACCGCAAGGTCGCCGTGCAGCTTGAGGAGTACGGATTCGATGACTTCACGGGCTACGTCGTGTGGGCGTGCGAGCAGGCTCTGGAGCGCGGGATCCTGCCGCATACGAACCTCGGGGTACTCGAGCGCGAGGATCTCGCCCGGCTGCGTGAGGTGTCCGCGTCGCAGGGGCTGATGCTCGAGTCGGTCTCCGAGCGGCTGATGGAGACCGTGCACGCGGGGTCGCCGACCAAGCACCCGAGCGCGAGGATCGCGACGATCTCCGCCGCGGGCGATTTGAGGATCCCGTTCACGAGCGGGATCCTGGTCGGGATCGGCGAGACCGAGGAGGAGCGGATCGCGTCCCTGGAGAAGCTCGCCGAGTTGCACGCCGCGCACGGGCACCTGCAGGAGGTGATCCTGCAGAACTTCGTCCCGCACCAGAGCTACTACGGCCAGGAGCCCGCCGAGATCGCGGAGGGCGCGGCCGCGGAGTACTGGCGCACCGGCCTGAACGACGGCCCACAGCGGGACATGCCGAGCTGGGCGTGCCCGGTGACCCTGGAGGACATGAAGCGCCTGATCGGCGAGACGCGACGGTTGATGCCCGATGTCGGCATTCAGGTGCCGCCGAACCTGTCGGACTGGTGGCCCG
>DASXZK010000063.1:0-29064 GCA_036501965.1 Solirubrobacteraceae bacterium
GAACTCGGGGATCTCGATCCGCTCGTCGGGCTTGAACGAGGTGCCGTAGGGGATGAGCGGGCCCGGCACATCGGGATGGGTCACGAGCGGGTGGAGCGCCGCGAGCGCGTTGTTCCAGTTCGCGAGCATCGCGGCGATCGCCGCCTCCAGCTTCGCCGGGTCTCCCCCGGAGCTGCTCTCCGGCTGGGTCGGGTGGGTGACGTGCTGGTAAGCCGGTGAATAGGTTGCGCCGACCGGCGTCTGCTTCCACTTCTGCCACGCGTCGTCGGCGAGCGACCCCAGCGCCAGCACCGCCTCGATCTGGTTGCCGCCGAAGATGCTCCGCAACCAGCTGTTGCGGTAGTCGACGATCCCCGCATCGTCCTTGTGCGCGGCACCGCCGCTCTGGCCGTAGACCGAGTACAGGAACGTGTTGATCAGCAGGTAGCTGCGCGTGAAGCCGAGCTTCGCCATCAGCCCTTGGGTGCGGTGTCCGGCCTCCCCGACGAGGATCCGCCGGACGATCGCCTCGGACTGGGCGGGGTCCTGCCCGATCACCAGCAGCCGAGCGCTGCCGTCGAGCCGGCCGCGGTGGAAGATCGGTCCCCACTCGACTCGGAACGAATCGGCCGGATACACGTCCGTGCCGGGGTAGCTGCCGACGAGCGAGGCATATTGCTCGCCGACGGGGCCAGGGTCATATGAATGCGTCATCGCGCGACCGTCGTGCGGGCCGGTGCGCCCTGTGCCCACGGCCGAAAGCTTATCTCGGAATTGCCGGAGATGTACGGTAGGCAAATGACTACCAAAGCGGGCCCAATCGATCCCGCCAGCAGCCCGAAATGGGCGCTCGCCGGACGCATCGTGACGATGGACTCACGATCGACGGTCGTCATGGATGGCGCGATCTGGATCGCGGACGCGGCGATCGCTGCGATCACGGCCAGTGGCGACCCTGCCCCTGACGGGTTCGACGGCGTGGTCCCGGTCCAGACCGGCGGAACGGTCTTTCCCGGGCTGATCGAGCTCCACAACCACGTCGCCTACAACGCGCTGCCGCTGTGGGAGGTGCCGCAGCCGTACACCAACCGAAACCAGTGGGGCAACTCCGCTCTGTATCACCAGCTCGTCACCGCGCCGATGAAGACGATCGGCGACGCCACGGAACTGCTGCCCGCGCTCGTCCGCTACGTGGAGTGCAAGGCGCTCGTCGGCGGCGTGACCACCACGCAGGGCATAGCGCTGTTCAGCGCGCCCGGCCTCCGCCGTTACTACCGGGGGATCGTGCGCAACGTCGAGGACACCGGCGACAGGCTCCTCCCCGAGGCCGGCAGCCGCATCGCCGATGTCGACGCGAACGACCCGCAGGCGTTCCTCGCCGAGATCGACAAGAAGACGTGCTTCCTGCTGCACCTCAGCGAAGGCACCGACGCGCCGGCGCATCAGCACTTCGAGGCGCTCCAGCTCCCGGGCGGCAAGTGGGCGATGGCGCCGTCGCTCGCCGGGATCCACTGCGTCGCGCTCGAGCCCGCGGACTTTCAGGTGATGGCGGCGAACGGCGCCTCGATGGTCTGGTCGCCGTTCAGCAACCTTCTGCTCTATGGGCACACGGCTCAGATGGCCGCCGCGATCGCCGCCGGCACCGCGGGCACGCTGTTCAAGATCGGGCTCGGGTCCGATTGGTCGCCGAGCGGCAGCAAGAGCCTGTTCGGCGAGCTCAAGGCCGCCCGTGTCTACAGCCAGAACAACGCCAACTTCTTCACCGACGAGCAGCTCGTCCGACTCGCCACCTCCGCCGGCGCGGAGATCCTCGGCTGGGACAAGGCACTCGGTTCGCTCGAGGTCGGCAAGCGCGCCGACCTCGTCGTGGTCGCGGGCCAGAACGACAACGCCCCGATCGTCCCGGTGTTCGACGGCGACGAGCGAACCGTGCAACTCGTGGCGATCAACGGCACCCCGCGCTACGGCACGCCCGCGCTGATGGTCACCGACGGCCCCGGCCTCGAGACGCTCACGGTCGGCGGAGAGCAGCGGGTCCTCTACCTCACCCAGGCCACCGCGGACCCCGATGTGGCGGCGATCAGCTACGCCGACGCCCAGGCCAAGCTCGCCGATGCCCTCCAGAACATCAAGGCGATCCGGCTCGAGCAGGAGAGCAAGCACGCCCCCGCGGCGCTGGGCGCGGCCCCGGCCGTCCACGAGGGACATCCGCGACTCGCGCTCGACGAGTTCGAGCACACCGACTTCACCCAGCGTCCCCACCTCAAGCTCGACGGCGTCATGACCGGGCCGATGGACAAGCCCGAGGCGGCCGCGCCACCGATCTCGTCGCTGCTCTCGCCGATCCAGCTCGACGCGCTGACGGTCGCCGACGACGCCGGCTGGCTCGACAGCGTCGGCAACGAGAAGAACCTGCCGAGCTACATGGCGCCGGGCTTGCGTGCGCTTTATGGCGCATAGGCTCGCGGGCTACGGCTAGCTCTCCCTCCGCGCCACCCACACCTCTTCGTGTGGCCAGCTCCGCGCCCACTCGGGCGTGATCCACTCGAACCGACTCGGCTCGGCGTCCTCGGGCGCGTACAGCTCGTGGAGCGCGTCGATCGCGAACCCGGCCCGGCGGAGCAGGGCAATCCACTCGCCGTGGGCGAGATGGAACTCGATCCCCTCCTCTCCCGGCCACTCGATACGCCGGACCTCGCGCTGGCGCCGCAACAGCCGATCCGACGCTGGACCCTCATCGGGCGCGCACAGAACCGACAGCAGTGAGTTGGTCAGGAACACGAGGCGCCCACCGGGCCGGAGCAGCCGTGCGGCCTCGGCGATCCACGCCTCCGGCTCGCACCACAGGCTCGCCCCGTACTCGGACAGCGCGAGGTCGAAGGCGGCGTCGGCCAACGGGACGTCCTCGGCGCTCGCGTGCACGAGCGGGAAGTGGAGGTCGCGTTCGGCCTGCATCGCCCTCGCGGTCGCGAGCTGCGCCTCGGAGAGATCGACACCGACCGGATGCGCGCCGCGGCGCGCGAGCCACGCGGACCAGTAGGCGGTCCCGCAGCCGAGCTCGACGACATCGAGCCCGTCGACGTCGCCAATCGTTCCGAGGTCATCCTCGGGCGTCCCCCACATACCCCAAGACCAGTTCTCGTCCTCCCATTGGCGCGGAGCCCACTTCGCGTACTCGGCCGCCGTTACGTCCCACGCGGCGCGGTTGCGCCGGGCGTGCTCGGGCAACTCCACGCAGCGCAGCCTAACCCAGGAGCCTCGGCCGGTCAGTCCGCGTTGCCGGGATATGTGAACGGGGTTGTCGTGGCGAGCTCGACGAACCCGAGTCGCTCCAGGATCGGGCGGCTGTCGGGCATGGCGTCGACCTGGAGGTAGCGAAACCCCGCCGCGGACGCGACCGCGGCACGGTGGGCGACGAGCGACCGAAACACGCCGCGCCTACGCCAGTCAGGGAGAGTGCCCCCGCCCCAGAGGCTCGCGAAATCCGTACCCACGGGCAGCTCCACACGCCCGGCGCTGATCGGAACGTCCCCCGCAAACGCGACCACCGCCGCGATTCGTTGGGGCTGGGCGACCAGGTCGGCCAGCAGCGTCTCGCCCATCGAGGCGTGGTCTCCGCCGAACACCTGATCATGCACCGACACCAGCGCCTCGATGCCGGCCGGGTCGCGGACCGGACGGAGCTCCACTCCGGCCGGCGGCGGCATCTCTAGTGTCAGGTCCGCGATCTCGGCGACCAGCAGGGCCTCGGCCGGCTCGGGCGTGAAGCCGGCCGCGACGAGCCGGTCGGCCAGGTCCGCCGGCTCGTCGTAGGAGTAGTGCTTCCACTCCCAGCGAGCGCGGGTGCCCGCGAACCGGTCGATCTGGGCGGCGATCTCCGCGTCAGCGGTCAGCTCGTCGAGATCGGACCACGTCACCCCGGCCCAGCCGCGGCCCCCGCACCGCACGATGCGGTCCTCGCGCTCGACCCACCCGTCGGGCGGGGTCGCCGCCGGCTGCCGCCGTATCTGCCGGTCGAAGGCAGCAAGCACAGCGCGCCGGTCGATATTCGTCACACCCGCATTTTGGCTCTCGCGTCTGCGCACACGCCTCTACCAGCCTCGGATTGTCCGTCCGGTTCCGGCACAATCGGCTGGTGAACCGGAAATGGGAGAGAAAGGAGCATGAGCATGGACTGGACGCTTGAGGTTGTCGTCCTCCCGGTCAGCGATATCGACCGAGCGGTCGCGTTCTATCGCGACCAGGTCGGCTTCGAACTGGACCACGACACGACGAACGAGCACATGCACGTCGCGCAGCTGACGCCACGGGGGTCGGGCTGCTCGATCGTCATCGGCGATCTGGCCGCGCAACGGCAGATGGAACCAGGATCGATGCGGGCGCTCCAGCTGTGCGTCGCCGATGGCGCGGCCGCCCGTGACGAGCTCATCTCGCGCGGAGTCGACTGCAGCGAGCTGACGTCGTTCGGCGATCAGGATGGCAGCACGTTCTTCGGGTTCGCCGATCCAGACGGCAACACGTGGGCGGTGCAGCAGCTGATGGTGCGCGGCGAGAAGCCGCTGATTCCGGTAGAGGCGCGCGGACGGTTCGGCGCCTAGACCGCTTGATGCCGCGTCCGCGCTCACCACTCCCCGGGTCGGCGTCGGTGGTCATCGTCGGCGGCGGCGTGATCGGCACGAGCGCGGCCTTCCATCTCGCCGAGGCCGGCGTCGACGTCGTGCTGATCGAGCGGGCACAGCTCGGCAGCGGTTCGACCAGTAAGGCCGCCGGTGGCGTGCGGACCCAGTTCTCGGACGTCCTCAACATCGAGATCGCCAAGCGCAGCATGGCCGCGTTTCGCGAGTTCGGGCGCCGCCCGGGCTGGGAGATCGACCTCAAACAGGTCGGCTACCTGTTCATCCTCACCCGCGAGTCCGACGTGGAGGAGTTCGAGCAGAGCGTGACGCTCCAGAATGAGAGCGGCCTGGATTCGGTGATGCTGACCGCCGACGAGGCGCGCGCACTGTGCCCGCTGATCGAGGGGCACGATGTGCTCGCAGCGGCGTTCTCACCCGGCGACGGCCACGCCACTCCCGAGGGCGTCGTCCAGGGCTACGCGTTCGCCGCACGCGCCCACGGCGCCCACATCCGCGTCGGCTGCGACGTGGTCGCGATCGAGACCGACGGCGATCGGATCACCGAGGTCGTCACCACGGACGGGAGCGTCCGCACAAATGCGGTGATCTGCGCCGCGGGGGCGTGGTCGCGGAGCTGCGGCGCGATGGTCGGCGTCGCGCTGCCCGTGATCCCGCTGCGGCGCCAGATCCTGTTCACCGAGGCGATCGAGGGGCTGCCGGCGGAGCTGCCGATGACGATCGACTTCGAGTCGAGCTTCTACTTCCATCGCGAGGGTCCCGGCCTGCTGATGGGGATGTCCGATCCGGTGCAGGCGCCGGGGTTCAACGTCGAGACGTCCGAGGACTGGATCCCGGGCCTGATGGAGGTCGTGCGCCGGCGGGCGCCGCGGATCGCCAACGCCGGGATAAAGGGCGGCTGGGCCGGCCTGTACGAGATGACCCCGGACCACAACGCGATCATCGGCGAGGCCGCGGGCGTCTCGCGCTTCCTGTACGCGACCGGGTTCTCGGGCCACGGATTCCTGCAGGGGCCGGCCGTCGGTGAGATCCTGCGCGACATGATCCTCGGGCGCCCGACGTTCGTCGACATCGCGCCGCTCGGCGTCGAGCGCTTCGACGCCGCCGCGCTGCGCCCGGAGTACAACATCGTCTAGGAGCGAGCCCTGGTGACCGACACACTGTCCACGACCGCGACCGGCGCTACGCGCCTGGTCGAGACGCTCGCCCAGCTCGGAGTGAGGCTCGTCTTCGGGCTGCCGGGGGTCCACAACCTCCCGATCTGGAAGGCGCTGTCCGAGTCCGACATCCGGCTCGTCGGCGTCCGCCATGAGCAGACCGCCGCCTACGCCGCCGACGGCTACGCCCGCGCCACCGGCGAACTCGGCGTCGCGGTCGTGACCACCGGGCCGGGCGCGGCCAACACGCTCGGCGGCACCGGCGAGGCGATGGCCGCGGACTCCCCCGTGCTCGTGATCGCCACCGACATCTCGACGAGGGTCCGGCGCGAGGGCGTCTACCGCGGCACCCTGCACGAAACCCGCGACCAGACGGCGATGTTCAGGCCGGTGACGAAGGCCGCGCGGCTGGTCGCCACCGCCGAGGAGATCGGCGACGCCGTGCTCGAGTCCGGTACGGCGGCGCTGGCCGCCCCGACCGGGCCGGTGTACCTCGGCATCCCCACGGACCTGCTCTCGGAGTCGGTCTCCTCGCGATCTCGGCCGGCCGCCTCCGCCGACGGATCGCCCCGGCCCGTGCTCCCGCCGGCCGCGGTCGAGCGCGCGTGCGAACTGCTCGCGAATGCCGAGCGGCCACTGATCTGGGCCGGCGGCGGCGCCCTTCGCGCCGGTGCGGGCCCAGCGGTCGGCGAGCTCGCGCTCAGGCTGGCCGCGCCGGTCGTCACGACGTACATGGGCCGCGGTCTGCTGCCGCCCGAGCACCCATGCGCGGTTCCCGGACCGGTTCACGCCAGGGAGGTCGGCGCCCTGTGGGACGAGGCGGACGTCGTGCTTGCGATCGGCACCGACTTTGACGGCACTAACACGCAGAACTGGCAGATGCCCGCGCCACCGGCGCTGATCAGCATCAACGTCGACGAGGCCGACGCGAACAAGAGCTACACGTCGCACGTCACGCTCGTGGGCGACGCACGCACCGTCGTCGAGGACCTGCTCAGCCGGCCGGCGCCGACCCGCGACGGGTTGCCCGAGCTCGAGCGCAGGCTGGCGGCGATCGGCTCCGAGGTCTCGGCGTGGGTCGAGAACGACGACGAGCAGGCCGCGCGGTTCCTCGATGTCGTCCACCGCGCCCTCTCGCCGGACACGGTGGTGGTCACCGACATGTGCATCCCCGGCTACTGGCTCGGCGGCTACTGGCAGGTCCCGCGGCCCCGGAAGCTTGTCTACCCGCTCGGCTGGGGCACGCTCGGGTTCGGCTTTCCCGCCTCGCTCGGAGCCTGCCTGGCCGGCGCGGGGCCGACCGTGTGCGTGGTCGGCGACGGCGGCTTCATGTACGCGTGCGGCGAGCTGGCGACGGTCGTCGAGGCCCGCATTCCGCTCACGATCGTGCTCGTCGAGGACGGCGGCTACGGCATGCTGCGGTTCGACCAGGTCCAGGCCGGCGAGGAGCCGTTCGGCGTCGACCTCGTCCAGCCGGACTTCGTGGCGTTCGCGGCGTCGTTCGGGGTGCCGGCGACCACGATCGAGGGCTTCGGGCCTGAGTTCGAGCACGAGCTGCGCCGGTCGGTGGCGAGCGGCGAGCCCGAGATGCTCGTGGTCCGGGCCAGCCTCAAGCCGCCTCCGACGACGTCGCCCCGGTGGTACCGCCGCCCATGAGCGCGGGCACGCTGTCCGTCACCGCGACCGACGAGCTCAGGGCCCGCGCCCGGCACAGCCTCGAGCGCTGCGGCGTCGCGGTCTCACCGCCATCGGGGCCGAGCGTCACCGCGCGGTCGCCGATCACCGGGGAGGACCTGTTCGACGTCCCCGCCGATGGGCGGGTGGAGATCCTCACCGCGATCGCCACGGCCCGCCACGCCTTCTCCGTCTGGCGGACCGTGCCGGCACCGGTTCGAGGTGCTCTGGTCAAGCGCCTGGGCGTGTTGCTCGGCGAGCACAGGGCCGACATCGCCGAGCTGATCACGATCGAGGCCGGAAAGATCCCGTCGGAAGCCCTCGGCGAGGTTCAGGAGATGATCGACATCTGCGACTTCGCGGTCGGGCTCTCGCGCCAGCTCGAGGGTCGGACGATGCCGTCGGAGCGGCCGGGCCACCGGCTGATGGAGACGTGGCATCCACTCGGGGTGGTGGCGGTGATCTCGGCGTTCAACTTCCCGGCCGCCGTGTGGTCGTGGAATACCGCGGTCGCGCTCGTGTGCGGCGACAGCGTGGTGTGGAAGCCCTCACCGATGACGCCGCTGACCTCGATGGCGTGCTCGGCGGTCCTCGCCCGCGCGGGCGCTGAGGCGGGCGCGCCGGCCGGGTTGCACCAGCTCGTGATCGCGGGCGCGGAGGACGGCCAGGCGCTGATCGACAGCCCCGAAATCGCGCTGGTGAGCGCCACCGGGTCGGAGCGGATGGGAGCCGAGGTCGCGCCCCGGGTGGCCGCCCGTTTCGGCCGCTGCCTGCTCGAGCTGGGCGGGAACAACGGAGCGGTGGTGGCGCCGTCGGCCGACCTCGAGCTCGCCACCCGCGGGATCGTGTTCGCGGCCGCCGGCACCGCCGGGCAGCGGTGCACGAGCCTGCGGCGGGTGATCGCGCACGAGGACGTCGTCGACGAGCTGGTCGCTGGGCTGCGCGACGTGTTCGGCCGGCTGCCGATCGGCGATCCGTCCATCGACGGCACGCTCGTCGGCCCGCTGATCAACGAGCGCGCGTACCGAGGAATGGTCGAGGCGCTCGACGAGGCCCGCGCCGGCGGGGGCGAGCTGGTCGCCGGCGGCGCGCGCCGGCCATCCCCGGACGCACCCGATGCCTACTACGTCGAGCCGGCGCTCGTCCGGATGCCGGGGCAGACCGAGGTGGTCCGGCGCGAGACGTTCGCCCCGATCCTGTACGTGATGACCTATCGCGAGCTCGAGGAGGCGATCGCGCTCCACAACGGCGTCCCGCAGGGCCTGTCGTCGAGCATCTTCACCCGCGACCAGCGCGAGGCCGAGCGGTTCCTGGCCGCGGACGGGTCGGACTGCGGGATCGTCAACGTCAACATCGGCACGTCGGGGGCCGAGATCGGTGGCGCGTTCGGCGGCGAGAAGTCGACCGGTGGCGGGCGCGAGTCCGGCTCGGACGCGTGGCGGGCGTATATGCGTCGCGCCACCAACACGATCAACTACTCCGACGAGCTCCCGCTGGCGCAGGGCGTCGAGTTCGGCTGAGCCGCGCCGGCGACGCCACCGGCACCGCCACCGCCCGCCACCGCCGCCTCGACACCGCCACGGGTCACCGCCACCGCCACCGCCACCGCCACCGCCACCGCCACCCGCCCCGATACACCGGAATTCAGGGCCGCTAACTCATCACTCGACAACGCACCAGGCTCGAGTGCGCCAAAAGTCCCGCATAGCACGGCTTTCTCGCCATTCGAGCCGGCCGGACGGTCGAGTGTGCACTTATCGGGTTCCCGGCGCGAACCGCCGCGCCCGCGCGGCAGCCCGGCCGTCACCGAGCGGCTCAGCTAGCTGCCGCCCAGCGCGTGCAGCAGCTCCTGGCCGCTCGGCGAGCCGTTTCCGGTGCACGCGTCCCACCCGGCTCCGGCGGTGTAGGCGGGGTTGTTGCCCTTGGTGATGTCGTGGAACCCGGCCACGGCCGACACCGTGTAGATCTGCGGCTGCATGAAGCCCACGGGCTTTCCGAGCGACTCGTTCAGGAGCGTGATCAGCGCGGCCCACAGCGGCGCCACCGCGCTCGTGCCACCGAACGTCTGCTGCTTCCCGTCGACGAGCACCTGGTAGCCCGTTTCGGGATCGGCGTTGCCGGACACGTCGGGCACGCCGCGACCGGTCTTGCCGGTGTCGACGTTGGCCGGCATCTTCGTGGCGGTCTGGTACGACGGGACCGGGAACTCGATGCTGATGCCTCCACCACCGGCGCCGTGGCTGGGAAGCTCGTTCCAGACCGTCTCGCTGGAGATCTGTCCGTTCGCGATGTGCAGCGTGGTGCCGCCACACCCGAGCGCGTGCGGCGCGGAGGCCGGGAAGTCGACGTGCTGCTTGCCGTCGTTGACCCCGTCGGTGGAGCCGCCGTCGCCCGAGGCCACGGTCACGGCGACGCCGAGCGCGGCTGCCTCGGTGAGGATCTGCTCCATCTGGGTCCGCGCCTGCTGGGTCCACGAGTCCTCGGGGCCACCCCAGCTGATCGAGACCACTGACGGCTTGTGGCTGGTGTCGTGGACGGCTGTCGACAGGGCGTCGATGAAGCCCTGGTCCGTGTTCGGGGCGAAGTAGACGACGATCTTGGCACCGGGCGCGACCGAGCCGAGGACTTCGATATCGAGCATCACCTCGCCGTCGGAATCCGGGTCGGTGCCCGGCGAGTTGGTGCCGCCATCGACACCGACGGCCGTCACGCTCGGCGTCGTCAGATTGAGGCTCTTGAAGTACGCGTTCAGGTCCGTCTGGCTGAAGCCACCCCCGAGCTCGAGGATCGCCGCCGTCTGGCCCGAGCCGGTCGCGCCTGACGGGAATTCGTACGCGGCCGCAACCTGCGGCGGCGTGTACGACGTCGCGGTGGCCGCGTCGGTGCTCGGGCGCAGATGCGGCCGGGCCTGCGGACGTTCGTCGATCCCGAACACGCCGGTGATCACGCCACCGAGCTCGGCCGGAACCGTCAACGGCCCCTGGCGGCCGCGGAACCGCCCGGCGCTCGGGTGCTCATAGAGCTGGAGGCCCTGCGCCCCGAACGCGTCCGCGAGCGCCTGCACCGTGCCGCGCAGCGATACGGCCCGGCGTCCCTGGTCGACGGCGGTCACCTCGAGGCCGTACTCGCCGGCAAAGGACCGCACCGCGGCGATGTCCTCATCGCTCGCGCCATGCGCGCTGGCGAGCTCGTCGTGCGACATCGTGCGCCGGTCGGCCGGGGCCTGCCCGGCCTCCTGATCGACAAAGTCAAGCGGCGCGGAGGGCCGCAGGTACACCGTCACCTCGATCGGCTTGTCTCGGTCGACCTCTCCGACGCGTTGATCCTGCGGACTGGCCTCCCGTCCGCTGCCCGGAATCTCCACACGCTGTGCCATCACAGAGTCCTCTCGTTGAACGGTCCGAGGCCGTCCGTGGCGCCCCTTCGATCGACGCTCCCACCCCTTGCGAACGACAAGGTTCTCGCGCAATCGTACGCGCGTTAAGAGGAACGGGGGCTTTCCGCTGATACGTCCGGAGGATTTGATCCCGGCCCTCCGCCGATTTGATCCCCGGCCGGTATCAGGCCACCGCGCCGCCGCTCTACCGGGTGTAGCGCGCGCGGCCCTATCGGCCCGGGGCAGCCGACCAGGTCGCGCGCGTTACGGGGGCGCGCGTACGCCCGAGATCCACTCGCCCGCGCGCCCGGCAACCGGCAACCGGCAACCGCGGATCGGTCCCTCGGAGACCCCATCGAACCTGCTCACCAGGCCCTGGTGAGCGAATGGTGAGCGGTGGTGAGGGATCGGTGAGCACGGCGGCGGATCCTGCGTCTCGTCATCGACCACGGAGCGCAAGAGACCATGACCGCCGCACTCAAACCCCACCCCAAGCCGCCCGCCACGCGGGAACGCCTTGCCGGCGACCGGGTCGCCGGGCTGGTCAACTCCGCCGCGGCCGGCAATTCGCAGGCCTGGAATCGCCTCGTCGCGGAGTTCGGGAGCATGATCTGGGCGATCGCCCGCGCCCACCGCCTGCGGGATGCTGACGCAGGTGACGTCGCCCAGGCGACCTGGCTCGCGCTGCTCGAGAACCTGGGACGGATCAACGACCCCACCCGGGTCGGCGCCTGGCTCGCGACGACCGCTCGCCGAGAGTGCCTCCGCGTCCTCCGTCACGGCGAGCGACGTGTCCTGTTCGGCGATGACGGCCCCGAGCCCGAGTCCTACGAGCCGCTCCCCGGTGACGAGCTGTTGATCGATGAGCGCGACGAGGCGCTGCGGCGCAGCTTCTCGCTTCTGCGCCGCAGCGATCAGGCGCTGCTCCGGCTGGTGATGGCGGATCCCCGCCCTCCGTACGAGGAGATCGCGGCGGCGCTCGACATTCCGATCGGAAGCATCGGTCCCACCCGGCAACGCGCGCTCGCGCGGCTGCGGGAGCAGCTCGAAAACCAGCAGATGCTCGCTCTGATGATCGACTAGAGGAGGCAGGAACATGACCGACACCACCCAAACCGACTGCGCCGAGGTCAGCGTTCGTCTGCTCGACGACGCGTACCTTGCCTGGTTCGGCGAGGAGAGCGAATGCGAGCAGGCCCTTCGTGAGTGGTTCGCCGCTCGCGGCGGGCAGCGCGCGAACGCGTACCTGGCCTACCGGGCGGCGCTCGACCGCGAGGAGGCCGCGGCCTGTGACCTCGAGCGGCTGTGGCGAATCGCCGAGCCGTTGCGCGAGACGTTCGTGCGTGACGCGCAGACCGTGGTCGACTGACCCGATCGGACGACGCCGATGTATCAGGAGCACGAGCACGGTTCTCTGAGTCGGCGTGGAGGATTGCTGCCTCGGTTGCGACCAGGCTCCCGGCGACGCCGGCGGACTGCTCGTCGAGCGCCTGAGTGCGCTCGTCGCCGTGCTCGATCCGGTTCCGGCCGGCGTGCAACTGAGCGCGAGCGCGTTGTTCAATGCCCGCTTCGCTCGTGTATCAAGCTCGCACGTGTTCCCTCTTCCGATCGAGAGCACACCAGGTAGGGCTGGTTCCGGGGGGAACCCACCAGTGGACCCGTCGCCTCCTCCTCCCTCGGGCGGCGGGTCCACTCGGTGCATCAGCGCCAATGTACGTCCCTCTTGCATTCAACGCATGTGGCAAACACCGCCTGACCCGATCCACCTGACCGAACTTCGCGCCGCGCTCGGACTCCGAGACGCGCGCCCAGCCCCGTCGACCCAAGAAACCCACCCATGCACATCGATCTCAAGTAGAGTCGCCATGCTGTTCGCCCGCGTGTTTCACGCGAACGGTGAGGGGACATCGCACCCGTACTGACACCCGTCCGAGGACTACCCATGCTTCCAACTCATGTCGCGCTGGTCCCATACGAAGACGGGCTCGTAGAGCCTGCGGAACTGCTCCGCGTCGCCGCGGCTCTGCAGATCCAGTTGACCCGCGATTTCACGCCAGTGTGGGGGACACCCGCGGTGGTGTCGGCGTTCCCGTCGTTGGACGAGGTTCCTCCTGCCTACATACCGCTCGTCATCATCCCCGAAAACACTCTGCCGCAGCGTGAGCATGCGTTTCATACCACGATGAACGGTCAGGCGATCGGCCTCATCCAGAAAAGCGACGACTGGTCGTTCGCAGCAAGCCACGAGCTGCTGGAGACCATTTGCGACCCACAGGGAGGGCGCAAGGTCAGTGGCCCGTCGATGGCCGACTCGGCGGACCCCTTGGAGTTGGACAAATGGGTCAAGCCGTACCGACGCCAGGGACAAGTCCAGTATCTGCTCGAGGTCTGCGACCCGTGCCAGGGCAGCCATTACATGATCGACGGCGTGAGGGTGTCGGACTTCGTCACCCCGCGGTATTACGTTGGCGGCGAACCGAACAGCGGGAGTTACTCATTCACAGGGGCGCTCAAGAAGCCGCTCGACCTCCTTCCTGGCTCCTATGTCACGTGGTACACGTCGATCACGAATTCTCCGGTCTGGCAAGCAAAGACCGACGAAGTCGGAGCGCTGCACATCGGACCGATGACGATCCCCGCTCCAGGTTCCTCGCGCCACGAGGTTGACTACGCCAGCGACCTGCGCGCGAACGTCACGCGGCCGAGTCGTAGGCCTCGTCGCCTCAGAAAGGCCAGACCTGGCAAGGAGCCTGGGCGTTACGGTTCCGAGTTGCGTGCGGACATCGCCGACGTTCTTGCGTCGATCTACCCCGCCGCAAAGGACATCCAGCTTGCCGACCTGGTCCCGCTGCTGAAGGCCCTGGCAGAGGACAAGGACAAACTGTGGACCAGGTGGAGCAAGAGCTCTGAGGACCGGTCCAAGGAGTTGACTGCACGGTTCGGGCGAGACTTCAAGTATGCGGGCGGATTCCCGAGCCGACAGCAGTTCAAGGTGGCCTACCAGCAGGCCGAGCAGCTGCAGTCACGGGATGCCCTGAAGAGGGTCTCCGGCCAGTTCGCCATGATGCAGATGCAGGGACAGACCTAGCCCCCGCGCCGTGGGCGAGGTCAGGAGAACTGCACACGCGTTCTTCAGCCTCGAGGACGCCTACGTCCTCGACGTCGACTCCCTGCTGCAGGGCATCCCGCTCACAGCGTCAGACGAGGCGCAAATCGTCGCGATGGCGATTCTCACCGGCGAACGACACCCGATCGACAAACGGGACTGGGAGGTTCTCATGTCGATCCCGACCGACCGCTGGGTCAACGAGGATGGGTTTGACGTCAAGGTTGTGCGCGGACTCCTCGACAAGGGTCTGATTGTCAGCGACTCGGGCGACAGCCCGTACCGCGAGCTTCGCGAGCGCGACGAGGCTATGACCGCGACCGGATGGCACCCGTATGCCACGCTCTACCACTACTTGACGCAGTGGACCGGGGTCGACATCCGCGACGGCGACCGTGTTGACGCGGAGCTTGCGGCGGAGACAGCGGCCGGAGTTCGAGAGCTGGTCGCCGACTACGGACTGCCGCCGACCGAGCTGCCACACATGGCCTCCGACCACAGGGTGGCACTACCGGCCCGCGCGCGGTCGGAGCCGTTCTTCCGCACGCTGATGCAGAGGCGCACGACACGCGCGTTCGACCCTGAGCGGCAGATGTCACTCGACGATCTCGACACCGTGCTGCGCTACGGGTTCGGCGTCCACGGCTACGCGAGCAGAGTCGAGGGGGTCGTGTGCATCAAGCGGACGAGCCCGTCGGGGGGCGGTCTACATCCGATCACGGTGTATCCGATTGTCGCCAACGTCGAGGGCGTCGCGCCCGGGGTCTACCACTACAACGCCGGGGATCATTCGCTGGCGCTCCTGTCGAGCCTCACCACCGAGGAGGCCCACGAGCTGGCGAGCACGTTCATGGCCGGCCAGAGTTACTTCGGCACGGCTCACGTGTCGTTCGTGCTCGCCGCTCGGTTCTACCGCAACCACTGGAAGTACCGCCGGCATGCTCGCGCGTATGCCGGGATCCTCATGGATGCCGCGCACCTCAGCCAGACGCTCTACCTCGTCGCCGCTGAGCTCGAACTCGGCGCGTTTGTCACGATCGCGATCAACGGACGCGACATCGAGGAGCGGCTCGGCCTGGACGGCGTCGAGGCCGGGCCGATCGCCGTCTGTGGCTGCGGGCCACGATTGGCGCGGAGATCGCCGCTCGAACCCCGGTTCACCCCGGACCGACCACCCCGCCCCGCTTAAGACGACGCCGCGGTCAGCGCGCAGCCGCGAGCGCGTATTGGTGGCCCCCGCCGCAAGTACGGTCGCATTCGAGACGCCCCTACGACGGAGACCACTTGTACGACCGTCGCGCGACCGCGAGCGAGGACGTGATGCCCTTGCGCTCGAACAGAACGCCGGCCTCGCGCAGGTCACCCATCGCCGCGTCGTCCCGCCCGAGCGCGGACAGGACGGCAGCGCGATCGACCAGCGCGTCTCCCTGCAGCCGCACGTAGTCGGTCGAATTGAGGATCGCCACCGCACTGTCGGCCAGTTCCTCCGCCTCGCGCCCACTGCCCGCGGCCACGAGCCACCGGGCGCGCGTCCCACGCCAAACCGTCTCCGTCGCCACATCATCGGGCGAGGACGCTTCCTCGCTGATCCGCAGGTAGCGGTCGGCCTCGGCGTGATCGCCGGTGAAGAACAGCAGCCGGCCGAGCATGGCGGCGGTCGTGGCCCGCCGGTGCGCCTCGCCGATGCGCTCGAGAAGGTCATACGCGTCTCGCACGCCCGGGAGCGCCCGCTCCGGGGTCTCCGCCATCAGCTCGATCCACCCCGAGTACATCTGCAGGACCGCAACCGTGACGGTCAGTCCAACCGATTCGAGCCGTCGCTTCGCGGAGCCGGCATAGGACCGGGCAAGGTCGAAATTGCCGCGCATCGCCTCGAGCATTCCGAGCATGGTCTCGGTGACGGCGATCAGGCCGACGTCGTCTCTTGCCCGCTCGAGTATCGCCGTGCACCGTTCGATCCCCTCGGCGGCGGGTTGCGGGCCGCTCATCACGGCTCGGGCTAGGAAGCCGAGGATCCGCGACTGCATCCGCCAGTCACCCGCCTGCTCGGCGTGGGTCATCGCCCGATCGAGCACCTCCTCCATCTCGGCCGCGCGGCACTGGATCCAGTGGACCATCGCGACGTGGTGCCAGGCTCGGGCGATGCCGCCGTGGTCGCCGCCGCTCTCGAAGGTCCTGACGGCCTCCTCGGCCACGCGGAGCATCTCGGCCAGCGGAACGCTCGGATCGACGAGCACGCGGTTGAACGAGAGCTCGATCGACGCTCGCGCTGCGAGATTGTCGTCGCCGAGCTCCCGCGATTGGTCAAATGCCTCGGTGAAGACCTTCTCGGCCTGCTGTAGATCGCCGCTGTCGGCGAGCGCTCCGCCGAGGTCGAGCAGCGTGCCCGGCTCCTTTCGACCGGCGCCTTGAAGCATGTTCGCGGCGCCGGCGAGCAGCCGAGCCCCTGCATGCGCGTCACCGCGGGTCACCGCGCGGCGCCCGGCAGCAGCGAGGTGCTGGCCCGCCCGTGCTGCCAGCTCGCCCGCGGCCGCGTCCGCGGCTCCGAGCTCGACCCGGTAGCGGAACGCCTGCTCAAGGTGATAGCCGACGAACTCGTCGTACCCGTCGCCCCGTGCGACCAGCCAATCGGCGAACCGCTCGTGCAGCTCGCTCCGGCTCGCCTTCGGCGTGCTGCGATACGCCACGTCGCGAATCAGGATGTGGTGGAAACGAAGTTGCTCCTCGCCCGACAGGGTGCTGCGGTCGGGGTGGATGAGCCCCCGGTGAACCAGCGCGCGCAGATGGTTGTCCGCCGAAGAGCGGGCCTCGGCGGGCAGGAGCTCGCGCACCGCCGCCGGCCAGAATTCGCGGCCGATCACCGCGGCGCGCTCGATGAACGCGCGCTCGCCGGGTCCCAGCCGGTCCAGACGCGCGGAAAGCAGGCTCTGAATCGCCCCCGGGATCTCCGCGTCACGGCCCCAATCCGGATCCTCGGCGCTCATCTGGAGAAGCTGCTCGGCGAACAGGGGGTTGCCCTCGGCGGTCCGGAGAATCTGGGCACGCCGTGCGGGGCTGAGCCGCCGGTCCCCGAGCTGACTGTCGAGCAGCAACAGCGCGGACTCCTCGTCCAGCGGCGCGAGCACGACCGAGCTGACTTGCGCGTGCCCACCGCCCCACCGCGGCCGCACGTCGAGCAGCTCGGGCCGCGCCATGCATACGATCATCACCGGCGCCCGCAGCCAGTCGACGAGATAGTCGACGAGATCGAGCAGCGGCTGGTCGGCCCAGTGGACGTCGTCGAGCACCATCAGGAGCGGGCCGTCGACGGACAGCTCCTCGAGCATGCGGCGGAAGGCCCAAGGGACCTGCTCGCCGGCGCTCTCCGCGAGGCCGAGCCCGAGCGCCGCGGCGACGATGTCCGCGACCACGTCGGCGTCGTCGGCGCCTCCGAGCAGCCGGTGAATGCCCTCGCGTGACTCCTCGCGGGCGATCTGGGTGAACGCCTCGCGCAGCGGCCAGAACGCGATGCCCTCGCCGTAGGAGAGGCAACGCCCGACGAGCACGGTCGCCTCGGAGGACAGCTGACTCCCGAGCTCCTGGACGAGCCGGGATTTGCCAATGCCCGCTTCCCCGACCACGGTCAGGAGGTTCGCCTCGCCCGTGCGGCGCGTCCGCGTGAACGCGGCGCGTGCGAGCGCGCGCTCCTCCTCGCGGTCGACCATCGCGCTACCGGTCTCGATCGCGACCGGGCGCTGCGCCGCCAGGCCGTCCATCCGCCAGGCGACTCCGTCTGGCGCCGGCTCGGCGAGGATCGCGTTGAAGGCCAGGCTGCGCGTGGCGTCGGCGACGAGGATCTCCCCGGCCTCGGCCGTCTGGGCCAGCGCGATCGCTCGATTGAGTGGATCGCCGAACAGATCGCTCGCCGACTCGGCGATCACCTCCCCGGTGGCGACACCGATTTGGACGGTCAATCGACCGAGCTCGGGCGCCACAGACGCCCCGAGCGCGATGCGCATCTCGTCGGCCGCGCGCAGGGCGCGCAGCACGTCGTCCTCTCTGATCAGAGGAACGCCGAACACCCATGCCCGATCCCCGCCCAGTGCGGCCACGAACATGCCGCCGTGGCGGCAGACGATGTCGTCAGCCAGATCGCGCGCGTTTGCGACCGAGCTGCGCGCAATCTCGGGATCGGTCTCGTGCTCGCTGGCCAGCTTGGCCACGAGCAGGGTGGCCATCTTGCGAACCACGGTCGCGTGCTCCCGCGCGCCGGCATCGACGCTGGGGGCCTCTGGCTCGGCGGCAGCGGGCGCGGCCGCCTCGGCGACGCGCTCCGCCGCCGTCGGATCCTGGAGCGAGGGATCCTGGCGCAGGATCGCCTGCTCGAGTTCTCTGAGCGCCTCCCCCGGCTCTACCGCGAGCTCCTCGACGAGTGCCCGGCGCGCCTGTTGGAAGGCCTCGAGCGCCTGCGCCTGACGGCCGCACCGGTACAGGGCGATCATCAGCTGACCTTGAAGCCGCTCGCGGAACGGGTACTCACGGACGAGGGCCTCGAGCTCGGGGACCACCTGCTCATGACGGCCGGCGGCGAGCTGGGCGTCGATCAGCTCCTCGCGCGCGTTGAGCCTGAGCTCCTCGAGGCGGGCGATCGCGCCCTGCGCGAACGGCTCGTAGGTGAAGTCGGCCAGCGCATGGCCGCGCCACAGCGCATGGGCCTGGGTGAGCAGCGTCACCGCATCCTCGGCACGGCCGCCGGCCAGTGCCGCGCGGGCGGTGTCGTACAGCCGCTCGAACCGGTCGGCATCGAGCTCGTCCATGCCAAGCTCGAGCACGTAGCCCGGCGGGCGCGTGAGCAACCGGTCGCCGGCCGTCGACATCGCGCGCCGCAGCCGCGACACGAACACATGGAGGGTGTGGACCGCGGTCGCCGGCGGGTTCTCTCCCCAGATGTCATCCACGAGCCGGTCGACGGAGACGACCTGATTCGGGTGGATCGCCAGCACGGCAAGCACGGCTCGCTGACGCGGGCCACCTAACGACGCGGGCGCGCCGCCGGTGCGCACCTCGATGGGACCGAGGATCCCCAACTCCAGGTTCGCCCCCACGGAGCGAACCTTAACAGCGTTCCCCCAACAGCCTCTCCCCCAGTCCCGACGCTCGCGCCACCGGCCGCTCCACCGCCCGCCGCACCGCCGCCTCGGTTCCGACCAGGATCAGCTCGGTGCGGGCCCGCGTGACCGCCGTGTACAGCAGCTCGCGGGTGAGGATGCGCGAGCTCTCGGGCGGGAGCAGCACCGCCGCGGTGTCGAACTGCGAGCCCTGGCTCTTGTGGACCGTCATCGCGTACACGGTCTCGACGGCACCGAGCCGCAGCGGGCTGAAGCGCAGCAGCTCGCCGCCGCGCTCGAACGCGGCCGTCGGGCGCTCGCCGGCGCCCTGCACGATCACGCCCGTGTCGCCGTTGTACAGGCCGAGCTCGTAGTCGTTCTCGGTGACCAGCAGCGGGCGGCCGACGTAGTCACGCCGCTCGACGTCCTCGATCTCGCCGGCGAGCCAGCCCTGCACGCGAGAGGTCCAGTCGCTGACGCCGTAGGGTCCGCGCCGATGGGCGCACAGCAGCCGGAAGCCGCCGAGCGCACTCAGCGCTCGGCCGGCGGCGCCCTCGCGAGCGGCCGCGGCCACCGCGACGCCCGCCGCCACCGCCCGCGATCGCACGAGCTCGAGGCCCGCCTCGCTCTCGTGGACGTCCAGCGGAAGCCAGGTCACGTCGCCGGAGGCTCCGCTGAGCGCCGCCACCGCCGCGTCGCCGTCGCCACGGCGGATCGCGTCGGCGAGCTGCGCGATGCCGCCACCGAACCGATGCACCCGCTCGAGCACGACGATCCCCCCGATCCCCGAGCCGACGATGTCGCCGAGTACCACGCCGGCCTCGATCGAGGTCAGCTGCCCCGGGTCGCCGACGAGGATCAGCCGCGCCTCGGGACGCACAGCCTCGACCAGCCGAGCCATCAGCGACAGCGACACCATCGACGTCTCGTCGACGATGACCACGTCGTGGGGCAGGCGATTGCCGCGATCGTGCGCGAACCGGCTGTGGCTCCCGGGCCGCCACCCGAGCAGCCGGTGGAGCGTCGACGCGCGCAGGGCCAGCAGCAGCTCTCGCGCCGACTCGCCGACGGGCAGACGTGCGGTCTCGGCGTGGACCGCTTCCTGTAGTCGAGCCGCCGCCTTGCCGGTTGGGGCCGCCAGCGCGAGCAGCGGCGGTCGCTCAGCCAAGGCGACCGCCTGCTCGATCAGCTCCGCGACCATATGAGCGACTTGGGTCGTCTTCCCGGTGCCGGGGCCGCCGGCGATCACATGCAGCCGGCCGCTCGCGGTCAGCTCGTTCAGATCCGCCGCGACCGCGCACTCCTCGCGCCAGTACCGATCGAGGTACAGCCGGGTGCCGAGCAGTCGCAGCGGCCCCGGCTCATCGTCTTCCCCGACCGCGACGAGCGCGCTCGCCCTCAACGCCCCGAGCCACTCGTCGACGCCCGGCCACGGCAGCCCGGACAGATCGACCGGCTCGTCCGACTCGACGCTCGCGGTATCGCGGATCGTGGCCAGATCGACGAACACGTGGCCGAGGCGAGGGCCACGTACGGCGAGCGCGGCGGCCAGCGCCACCACCTCGCTCTCCTCCCCGACGAGCTCGGTCAGTCGCACGGCGACGTGCACGTCGGCCGCCGACAGCACCCCGATGTCGTTGAACTCGCGCACCAGGCCGGCGGCGCCCACGGCCCGCCGGGCCTCGAACGGATCGCGCCCCGGGACCTCGGCGGTCGCGGTCACGCGCCACCCCGATCGAGCACGTCGCTGAGCGCGGTGACGAGCTCTCCGGTTGGGACCCAAGCGAACACGCCGGCGTCCGGCTCGCCGGCCATCCCGCGCACGAACAGATACAGCACGCCGGCGAGGTGCCGACCGGCTTCGTAGCCGGGCATCCGCCACCGCAGATAGCGGTGCAGGGCGACCGCGTACAGGAGCGCCTGGAGGCCGTAGTGCGCGCGGCTCATCTCGGCCGCGAGCACCTCGGGCTGGTAGTGGGCGAGCGTCAGCGGCTCGCCGGCGGGTCCAAGCCAGTTGGTCTTGTAGTCGACGATCGCGAACCGCGGCCCCGGCAGGCGAACGACCAGATCGATGCTTCCGGTCAGGAACCCGCGCACGGTCGCTCGAAGTGCCGGGTCCTCGAGCCGCGTTGCGTACCGACCCATCGGATCGGCGCTCGGCAAATGAGCCCGGAGTACCGCTGCAATCGCCTCCAGCGTGAGTCGGCCGGTGGGCTCATCGCCGCCGGCGAGGGGCAGCTCGAATCCGAGCTCGTCGAGCCGGTCCGCGCGCGCGACGTCACGCAACCGCACCCCGTCGACCAGCGGCCCGAGCGGCGTCTCGATCGCCGCCCGCAGCCCGCGCACCACCTGGTCCGGGTCGCCGAGATCGATAGCGCGCCGTGAGCCGGCGGCAGCGATGTGCTCGGCCAGTTCGGCGTCGAGGTCGGCGGCCGCGAAGTCGGTCGCCTCGAGCACGGTGTGGACGAACGTGCCGAACTCGACCCCGACCGGCATCGTCCCCAGCGGCGACTCGCGTCCAAGCGCCAGACTCAGTGGCGCCGTGGGGAGAGCCGCCACCGGCGTCGGCGCTTCGGGCTCGTCGCTCAGGACCGGTCGCTCGGGCTCGCTCGACACCAGCGGATCGTGCGCCTCGGCCGTGATGTCGCTGTACGAGGTGCGCCGCCACCACAGATCGAGGCGTCGGTGCAGGCGCGCTGCCGCCAGCTCGGTCGGCGGCTCGACCGGCGGGCTCCACGCGGTCGGCACGCCGAGCGTCGAGCGCTCGACGGCGATCCGCCCCGGCACGGCCGCGGCCAGCTCCCGAAACCGCTCGACCACGGCAACGTCCGTCGGAGTCGAGGCGCCGAACGCCCTGATGTCGCCACTGTCCTCCCTGGCCAGCAGCAACCGCGAGAGCGCCGAGTGGCAGCTGTCCCTCGTGCCCGCCCACCAGATCACTGCCTGATGCTTGGCGCGAGTCAGCGCCACGTACGCCAGGCGAAGGTCCTCGCCACGCTGCTCGATCACGTACTGATCGAAGTGGCGCTTGAACGTCCGCCCCTCGAGCCCGACGTCGACGGTGTGCTTGTACCCGGTCGCCGGATCGTGGAACGCCACCGGCTCCTTCGGCCTGATCCACGTCGGATCCCACAGGAATGGGCAGTAGACGACCGGGAACTCGAGGCCCTTGCTCCGGTGGATCGTCAGCACCTGGACCGCCTCGGCGTCGGACTCTAGTCGCCGCGCGCGCTCCTCCTCGCCCTCGTCGCGCTCGGCGTCGGCGACGCGCTCGGCGAGCCAGCCGCGGAGCGCGGTGACGCCGAGCCGCTCGGCGCTGGCGGCGCGGTGGAGCAGTTGGGCAAGGTGGCGGAGATCGGTCAGCTTGCGCTCGCCGTCGCCGATCGCGAGCACGCGGGCGGCCAGGTCCTCGCCGACCATGATCGCCTCGAGCAACGCGGCCACGCCGCGGTCGCGCAGGATCCGGCTCCAGCGGTGAAGGCGCCGGTGCACGTCCTCCCACTCCTCGTCGGGCACGGTCGCGAGCCGTTCGGCCTCCCACCCGAGGAACGGCGTCAGCGCTGCGGTCCTGGCCCGGATCGGCGAGGCGGGGCGCTCGATCGCCTCGAGCAGGGCCAGCCACTCGCGCGCTGCGCGCGTGGCGAACACGCTGCCGCCGCCGTTGATCACGGCGGGCACGCGCGCGAGGTCGAGTTGGTCGCGGACGAGCTCCGCGGTGCTGTGCGTCCGCACGAGCACGGCGATATGCCGGGGGCAGATCGACTCCTGCGCTTTCGGCGTTCCGTTCGGGGCGCGATGCTCGATCGTCGCGTCTGAGGAGAGCAGCGCGACGATGTCCGCGGCGAGGTCCTGCGCCACGTGCTTACGGGCCGAACCGGCGCTGGCGAAACCGTTGTAGGTCAGCTCGATCGACGGATCCTCGCGGTGGACGACCCGCACGCGGAGCGCGGCGTCGCTCGGCGCGCCGGTCAGCCGGGGCGTCCGGTGCGCCGGCGTCGCCGTGACCTGCCGGTAGGCGATCCCCTCGTGGCCGAGCCTGGCGCCGGCGAACAACGCGTCGTAGGCGTCGATCAGCGTCTGGTCGGCTCGGCGGTTGTCGCGCAGCGTGGCCCGCGTTCCCGCGATCTCGGCCGCCTTGAGGTAGGCGTATACGTCGGCCCCGCGGAACGCATAGATCGCCTGCTTCGGGTCGGCGACGAGCACAAGCGTGACGCCTCCTTTCGCGAACGCGCGATCGAGGATCTGCCACTGGGTCGGGTCGGTGTCCTGGAACTCGTCGACGAGCACGACGTCAAACCGTGAGCTGAGCCGCGCGCGCGCCGCCGGGCCGCTCGGCCCGGCCAGCGTGTCGTTCAACCGCGTGAGCAGGTCGTCGTAGGTCATGATCGCGAGCCGTCGCTTGCGCTGTTCGAGCTCCTTGCGAACGGCGACGGCCAGGCGGTACCGCATCGCTGCGGTGCTGTCGGTCGGCTCCTCGCGCGGCTCGAGGTCGGCCATCGGGTTGTCGACCGCCGCCCGCGCGATCCTGAGCGCCTCCGCCCGGTTGAAGCGGGCGGTCTCGCGGCGATGAAACCGCCGGACATACAAATCATCGAGCGCCTGGTCGATCAGCTCGGACACGTCCTCGACGAACGCGGTCTCCCGGTCGAGATCGCCGACCGTCCCGAGCTCGGCCAGCACCTCCTGGCAGAACCCGTGGGTGGTCGCGATCGTGGCGGCGTCGAAGTCGGCGACGGCGTGCGCGAGGCGGTCGCGTCGCAGCTCGACATGCGCCACGTCCCCTGCGGCCAGCAAGGTCACGACCGGGTCGCCGTACGTGTCGGGCGCGCCGGCGAGGATTGCCGACAGCGCCTGCTCGCATCCGACGAGCCGCTCGCGGACGCGGTCGCGGAGCTCGCCGGTTGCCATCCGCGTGAACGTGATCAGCAGCAGCCGATCGAGCGGCGTGCCCTCGGCCACGTAGCGAGCGGTCAGCGCCGCGATCGTGTACGTCTTGCCGGTGCCCGCGCTTGCCTCGAGCACGGTCACGCCTGTGGGCAGCGGACCGCAGACGTCGAAATCGGTGTAGCTCGCGATCACACTCATCGGTCGCCCACCACCTCACGGGCGAGGAGGCCGTCCCACAGGCGGCAGGCGTAGCGCCCGAATCGTGTCGACTCGTGCTCGTCCCAGCGTTCATCGGCTCGTGGTGTCTGGGCCAGCAGCGCGGCCAGCGGGATCTCGCCGCCATAGACGAGCAGATGCTCGGGCTGGCGGTCCTCCTTGGGGAACTCGAACGTGCTCGTCCACGCCTTCTCGGCGGCGGTCGCGCCGTCCTCGCCGCGGGCGGCCGCCTGCGCATAAGCGGCCGAGGCGTCGCACGCGAGCGGCAGTGGCTCGCGCATCCCGCGGTCGTACAGGTCGATCAGGATCGTGAGCCCCGCGAGCGCGGCGTCGCGGCGTGCGGCCGCGTCGTCGCCGAGCGGCGGAGTCCGCGCCACGGTCACGTCCGCGTGGTATGCGCCGGCCCGCGCGCGGCCGATCACCACCGATTCGAACGGCCGGTCGGGGCGTGCGGCGGTCAGCGCGAGCAGCCGCACCCACGCGCGCAGCCGGTCGCGCGGGCGCACGCGCGAGAAGGAGATGGCCCGGATCGTGTCGCCGCAGACGCCGGTCACGGTACCCGCGAGCGTGCGCCCGTCGGGCAGCGCGAGGTTGACGTCGAGCGACCCCAGCTCCTCGGCGCCGCCGAGAGACTCGGCCTCGCTGGCGAGCTGCGCGACGACCGTGCTGATCTCGTCCAGCACCGGGCGCGCGAGATGCCCTGGCGGAAGCGTCCCGCGCGCGAGCTCGGCGTTCATGCAGTCGCCCAGGTCGGCGCCGGCGAGGACGCCGTCGAGCAGCCGCTGCCCGACGCCCCACTTGGCCAGCGCGTCGAGCTCGACCGGCAGCGCGTCCTCGATCTCGTCGTAGAACTCGCTGACGTTGATACCGAGCCGGTCACGCAGGAGCCCGCGGACCGGATGCTCGACGAACCGCACGAGGTTGTCGAGCTCGATCACGGGGTCGGACCGAGGCGGGAGCGGCGCCGGCAGGAACGGCCGGTCGGGGCTGCCCTGGTGCTTCAGCGCCCGAGCGCCGGCGAGCGCCTGCGGATCGAAGCTCCAGGGCCGGCCGGGGACCAGTTTCCCGGGGGCGAAGTTCCGGGGATCGAACGGCTGCAGCGGATGGTGGATCACCACCTGCTCGCGTGCCGGTGCCGGGTCGGAGCGGACACTGCGCTCGACGACGTCGAGGAGCTCGCCGACCGGGACCGCCGGCGGCCGGCGCAGGTTCGTGCGCTCGTCGTTGCCGGTGTAGGTGATGATCAGACGCTCGGTCGCCGCCATCAGCGCGTCGAGCAGCATCTGCCGGTCCTCGGTGCGCGGGTCGCGATCGCCGACGTGCGGCTCGGCGAGCAGCAAATCGTCGCCGTCGCGGCGGGTCCGGCGGGGGAACTCGCCGTCGTCGAGCCCGAGGATGCAGACCACCCGGTGAGGTACCGACCGCATCGGCACCAGCGTGCACACGGTCAGGTGGCCGGTGCGGAAGTTCGCTCGCGTCGGGCGACCGCGGAGCCGGTCGGCGAGCAGCACGCGGACGTCGGCGAGCTCGAGGTCGGCGCCGCCCACCCCGGGGTCGCCTGACTGACCGGACTCCGCGTCTACGTCGCCGAGCACTCGCTGCAGCTCGCGTCGCTGCCAGGAGTCGCGGTCGCTCGTGGCGGTGAGGGAGTCGGCCGCCTGAGCGATCGCTCCGATCCAGCGGTGGATCGGCTTGTGGTCGGTGAGCGAGTCGGCCGCCGCCCGGACGCGATCAACGAACTCGGCGAAGCGGCCGGCGAGGTCGATCGCGCCGCCGTCGACGTCGTCGAGCGGCAGCACGCCATGGACAAGCCGCCGATCCTCCTCGGTCATCGAGACGCCGACGAGCAATCGGTCCAGACCGCGTCGCCACGTGTTTGCGTGAAGCGAGCCGAGCTTGAACGGCTCGCGGTGGCGGGCGTCGAACCCCCACCGGATCCCGCTGGCCGCGACCCAGTCCTGCATCCGCGAAAGGTCGTCGTCGTCGAACCCAAAGCGCCGGCGTACGGGCTCGCGAGCGGCCAGGTCGAGCAGCTGCGACGCGGTCGCCCGCTGGTCGGCGAGCGCCAGCAACTGACTGACCACGCCGAGCACCGGGTTGGTCTGGCGGAGCGACCGGTCGGCAAGCCTGACGCGCAGGTCGGGCAGGGCCTCGGGGTCGTCGCCGGGGAGAACACCGGCGTCGTCCTCGTCCTCGTCACCGTGGCGTCCGGAGCCGAACGTGGCCTGGATCAGCGGCGCGAACGTCTCGATGTCGGGACACATGACGATCACGTCCCGCGGCTCGAGCGTCGGGTCGTCCTCGAGCAGGTGCAGGACCGCGTCGCGCAGCACCTCGACCTGGCGCGCCCGGCCGTGGCAGGCGTGGATCTGGACGCTGCGGTCATCGGAGTGCAAAAGCGGCCGGGGGTCGGGCTCGCCTGGCAGCGGCGGGCCGGGCGGGCGGCGATCCTCGCGAACGTCGGCCTGGATCCGCGTGAGCAGCGTGTCCGCTCCCGTCGGCGCCAGCGCGTGATGACGCTCGACCGTCTCACCACCGTCCGCGAGCACCAGTTGAAGCTCACGCACGTCGCGGCCCCAGGAGGCGAGCAGTCGGCTGGTCGGCAGTCCCGCGGTCGGATCCTCGTTGCGGTTCGTGACCTCTCGGCCGCCTTGGAGTTCCACAGCTACCGCCTGCCACAGCGCCGGCGAGGGGTGAAGGACGAACACGTGCACATCGCGCTGCTCCGCGATCGCGGACAGGACGTCGAGGTAGGAGCGCGGGATCCGCGTCAGCCCGAACAACGACATCCTCGCCGGCAGCTCGAGCAACCCGGGGTCCTCGCGGATCCGCCGGCACGCCGGCGCGAGCCGCTCGGCCGGGCTCGGCGCGCCGATCCGTGCGCGCAGGCGCCGCCACAGCTCGGCCTGCCAGTCGTCGGGGTCACCCCCAGGGGCGCCGACCCAGCTCCCGATCATGTCCGGGCGGTGCACGGCGTAGCGATCGAACAGGTCGGCGAGGTGGCGAACGACCCCGAACCGCCGCATCGGATCCTCGGGGTCGCCGCGCGCGCCCTCGAGGTGCCGCGCCAGCACCGCCAGCCACGGCTCGCCGAGGCACCCGTCGACGACATCGAGCAGCGGCCACACCGACCGCTCGGCCAGCCACGGATCCTGCTCGGGATCGATCCCCGACGCCGCCGCCAGCGCCCCGAGAATCAGCCGGCCCGGGAACGGGAACTCGACGTTCGCGCACACGCCGTCGGCCTGGTCGCTGCTGGTCGTGCCGAGTCGTGTCGAGAGACGCTGGGTCAGCCACCGCTCGATCCCGCGCGTCGGCACCGCGACCACGTCGGGCGTGAACGGATCCTCAAGCGGATGCAGGAGCGTGTCGGCCAGACCGTCGGCGAGACGGTCAGCCCGCTCGGCTGTATGAACGTGCAGCATTCACCCATGACCATATGCCGCCGGCTGGCGGCAAGAGTCCGGGGCCCTACTGCGCCGTGAAGCCGCCGTCGACCGGCAGCGCGACGCCCGTTATGAACGAAGCTCCGGCTGAGGCCAGAAACAGGGCGGCTGCCGCGCACTCGTCGGGCCGTGCCAGGCGCCCGAGGGGCTGGGCGGTCGCGAACTCCGCTCGCGCTCGCTCGGGGTCGGGCACCTCGGAGAAGAAAGTCTCGAGCATCGGGGTGTCGACGATCCCGGGACAGACGGCGTTGACGCGGATGCCCTCGGGGGCCCAGTCCAGGGCGAGCGCGCGCGCGAGCTGGATCGCCGCGCCCTTGGTCGCACAGTAGATCGGCGAATCCCGCTGGGCGACGAGTCCGGTCTTCGAGGCCATCACCACGAGGCTGCCGGTGGTTCGCGCGAGCGCACGGTGGGCGGACTGCGCGATGTAGACCACGGCGCGGAGGTTCACCGCGAGCAGCCGGTCGATGTCCTCGTCGGTGGTGTCGTCGATCGAACGCGCCAGGTTGACCCCGGCGTTGGCGACCACCGCGTCGAGCCCGCCGAAGCGATCCTGCGCCAGCGCGACAGCGGCCCCATTGACTTCCCGCCGAGAGACGTCGCCGGCGAGCGTCGCGACCGCGTTCCCGGACGCCGAGGCAGACCGTCCGAGCTGCTCCTCGTCGCGATCGACCAGCACGAGGTCCCAGCCGGCGTCCGCGAACAGCGCGGCGCAGGCGGCGCCGATGCCGTTGGCTGCGCCGGTGATGATCGCCGTGCTCACCGCGCCAGCCCGTAGACCGCCGCGGCGGTCCCGCCTAGCACCGCATCTCGTGCCGCCATCGAAGCGCCGTCGAGCGCTCGGACGGTCTCCGCCCACACGCGTTCGTAGTCGCCGGCCATGAGGCACACCGGCCAGTCCGATCCGAACATCAGCCGGTCGGGCCCGAAAGCATCGGCCGCCGCGTCCACGAACGGTCGGAGATCTTCGGCCGACCACTCCTCCGCGGCGACGGTGTTCAGCCCGGACAGCTTGGCGTACACGTTGGGATGCGTGGCCGCGGTCGCCAGCTGCGTCCACCACGGCTCGAGTGCGCCCGAGGCGATCGGCGGCTTCCCCAAGTGGTCGATCACGATCTTCAGACCCGGGTGCTCCTCAGCGAGCCGCGGCACGTGCACGAGGTGGCGCGGGAACACCGCGGGGATCTCGAACACGAGCCCCCGCTCAGCCAGCAGCGTCAGGCTCTCGCGGACGCGCCGGAGCATCAGCCAGTCCGGATCGGGTTCGTCGTGGACGAGATGTCGGACACCGCGGAACGCGGGATGGCGGCAGTAGCGATCGAGCGCCCGCTCGGCCTCGCCCGGCTCGAGCAGCGGGACCCACCCCGTGACCGCGGCGATCCACGGATGCCGGTCCGCGTGGGCGAGCATCGCGTCCGTGTCCGCGAACGAGTTCGCGGACTGGACCGTGATCGTGTGAGCGATCCCAACCCGGCGCAGAAGCGGCTCGAGGTCGCCGGGGC
>DASXZK010000064.1:0-12609 GCA_036501965.1 Solirubrobacteraceae bacterium
TGTCCGATCGAGGCGACCCCTCCGCCCCGATCGGACACATCCCATCCACGAACGACAGGCACCAGCCCAAGTGCGGGGCGCACCTGTGCGACCCGATCAATGCCCATAGCGCGCCGGGGCGCCGGCAGTCACAGCAGCGCCCCAAACGCCGCACGGCAGCCCCAGAACTGCGGGCGCTGCTTGACGGCCGACGCCCCGACGCGCTACCACCCACGCCCAGAGTCACACGCCCAGAGTCCCACGCCCAGGGTCACACGCCCAGAGTCAGACGACCCCGAGCCGATCGAGCAGCCACGCTCGCAGCTCCGCCGCCTGCCGCAGCCAGGCGATCCGCCCGGACGGCCCGCCGTGCGACCCCTCGTCGACCTCGCAGCGGAACAGACAGCGCGGCGCCCAGTCCGGGTCGGAGTGGCGCAGCGCCTGTACCCACTTCGCCGGCTCGTGGACGCCCACCCGCGGGTCATGGACCGCGCCGGTGACCAGCAGGTCCGGCCGCCGCCCGGCCGGGGGCATGTTGTCGTAGGGCGAGTAGGCGAGCATCCAGCCGAAGTCCGCGGCGCGGCGCGGGTCGCCCCACTCGTCGCGCTCGGCCGCGGTGAGCGGCAGCGTGTCGTCGAGCATCGTGGTCACCACGTCGACGAACGGGACGCCCGCGATCATCGCCCGCCAGAGATCCGGACGCTGTGCGAGCAGCGCGCCCTGCAGCAGCCCGCCGGCGGACGCGCCGCGGGTCGCGATCCGGGCGCGGTCGACCAGGCCACCGATCCCCTCGGCGACGGCGATCAGATCCGAGAACGTGTTCTGCTTGCGCTCCAGCCGGCCGTCCAGCCACCAGCGCCGGCCTCCCTCGCCGCCGCCCCGGATGTGGGCGACGACGTAGACGATGCCGCGGTCGAGCAGGCTGGGCAGCGTCTCGTCGAACCGGGGGTCGTCGACGACCTCGTAGGAGCCGTAGCCGTCGATCACGGCGGGGGCGCTCCCGTCCAGCGGCGTGTCGCGATCACGGACGATCGTCGCCGGGATCGCGGTGCCGTCCGACGCCGGGAACGTCCGGCGCTCGGTGACGTAGCGCAACGGGTTGTAGCCGTCGATCACGGTGTCGCGGACGAGCCGCCGCTCGCCGGTGGCCAGGTCCACCGCCTCCCAGCGCCGCGGCCGCGTCGCCGACTCCTCGCAGACGAGCACCTCGGTGGCGTCGAACTCGGGGTTGATCCAGAGCGTCAACGTCGCCCCGGCGCTGGTCGGCGCGATCTCGATCGGCGGAGCGGTGAGGTCGGCAAGCGCCGTGGCCCGCAGCCGCAGCTCCCCGTCACGGCGATAGGTCGTCACCACGTGACCGGCGAAGGCATCGACCTCGTAGACCCGCTCCTGCGCGCTGTCTGGCACGAGCTCAGTCCAGTGCGAACGGTCCGGGGTCGCGAGCGGGGCGGCGAGCACGCGGAACTCCTGCGCCCCATCGTTGGTGACGATCACGGCCAGGTCGCCGCTCGCGTCGCGGGCGTGCTCGACGTCGTACTCGATGCCGGCGCGCCGGGCCTCGACCAGGCGTGGCGCCTCTTCCGGCCGCTTGGCGTCGATCAGCCACACCTCGGAGGTATCGCGACTGGAGAGATGCACGACGATCACTGCGCCCGAGCGCGTCAGCCACGCGTCGACCGAGAACTGCTCGTCGGGCTCCTCGAGCACGAGCACGTCCTCCTCCGCGGAGGTGCCGAGCGTGTGACGCCACAGCTGGTGGGGTCGCCAGGCCTCGTCGTGGACGAGGTAGAAGAACGTGCTGCAGTCCGCGCTCCAGGCCCCGCCGTAGTGCGTGCCGGCGACCAGGTCGGGCAGGTCCTCGCCGCTCTCCAGGTCGCGGAAGCGAAGCTCGTACTTCTCCGAGCCGTTGAAGTCGACGGAATAAGCGAGGATCCGCTCGTCCGGGCTGAGCAGCCGCACGCCGAGCTCGACGTAGCCGGTGCCGGGATCGAGCGCCGCCGGATCGATGACCACCTCGGCGCTCGCCGGGTCGGGGTCAGCGCCCCTCGGCACGCGGAGCAGGCGCGTGAACTCGCCGCCAGTCGGCCGCTGCTCGAAGTAGGAGTGCGCTCCGTAGCCCCATGGCGCGGTGGCGTCCTCGCGTGGCAGCCGGCCGATGAACTCGGCGGCCAGCTCGTCGACGAGCGGTTGCAGCCCCGCCGTCGCCGAGTCGTAGTACGCGCGCTCGGCGCGCAGGTGATCGAGCGCCTCGGCGGTCGATGTATCGCGCAGCCAGGCGTAGGGGTCGGGCCGATCGACGCCGTGCAGCGAGCGCACTTGGTCGGTGCGGCGCGCAACCGGCGGAAGCGAGTCATACGTGGTCATGAGGCCACACACCCTAGTTTCCGGAGCCGACCGACCAGGCTCTGCACTCGGCTTACTAGGCTCGCCGGGTGCCCAAGCGCGGTTTCACCTCGGACAACGCCGCCGCCGTTCACCCCGACGTCCTGGCGGCGCTGGCGCGTGAGAACGAAGGGCATGCGATCAGCTACGGCCACGATCCGCTCACCGAGCGGGTCCACGCGACGCTCGAGGGCGACTTCGGGCCGGGGTCGACGGCGGTGCTCGTGTTCAACGGGTCGGCGGCCAACGTCTTGTCGTTGCGCGCGGCGTGCCGACCCTGGGAGGCCGCCATCTGCGGCGCCGCCGCGCATCTCAACGTCGACGAGGGCGGCGCCCCCGAATCGGTCGCCGGCGTCAAGCTGCTCACCGTCGACACGCCCGACGGCAAGCTGACGCCCGAGCTCGTCGCGCCGCGGATCGAGCGGATCGGCGACGAGCACGCCGTCCAGCCGCGCGTGCTCTCGATCACCCAGTGCAGCGAACTCGGGACGCTCTACACACTCGACGAGCTGCGGTCGCTCTCGGATTTCGCCCGCGAGCACGACCTGCTCCTGCACATCGACGGTGCCCGGCTGGCCAACGCAGCGGCCGCGCTCAACTGCTCGCTCGGGGAGGCGGCAACCGGCGCCGACCTGCTCTCGCTCGGCGGCACGAAGAACGGGTTGATGCTCGGCGAGGCCGTGATCGTCCGCGGGGGCGCTTCCGAGGCCGGCAACACGCTGGCGTTCCTGCGCAAGCAAACGCTGCAGCTCGCGTCGAAGATGCGCTACGTCTCGGCCCAGTTCGACGCCTACCTTCACGACGAACTGTGGCGCCGCACCGCGAGCCACGCCAATGCGATGGCCACCCGGCTCGGCGCCGCCGTCGCCTCCATCGACGGGGTCGAGATCGCGCAGGTTGTGCAGACCAACGCTGTGTTCGCCCGGATCCCGACGGCAACGATCGCGCCGCTGCAGGAGCGCTTCGCCTTCCACGTCTGGGACCAGCCTCAGAGCATCGTGCGCTGGATGTGCGCCTGGGACACGACCGAGGACGACGTCGACGCGTTCGCGGCCGCGATCGCCGACGTGTTGTCGGCCGCCCGGTAGCCGTCAGGTCCCCGTCTAGTAGTCGTCCTGCACCCGGATCGACCACCGGGTCGAGGACGACGCCGGGTCGACCGTGACGCGATAGATGCCGGGGCCGCTCTCGACGACCTCCGGCGTGTTGACCCCGTCGCCCAGCGACAGCGTCCGCAACGTGGCCGAGCCGCTCAGCACTCGCAGTTGCGAGGAGTGACAGAAGAACAGCAGCGTGCAGTGGCGCGTTCCCGACGCGCTCACGACCAGCCGCCAGCGCTCGCCACGGATCCGGAACGCGACCGAGCTGCCGCCGGTGAACGTGGTGACCGTCCGCCAGCGCGGGACCTCGGCGACCGACAGCCCGACCGTCCCGTGCGCGGCCACCGTGTGGCCGCCCGCGGGCGTCTGCTGGGTCACCGTGCCAGGACGGATCCCCGGGGCGGGGACCGTCTTCGTATGCGCCTTGAGGTGGAGCGAGCCCAGCTTGGCCCGGGCCGCGCTGACTGTCTCGCCAACCACCAGCGGCACCTCGACGGGCGCCGTGGCGGCCCGCTTTGAGCTCGCGGCCTGGCTCGGCGAGCCGCTGAGGCCGCCGGTGAGCAGGATGGCGGCGATCAGGCCACCGAGCACCGCCCCCACAAGCGCAAGCAGGGCGATCGAGCGCCGGCGGGCCGAGGGGTTGACGTCGACCCGCGGCGCCCGGCGCGGTGCCTTCCGTGTCTGTTCCTCGGAGGCCGGACCGTCGCCCTGGCGACGCTGGGAAGGTTCCTGATCGTCACGGTCAACAAAGCTCCCAGCATCTGCGGAGCGGCCGACTCCAGCGCCTTGCTGGGAAGGTTTCTGACCACCACGGTCAACAAAGCTCCCCGCGTCCGCACCTGCGCGGGAGCCGCCGCGGGTGCGCGCCAGGGCCTCCCCCATCGCGCCCGCGTCCGGGTAGCGGTCGGCGGGCCGCTTGGCGAGCGCGGTCAGCACCACGCGCTCCAGCTCCGGATGAATGTGCGTGGGCAGCGGCGCCACCGGATCGTCGCGGTGGCGGACCGCCAGCTCCACCGCCGTCCTGCCGTCGAACGGCGGCCGGCCCGCGAGCATCTCGTAGAGGATCGCGCCGATCGCGTAGACGTCGGTCGCGGGCGTCACCCGGCCGCCGTCGGCCTGCTCGGGTGCCATATAGCGCGGGGTGCCGACGATGAGCGAGGCGCCGTCCTCGGTCGATTCCGCCAGCCGCGCCACGCCGAAGTCGGCGACCTTGACGAGCGCGGGCGTGGGCGCGGACGACCGTGACGCCCCGGACGCCCCGGACCCGCCGGGCCCGCCGCCCCCGCCGGCGATCAACACGTTCGCAGGCTTGACGTCGCGGTGGACGATCCCTTCCGCGTGGGCGCCCGCGAGCGCGGCGCACAGGCCGAGCGCGAGCGTCCGCGCCTCCTCAGGCCCCACACCGGCGCCCTCGGTGCGCCGCAGCCGCGCCGCGAGGTCCTCCCCGGCGACGAGCTCGGAGACGTAGTAGAGCCCGTCGGCGCAGTGGCCGACGTCGTGGATCTGAACAACCCCGGGGTGATTGACCCGGGCGAGCAGGCGGGCCTCGCGCTCGAACACGGCCACCCACTCGGGGTCCTCGGCCCACCAGGGCTTGACCACCTTGATCGCGACTGCGCGCTCCAGCCGCCGGTCGTGGCCGCGGTAGACACGGCCGAACGCACCTTCGCCGATCAGCTCCTGCAGCTCGTAGCGGCCATCGAGCGCGGCACCGCGCAGATCTGGGGCGACTGCCATCAGGTCAACGTACACGCGCGCGGACCGGCGGTTTCCGCGTCCTCACCCCGTGTTGCGCAGCCCGGAGGCGATCCCGTTGATCGTCAGCTGGCTGATCCGGTGCAGCTCGACCGCTTCCTCGTCGTCCTTCTGGCGCTCGCCGCGCCGCCGGAGGCGACGCAGCAGCTCGACCTGGATGAACGAGAGCGGGTCGACCGCCGGGTTGCGGCGGTCGATCGAGGCCTGCAGCACCGGCTCTGAGTCGAGCAGCCGCTCGCCGCCACCGATCGCCACGAGCTCTGAGACCGTCAGCTCGAACTCGTCTCGCAGCGCAGCCCAGATCCGGTCCCGAGCGGGGTGATCAGAGAGCGCGACGTACCGCTCCGCGATCCCGAGGTCGGCCTTCGCACAGCCCATCTCGGCGTTCGACAGGACGCTGGTGAAGAACGGCCACTCGTGCGCCATCTGGCGCAGCACCTCGAGCCCGTGGCGCTCGCGCGCGCCACGCAGCGCGGTCCCGAGGCCGAGCCAGGCGGGCAGGACGATCCGCGACTGGGTCCACGAGAACACCCACGGGATCGCGCGAAGGTCGCCGATCCCCGCGGCCGCCGAGCGCTTGGCCGGGCGCGAGCCCAGCCGCAGCCGTGAGATCTCGGCGACCGGCGTCACCGACTCGAAGAAGCGCACGAAATCCGGGTCCTCATGGACGACGCGGCGGTAGACCGTCTCGGAGTCGGCGGCCATCTCGGCGAGCAGCGCCTCGAAGTCTGCCGAGCGCACATGCGGCTGTGCGCGCCCGGTCGCGAGCGTCGCCGAGGTGGCGAGTTCGAGCTCACGATGGGCGATCTCTCCGAGCGCGTACTTGGCCGTGAGCACCTCGCCCTGCTCGGTCATCTTCAGCCGGGCGCCGACCGTGTCCGGGGGAAGCGCGAGGATCGCGCCGTTGGTCGGGCCGCCGCCGCGGCCGACCGCACCCCCGCGGCCGTGGAAGAACAGCCAGCCGACGCCGTGCTCGCGGAGCACCTCCACGATTCGCACCTGGGCGCGGTAGGCGAGCCATGCCGAGGCGAGGTATCCGACGTCCTTGTTGGAGTCCGAATAGCCGATCATCACCTCCTGCTCGTCCCCCACGGCGCGCAGCGCGGCGCGGTAGACGGGGGTCGCCATCAGCGTGCGCATCGTCTGCGGCGCGTCGGTGAGCGTCTGGCCGGCCTCGAACAGCGGCACGATCCGCAGCACACACCCCTCACCTCCGGCCCGTGCCAGCGACGCCTCCTTGGCGAGCAGCAGCACCTCGAGCAGGTCGGCCGGCGCCTCGGTCCCCGACACGATGTACGTACGCACCGCGCCGCGGTGGCGCCCGCGCAGCGCCTTGCGGAGCGTGCGGAACGTGGTCAGCGTCTCGCGCGTCGCCTCGCTGAAACCGTCGATGTCGGTCGGGATCAGCGGCCGGTGATCGGCGATCTGGCCGGCGAGCAGCGCGACCCGCTGCTGCTCGGGCAGGCCGCGATAGTCCGCGCACACACCGAGCTCGGCGTAGATCTCGTGCAGCGCCGCGCGGTGGACGTTGGCGTGCTCGCGGATGTCGAGACGCGCGTAGTGAAAACCGAACACCTCGACGCGGCGGATGAAGTCCGCGAGGTCGGAGGCGGCCGTGAGCCCGCCTGATCCGCTCCGCAGCGAGCGCTCGATGCGCCGCAGATCCATTAGCAGCTCCTCCGGATCGCGATACCCGGTGTCCCCCGCCTCGCGCGTGGCGTGCACCCGCTCGCGCATGAAGCTGAGCGCGCGCCGGTAGGGCTCCTCGGGGTTGATCACGGCGAGCGTGTCGGCGAGCTGCGGGAAGTCGCGCTCGCCGGCGGCGAGGATCGGCTCGAGCGCCGGGGCGGGTCCGGTGAGACGTTCGGACAGCGACAGTCGGCCGGCGAGCTGCTCGAGCTGCGTGTCGTAGAGGCGCAGGCACTGCTCGCGCATCAGCTCCAGCGATCGCACGGTCGTCGCCGGGGTGACGAACGGATTGCCGTCGCGGTCACCGCCGATCCAGGAGCCGAACACGAGCACCGGCGGGACCTCGATCCCGCCCGCGTCGGGATAGCACTCGGCGAGCGCCTCCTGCAGGTCGCGGTAGATCCGCGGGACGGTGTCCGACAGCGTCGATGCGAAGTGGATCAACCCGGCCCGCACCTCGTCGAGGACGGTGCGCTCGGCGGCCCGGATGTCGTCGGATCCCCACAGCTCCTGCACCGTCGCCAGGAGCCGCCGGCGGCAGTCGGTTCGATCCTGCGGCGTGGGGCGCCCGGCGCGGTCGAGCTCACGCAGCACGGCGAACACACGCGCGAGCTTGTCGATCGTCGTGCGGCGGCGCGCCTCCGTCGGGTGCGCGGTCATCACCAGTCGCAGCCGCGCATGCGCCAGCAGCGCCGCAACGTCGGCGGCGCTCACCCCCGCATCGGCCATCGCTCCGATCGCCTCGCGGATCGACCCCTCGCGCGCGTAGCCCGGATCCTCGGCGCCGCGCGCATCCCGGTCGGCGAGGCGCCGGACCCGCTCGGAGTCCTCGGCGAGGTTGATCAGCTGAAACCAGCGCGTGAGCGCGCGGACGAGCACCTCGGTTCGGGCCGGCTCCAGTCCCGCGATCAGCGCGGACAGCCCGTCGGCAGCCTGCTCGTCGCCGGCCCGCGCCGCGCGGCCGAGCTCGATCGCCTCGTCGAGCAGGTCGACGGCGTCCGGCCCGTCGCTGAGCGCGATCACCTCATGCAGCACCTCGGTGAGAAGCGCCTCCTCGGCGGCGAAGCGATCGGTGCTGGGCGAGGACAGCGAGGCGATGGCTCACACGATAGGAGGGGCCGCGCGTGCGACTCGGAGCGCGACCCGGTCGTCATGCGACAGCGATGCGCTCCAAGTCGGGCCGCCCGTCACCGCCGCCGCCACTCGGAGCGCCACCCGGTCGCGATGCGACACGGATGCGCTCCGAGTGCCCCCGGCGGCCGGTCAGTCGCGGTAGGGGTCTCGAACGTCGCGGCCGGCCATCGCGACGCCGAGCGGCCGCAGTGTGTGGGTGACGCGGACCGAGCCGCCGTGCGCCGCGAGCACCTCCGGCAGGCGCTTGTACACCTCCGGCGCCTCGTCGGCCGCGCCGCCGCGCAGCACGATCCCGTCGGCCGCCAGGCGCCGGCGGACGGCCGGCCAGTCGACCACGCCCGGCCGGATCTGCTCACGCACCCACGTGCTCATCACGCCCGCAGTCGGGTGCTCCGGGCACGCGGGGCGTGTTGCGTCGGGGTGGGCGCGGTTCGTATTTCGCGGGAACGTCCGGAGGCAGTCCCGGTTGCGGCAGGCCCAGCGCTTGGTCCGACGGGCCTTGCCCGCCGCCTGCGTCCGGCTCATCACCCGCCCGGCGCCGTGCACCGTGCAGCGCAGCGAGGAGGCGGCTTCGTCCGAGTCGACCCCCTCGAGGATCACCGAAGCCTCGCCCATCGAGCCTCCGACGAACCCACGCTGCCCGGGCCACGCCGGGGTGCATCCCTTGCGGATGACCCACGCCTCCCGGCCCGCGTGCGACTCGCGCCAGGCGAAGTTGTGATGGTTGTGGACCTCGTCGACCGCGGTCGCGCCGAGCACGCCGAGCACCTTTGCCACCACGACGTCGCGGCCCGCGTAGGCGTACTCGCCGGCCAGCTTCATCGCGGAGATGTAGGACTGCCCGAGCTCGGAGTCGACCTCGAACAGCACCGGCGGGGAGTCCATCTCGCCGTTTCGGGCATGCCCGTCGAACGCCAGGCCCTGCGCGAGCGCGAGGAACCCCGACGCCGTCTTGTGGCCGAAGCCGCGGGAGCCGAAGTGGACACCGACCCACACGTGGCCGTGGTCGTCCTCCATCAGGTTGACGTAGTGGTTGCCCGAGCCGACGGTCCCGAGTTGATCGGCGGCGAGCCGCGCGAGCGCACGCTGCGGCGCGAACCGCGCCTCGCGGATCCGCTCGAGCACCGGGTGGTCGACCCGCTCGCGCGCCGGCACGCCCATACCGAACGGCACACGCCGCACGATCTCGTCCATCACGGCCTCCACGCCGCCGAGCGCCTCCAGATCGGGCCGCGTGAGTTCCGTCTGCACCGCCTTGTTGCCGCAGCCGATGTCGTAGCCGACGCCCGAGGGCGAGATGTGGCCCTCGTAGGCGACCGCGCCGCCGATCGGCTGGCTGTAGCCGGGGTGGTGATCGGCACAGAGCACGCCGCGCGTTGCGTCGCCGGCGGCCATGCAGGTCTCAAGCTGGTGGAGGCTCCGTGCGTCGACGGTGCCGAACGTGGTGATCGTCATTCGTGCGTCCTCTGAGGCGCGTGGTGGTCAGTGGGACCCCGCCGGACCGTGGTGTCCGGCGGGGGTCATCGTCTGGGCCGGGACTGAGCCCCGGCCCCGGGCCCGGAGTCACCGCCGGTCGTCGACGGTGAACTCAAGGCCCAGGTACTCCTGGATCGCCAGCGGCGGGGTGGAGGCGCGCCGCTGGACGATCTTGCGCAGCAGGCCTCGCCGCCGTACGGGGCGGGTGGTGCGCTTCGGGCGCTCCGGCCGCGGCAACGGCGGGCGTCCGGCCAGATATCGTTCGTAGTCGCGCGGGACCACGAACTCATAGCGTGGGTAATGCATGAGTTTTCTCCTGCGAGTGTCAGTGGACGAGATGGATCGAGGTGTCAGCACACGCGTGAGCGTCACCGGCGCAGGGGCCAGCACCGCCCTCTCGGGTGTGTCACTTCGGTTGACTTGTCAGTCACGCGGGCGCGAGCGCCCGGGGACGCGTGTGGTTGGTGCGGTCCGCCCCGTCCGGCGGGTGGCGCTCGGCTGAGCGCCGGCCGGTCAGCCGCTCTGGGCGGCTCGAAGCAGATCCGTCAGCGTTTCGAGTTGCTCCATGCCATCGTCGTCTCCGATCAGTTGGTTGCGTAAGTGTTTGGGCACAAAAAAGGCGACCCCGTTGGGGTCGCCCTCGTCGCGAGTCGTGTATGCGCGCCTGCGCTCAGAGCACGCACCTCGCCACGAGGGCACTGGTCTCACCGGTGGCGGCCTGGCCACGGTGCCGCACGATCGAGTCCTCTCCCGCGGGCATCCCAGCCGTATTACCGGCCGTGCACGCGGAGACGAACCCGGCCGCGCTGCGGTCGGTCGCCTTGGTGATGTTGAAGAGAAGAATCGCCATAAGTAACTCCGTACGCGTGAAATGTAATCGATACGGCGGACAGATGCAAGCCAAGTGACACTGATTCGTCACAATCGGGGTCACCGCCCGCGCGCCGGACGCCGCGCTCGCCCAGACCCCCGCCGCCCGTGGGCCGCCGGCGGGCCGCGCCGCCGCAGGCGAGCGAGCCCGCGCAATAGCCTCCGAGGACGTGCTGCACCTCCACCGCGCCGCTCGCGCCGACGTCCTCGCCGAGGCGCTCGCGCACCTGCTCTCGGCCCCGCCCGGGGATCCGTTCACGCCGGACCTCGTCGCCGTCCCGACCCGGGGCATGGAGCGCTGGCTGGCCCAGACGATGTCGGCGGTGCTGGGCGCGACCCCGGGCCACGGCGACGGCGTCTGCGCCAACGTCCTCTTCCCGACGCCACACCGCCTGCTCTCGGACGCTGTCGCCACCGCCTCGGGAATCGAGCCCGACGCCGACCCGTGGTTGCCCGAGCGGCTCACCTGGACCCTGCTCGAGGTCGTCGACGTGTCGCTCGCCGAGCAGTGGCTCGCTCAGCTTGCGGCGTACCTCGGCGGTGCCACACCGCCGATCGATCCGGTGCGCCGGGAGCGGCGGCTCTCGATCGTGCGCCACCTCGCCGCCCTGTATGACCGCTACGCGCTTCACCGCCCCGCGATGCTCGCCGCCTGGGCGCAGGGCCGCGACGCCGACGCCGCCGGACGGACCCTGCCCGAGGGCGCGCGCTGGCAGGCGGAACTCTGGCGGCGGATGCGCGCGCGCGTCGATCTGCCCGGTCCGGCTGAGCGCCGCGAGCGGGCGTGCGAGCGGCTGGTCGAGGACCCGGGACTCGTCACGCTCCCGGCCCGGATGTCGCTGTTCGGGCTAACTCGCCTGCCCACCGGTCATCTCGAGGTCCTGCGCGCGCTCGCACACGGCCGTGACGTTCACCTGTTCCTGCTGCACCCCTCCACCGAGCTCTGGGAGGCGATCGCCGACCGTGGCCAGGACATCATCCCGCCGGCGATGCGCCGCGCCCACGATCACAGCAGCGATCTCGTACGCAACACGCTGTTGGCCTCGTGGGGCCGAGACGCCCGGGAGATGCAGCTCGTCCTCGCGGGCGGCGAGGCCGCGGCACTTTCGGGCACCGACGAGCACCGGCCAGTCGCCGAGGATGAAGCGCACACGCTGCTCTCCCGCATGCAGGCCGACGTGCGAGCCGATCGCAGTCCGCCGGGCGCGCCGCTCGCCGGGCAGACCGACGAGCGTGCGCCACTGGACACCGAGGACCACAGCATCGTCGTCCACGCCTGCCACGGGCGCCAGCGCCAGGTCGAGGTCCTGCGCGACGCGATTCTCCACGCGCTCGCCGCCGACCCGACGCTCGAGCCGCGCGACGTCATCGTCATGTGCCCCGACGTCGAGGCCTTCGCGCCGCTCATCCAGGCGGCGTTCGGCTCCTCCGAGCCGCTCGACGGCGAACCGGGCGCGGCGACCGGCGCACAGGCGACCGACCTGCGCGTCCGTCTCGCCGACCGCTCGCTCACTCAGACCAACCCGCTGCTCGGCGTCGTCTCCTCGCTGATGGAGCTGGTCGAGCGCCGCGTCACCGCCTCCGAGGTGCTCGATCTCGCCGACCGCGGTCCGGTGCGCCGGCGCTTCGGCTTCGATGACGACGACCTCACACAGCTTCAGGACTGGATCAGCGCGTCGGGGATCCGATGGGGGCTGGACGCGGAGCACCGGGCGCCCTACAAGCTGCAGGATGTCGGCGACGGGACGTGGCGGCTGGGAATCGACCGCCTGCTGCTGGGCGCCACGATGACCGAGGACGACGAGCGGCGATTCGCCGGCGTGCTGCCGCTCGACGACGTCGACAGCCGCGCGATCGAGCTCGCCGGCCGCTTCGCCGAACTCGCGTCGCGCCTGCAGCAGACGCTCGACGAGCTCTCCGAACCCCGGCCGCTCGGCGACTGGGCGCGCGCGCTCGCCGACGCCGCCGACGGGCTCGCGCGCACGACCGGCCGTGACCGCTGGCAGCGGGCCGAGCTGCGTCGAATCCTCGACGAGATGGCCGACGAGTCCGGGCAGAGCCCGGTGATCGCTCCCGCCGAGCTGCGCTCCCACCTCGCCGACCGCCTCGCCGGACGGCCGACCCGCGCGAACTTCCGCACCGGCCATCTCACGGTCTGCACGCTCACCCCGATGCGCTCGGTCCCCCACCGCGTCGTCTGCCTGCTCGGCCTCGATGACGAGGA
>DASXZK010000065.1:0-26770 GCA_036501965.1 Solirubrobacteraceae bacterium
GCGGCCTACATCACCGGCCAGACCCTTCCGGTGGACGGCGGGCTGACGATTACCTGAGCACGAGCCGCCTCAGTCGGCGGCTTTGGCCTGGCTCTTGGAGGAGGAGTCCGAGGACTTGGAGTCCGAGGACTTCGAGGAGGAGGCGCCGTTCGAGCTGGAGTCGCTCGACGACGACTTGGACTCACTCGATGAGGAGGACGAGGAGCTCTCGCTCTTCTTGGAGTTCTCCTTCTCCTTCATCTCCCGCGATCGCTTCTTGGTGCCGTAGTCGGTGTTGTAGAAGCCCGATCCCTTGAAATGGACCGCGGGCGCGTGCATCACGCGCTGCGCCGGCGCTCCGCAGACCTCGCACGCGTCGAGCGCGTCGTCCGCGAAGCGCTGCATCACATCGAACGTGTGACCCTTCTTGCACCGGTATTCGTAGATCGGCATGCTGTCAAAAGTATAGCTTTCGCCCTGGCACTCCCAGCCTGAGAGTGCCAATCCCGCGACCCCACGGAGAGACCCATGCCCGCACCGGTGACCGTCGTCTCGCTCGACGACATCCAGTCCGTCCCGGTGGGAGGGCCCGACTACTCCCTGCGCTGGGTGCCCGTCCGGCACACGCTCGGAATCCGCGCCTTTGGGACCAATGCCTACGTCGCGGCCGATGCGGGCGAGGATGTCGTCGAGCCCCACACCGAGGGCTCCGACCCTGCGACCGATCACCAGGAGCTCTACTTCGTCGCCCGCGGCAGCGCGCGGTTCACGATCGACGGGACCGACCACGAGGCGCCGACCGGCACCTATGTGTTCATCCCCGATCCGCGCTCCCACCGCCACGCAGTCGCGCTGGAGGCCGGCACCACGGTGCTGAGCTTCGGGGGCCCGCCGACGTTCGAGCCGAGCGCCTGGGAGTGGAATTTCCGGGCCGCCCCGCTGATGGCCGATCCGGCGACCCGCGGGCAGGCCCGCGAGATCATGGAGGACGCGCTCTCACGCTTCCCCGATGCGGGCAACGTGCGCTACAACGCCGCCTGCCTGGAGGCGCTCGACGGTCACCGGGAACTCGCGCTCGACCATCTGCAGCGCGCGATCGAGGACCGGGCCGAGGTCGCGGAGTGGGCGCGGGAGGACGACGACTTCGACTCGTTGCGCGACGACCCGCGGTTTGCGGAGCTGACCGCGACTGGCTGAACGGGACCGGCCGGGTCGGCCGGGTCGGCGGGTAGTCCGCGGATACCATCCCCGCCCATGGCCACGACCGACCCCGTCACGATGGACAAGATCGTCTCGCTGTCCAAGCGGCGCGGCTTCGTCTTCCAGAGCTCGGAGATCTACGGGGGGATCAGCTCCTCCTACGACTACGGCCACTACGGGGTCCTGCTCAAGAACAACGTCAAGGCGCAGTGGTGGCGGGCGATGCTGCAGGAGCGCGACGACGTCGTGGCGCTCGACTCGGCGATCATCCAGCACCCCCGGACCTGGGAGGCCTCAGGCCATCTGGCGGGGTTCACCGATCCGCTCGTCGACTGCCGCACCTGCAAGCTGCGCTTCCGCGAGGACCATCTCGACGTCTCCGCGTGCGGGCGCCGGCCATCCAAGCATCCCGGCGAGGACGAGCAGTGCGATCTCACCGCGGCGCGGGACTTCAACCTCATGTTCGAGACGACTGTCGGGCCGGTCAAGGAGGAGGGCGCGACCGTCTATCTGCGACCCGAGACCGCGCAGGGCATCTTCCTCAACTTCAAGAACTACCTGCAGTTCAGCCGCAAGAAGCCGCCGTTCGGGATCGCCCAGATCGGCAAGTCGTTCCGCAACGAGATCACGCCGGGCAACTTCATCTTCCGCACCCGCGAGTTCGAGCAGATGGAGATGGAGTTCTTCGTGCCGCCCGCCGAGGCCCAGCAGTGGTACGAACACTGGCTCGCCGCGCGGATGGACTGGTACCAGAGCCTCGGGATCCGCGCTGACCACCTGCAGCTGCGCGCGCACGACGCCGACGAGCTCAGCCACTACTCGAGCGGCACCAGCGACGTCGAATACCTGTTCCCGATCGGCTGGTCCGAGCTCGAGGGCATCGCCAACCGCGGCGACTTCGACCTCACCCGGCACGCCGAGTACTCCGGCCAGAAGCTCGAGTACCACGACGGCAACACCGGGGAGCGCTACGTGCCCCATGTGATCGAGCCCGCCGCCGGCGTTGACCGCGCGATGCTCGCGTTCCTGTGCGATGCCTACGACGAGGACGAGATCGAGGGCGAGACGCGCACCGTCCTGCGCCTCCATCCCCAGCTCGCGCCGGTCAAGGCGGCGGTGCTGCCGCTCGTGCGCAAGGACGGCCAGCCGGAGCTCGCGGTCGAGATCCACCGGGCGCTGCGCGGGCACATGCAGACCGAGTACGACGCCGGCGGCGCGATCGGCCGCCGGTATCGCCGCCAGGACGAGATCGGGACGCCGTGGGCGATCACCGTCGATCACCAGTCGCTGGAGGACCGGACGGTGACCGTCCGCGACCGCGACTCGCTTGCCCAGGACCGGATCGCGATCGACGATCTCGCCGGCGAGCTCGAGCGTCGCCTGAGGGCGCCCTGGAGCACCCCGAAGACCTGAGCGCCCGGCCGTCGGCCGTTCAGGACGTGGCCGCCTGCAGCGACTCGACCCCGAGCACGCCGGAGACCGCGGCCGGCGCGCTCATGCGGACCGCGCGGACGAGCAGGCCGGCGGTGGCGGGCAACGAGGAGCTGAACGTGCCGTCGGCGGCGGTGGTGAGCGTGGCCATGGTGTCGACTGCGCCGGCGTGACCGACGATCCGCTCGAGCTCGACGGCGGCGCCGGGCACCGGGGCTCCCTGCTGGGTGAGGACGCCTGAGAAGAACGCCACCGGGCCGTCGGCGAACAGCGTGATCTCCCCGCCCAGCTCAAGCTTGGACTCAGCGCCGAGCATCGCCTGGACGCGGGGGCGGATGGCCGGCAGCTCGGCGAAGAACGCACCGCCCGGGCAGTCGGTCGCGTCGACCTGGCGATGACCGGCGATCCGCGGGAAGCGGACGTGCTGCCCGGCGTGGAACTGGGTCCAGCCGATGTCGGCGGCGCTGGCCACGGCGTCCAGCTCGCCGACGGCGGGCAGCCCGCTGAGCGCGAGCTTCCAGGCGGTCAACCGCTCCACCGCTGCGATGGAGGCCGCCGAGGGGCGCACGTCGGTATAGGTCCCGAGCACTGCCACGCCGAAGGAGACCTGGTTCCAGTCGCCGGCCTGGGCGCCGAGCACCGGCAGGTCGATCCCGCCCTGGCGCGCTTCCCAGATCCGCCCGAAGCGATCGACGACGAAGTTGTAGCCGATGTCGAACCAACCGCGCCCGTGGACGTGGAACTCGTAGATCGCGCGCAGCATCGCCGGCACCTCATCGGGCGAGTAGCCGTTCGGGTTCTCGGTGTGGTGGACGATCCCCATCTCGATCGTGCCGTAGAACGGGCCGCCAGTGGGCGGGTGGTTGCTCCCCGCCCACGCGGCGCGGGCGATGATCGGCGGCTGGCCGGGGCCGGCCGGGAGGGTCGCCGGCAGCAGGGGGAGTGCGTCTGGCGCGGGACCTCGGGTGTGGTCGGGGTAGGGGTCGGGCTCGTGGTCTGGGCCGGGGTGCTCCGCAACGAACTGGAGGGCCACGTCGTCTGTCCGCCCACGGGAGCGCAGCTGGAGCTCGGTCGCCCGGCCGAGCCAGACGCCCTCCCCGACGTGGTCGGGGGTCCTGACGCCGTCGCCGTCATGGCCGGCCGACGATGCGACCGCCCATCGCCCCCAGCTGCCGTCGGGACGCCGGGTTCTGATGGTGAGTTGTGCCTCGCGCGGGCCTGACCAGCGCGCCGCCGCCAGGCAGACCGGCCGCGGGACCACGATCGTGCGGACCTCACCGGCCGTGAGCCCACCGAGACGGCGACTGAACACGCGGCGGTTTGGGCGCACGCGTGCGGCCTGGGCAGCGGCGACCGGACCGAGCAGCGCCCCGGCACCGACCGCCGCAGCGCCGGAGAGCACGTCACGGCGCGTGAGCCTGCGACCCTCTGCCACCGACCCATTGTGGTCAGCCGCCCATGTCCGGCGCGCCGTACTTCAAGAAACATTTACCCGGGCCGGCGCCGCGCCGGTCCGTCGCGGGCGACTCGGAGCGGATTTGAGTTGCTATGGAGCGGCGACGCGCTCCGAGTGGCGAGCGGCGCAGAGAGACCGCTAGGCGAGCTGGGCAGGCGAGAAGGCACCCGCCGCGGGGCGCTCTGGGAACCCTGAGACGCCCAGCGCGGCTCGAAGTTCCCAGAGTCGCTACGGGAGCCCGACCACCGGCGGCGGACGATCCCTACAGCTGCCGCGACCGCCGGGCCATCCGCAGCAGCACGAGCGCCGCGATCACCGTCAGCGCGGTCACGTCGGTGCCCGCCGCGATCACGTTGTCGTGGTGGACGACCGCACGCCCGAGCAGCGCGACCGCCAGGGTGAGGATGAGGCCGGTGACCAGCAACCACGGGGCGAGGACGACGATGACCGCGGCTCCGAACGCGGGGCTCGACGGGTCCACGATCGCCATCCGGCCCATCGCGTCGCCATCGATCCGGCCGCCGCGCCGGGTGGCGAGCGCGGCGCCGAGCACCGCCAGCCACGCCCCGGCCACGAGCAGGGTCGGGATCGCGAGCAGGGTCAGCGGGCCGACGGTCCCCACCCCCCAGAGCACCGCGATCGTCACCGCCCCGCTCACGAACAGAACCACGAACGGCACCACGCAGTGGGAGAGCAGCAGCGACCCGAAGCGGCGAGAGAGCAGTACCACGCCGCGGTCGGGGTGGTCGACCTCATCGCGCAGCGGCTCGCAGACCAGCGCGGCCGACGCGTAGAGGCCCACGGCGCAGACCGCGGCCGGGAGGCCCCGGCCGGGATGGGTGACCGCCTCGGTGATGCACCCGGCGGTGACGAGCGCAGCCGCCCCGGCCCGCGCCGGTTCACGGAGGCCGGTGAGCGTGTCGCGCCATGGGATCGCGAGTCGCGGCGATCGCGGCCGCGGCACCGACAGCAGACGGGCCGCGCGGCCCCTGATGCGATCCGTCCAGCCGGCCACTCCGCCGCGCGCCCCCGCACCGCCAGCCACTCCGCCGCCCGTCGCGCCCCCGGCCCCTGCCCGGCCGGCGCCCCGCCGATGCAGCGCAACCCCGCGGTAGTCGAGCACGAATGCGGCCGTCGCCATCCCGGTGCGCACCTCCGCACGCTCCAGAAAGACGATCGCGCGAGCGTCGTCCACGCGGCGCCGCGCAGCCACGACGGCCGCGGCCGCCAGAGCGAGCAGGAGCGCCGTCGCCACTGGCCAGCCACCCTGCCTGGTGAACGGCTGGGTCACCCACCCCCACGGTCCGGACCATGCCACGATCACCGCGCCCACGTGCCCGGCCGCGGCGACGAGCGGCGCCAGCGCGCCCGCCACCAGCAGCGGCCCCGCCCGGGCAACCCCACGTGTGACGCGCGGCGATACCTCGACGAGCCAGCTGGCCGCGACCGCGAGCGCGCCCAGCGCCGCGACTCCGACGACGACCGCCACCGCCCGCGCGCCACCGAGCGCCGACACGCCTCCGGTGGCGAGCAGTGCCACCGCCGCCCCGAGACTCGCGCCCGTGAGCACCGCGACCACCAGCGCGTGATCGAGCCGGGTGCGCACGAGCGCGGAGATCGAGAGCGGCGCGAGCAGCACCAGGATGACGTCCGGGACGCGGAAGGAGACCGGGCCCTGCCAGACGCCGAACCGGACCGCGGACAGGAGCAGCAACGCGAGTGCCGCCGGCCCGAACTCGACGACCGAGCGCTGCTCGAGGCCGCCGCCGACGACCGCCTGGAGCGTACGCTCGGCGAGAACGCCGAAGATCGCCGCGCAGAGGAGGACGGTGTAGACCGCGAACAGGCTCGGCCGGCGACGGGTGCGGTGATCGGCGAGATACTGGCGGACCGCGCCGGCACGGACGGCAGGCTCGGCGTCACCGGGAGCCGGCAGCGTGACCGCCGGCCCGCTCACACGAGGCCTCGCCCGCGTACGAGCTCGCCGTCGATGACCGCGTCGTAGGGGCCGTCGACGACGACCTCTCCATCGGCGAGCATCACCGCCCGCTCGGCGATCCCGCGGGCGAACTCGAGCTGGTGAGTGGTGAGCAGTACCGCGGCGCCATCGGCGACCGCCTCGGCGATCAACTCACGCAGCGTCCGTTGAGAGGCCGGATCGAGCCCGACGACCGGCTCGTCGAGAACCAGCAGCGAGAACGGGCGCACGAGCGCGCAGGCGAGCGAGACCTTCTGGCGCATCCCGCGCGAGAGCGACGTGGGCCGGCTGTCGGTCTTGTTCGCGAGCCCGAGCCGCACGAGCAGCTCGGCCGCGCGGTCGTCGAGGTCATCGCCCACCACCCCGTGCGCGAGCGCGACGAGCTCCAGATGCTCGACGACGGTGAGATCGTCGTAGAGCGCGGGCGTGTCGAGCACGATCGCAGTCGCCGCGCGGGCCGTCTCGTCGCCGATGCCGGCGCCCGCCACCTGGACCTCACCGGAGGTGATCTCCAGCAGCCCCGCGATCATCCGCACCGCCGTCGTCTTACCCGAGCCGTTGTGGCCGATCAGCGCCACGCACTCACCTGAGCGCACGGACAGCGAGAGGTCCCGCAGCGCGTCGAACTCGCCATAGCGGTGGCCGAGGTTCCGCAGCTCGAGTACGGGTTCGGGCACCGCGCGATTATCGAGGGTCCGGGTCGCACTCGCCCAGCGGGGTCGTCATTCGCTCACATCGCTGGCAAACCCTCACGAAACGTGCGCGAAACGCTTCGGTCGATTATTCTTGACGATAGGGGCTGCGGTGGGAGGCAGGTTCCGGCGCGGATCGGTGCCGGCTAGGAGGCAAGACGTGTCAATCGCTGTGCCACACGCGACCCGCAGGATCGCGAGGCTTGCCGTGATTTCGGCGACCTTGCTGACCGCGCTCGGGGGAGTCGCTCAAACCGCCGCCGCGTCATCTTCGAAGGCCCATCCATCACCTCCACCGTCAAAAACGCAGAGCCAGACGACGCTGACCGCATCGCCAAGCACGGTCTCGTCCGGAGACACCGTGACCCTGACCGCGGCGGTCTTCCCAGGCATCTTCGTCGTCCCGCCGGCCTCGGTCGTCTTCACGGACACGACGACGGGAACCACCCTCGGGACCGCCAAGGTCAACAAGAAATGCGTGCTCATCAAGAATCAGTGCATGCTGTCGATCACGGTCCCTGCCACAAGCCTGGCGGAGGGCCCCAACACCATCACCGGCGCCTACTCGGGCGGCCTGGGCACGCTGCCGAGCTCCGGGTTCGTGGTCGTGACGCGGACCGACTCCAATCCGACGGTCACCACCACGTGCACGGCCGGCAGCTCGCAGTGCGTGACGCCCGTCGATAACAGTGTCGATGGCACCGCCGCCGCGACGATCGGCACCTTCACGACCAACCCCGAGAACGAGACAATCTCGGTTTCGTTCCAGACCGGCGAGCTTCCGTGCTCCACGCCCGACACCGGCGACCCAGTGGTGTTCAGCTCGACCAACGCGCCATCCAGCAAGATCGTGACGTACATCGTCTTCGGGACCGCGGCGGACATCGCCAACGCGGCCTATGGCACGGCCGGCAACATCTGCTACGGATCGCCGGAGCAGTTCATCACGAAGGGCTTCAATCCGCCGGTCCTCGGACCCGATGGCGAGTACTACGGACTCCTGCCCGCATGCGCGAGCAATGATGTCGTGCCGCCGTGTACCGAGCCTGCGAGCTTCCAACCCGGTGGCGAGGACGGCGAGGACGAGTACACCCAGATGGCGGTCGTCACGGCGGCCGACCCGAGGATGGGTCACTGACAGGCGAGCAACACGACCCGGGCGTTCAGGTGCACGTCGCCTGGCCGTCCGGCTCGTGCGCCGGCTCGATCCCGAGCAGAGCCACCAGCGCGTTCAGCTCCTCTCTCCACGCTCGCGCTTCCGATCCGCCGGCGGGGGGGATGCGGTCGACCAGCGCGCGGAGGGTGAAGGCGATCTCGTGCCGCGCCCCACGCGCTCGAGCGACTGCCAGTCCGGCACGGAGCGCGGCCTCCGCGGCGGCGGCATCACCGAGTGACCACAGCGCGACTCCGCGCACGCGGTGCACCAGGGGGACGACGGCGGTCGCGCCCAGCGAGGTCGCCCGCGTGAGGGCCGCGTCGGCGAGTTCGAGCGCCGCCTCCGGGTCGCCGGCCAACTCCAGGGCCTCGGCCGCCAGCGCATCGACGACCACCACCTCGCTCAGCTCGCCGGCGGCGTGGAAGTGGACACGCGCCGCCTCGAATCGCTCGCTCGCCTCCTCCGCCCGCCCACTGTGCGCCGCGACCCGGCCGAGCTGGTATTCCCCGAAGGCGACCTCAGAGGCGGCGCCCGCTCCCCGCCAGATTCGCATCGCGCGCTCGAGCGCGACCTCGGCCTCGGCCAACTTGCCCTGGTTGGCGAGCACCTCGGCGGCGTTGGCCACCGCCGTCGCGGCGTCCCAGTGCTTCCCGGCCCGGGTCCAGGCGTCCTCAGCGGTGTGGTAGTGGCGCAACGCCTCCGGCCACTCCCCGTGATGGAAGGCGAGCATGCCGAGCGTGTTACGCACGCGCGCCTCCGAGCCGACATCCTGCAGCTCCTCGTAGATCGCCAGCGCCTGCTGAGCGCCCGAGCCCGTGGGCAGCCCGGCCTCGACCGCACAGACATCGCCGTACTCGAGCGCCTGGGCAAGGGCCGGCCGGTCGCCTGATTCGCGAGCAAGCTCCGCGGCGGTGCGCGCAAACGCCATGCCGGCCGCATGCCGGCCGCGGCGGTAGCTGATCCCGGCCCGGCGAACGGCCAGGCGGCCTTGCAGCCGTCGCGCTTCTGCCCCTTCCTGCCCCGCCAGCGTCCGCTCTGCGCGCGCGGCCCAGCGCAGCGCAGCGGTGTAGCGACCGGGGATCTCCCGCAGGTATGCGAGCTTCAGCTCCAACCGCGCCGACGACAGCGGATCCCCGCTCGCCCGCCGCAACCCACGACGCAGCGCAATGTCTGCGTCACGCAGCTCCCCAAGTTCGATGCAGAGCTCGCCGAGCGCCTCGTCCACCGCGATCAGCTCGTCCGGCGGGACCTCGCCCGGGATGAAGGCGGCGGCGGCGAGCGCGCGCCGGTAGGCCTCCGCCGCTCCGGGTCCCGCGTAGCGTGCCCGCGCACGCTCAGCCGCGGCGCGGGCGTACCACCACGCGGGCATGTACTGCGCACCGTGGAACAGATGGATGGACAGCAGCTCGGCGTTGTCGTCCGGCGACCCACCGGCACGCCGCTCGAGCGCCGAGGCGGTGAGCGCATGCAGCTCGGTCCGACGCCCGTAGGGCAGCGCCTCGTAGGCGACCTCGCGAACCAGCTGGTGATTGAACCGCCACCGCCCGGGCGCGACCGGCTCCAGAAACTCTCCGAGACCTTCGAGTCTGCGCGCGTCGCCGACCTGCGCGCCCGAGGCGAGCCCGAGCACCTCGTCAAGCAGCACCGCGTCGACATCGACGCCCAGCACCGATGCGGAGCGCAGCGTCCATCGGTCAGCTCGGTCGAGGCGATCGATCCGGGCAGCGATCGCCCCTTCGACCGATCGCGGGAGCTCGTCGGAATCCCCGCCCGCGGCGAGCTGAGCGACCAGCTCGCGCAGGAACAGCGGGTTGCCGGCCGCCCGCTCGGCGAGCGCGGTCAGCCGGTGAGCCGGCAGGGGCGCGTCCGCAGTGGCGCGAGCCAGCAGCTCCGCGGCGTCCGTCGTGCCCAGCGGGCCGAGCTCGACCCGCGTGGTCGACTGCTCGTCCAGCGGGGTAGGCCCGTCCGGCCGCCGGCTAGCGACCACCAGCCAGCGGCGCGACGATGCGTCGACCGCCAATCGGCGGATAAGCGAGCGCGTCGCATCGTCCATCAGGTGCACGTCGTTGAAGAACAGCGCCGTTGGCCCGGACAGGATCGCCCCGAGCAGCTCGCTCGTCGCCTCCTCGAGCCGGGCACGCCGCTGCGCCGGATCGGTCTGCTCGACCTCTCGCGTCGGCGCAAACTCGACGCCGGCGGCAATCCCGATCAACGGAAGCCATGGGATCAGATGGGGAACGTGAGCCTCGGTCACGGCCTGCAGTCGTGCGGCGAGCTCCTGCCCCGATGCGTCCGCGCCAACGCCATAGCGGCGACGGACCAGTCGCTCGAACGGCGCATACGGGCGGCCGCCGGAGTAGACCTCCCCCCCGACCCACAGGACCTCGGCGGAGATCATCGACGCCACCTCCTGCAACAGCCGGGACTTGCCCATCCCGGGCTCGCCGACGAGATCGACGGCACTGCCATCGCCCGTGGCCGCAGCACCCGCGGCGTCGACCAGCACCGAGAGCTCGTCGTCACGGCCGATCATCGGACCGTCCCGGGCGCCGTGCCGCGGCCGCTCGTGCGCCGCCGGCGCCGAGCCCCGCGCATCGACGCGCAATGGCCGGACCGGCGCACGCTTGCCCTTCGCAGCGAACGGCGGAGCGACGACGAACGCGACCTCGTCCGACGCAGCTACTGGCACCTCAGCGGAGACAAGCACGTCGCCCGGATCGGCGTGTGCCATCAGCCGCGCGGCGAGGTTGACACAGTCGCCCATCAGCGAATACGTCCGCCGGTACGGCGGGCCGTAGTCCCCGGCGAACACGCGCCCACAGGTGATTCCGGCCCGGAGGGCGAGCGGGCCGCCGTCATCAAGCACCTCCCGCGCGGCCGCGATCATGCGATCGGCCTCCTCCCCGAGATGCTGCGGCGCACCGGCGCTCAGCATCACCTTGCCGCCATCGGGACCGAGGTCGGTGGCCAGGAACGCGACCCCGCGCCGCTCGGTGGCGCTCTGGATCCGTGCGATCAGTACGTCGAGCACGTCGCGGACGTGCTCGGGGCCACGTTGCACGAGTAGCTGGTCGACGCCGGTGAACTGGATGAATCCGACTGCCGCCTCGCGGTGCTCGTACTCCAAGCCCCCACCGAGCACGTGCTCGCGCAGGGTCCGGCAGAGCGCGACCCCGACGTCGACATCTCCGTCGATGCGGTCCAGGTCGGCGGGCTTGCGGGCGGCGGGCGGCGGGCGGCGCAGCAGCCAGCCGTCCCCGAGCCGGTCGGAGAGCACGCGATGGCCGGCCTCGCCGAGCGCCGAGGCCGTCCCGTCGCTCACCACGATCTGGCCCGGGCCGGCGACCTTCTCCATCCGGGTGAGCGTCGTCGCCGACTCCCCGGTGACGATCAGCTCGCGGTGACCGCCAGCACCGACCAGGAAGAACTCGGAGCGGCCGCTGTGGACGCCGATCGACATCCGCAGCCGCACCGCGCCACGGCTGGTGCGCAGCGTCCGGTTCTCTCGCATCACGCGCTGCATCTCGGCGGCGGCCCGGCAGCCACGCTCGACGTGCTGCTCACCCTCGAACAGGAGCAGCGTCGCGTCACCACCCCACTTGATGAGCCCGGCGTCGTAGGAGTAGGCGGCGACGAGCAGCCGTTCGAACGTCCCGTTGATGAGGCCGGCCATCTCCTCGGCGCCGATCTTCCCGCGCGCGCCGAGCATCTCGGTCAGCCGGGTGAACCCGGAGACGTCGGCGAACACGAGCGTGCAGTCGAGCGATCGGTAACGCTCCTGAGGGCGGTCGCGCAGCCAGTCGACGACGACCGTGGGCACGTAGGGACCGAGCAGCGCTCCGGCGCTGTCGCCCGCTGATGTGACCAATGTCACCCCGCGATCCATGCGTAGCAATTATCAACCTTTGGCCACACGACCGGGGGCCTCCGAGTCTCAGCGCAGCCGAGCGGTCACCCGGGCGATGAAGCCCCCGCGTACCGACGCGGCGCTCACCCCCGTCACCCGCACCCCTCGCGCCGAGAACACCGTCACGGTCGCCAAGCCGCCGAGGGGCACGTCAGGCGAGACGATCAGTGCGCCGCGCCGCACCTGGACGGTCGCATCGAGCGAGCCGCCGATCAGGCCCAGCACCGACGCCGTCCCGCGCAGCACGAGCGTGCCGTCCGAGTTCGTCACCGGCACGACCGAGCGCAGGAATGGCACCGCGCCGCGCAGGTCCGCCTCCCGGACCGTCCCGCGTCCGATGATCTGCCCACCCGTCGACGACACCGCGACCTGGTGAGCGGTGAGCGCGCCGACATGGACGACCCCGATCGAGGCGTGGAGCGCGCCGACGTCGTGGAGCTGCCCGAGCTGCCCGTTCAGTCGGACGGGCGAGGAGGACCATGACCGCATCGAGACCGTGACCGAGTCGGCGTGATGCCAGAGCAGCTCGACCGCGGGCCACGCGGAGACCGACACCGACTTCACCGAGCCTGAGCGCGAGAGCATTGACCGCAGCCGCCCCGCGGCGATCCCGGGGAGCAGCAGCTGGCAGGCGGCGAGAAACGCGAGCACCGCCGCCGCCGCGACGAGCGCCGCCGCCAACCAGCCCCGCCCCTTAACGCCACGAGGGCGCCCGTCACGGACGCCCTCGCTCACGGTGGAAGTACCGGCCGGCGGTGCGCTCAGGCGGCGGTCACCGGGCTGGCCGGCGGCGTCTCGGCGGCCGGCGTCGGCGGCGTGTACTCAAACTCCTCCTCGGCGCCGAACAGCAGGTCGAGCACCTTGGAGCGCAGACCTTCGGACGCCGCGAGCGCCACACCGCCGCCGATCAGCAGCAGCACGAGCTTGCGACCGAAGCCTCCGCGCTTCTTCTTGGGCTTGGTGTGCTTGGGGGCGTCGCCAAGCGCCATGACGGCGTCGCGGGCCGCCTCGGCCGCACTGGAGACGTCCTTGTGCAGCTTCTTGTCGTCGAGGGCTGCCTTGTGCGGAGCCTTTGAGGACAGCAACCGGTTGTAGGCGCTGCGGCCCGAGTCGATCACCGTCGTCAGGTTGTCGCGCAGCTCGGCGTCCTCGATCAGCCGTTGCACATAGGGATTCGCCTTCTGGATGTTCTGAAGGTCGGAGGCGCTGAACGGCACCGCCTTCGCCACCTTCTTACGTCGAGATGCCATGAGACTCCCTCGCCTTGGGGCGTTGATTCGCTTCTAGGGGTTGACAGGTCAGGATACGCGATACCCCCGTGCGCGCCGGGTCGCGAGCGCCGCTTCGAGCACCTCGCCGACGACCGACGCGAAGACGAAATGCACGGTTTCGCGCAGGTGCGCGGGGATCTGGTCAATGTCTGCCTCGTTCTGGCGTGGCGCAATCACCGTCTTGATCCCGCCGCGCTGGGCAGCGAGCGCCTTCTCCTTCAGTCCGCCGATCGGCAGCACCAGCCCGGTCAGCGTGATCTCACCGGTCATCGCGACGTCGGATCGCACGGGACGGCCCGTCAGCAGCGAGGACAGCGCCGTCACCATCGCCACGCCGGCGCTCGGCCCGTCCTTCGGGATCGCGCCCGCCGGCACGTGCAGGTGGATGTCGTGGGAGGCGAACCAGCCATCGGGCAGCTCGCCGACGACCTCCTCGACGTTGGCGCGCACGTAGGTGAGAGCCGCCTGCGCCGATTCGCGCATCACGTCTCCGAGCTGGCCGGTGATCTGCAACCGGCCCGAGCCCTCCATCGCCGAGGCCTCGATGAACAGGATCTCACCGCCGACCGGCGTCCAGGCCAGGCCGGTCGCGACACCAGGCCGGGACGTCCGCCGGCGCGATTCGGCATGGAAGCGCGGCGTGCCGAGCAGCTCGTGCACCCGCGGCTCTGAGACGCTCACCTTGCGAATCGCGTCTCCCTCGGCGACGCGCAGCGCGATCTTGCGCACGACGGCGCCGATCTCCCGTTCGAGCTGGCGCACGCCCGCCTCGCGCGTGTAACCGGAGATGATCGCCTCCAGACCGCGATCGGTGAACGCGATCCTCCGCGCCGACAGCCCACCCCGCTCGATCTGGCGCGGAACCAGGTAACGCCGGGCGATCTCGAGTTTCTCGCTTTCCGTGTAGCCGGCGAGCTGGATCACCTCCATGCGATCGCGCAGCGGCCCGGGGATCGTGTCGAGGGTGTTGGCGGTACAGACGAACATGACGTGTGAAAGGTCGAACGGGAGATCGAGGTAGTGATCCCGGAACGTCCCGTTCTGCTCGGGATCGAGCACCTCGAGCATCGCGCTCGCCGGGTCGCCGCGGAAGTCCGAGCCCATCTTGTCGATCTCGTCGATCATGAACAGCGGATTGTTCGCGCCGGAGTCGCGCAGGGCACGGATGATCACGCCGGGCATCGCGCCGATGTAGGTGCGGCGGTGACCGCGAATCTCGGACTCGTCGCGCAGGCCACCGACGCTGATCCGCTCGAAGTTCCGGCCGAGCGCCCGCGCGATCGAGCGCCCGAGCGAGGTCTTGCCGACGCCCGGCGGCCCGACGAACGTGAGGATCGAGCCGCCGGCGACCTGCCCGCCCCCGTCCTCTGAGCCCCGCAGCGCCTTGACCGCCAGGAACTCGAGGATCCGCTCCTTGACCTGCTCGATGTCGTAGTGATCCTGGTCAAGCACCTTGCGCGCGTGGCCCAGGCGCAGGTCATCGTCGGTCGACATCGACCACGGCAGCGAGGCGATCCACTCCAGGTAGGTACGAACCACGCCGTACTCCGCCATCGCCGGCTGCAACCTCGACAGGCGGCCGAGCTCGCGGTCGACCTGGCGGCGGATGCCCTCGGGCAGCTTCAGCGCGGTGATCTGCTCACGCAGCTCGCGCGCCTCCACCTCCGCCTCGTCCTCCTCGCCGAGCTCCTCCTGGATCGCCTTGAGCTGGCGGCGCAGGAAGTACTCGCGCTGCCCCTGTTCAAGCTCGGACTGAACCTCGGACTGGATCTTGGTCCCGAGCGCGACCAGCTCCCGCTCACGCGCCAGGTCGCGGGAGAGCCGCCGCAGGCGCTTGGACACGTCGAGCTCCTCCAGCAGCGACTGCTTCTCCTCGGTGGAGATGTGCATGACCCCCGAGACGAGGTGGGAGAGCATCACCGGGTCCTCCATCGAGGCGACCATCACCGACAGCTCCTCAGGCAGGTAGGGCACCTCGCCGACGATCGCGCCGAAGTCGCGCTGGACGTTGCGCATCAGCGCGGTGAGCTGGGGTCCCTCCTTGACGACATCGTGCGCCTCCTCGATCTCGGCGACGAGATATGGCTCGGTGTCGGCCCAGCTCGTGACCCGGATCCGCTGGGAGGCCTGGACGAGCACCCGGAGGGTGTCGTCGGGCAGCCGAACCATGCGTGCGACGGTGCCGAGCACCCCGACGTCGTAGATCTGCTCGGGACCGGGGACCTCCACCTCGGGATCGCGTCCGGCGATCAGCGCGATCGTCCGATCGCCCCGGAGCACGTCGTTCACGAGCGCGACCGAACGGTCCTGCCCGATGTTGAGCGGCACGACCAGGTCGGGGAAGGCGACCGCGTCACGCAGCGGCAGCACACCGGCGCGCCCGGGCAGGACGCGGCTGCCACCCACGCCGTCGACGGGTACCTCCGCGCCGCCCTCGGGGCCGCCGTCGGCTGGGACGACCTCGATCATCCGCCCTCGATGCGCCCCTCGACGGCCTCGTGACTCTCGATCGCCGTCTCCGCGTCGTCCGGGCCCTCGATCGGGACCGCCCGGGAACGCGGGCCGCGGCTGAGCAGCGGGAGCTCGACGCGCAGCATCCCGTCCTCGTAGCGGGCGCGCACCTGCTCGGCGTCGACGTCGGCACCGAGCTCGAGCACGCGGCGGAAGGTGCCGCGCTCGATCTCGATCTGCTGGTAGACCTCCCCCTCGGGCGAGGGCGAGGCGCGCCGCCCGGCGAGGATCAGACGCCGGCCTTCGACGTGGAGATCGATGTCGGCCGTGTGTACGCCCGCGAGCTCGGCGGTCACGATCGCGCGCGGGGGATCGGAGGCGTAGGTGACATCGACGGCAGGCCAGCGGCCAACACGGCGGCGGGGGATCCCCGAGCGCTCGAGCGCGTCCCCGAACAGCTCGTCCATCTCCCGGCGCATCCGGTCGAAGTTGGCGAACGGATCACGTGAGGACACGACAGCCGCCAGCCTACCCTGGACAGGCGTCCGGGTCATCGACCCGGCCGCCGGGTCAGAGATCGAAGACGGCGCCCTCGGCGGCGAGCTGCACCTCGGCGCCGTATCCCGCATTGCCGTCCGCCCGCACCCGCTCCGGGTCGAGCTCGTCGGAGAAGTGGGTGAGCACGAGCCTGCGCGCCGCTGCCGCGTGACCGAGCTCACCGGCCTCATGGGCGGTCATGTGGCCACGGGTCCCAAACGTCTCCGGCTCCCGCAGCGTCGCCTCCACGAACAGCAACTCGCTGTCGGTCGCGAACTCGGGCAGGATCTCGTTGGGCCGGCAGTCGGCGCCGAAGGTGAAGTCACCGGCACCGGGCGTCGAGATGCGCACCGCGTGGGTGGTCACGTAGTGCGGCACCTCGCAGAAACGCAGCTGCAGCGGACCGAGCGTGAGCGTCGCCGCGGGGTTGTACTCGTGCAGATCGAACGCGCTCCCGATCAGTGTGGGGTCGCCCAGCGAGCCCCCGATCATGGCCAGGCGCTCCCCAGCGCCCGGCGGCGCGTGCAGCTGCGGGCTGGGCGGATCGGTCCGCACGCCGTAACTGAGCGCGAAGCTGTAGGGCACGATGTCGAAGAAGTGGTCGGCGTGCAGATGGGTGATCACGACCGCGTCGACCGCGCCGTAGTCGACGATCGCGCGTAGCTTGGCGAACACGCCGTTACCGCAGTCGAGCAGCAGCGTGTAGCCGTCATGACGGATCAGATACCCGCTGCACGCGCCCGCGGCGTCCTGCCATGACGGTGACTTGCCGAGCACCGTGACCTTCAAACCTGGATCTCCTCGCTCGCTACTGGCCTGACCGAAGGAGCGGGACTCTAGTGACGGACCGGCCCCCCGAGCGTGTGGTTCGTCACGCGCGCAGCGCAACCTGCGTCACGCGTGCAGCGCGACCTGCTCGTTGGCCGAGGGGAACGCCCAGGCGACCTGCTGGCGCCGCTCCTGGCGGAAGACGAAGCGCAGCTGGCTCGGTGGTCGCAGACCGTCGGGGCCGGCCGGCCGGAACGTCGCGCACGGTCCGCTCTGGACCGCACACAGAAGGTTCTCGTGGAAGAAGCACTGCTCACAACTCGCTGCGCCCGGCACCCGTCCGTTCCGACCCTTTGCCATACCCGACCGACTCTCTCTTCTCGAAGCTCGACTCAACGACAGGTGGGGCATCAAAGCGCATCGACGAGGTGGTCATCGGGTCGAATTCCGGAAAACGCACGAATCTCTCGATCTCGTCAAACCAGCGAAATTGCGGGGTGTTCGTGGAGCGCACGAATGACCGCCGCAATTTCCGGGACTCGGTGGGCGTTGGCGTCGAGTGCTCTCGCACGGACCCACGAACGAGACCACTAGCTTTCTGCACGATGACCGAATCGCCCCCCGAGGTGTACAGCCTCGCCGACATCCGTGAGGCCGCCGAGGGGATCCTCTCCGAGCGGGCCCGCGCGTACATCAACGGTGCCGCCGCCGACGAGACCACGCTCCGGGACAACGACGCGTCGTGGTCGCGGCTGGCGCTCGCCCCGCGCATGCTGACCGGCGTCACCGACCCCGATCTCGGGGTGACGGTGCTCGGTCGCCGCCGGCCCCATCCGATCGTGATCGCGCCGACCGCGTTCGCCAAGCTCGTCCACCCCGACGCCGAGCCCGCAATCGCCCGCGCGGCCCTCGACACCTCGTCGGTGATGTGCCTGTCGACCTTCGCCTCCACCTCCCCGGCGGCGCTCGTCGAGCAGGTACCGGAGGTCGCGCGCTGGTTCCAGTTGTACGTGCTCAAGGACCGTGGCGAGAGCCGCGAGATGATCGCCTCCGCCGAAGCGAGCGGTTATGAGGCACTGGTACTCACTGTCGACCGGCCCGTGCTCGGCATGCGCGAGCGCGAGTGGCGCGTGGGAGTCCGGGCCGATCCCGACCGCAATCCGATCGGCAGTCCGCTTCCCGTCGACACCTCCTCGAGCATCGACGGCTCGCTGACCTGGTCTGACCTCGAGCGCTTCGCCGCCGAGACCGAGCTGCCCGTGCTCGTCAAGGGGATCCTCACCGCGCGAGACGCGCGACTGGCCGCCGAGCACGGCGCCGCCGGCGTGATCGTCTCCAACCACGGCGGCCGCCAGCTCGACACGACCCTGTCAGGCGCCGACGCGCTGCCGGAGGTCGCCGACGCCGTCGGCTCCGAGCTCGACGTGCTGGTGGATGGCGGGATCCGGCGCGGCACCGACATCGTCAAGGCGCTCGCGCTGGGTGCAAGGGCGGTGCTCGTCGGCCGTCCGTTGCTGTGGGGCCTCGGGATCGACGGCAGCGCGGGAGCGCGGAAGGTGCTTGAGCTGCTGCTGGAGGAGCTGCGGGTCGCGATGGCGCTCACCGGCGCCGCCTCCGTCGCGGACCTCGATCCGAGCATCGTGCGGCCCGCCCCGTGGGCGCGCTGATCCGCGGACGGGGCAACGAGTGAGGCTGCTCGTCACCGGCATCACCGGCTACATCGGACCGCTGCTCGCCGCCAGGCTGATCAGCGAGGGCCACGAGGTGCGCGGCTTCGCGCGCTCGCCCGAGCGGGTGCAGGTCGCCGGGCTCGACGTGCGCGGAGGCGACGCCGTCACCGGCGATGGCCTTGCCGCCGCGATGGACGGAGTCGAGGTCGCCTATTTTCTGATCCACGCGATGGAGCGCGGCGCGCCCGGCGCGGACCCGTTCCCGGCGCGCGAGGCGCAGGCGGCCCTGCGGTTCGCCGATGCCGCAACCCGCGCGGGTGTACGGCGGATCGTCTACCTCGGGGGCCCCGTGCCAGAGGGATCCCTGTCGTGTCACCTCCAGAGCAGGCTGGCGGTCGAGCGCACCCTGCTCGCCGCGGTTCCGGGCTCGATCGCGCTCCGCGCCTCGATCGTGATCGGTGCCCGCTCTCGGTCGTTCGCACTGCTCGTGCGCCTGATCGAGCGGCTGCGGGTGCTCGCACTGCCCGCCTGGCAGTCGAACCGCACCGCACCGGTCGACGAGCGGGACGTGCTGGCGATGCTCACCGCCGCTGCCGGCGCGCGCCTGCACCCGGGCGAGCAGGACCCGGACGGCGGACACGTCCTCGACGCCGCTGGTCCCGACGTGGTGTCGTACGGAGAGCTGATAGAGCGGATCGCGGAGTTGATGCTCGTCGACCGAGCGGCGGTGAGACTCGCGTCGCTCTCGCTCACTCCCGTGGCGAGCGTCATCGTGGCGGCGCTGGCCGGAGAGGACCCGGCACTCGTCCGCCCGCTGATGGAGAGCCTTGAGACCGACCTCCTGCCGGGCGGCCGCTCGGCTGCGCAGGCACTGACGGTGAGACTGCATTCGCTCGACAGCGCGATCGAGCACGCCCTCGGTGAGTGGGAGCGCACGGACGCGCTCTCGGCGCGTTAGGGTCCGCACTCAAGCGATGAGCACCGTCCAGGACGAGATCGTCATCGACGCGCCGATCGAGCGGGTGTGGGAGACGGTCATGGATCCAAGCCGCCTGCGCGACTGGGTGACGATCCACAAATCCGTGGAGAATTTCCCGCGCCCGCCACTGCGCCGCGGCGCGACCATGGACCAGGCGATGTCGGTCCGAGGCATCACCTTTCACGTGCACTGGCGCCTGGTCGAGCTCGATCCTCCGCGCCTGGCTCGTTGGGAAGGCGCGGGCCCGGCGCACTCCGACGCACTGATCCGTTACGAACTGTCCACTGATGCGATGGGCCGCACGAGCTTCCGCTACACGAACGAGTTCCATCCTCCCGGAGGACGGCTGGGCAGCGTCGCCGGACGGTTCATCGTGGGGGCGACCTCGGAGCGCGAGGCGCGCAGTTCACTGTCGCGTCTGAAGGCCCTGCTCGAGCGCGGCTGAGCGCGCGGGCTGCCTGTGCACCTGCAAGGCTTCGGTCACTCTCACATATACGTTGTATGGTGCGAGGTTCATATCTCGTCCATACCCGGAGGTACACACGTTGGCTGACTTCGTCGACAAAGCGGTGAAGGACATCGACGGACGTCTCGAGGAGCTCAAGCTCGAGGTCCAGAAGCTGGAGGCCGCACGCGCGGCACTGGTCGGCGGGCGCCGTGGCCCCGGTCGACCGCGTGCCGCAAGTGCCAATGGCACGACCGCCGCCCCGGCACCGCGTCGCGCCGCTCGTCGTCCCGGCCGCCCCCGTGGCCGCCGTGGTGGCAACACCCGCGCCAACCAGGCGCTGCAGCTGGTCAAGGACAAGCCCGGCATCACGATCCCCGAGATCGCATCTCAGCTGAAGATCGAGCCGAACTACCTGTACCGCGTCATGCCCAAGCTCGTCGAGGACGGGTCGGTCAAGCGCGAGGGTCAGGGCTGGCACCCGGCCAACAAGGCTGCCGCCTGACGGTTTCACCCGGCACGGGCCCTGAGCCCGCCGGACGCACAACGGCCGCCGCATCCCGCGTGGATGCGGCGGCCGTTTGTCGTTCTGGAGCGGTCTAGATCAGGCCGAGCTGTTTGACCGCGTCGCGCTCCTCGCCGAGCTCCTTGACGGAGGCGTCGATCTTGCCGCGCGAGAAATCGTCGATCTCCAGGCCCTCGACGATCGTGTACTCACCGCCGCTGCAGGTCACGGGGTAGCCGGTGATGACGCCCTCGCCGATGCCGTAGCTGCCATCCGACGCGACCGCCATCGATACCCAGTCACCGTCGGGCGTGCCGAGCACCCAGTCGTGGACATGGTCCACGGCGGCGTTGGCGGCCGACGCGGCACTGGAGGCGCCGCGAGCCTCGATGATCGCCGCACCACGCTTCTGCACCGTGGGAATGAAGTCGCTCTCGATCCACGCCTGATCGTTCACCGTCTCGGCGGCGCCCTGGCCCTTCACCTTGGCGTGGAACACGTCGGGGTACTGGGTGGCCGAGTGGTTGCCCCAGATCGTCATGTTCGTGATGTCGCTCACGGCGGCGCCCGCCTTCGCCGACAGCTGCGCGATCGCGCGGTTGTGGTCCAGGCGCACCATCGCGGTGAACCGCTGCTTGGGGATGTCGGGCGCGCCCGACTGGGCAATCAGCGCGTTGGTGTTCGCCGGGTTGCCGACGACAAGCACCTTCAGGTCCGACGCCGCGTGCGCGTTCAGTGCCTGCCCTTGAGGCTTGAAGATGCCGCCGTTGGCTTCGAGCAGGTCACCGCGCTCCATCCCCTTGGTGCGGGGGCGCGCGCCCACCAGGAGCGCGACCGAGACGCCGTCGAACGCAGTGTTCGGATCGTCGCTGATGTCGACGGAGGACAGCAGCGGGAACGCGCAGTCGTCGAGCTCCATGGCAGTGCCCTCGGCGGCCTTCACCGCCTGCGGGATCTCGAGCAGTGACAGCGCGACCGGGGTGTCCGGGCCGAGCATCTGCCCGGAGGCGATCCGGAACAGCAGCGCGTAGCCGATCGCGCCGGCGGCGCCGGTCACCGCCACCTTGACTGGGGTTGTACTCATCGATCACTCACTTTCGTGTCTCCATTGAACGGTGGACCCCTCTCCTCGCGGCTCGAGTCCTACAGGGACAGTCCGTAGACGTCGCCGAGCTTGTCCTTCAGATACCGCACGAACGGCGCAACCGAGATCGGCGCACCGATCTCGCGCTGCAACAACTCGGCGGTCGGGAACTTGGCGCCGTGACGGTGCACGTGCTCACGCAGCCAATCCCGCAGGCTTCCGAGCTGGCCGGCGGCGAGCGCGGTCTCCAGGTCGGGCAGATCCTGGTGCGCGCGCTCCCACAGCTGACCGGCGATGAGGTTGCCGAGCGCGTAGGTCGAGAAGTACCCCATCAGCCCGGCTGACCAGTGCACGTCCTGCAGGATCCCGTCGGCGTCGTTGGTCACCTCGAGGCCGAAATAGTCCTTGAATCGCGCTCGCCACGCCTCGGCGGCATCCTGGACCTTCAATCTCCCCTCGATCAGCTCCTGCTCGAGCTCGAAGCGCAGGATGATGTGCAGCGCGTAGGTCGCCTCGTCGGCCTCGACGCGGATGAACGACGGCCTCACGCGGTTGACGGCGCGGAACAGGCCGTCGGGCTCGATCCCCTCCAGAGCCTCGCAGTGGGAGGCCACTCGAGGTGCGAGCACGGTCGAGAACGCGCGTCCGCGACCGACCATGTTCTCCCACAGCCGGCTCTGGGACTCATGCATGGCCAGTGAGTCGACGGCACCGAGCGGGCTGCGGGGGTGAGCGAGCGAGGAGCCCTCCTCGTACAGGCCGTGGCCGCACTCGTGCATCGACCCGAACAGCGCCATCGGCCAGTAGTTCTCGTCGTAGCGGGTGGTGATGCGTACGTCACCGTCGCCGACGCCGGTCGCAAACGGGTGCACGGTGTCGTCCAGGCGCCACCCCCGGTCGGTGAAGCCCATCAGCTCGACGATCTCACGGGAGAGCGCGCGCTGGCCCATCACCGGGAAGCGCACCTCCACCGGCGAGGCGTCGACCCCGGCGGAGTTGTTGATCGCGGCGATCATCGGCACGAGCTCGTGCTTGAGCTCGCCGAACAGCGCGGCGACCTGTGCGGTCCGCATCAGCGGCTCGTAATCGTCCAGCAGCACGTCGTACGCGCACTCAAACCCATCGTGGCCGAGGTGGCAGTCGACATACCGGCGCGCGAGGTCGACGTTGCGCTCCAGCGCAGGCTGGAAGGCCGCGAAGTCCGACTCCTGGCGCGCGGCGATCCAGATCTCCTGGCCGCGTGAGCCCGCGTGCGCGATCTCGGCGGTGAGTGAGCCGGGCACCCGGCGCGCCTTCTCCCAGTCACGGCCGACGGCCTGCAGCAGGCGGGCGTCGTCGGAGTCCCCGTCGGCGCCGTTCACCTCCGCGGTCGCCCTCTCGAGCAGCCGGCCGGTCTCGGCGTCGGTGAACTCACGGTGACGCAACTCGGCGAGCGTGGCGAGCACGTCGGCCCGGGATACCGCCCCTCGAGTGGGCATCTTCGTCTGCTGGTCCCAGCTGGCGAGCGCGCTCGCGTACTTGAGATCGGACAGGCGGGCCATCCGTTGCTTCAGCTCATCGAGCTGTCCACTCATCGCATCTCCTTCGCTGAAGTCGCCCTGTCGGGGACGGTCGCTGTAGGTCCGAGGACACCCGACTCTATGTGGTGAGCGCATCAAGCGCCTGCGTCACCCTGTCGAGCCCACCGGGACTCTGTGCGACCATTCCGGGATGCTCGGGCGCTCCCGTTCGGTGCGGCTGTTCACGGTGTCCGGCATTCGCGTCGGCGTCGACGCCAGCTGGTTCATCGTCCTGTTCCTGATGATCTACCTGTTGTCGGGGCCGTTCCGCACGACCCTGCACAGCTCTGACACGGTCGCGTATCTCACCACCGTGATCAGCGTGCTGGCGCTGTTCGCGTCGATCATCGTCCATGAGCTCGGGCATGCGGTCGCCGCCCGGCGGCGCGGCGTCGGCGTCGAGCGGATCGACCTGTACCTGTTCGGCGGGCTGACGCTGATGGATCGCGAGCCCGAGACGCCGGGGGAGGACTTCACGATCGCGGTCGCAGGTCCACTCGCGACCGCCGTGATGATCGTGGTGTTCATCGCGGCGGACTTCGCGCTCGTGGGCTCACACCGGCTGCTCGACGCGATCGAGCTTCAGTCCAACATCCACATCACCCCCGCGCTGCTCGCGCTCAGCTGGCTGATCCCGGTCAACGTGCTGCTGCTCGCCTTCAACCTGCTGCCGGCGTTCCCGCTCGACGGCGGTCGGATCGTGCGCGCCGGGGTCTGGCGAGTGACCGGTGAGCGCCGTCGCGGGACCATCGCCGCCGCCCGGCTGGGGCAGCTGCTCGCGCTCGCACTCGGCGGGTTCGGCGTCTACCTGCTGGTCGGCGCCGGCTCCTTCAGCGGCCTGTACATGGCCGGCTTGGCCTGGATCCTCTACCACGAGGCCCGGGCCGCGATCGCCCGCGCGGCGTTGGAGGAGCGTGTCGACGGGGTCCGCGTGCAGGACATCATGGACTCAGAGCCGGTGACGATCCCCGCCGATCTGCCCGCCTCCCAGGCGCTCGAGGATTACTTCCTGCGCTACCGGTGGCCCTGGTTCGCCGTTGTGGAGGGGGATGGGCGGTTCGCCGGCATCGCCGTCGAGGCGGACGTGCGCCGGGCGGCTGAGGCCGGTGAGGGCTGGGTGCGCGTCGGCTCACTCGTCGGCGACGGCTCACGCACGGCCGGGCGGGTTCCCGTCGAGAGTCCGATCACCGCCTTGATCGGCTCCGAGCCCCTCGGGCGGCTGGGCGCGCTGATGGCGGTCGACTCTGAGGGGATGCTGCGCGGCGTGGTCACCGTCGAACAGTTGCGCCGGGCGCTCTCCGCCGCGTTCAGCGCCTGACCCGGGTCCTGCAGAAGCCGTCCGCCCGGTGACGTTTCGGCGTGCGGGCCGGGGGTCGGCGGGGGCATATTCCTTATATTGCAGGGGTGCCCTCACATGACGTCTTGATCATCGGGGCCGGCCTGGCCGGCCAGCGGGCCGCTCTCGCAGCCGCCCAGACGGGTGCCTCCGTCGCCATCATCTCCAAGGTTCATCCGGTGCGGTCCCATTCGGTCGCAGCCGCCGGCGGCATCAACGCCGCGCTCAACCCGGAGGACACCTGGGAGTCTCACGCTTTCGACACGGTCAAGGGCTCCGATTACCTCGGCGACCAGGACGCGATCGAGATCATGTGCCGCGAGGCGCCTGACGAGATCCTCTGGCTGGAGCATGCCGGAGTGACCTTCCATCGCAACGACACCGGCCACCTCGGGACGCGGGCCTTCGGTGGAGCGTCGGCGGCGCGGACGTACTACGTCGCCGACATCACCGGTCACGCGATCCTGCACGTGCTCTACGAGCAGCTGGTCAAGTACTCGGCGCAGATCGACCGCTACGAGGAGTGGTTCGGCACCGATCTGCTCCAGGACGAGACCGGCCGCTGCATCGGTGCGGTCTGCCGCAACCTGCGTGACGGCCAGCTTCAGGTGTTCAACGCGAAGTCGACGATCCTCGCCAACGGCGGCGCCGGCCAGGCGTACAAGCCGACCACGAACGGGCTGATCGTCACCGGCGACGGCATCGCCCAGGCCTACCGGATCGGTGCCCGGCTGATGGATATGGAGATGATCCAGTACCACCCGACGACGCTCGCCGGCAACGGGCTGCTGATCACCGAGGGCGCCCGCGGCGAGGGTGCGCAGCTGTTCAACGCCCAGGGTGAGCGCTTCATGGAGAAGTACGCCCCCAACAAGCTCGAGCTCGCCTCCCGCGACGTCGTCTCGCGCGCCGAGCAGACCGAGATCAACGAGGGCCGCGGCTTTCCCGACGGCACGGTCGCCCTCGACATCACCAAGGTGCCGCGGCGGCGCACCCTGGAAGCGCTGCGCGAGATCGTCAACATCGGCCGTGATTTCGCCGGCGTCGACATCACCCGGGAGCCGATCCACATCCACCCGGGCCAGCACTACATCATGGGCGGCGTCAAGACCGACGTCGACGGCCAGACGACGATTCCCGGCCTGTACGCCGCCGGCGAGGTGGCCTGCGTCTCGGTCCACGGCGGCAACCGCCTCGGCGCCAACTCGCTGCTCGACACGTTGATCTTCGGCCGCCGCTCGGGCGAGCACGCCGGGCACCTGGCCAATGACATGGCGATGCCCTCCACGCCCGCCGCGCGGGTCGCCGACACCGAGAAGATGATCCGCGGGCTGATGAACCGGCAGGGCGGCCGCCGGGTGTCCGCGCTCAAGGATGAACTCGGCGAGTCCATGAACAAGTACGCCGCGGTGTTCCGTGACGAGGCCGGTCTGCAGACGTGTCACCAGATCGTCCGCCGTCTCAAGGAGGAGGCGGAGCACGCGACGATCGACGATCGCGGCACGGTCTTCAACCAGGACGTGATCGGGGCGATCGAGCTCGGCTACATGCTCGACTGCGCCGAGGCGATCATCGTGGGCGCCCTGGAGCGCAAGGAGTCGCGTGGGGCCCAGTCGCGGACCGACTATCCAGGCCGCAACGACGCGGAATGGCTCAAGCACATCGACATCTCCGCCAACGGCGGGGATGTACCGACGGTCAGCTACTCACCGGTGACGATCACCAAGTGGCAGCCCCAGGAAAGGACGTACTAGCGCGATGCCTGAGTACCTGCTGAAGATCCGCCGGTTCGACCCGCAGTCGGGTCAGGCGGCCTATTGGGACGAGCACCGGATCGAGATGGACGAGAGCAAGTCGGTGCTCGACGGCATCCTCAAGGTCCGTGACGAGGTCGACGGCTCGGTCGGGATCCGGTGCTCCTGCCAGCAGGCGATCTGTGGTTCGTGCGGGGTACGCATGAACGGCAAGCCGGGGCTAGCGTGCAACACCCACCTGGGGATCGCCGCGGATCGCAAGTGGCGCACCGAGGCCGTCGGCGGCACCGCTGACGCCAACGAGGAGCGGGTGATCGAGATCGAGCCGATGGGCAACATGCCCGTCATCCGAGACCTGATCGTCGACATGGACGCTGTCCACTGGAAGAAGTTCCAGCGCGTCACCCCGTACCTGGTCAACAAGCAGCCGGTGCCTGAGCGGGAGTACATCGTCCCGCACGACAACATGGTCGACATCACGCAGTCGATGGCCTGCATCCAGTGCGGCGCCTGCGTCTCGGACTGCCTGTCGATGGAGATCGACCCGGGCTTCATCGGCCCCGCAGCGCTGGCCAAGGCCTACCGCTTCGTCGGCGACCCGCGCGACGCCGA
>DASXZK010000066.1:0-3706 GCA_036501965.1 Solirubrobacteraceae bacterium
CCGCTCCCAGAACAAGTCGAAGTCGGGGGGCGGGGCGGGGCGGGGGTCGTAGCGCTCAAGCCCGCCCTCCGGCAGGTCATACAGGGTCATTCGGTCCTGGCCTCTCTGGTGGTTGCGGCGGTAGTCCACCAGTTCTGCGGCGGTCGCGCTCGTCTGCCGGCGGCGGCGTCGCGCGCATGCCCTCCGCGGCGCGCCCGTCTGCTCACCGCGGCGCCGCTCGTCTGCTCACCGCGGCGGCCCTCCCCTGAGCCCGCCTCGCCGCCCTCGACCGCCGGTGGGGATTTCGTCGGTCGCATCCTCGCGGACGGGGCCGAACCGACGAAACCCGCGCGTGGCGCGGATTTCGTCGGGAGCATCGGCTCCTGGGTGATGGTCCCGACGAAATCCGGGGCCGGGACCTGAGGGATCAGTAGCCGTAGATGACGATGTAGCCGCCGTCGCCGTAGCCGCCCGAGTAGCCGTAGCCACTGGGGTAGCCGTACCCCCCGGAGCTGCCGTAGCCATAGCCGTAGCCGTCGCCGCTCGGGTAGCCGTAACCGCCGTCGCCGGAGTAGCCGTACCCGGTGCTGCCCGTGCCGCCGTATCCGTACGAGGAGCCGTCGCCCGAGGAGGCGCTCGACTCGCGCTTGTAGCTGACGGTGAAGGCCGAGCCGCCGTGGGTGAGGCCCGACGGGGCGGCCGAGCCGCTCGCGGCCGAGGCGCCGGTGTCGCCGTACCCATACCCGTAGCCGTAGGCGGCCGGGATCGAGCCGGCGCTCGAGCTGTCACTCGAGTTGAGCGTCAGCGCCGCCGTCGACCAGTCGTTGGACGAGATCGTGCCGGTGTGACCGCTGGAGTCGGTGGCGCTGGCCGAGGTGAATGACACCTTGCCGAAGTTCGACAGCGGCAGCGCGGTGCAGTTGGTCGCGCCGCTCTGGCACTGCGACGGCGCCTCGGCGACCCACTCGGCGGTGGAGATGTCGGGATTGCTCATCGTGAGCGTCTTGGTAAAGGACTGCCCGGTCGTCTGGTTGACGATCGTCTCGGTGACGTCGTGGCCGTTCACCGTGGTGGTGGCGGTCATGTGGTCGCCCGGCTGGACCGCGAGGTCGACCCGCACCGGCGCCTTGGGGACGAGCTCGTACCAGGCGTAGTAGTGGGCGGTGCCGCTCGCGTCGCAGTTGGCCTCGGTGCCGTCCTGCTCAAGCGCTTCCTGGCCATCGGCGCCGCCGAGGCCGACCCAGAACGCCGAATAGGTTGCGCCGGAGCTGGAGCACTTGGCGGTCGGCTGGACCCAGCTGCCGGTCACGGTTTTGAAGGAGGTGGAGCCGCCGCCGGAACCGGCGCCGACGACGTAGCCCGCCCAGTTGCCACTGGTGGCCTTTTGTACATCGGTGGCGGCGCTTGCCGACGCGATCGGCGCAGCGCCGAGCGCGCATGCCGCCGCCACCGAGAGAGTGGGGAACATCCGCTTAGGTGTCATGTCACTCACTGTGTGCCGGATCGCGAAGAGCGGCCGGAGAGACGGCGAAGAGCCGCTGAGGAGTTGTATGAGAAAACAGTGAGTGCGGTCAGGCGCGGAGCCTGGAGCGCGCGCCCGCGAGCTTCACTGCTCTGCTGAGGGTCGCGATGTCGTACGCGCCCTGGTGGCGATGGCCGTTGATGAAGAACGTCGGCGTCCCGGATACGCCCGAGAGGTCGGCGGACTCGACATCGTCGGCGATCCTCCCCGCGCCCTTGCGCTTCTTCAGATGGGCCTTGAAGATCTCCATGTCCAGCTCGAGCTGCTGGGCGTAGCCGATGATGTCGCGCAACATCAGTGCGTCCTGGTGCTCGAACATCAGGTCATGCATCTCCCAGAAGTGGTCCTGGGCGCCGGCCGCCTCGGCCGCCTCGGCCGCCATCTGCGCGTGCGGATGGACGTCGTTGAGCGGCAGATGGCGCCACGCGTACCGCACCTCGCCGAAGTCCGAGAGCAGCTCACGGAGAACCGGTTCGGCCTGGCCGCAGTAGGGGCACTCGAGGTCGCCGTATTCGAGCAGGGTCACGAGCGCGTCCTCCGGCCCGCGGATGTGGTCGCGCTCGGAATCGACCGGGACCGCGAGGTCGACGATCTGCTCCGCGCGGCCGATCAGCGCGCCGGCGCGCATCCGCCGGGGCAGCAGGCGGGAGGCCGCCTGCACGACCCAGGTGAGGGCGGGCGCGGCGACGATCGTGGTGAGCACCCCGAGCTTGGCCTCCGAGAGCGTCGGCCCCTTGAACGCCAGGGTCGCGATCAGCAGCGAGACCGTGAACCCGATCCCCGCGACCGTGCCGCCGCCGAGCACCGACGCCCAGCCGACGGGCGCCCGTATGCGTCCGCGCGAGAGCTTCGTGACCAACGCGGTGACGCCGCAGATCCCGAGCGGCTTGCCGACGACGTAGGCGATCAGAATCCCGAGCGTCAGGTCAGACGTGTACGCGTGCGTGAGGAACGAGCCGGAGATCGGGAAGCCCGCGTTGGCGAGCGCGAACAGCGGCACCACGACGTAGCTGGTGAACGGATGGAAGGTCTGCTGCAGCCGCTCGTTGGGCGAGATCGCGCTGCGCAGTCCCAGGCGCGCCTCCCGCTCGAGCTCGGAGGTCGGCTGCTCGCGGAAGACGCGGAACAGGTCGGTGGCCCGCTCGAGGTCCGCGCGTTGAGCGGGGAAGGCGATCGTCAGCAGACCGAGCGCCAGGCCGACGACAATCGGATCGATCCCGGTCTTCAGTACCGCCACCCAGGCCAGGACACCGAGCACCAGGTAGGGCCCACCGTGCTGGACCCCGCGCACCCGCAGCGCGCCGATGCATGCGAAGGCACCGAGCGCCACCCACAGCGGCACCAGCGAGATCGATCCGGAGAAGAAGATCGCGATCACGAGGATCGCGACCAGGTCGTCCACGACCGCCACGGTCAGCATGAACGCGCGCAGGCTGACCGGGAAGCGCCGGCCGACGAGCGCGAGCATGCCGAGCGCGAACGCGGTGTCGGTCGACATCGCCACCCCCCAGCCCCCGCCGGCGGCATGACCGTCGCCGATCAGCACGAACAACAGAACGGGCACCGCCATGCCGCCGATCCCGGCGAGCAGCGGCAGCACCAGGCGGCGGCGGTCGCGCAGATCGCCGAGGTCGAACTCGCGGCGCGCCTCGAGCCCGACGACGAAGAAGAACAGTGTCATCAGGCCGCTGTTGACCCAGTGGCGCAGGTCGAGGCTGACCGCACCGCCCGCCACCCGGATGCTCAGCGTGGTGTGCCAGACCGACTCGTAGGAGGTGCCGACGTTCGCCCACACGAGCGCGGCGACGGCGCCGGCGAGCAGCACCGCGGCCGAGCCCGTCTCGGTGCGCATGAAATCGCGTAGCGGCGCCTCCAGGTTGCGCGCCCAGGCGGTCCGTCCAGACAACTCCCCGGTGCTCACGAGCCGCAGATTAGTGGGGAGGCCGGGGATGGCGGGCGGGGATCTGATCCGGGTCTCCACCCGCGGAGTACCATTGGCCTCACCGGTTTTTCTGAACACTGTGTCCAGTAGCGTCCCGAGGAGACCTCATGCCAGCGACCGATCCGCTCATCTTCGACGCCCTCCGCACGCCGCGCGGCCGCGGCAAGGTCAACGGCTCGTTGCATGCGACCAAGCCGATCGACCTGGTCGTGACGCTCGTCCACGAGCTGCTCAGCCGCAACCCGGACTTCGATCCCGAGCGC
>DASXZK010000067.1:0-40196 GCA_036501965.1 Solirubrobacteraceae bacterium
GCGGCCTACTTCCCGGCGGTCGAGCTCATCTCCGCGCTCGTGACCGTCGAGATCCTGGTGATCGGCGGCATCGAGGTGATCGACGGCCAGACCTCGACCGGCGTCGTGTTCGGCTTCATCGCCGCGCTCAACAACTTCTTCAGTCCGATCCAGTCGCTCTCCCAGCTCTACACCACCTACCAGTCGGGCATGGCCGCGCTCGACAAGATCCTCGGTCTGCTCGACGAGGAGCCCGAGCTCCTCGACGCACCGGACGCCACGACACTGCCGCCGATCCTCGGCCGGGTGCAGTTCGACCGCGTGTCCTTCCGCTATGGAGGCGAGGACGACGGGCAATGGGCGCTACGCGACATCGATCTGGATGTCGAGCCCGGACAGACCATCGCGCTCGTCGGCGAGACCGGCGCCGGCAAATCGACGTTCGCCAAGCTCGCCTCTCGCTTCTACGATCCGACCGCGGGGGCGGTGCTCGTCGACGGCCACGACCTGCGCTCAGTGACCGCCCACTCGCTGCGCTCCCAGATGGGGATCGTCCCTCAGGAGGGGTTCCTGTTCAGCGGCACGGTCCGGGAGAACCTGTCGTTCGGCCGTCCCGACGCGACCGACGAGGAGATCCGCGAGGCGGCGCGCGCGGTCGGAGCCGACGGCTTCATCAGCGCGCTCGAGCATGGGTACGACACCCAGATCGGGGAGCGCGGGATCCAGCTCTCGGCCGGGCAGCGCCAGCTCGTCGCCTTCGCCCGCGCGCTCGTGGCCGACCCACGGATCCTGGTGCTCGACGAGGCCACGGCCAACGTCGACATCCACACCGAAGGGCTGATCGAGCAGGGGCTGCGGCGGCTCATCGCCGGACGCACCGCGATCGTGATCGCCCACCGCCTGTCGACGATCCGCGGCGCCGCCCGGATCCTGGTCATGGAGCACGGCCGGATCGTCGAGCAGGGCTCACACGAGGAACTGCTGCGCGCCGAGGGGCGCTACTGGAAGCTCTACAGCGACTGGGAGCGTCAGCGCGCGGCGTAACCTTGCGGGCGATGGCGATCACGGTCACCGCCCTGCACACGACGCCCGTCAAGGCACTGCGAATCCGCGCCGTTGACGAGATCGAGCTGGGACCGGCCGGGGCTCGCGGCGACCGCGCGTTCTATCTCGTCGACGAGGACGGCGCGATGGTCAACGGCAAGCGGCTCGGGGCGCTGCACACGGTGACGGCCGAGTACCAGCCCGCGGGCGACGTGCTCGCACTCCGCTTCGCCGATGGCGAGCGGACCGAGGCGCCCGTCAGGCTCGGGGCGGAACTCGACACGACGTTCTTCGGGTCCGAGCGTCGCGCGCGCCTGCTCGAGGGGCCGTGGGCAGAGGCGCTCTCCCGTCACGTCGGACAGCAAGTGCGGCTCGTCGCGGATGGCTCCGCCGTCGATCGCGGCGCGGTGGGCGCGGTCTCGCTCGTCTCCCGCGGATCGCTGGAGCGCCTCGCACAGACCGACGAACCCGGGCGGGAATCCGGCCCCGCCCGCCCCGACCCGGTCGATGCACGTCGCTTCCGGATGCTGATCGAGATCGACGGGGTCGAGCCCCATGCCGAGGACGGCTGGCTCGGGCGAGAGCTCGAGGTCGGCGCGGCGCGGCTGCGGATCCACGGGAACGTCGGCCGCTGCGTGACGACCACGCGCGGCCCCGAGTCCGGCGATGTCGACCTGCCGACGCTGAAGATGCTTGCGACGTACCGGATGGGGATGGAGACGACCGAGCCCCTCCCGTTCGGCATCCACGGCGAGGTGCTCGCGGGCGGGACCGTGAGGGTCGGCGACGAGCTGCGGGTCGTTCCGCTGCCGCGACGATGAGCGACCGCGTCTCGGTCACCATCGAGGGCCACGTGGCGATCGTGACCCTCACCCGCCCCGACAAGCACAACGCGCTTGACGTCGCGATGTTCGACGCGATCATCGGGGCGGCGACACGACTGCGGGGCAAATCGGGCGTACGAGCGGTCGTGCTCCACGGCGAGGGCCCGAGCTTCTGCTCGGGCCTCGATGTCATCTCGATCATGCAGTCGAACCCTGCCAACCCCGGCGTCTCGGGACTGACCGACCGCATCCGCGGCGAGGTTCCCAACTGGTTCCAGCGCGCCTCCCACGATTGGCTCACGCTGCCGATGCCCGTGATCGCGGCGCTGCACGGGTCCGTGCTCGGCGGCGGGCTGCAGATCGCGCTCGGCGCCGACATCCGCATCGCCGCGCCGGATGCGCGATTGTCGGTGATGGAGGTTCGGTGGGGCCTGATTCCCGACATGGGGATCACCCGCACCCTGCCCCGGCTGGTCTCGATCGACGTGGCCAAGGAGCTGACCTACACCGGCCGGACGGTGAGCGGCCAGGAGGCGGCGACGATCGGTCTGGTGACCCGCGTCAGCGATGACCCACTGACCGCGGCGCGTGACCTGGCTGAGCGCATCGCCGTCCGGTCACCGGACGCGGTTCGCCGCGCCAAGCGCCTCTACGAGAGCGCGTGGACGGGCGAGACCGCCGGGACGCTGGCGCTCGAGGCCGAGCTTCAGCTCGAGCTGGTCGGCTCGCCGAACCAGCTGGCGGCCGTCACCGCGGGGTTCTCAGGAGAGCCCGCGGAGTTCACCGATCACTGAGAGTCGGCTCATATACGGGCGGCGCCGTGAGGCGCCGCCGGGAGAAGCTGGGGAACAGGGACTCGAACCCCAAATTCGACATCCAGAGTGTCGCGTGTTGCCGATTACACCATTCCCCAGGGGGTCATCACACCTGTGGTGCAGCGCTGCAGTATAGAACTTCGGCACGCTCGGCCAATCACTTGAGCAGATCCGGCGCGCCGTGCCGGCGATGGATTGTGACCGGGATCCCGTGGAGCGGGCGGATCGTGACCGTCGGGTCGAGCACGATCGGTGCTCCGGGGATCACGTCGAAGCGGAAGCGCTGCGCGATCATCGCCGCCAGGATCGTCGCGTTCATCATCGCGAAGCCGTGCCCGACGCAGATCCTGCGGCCGCCGCTGAACGGCAGGTAGGCGAATCGAGGACGCTGCTTGGGCGCATCGCCGACGAATCGGCGTGGGTCGAAGCCGGCCGGGTTCTCCCACACCCCCGGGTCGCGGTGGGTCGACCAGATCGAGACGAAGACGAGCGTCCCCGCTGGGATCCGGTGGCCGCCGACGACGTCGTCCTCGATCGGAACCCGCTGCACGTGCCACACGGGCGGGTAGAGCCGCATCGCCTCCTCGAAGCAGGCCCGGGTCCACGGCAGCCGCTCGGTGTCCTCGCCGGTCGGCACCCTGCCGCCCAGGACCTCGTCGACCTCGGCCTCCATCTGCTCGCGCGCCGCCGGGTGCTGGGAGAGCAGGTAGTACATCCAGGCCAGCCCGTGCGCGGTCGTCTCGTGGCCCGCGGCGGTGAACGTGAGCAGTTCGTCGAGGACCTGGCGGCGGTCCATCCGCTCGCCGGTCTCCTCGTCGGTGGCTTCCATCAGCAGGCGCAGCAGGTCGTTGGAATCGCCGTGCCCATCGCGCAGCCGCTCGTCGACGATCTCGGCGCTGATGGTCTGCAGCACCTCGGCCGAGCTCATCGCGCTCCGGTACCGGCGGTGCTGGGTCAGCATCGCCGCACGCATGATCGTCATATGCGGCAGGTACTGGGTCGCGGTCACGCTCGCCGACCGGCCGATCGCTCCGACCTGGTGCAGCGCGTTGCCGAGCGCGGCGCCGAACTCGCTGGCGCGATCGGTGAAGTCGTGACCGACCAGCGCACGGCCGACCGTGTCCAGCCCGATGTGCAGGATCTCCTCGGCCAGCTCGAGCGGATGCCCGTCGGGCCACTGGCCCTCCCACGCGTCCAGCGCGGTGCCGGCCGCCTGGGCCATGTGGTCGGCGAACACGCCGAGGTGGCGCTTGGCGAACATCGGCTGGACCAGCTTGCGCTGACGCTGCCACAGCTCGCCGGAGCTCGTCACCAGGCCGCTGCCGAGCACGGGCGCCAGCAGCTCGTACTGGTTGGACTTGCGGTAGTTGTCCTGGTTGGCGAGCAGCACGTGTCGCACCGCCTCGGGACCGCGGACGACGACGAGGTTCTGCAGCCGCGCGCGGAGCATGGCGACATCGCCGTAGCGATGCCCCATCCGGTCCAGGAAGTCGAGCGGCCCCTCCTGCTCGGCGAGCAGACGCAGCCAGCGGGCGGTCGATCGCGGGTCTGGTCCGGGAGGCAGCGGCGCGTCGGCCGGCCGGAGCGAGATCGCCTGGGTGCCGGACTGCTCGCCGGCGTCGGTGACGGTGGTCGAGCTCATGGGGCCACGCTACCCTCGGACGCCACCGCCGTCTGTGCGGTACGTCAACGTTCCAGCGTGCGCCTGGCGTTCAGCCGAGCTGCTCGAGGTCGCTGGAGAGGTCGCCGAGCTCCTGCGCGCGCTCCCCGAGGTCGGTGGAGGAGGAGATCAGCCGCACGGCGGCCTGGAGATCGTCGGAGCGCCCGACGGTGAGCGCGCCCTGGAGCACCCCGCTCTGCAGGTAGAAGACCGTGAACGAGCCCTCCTCGAGCGACCCGCGCACGATCTCGCGATCCCAGTCCTCGGCAGGGCCGACGGCCTCAATCGCCGCCCAATCCGCCAGGTCGGAGAAGAAGTAGGGCACGGCGTCGTGCTGCACGTCCTGTCCGAGCATGTTGCGCGCAACGGTCCGGCCCTGGCTGAAGGCGACGTCCCAGTGCTCGACCCGCTGGCGGCGACCACCGTTGACCACCGACACGTACTCGGCGACGTCCCCCGCCGCGTAGACGCCCTCGACGGCCGTGCGCAGGCCCGCGTCGACGAGGACTCCGCCCTTGCGCCCGACCTCGAGACCGGCCTTGCGCGCGAGCGAGACGTCCGGGTTGACGCCCACCCCGACGATCACGGCGTCCGCCTCCAAACGCGCACCCGAGCGGGTGATCACGTGCGTCACCTTGCCGTCCGCGCCCTCGAACCCCTCCAGCTCGTCGGATGCGGAGAAGGCGATGCCGTGGGCGCCGAGCGTCTCGGCGAAGAACCGTCCGGCGTCGGACCCGAACCCGCGTGAGAGCGGCAGCGCCTCCTGCATCACCATCGTGCAGGTGCTGCCAAGCGTGGTCAACGAGGCCGCCACCTCGCAGGCGATGTAGGAGCCGCCGATCAACACGACCCGTTTGCCGCTCGCATCCTCGCGGATCCCATCGCTGTTCGCGAACGTCCGCAGGTAGTGAATTCCGGTGAGCTCCGCGCCCGGCGCCGGCAGCCGGCGCACGTTGGCGCCGGTCGCGATCAGCGCCTGGCCGAAGCGCAGCACATCGCGGTTGGAGAGCGTCGCCGTTCGAGCTCCCAGGTCCAGCGCGGTCACGGTCACGCCGGTGAGCGCCTCGACATCGTTCTCCTCGTACCAGCTCGCGTCCTCCATCAGCGCCTCTGCGCGCTCCTGGGACCCCTGCAGGTACTCCTTGGAGAGGGGCGGCCGGTCGTAGGGCAGATCGGGCTCGCGGCCGACGAGGGTGATCGTTCCGTCAGCGCCGCCGCGACGCAGATGGCGGGCGCAGTTCCCGGCGGCGATGCCGCCCCCGATGAGCAGGTGGTCGACGTCTCGCTGTGACATGCGCTCGCGCTAGCGCCGCACCGAGGGCTCAGCCTCGACGGGGGCGAAGCGCGGGGTGATCTCGTTCTCGAGCCCGGGGTTGAGGATCAGCAGCACCTGATCCCCGGCGCGGATCACCGAGTCCCCCTTGGGCACGAAGCCGTCGCCGTCGCGCAGCACGGAGATGATCAGCGAGCCGTCGGGAAGCGGGACGTCGCGCACCATGCAGCCCGCCGCCGCCGAGCCCTCGCCGACCTCGATCTCGATGATCTCCAGCTGCTCCTCCTCGAGCGCGAGCAGCTGGACGAGGCCGTACTCGGGCACCTCGTGCTCGATCAGCCGCAGGATGAGGTCGGTCGCAGAGACCGCGGGCTGGATGTCGAGCAGCTTGAAGTGGGCGAGGTTGCGTGGGTTGTTGACGCGCGCGACGATCCGCTGGCAGCCGTACTTCTCCTTGGCGACCTGGCAGATGAGGATGTTGTCCTCGTCGTCCCCGGTGACCGCGATGACGAGGTCTGCGCGCTGGATGCCGGCGCGCTCGAGCACCCACATCTCGGTGGCGTCCCCGTACTGGACGGCATGCTCGAGCTCCTCCTCCACGATCCGGTAGCGACGGTGATCGGATTCGATCAGCGTCACCTCCTGGTCGCGTGCGATCAGCTCGCGTGAGAGGTTCCAACCGACCTTGCCGGCGCCGACGATGATGACGTACACGTGCTCAGTGCCCCTTTCAGTCCGCCAGGACGACCTGTTCGGCCATGTCGATCGCCTTCTGCGTCGGGCAGATCGTGATCAGCCCCTGCTCGGCGTACCACGCGGCGCGCGCTGGGTCGGCGACGCGGACGACGATCTTCGGAACATCGAAGCGACGCTGCGCGATCTGCGAGATGACCAGGTTGGTGTTGTCACCGCTCGTCGCCGCCATGAACACGTCCGCGTTCTCGATGCCCGCCGCGATCAGCCCGTCGATCTCCAGCGCGGTGCTCACCGTGAAGCGGCCGCCGGCATCTTCCCAGGTGGTCGACTGATCCTTGTCGAGACGCTCATGGGAAAGCGGATCGGAGTCGAGCACCGACACGGTGTGGCCGGCCTCGAGCGCCCGGCGGGCGACGGCTGAGCCGACGCGTCCGGCTCCGACGATGAGGATGAACATTCGCGGCAGCTTAGAGGCTGCTCGGTCGCGTGGTGTCGCAGATTCGTATCTGTGCTGACTCAGCTCGGCGCCGGGCCTCTGAGGAGCTTCTTGACGATCTTGCCGACGTACCGGCGAGCGAGCGCGGTGCCCAGCGCGCGACGGCGAGCCACGTGCGTGTGCGGCCAGTGCACGATCGTCGCCGCGATCAGGTTGACCCCCTCGGTCGTCATCACCTGGTGCTGAGCCGGGAACCAGTACGCGTCCACCCCCAGGCCGGAGATCAGCTGCGGCGCCGGCGTGAACCGCTTGGCGCCGAAGATCTGCGCCTGCTCCTCTGCCTGGCGCTCCAGCACCGCGTACGCCTCCGGCGCCCCGCTCACCGACACCGACGCCACGACGTGACCCGCGCTGAACACGCACTCCGACGCCCCCGACCGAGCATGCGTCCGTCTCTCCTTCACGCTTCCCGCAGCAACACCCACGCCCTTGGCAAACGCCGCCCGCCCGTTCACGGTGCACACGTTCGTCTTCGCAGTCGCCCGCTTCCCGGGCTTCCAAGGCGTCACGTGATGCACCGGCTTCGGCGCCGGCTTCGAGCCACCACCCCCGCACCCAGAACAGCCGAGCGCCAGCAGCGCGCTGATCACCCCCACAGTCGCCACGGAGGGTCGGATCGATGCGGCGGATGATGCTCGCGTTCGCACCGTCCCACCGAGGCCGGCCGCCCAACGCAAGCAGCCATCAGTCCGGCGCATCGATCCGCCCCTCCCCGGGCAACCGCTACCTCACGTGATCAGAGGAATGATGAGCAGTGCAACGATGTTCGCCACTTTGATCATCGGGTTGATCGCCGGTCCCGCCGTGTCCTTGTAGGGATCTCCGACCGTATCACCGGTGACCGAGGCGGCGTGCGCCTCCGACCCCTTGCCGCCGAACGCCCCGTCCTCGATCAGCTTCTTGGCGTTGTCCCACGCGCCGCCGCCGGCAGTCATCGAGATCGCCATGAACACGCCGACGACGATCACGCCGATCAACAGGCCGCCGAGCGCTTGGACGCTGATGAGGCCCACGACAACCGTGAAGACGATCGGGATGAGCGCCGGGAGGATCATCTCTCGCTGCGCGGACTTGGTCACGATCGACACGCACTGCCCGTACTCCGGCTGCTCTGAGCCGTCCATGATGCCCGGGTGCTCGCGGAACTGGCGGCGCACCTCCTCCACCACCGCCTGGCCGGCGCGGCCGACCGACTCCATCGAGAGCGCGGCGAACAGGTACACCATCAGTCCGCCAACCAGCAGGCCGATGAGCACGGGTGGGTCGCCGATCGCAAAGGACACGTGCTTCCCGTGTTGCACCAGCTCGCGCTCGAACGCGTCGAACAGCACGAGCGCAGCCAGCGCCGCCGACCCGATCGCGTAGCCCTTGGTGACCGCCTTGGTCGTGTTGCCGACCGCGTCGAGCGGGTCGGTCACGTTGCGCACCTCCTCGGGGAGGTCGGCCATCTCGGCGATGCCGCCGGCGTTGTCGGTGATCGGGCCGAATGCGTCGAGCGCGACGATCAGGCCGGTGAGCGACAGCTGCGCCATCACCGCGACGCCGATGCCGTAGATGCCGTGGCTACCTCCACCGGCAAGCTTCCACGAGCCGAAGATGCCGAGCGCGATCACGACCGCCGGGAGCGCGGTCGCCTGGTAGCCCTGGGCGAGTCCCTGGATGATGTTCGTCGCGTGGCCTGTCTGTGAGGCCGCCGCGGTCGACTTCACCGGCGAGAAGCGGGTCGAGGTGTAGTAGTCGGTGATCACGAACAGGCAGGCGGTGATCACCAGCCCGATCAGCGAGCAGAGGTAGTAGTGCCACCACGGCACCCCGCCACCGCCCGTGTAGTGCAGGTTGTTCATCAGCCAGCGGGTGATCGGGATGAACACGATCGCCGCCAGGCCGCCGGAGAGGACGAGGCCCTGGTAGAGCGCGCGCTCGACGTTGCCGCTACGTGAGCGCACGGCGAAGGTCCCGATGATCGACGCGATGATCGAGATCCCGCCGAGCACGAGCGGGTAGAGCGCGACCGCCTTGTCGTGGCCGTGGAACGAGAGGATGCCGAGCAGCATCACGGCGACCGCGGTGACCGCGTAGGTCTCGAACAGGTCCGCTGCCATGCCGGCGCAGTCGCCGACGTTGTCCCCGACGTTGTCGGCGATCACCGCCGGGTTGCGGGGATCGTCCTCCGGGATGCCTGCCTCGATCTTGCCGACGATGTCGGCGCCGACGTCGGCCCCCTTCGTGAAGATGCCGCCCCCGAGCCGCGCGAAGACGGAGATGAGCGAACCGCCGAACGACAGCCCGATCAACGCGTCGACCGCCTCACGCGTGGACTCGCCGACCACCCAGGTGAGCACCCCGTAATAGCCGGCGACGCCGAGGAGGGCCAGCCCGACCACGAGCATCCCGGTGACCGCGCCACCGCGGAAGGCGACCGACAGCGCCTTGGACACGCCCCCGCGAGCCGCCTCGGCCACGCGTGCGTTCGCGCGTACCGATACGTTCATGCCGACGAAGCCGGCGCCGGCAGACAACGCGGCGCCGATCAGGAACCCGATCGCGACCCGGATGTTCTGCAGCGGGATCAGGATGATGAAGACGACCACGCCGACGGCGGCGATGATCGTGTACTGGCGGGTCAGGTACGCCTTGGCGCCCTCCTGTACGGCGGCGGAGATCGACTGCATCCGCTCGTTGCCCGGCGACAGGGCGAGTAGCGCGCGTGATGTCACGACCCCATAGCCGATGGCGCACGCCGCGCACACCAGCGCGATCACGTCACCGTGGTGCGACAGAAAACTGGTCACAGATGTCCTCTCCCAAGGAATGGCAACGACCGCGCCGCGTCGGCGCGGTCGATCATGGAATTCTCGGTCAGTCGCCCTTCCTCAGGCGACCCATCTCACAAGGCGGCCGGAGTGTATCGGGAGTGGGCGGACGCCAGCGCTACGGCACCGGCGCGCCGCGGTCCACTCAGCGCTGGCCGGGAATCCAGAGACGGCCGCTTCGCTGGGCAGGGCCCGCCTGGTCCGGGCCTGCGCCAGGCTCCTCTCCGGGCCGTGGCGGCGCGGTCCCGGGCTCACCGGCGCCGCCGGGTGGCGGGCCGCCCGGTGCCGGCCCGCCGGGGCCACCCGGACCGGCCGCGGACGCCCCAGGCGCGGGCTCGCCCGCCGGGCTCGCCGCACCGGCGTCCGGCCCGCCCGGGTCCTGGCCCCCGATCCGGACATAGGCCATCTGCATCTGGGACAGCGCGTCGCGGATCGCCGCCGTCTGCTCGGCGCCGACACCGTCTTCGACGAGCGGCAGCAGTGCGCGCACGCCCTCAATCGCAACCCGCACTTGGCCGGGATCGCGCTCGTCCTCGGTTCCCGGCTGCAGGCCGGTCCGGCGCATGCCGAGGTTGATCAGCGTGACGAGCTGCTCGAGCAGGATCTGCTCGACCCGGATCTTCTTGATCTCCGCCTCATAGGCGGCGCGTAGCTCCTCCTCGGACGGCTGGCCGGTGGCGCTCATGCGATCTCCTCCTCGTACATCGCCGTGTCAGCGCCCGCGCAGGGCGGACGCCCGGTCGGGGATCCCACGAGAGTACGTCTCGCGGGTGTCGGCCTGAACGCGAGCGTAGACCTCGTGCGGGCCGAGCCCCTCCTCGATCATCCGGCGCTGGCGCTGGGCGCCGTTGAGCGACGGCAACGCGACATCGATCGACAGCTCGTCGCGCATCGGCGCGGTCCATGCCAGCAGGCGCTCGCCCGCGGCTGCCGCCGGATACAGCTCGCCTGAGCGCAGATCGATCAGCGTGCCGTCCAGGCCAAAGCGGATCGCCCGCCACATGTTCTCCTCGATCAGGCGGCCGGCGGTGAGCTCGGCGGGGACGCCCTCGTCGTGGTCACGGGCCGCCTGCGCCACACAGGCCACGATCAGCGCCGACAGCGCATCCGATTCCGGCGCGGTCGGCTGCGCGTCGCAGATCCGGACCTCGACGGTGCCGAACGACAAGTGGGGGCGGATCGACCACCAGACCTGCGTGTACTCGACGATCGACTGCGTGCGGTACAGCCACGCGATGTAGTCAGAGAACGAGCTCCAATCGCCGTAGGGATCCGGCACGCCGCAGCGGGGAAAGCTCTTCGTGAACGTCTGTGTTCGCGCGCTGTGCAGTCCCGAATCCCGCCCATCGAGAAACGGCGAGTTCGCCGACATCGCGAGCAGCACCGGGAGAACCGGCCGCAACCGATCGCACACCGCGATCGCACGATCCGCGCCCTGGATGCCGACGTGAACGTGCAGCGCGAACGTGTTGTTGCGCCAGGCCACGTACTGCAGCCCCTGCTCGACCCGCCGGTAGTGCTCGGTCTGGATGACCGTCTGCCGGCGGTAGTCGGAGAAGGCATGCGTGCCGGTCGAGCCGAGCTCCGCCCCGCGCGCCGCGGCATGCGTGAACAGCCGGCGACGGATGTCCTGCTGTGCGGCGCGCGCGGCTGCAAGGTCCTCGCCGCGCCCGGAGCGGATCTCGATCTCGGACGCGATCAGCTCGCCGGAGATCGCCTCGGCGAGGCCGGGGTCGGCGATCGCGGCGGCGTCGCGAAGCTCCTCAAAGCGCCCGACCATCTCCAGACTGTCGGGATCGAGGATCGCGAACTCCTCCTCGAGACCGACGGTGAAGTCGGTCGAGGCCTCGAAGACGGCGCGGGCGGTGTCGAGATCGCGCTCCACGGTGAGAAGCGAAGGTCCGAAGGGCGGGGTGTCCACGTCAGGTGAGGTAGAAGTACAGCGCGTACAGCAGATCGACCGCGGGGCTCGATGTGTGGACCGTCACTTCCGGCGGCACCTGCAGCAGCGCGTCGGAGTAATTGAAGAGGATCTTCACCTTGGCCGCGACGAGCTCGTCCGCCAGGGCCTGCGCGGCGGAGGACGGGACTGCGAGCACGGCCACGACGATGTCCTGGTCCTCGACGACGGTCGCCAAATCGTCGTTGTTGCGAATGGTGAGCGAGCCGAGCTTGTCGCCGACGCGCCCGGGGTCGACGTCGAAGATCGCCACCACGCGGAAGCCATGGTCGGCAAAGATGTCGGAAGTCGCGATCGCGGTGCCGAGATGCCCGGCACCGAACAGCGCGATGTTGTGCTGGCCGGCGGTCCGCAGGATCTTGCGGATCTGGCTGACCAGCGATTCCACGTTGTAGCCGACGCCGCGCTTGCCGAACTTGCCGAATCCGGAGAGATCTCGGCGGATCTGGGTCGAGTTGACGTGCGTGTAGTCGGCGAGCTCCTGGGAGGAGATCGTCTCCTTGCCGATCTTGCGTGCCTGCGTGAGCACCTGCAGGTAGCGGGACAGCCGCGCGGCGACGCCCAGCGACAGCTTCTCTCCCGGTTTCTCGAGGCCTGAGACGACGGGCTCTGAGCCGCGGCGCACGGTGGTGCTCATGATCGAGGTGACTCTAGTCGCCCGGAGGGCGCTCCTGGGACCGTTCCGCCGCCTCTGTCGCTACCGCGGCGGCGAAGCGGCGCTCATCGACGAACAGCTCGAAGCTCTCCACACCGTCGATGCAGATCACGGGGATCCGCTCGAGGTAGGCGCGCAGCAGCTCGTCGGACTCTTCGATGTTGCGCTCGGTCAGGGCGAACGGGTGCACGGCCCCGACCCGCCGCAGGACGGCACGGGCCTCGTCGCAGAGGTGACATCCGGGCCGCCCGTAGAGCACGACCGTGGGCGCTGCGCGCATCACCGCGCTCCCGCGCCGAGCGCTCGTTCGCCGGTGGCGAATACGTCGAGCGCGAGATAGTCCGGGTAGGGGATCGACCCCACATAGCGTGCCGCCGAAGCGATCATCGCCGCGTTGTCAGTGCACAGCTCTCCTCGCGGGACCGCGAGCGTCACACCGAGCGTGGCGAGCCGCTCGCGCAGCGGGCCGTTGGCGGCGACCCCACCGCCGATCGCCAGCCGCTGAAGGCCGGCCTGCTCCAATGCCCGCTCGGCGCGGGTGGCGAGCGCCTCGACGATCGCTCGCTGATACGCCGCCGCCAGGTCCGCCCGCCGGCGCTCGGTCTCCTCCGGGCCGAGGTCACGCACCGCGTACAGCAGCGCGGTCTTGAGCCCGGCGAACGAGAAGTCGAGACCACGCACGCGTGCGCCGGTGGGGAACGTGAACGCCTCGGGGTCGCCGTCGGCCGCCAGCCGCTGCAGCGCGGGCCCGCCGGGGTAGCCGAGACCGAGCAGCCGCGCACCCTTGTCGAATGCCTCGCCGGCGGCGTCGTCGAGCGTCTGGCCGAGCACCTCGTAGTGCGGACCGCGGTCGCGCACGTACGCGAGGAAGGTGTGTCCCCCGCTGGCGATCAGCGAGACGAACGGGGGCTCGAACGGCTCAGCTCCGAGGAAGCTCGCGGCGACATGACCGTGGAGGTGATCGACCGGCGCGAGCGGCAGGCCGGCGGCGGCGGCGGTGGCCTTGGCGCTCGCCAAGCCGACCAGGAGCGCCCCGACGAGGCCCGGTCCCTGGGTGACGGCGACCAGCTCGCAATCGGCGAGCGTGATCTCCGCCCGGCGCAGCGCGTCGGCGACGGCATCGTCGATCAGCGTCAGGTGATGACGGGAGGCGATCTCCGGCACGACCCCGCCGTAGCGGTCATGGATCCCCTGCGAGGAGATGACGTTCGAGCGGATCTCCCCGTCGGCGGTGATGATCGCCGCGCAGGTGTCGTCGCAGCTGGTCTCCAGGGCGAGGATCATTGCGGCGGAAAGCTCGGGTTCAGCGCCGGCGAGCGGCCCGGGTCGGTGTCCATCGCAACCGTCTCGGCCGTGCGCCACATGATGAGCGCGTCCTCGCCGTTGTCGCGGTAGTAGCGGGGTCGCTTGCCGGCGGTGCGGAAATGCAGCCGTTCGTAGAGCCGGATCGCGGCCGCGTTCGATTCGCGGACCTCCAGCGTGTAGGGCTCCTGCGGGCCCGCCCGCTCGATCATCTCGGTGAGCATCCCCCACCCCACCCCGGCCTGCCGGTGAACCGGATCGACCGCGACGTTCATCAGGTGCCAGATCGTGTCGTAGCGCGCGCAGATGAGGTAGCCCAGCAATGGGCCGTCCTCGGGGTGGGCGGGGTCCGCTTGCACCGCGGCCAGGCAGACACTCGTCTGCTTGGAGAGCTCGAGCACGAACATCGCCAGCGACCATGGGGTGGTGAACGCGCGACGCTCGATCGCGATCACCTGGGGCAGGTCCGCGTAGGCCAATCGCCGCACTCTGAACGCGGGACGGCTCATCACGCCTGCACCCGGTCGCGCGCGGGCTTGGCATCCGGTTCGCGCAGATAGTCGGGCGTCACCGCGTCGGCCAGGCCCGCCCTCGCGGTGAGCGCGAGGCGGCAGATCTCGGCTCCGCTCACCCGGTGCAGCGGCGAGCCCGGCTCCAGCGCGCGCGCCCCGGCCCGCTCGACCGACTCGGTGTAGGCGAGCACGCCATCGCCGACCGCCAGCCACCTCTGGCCGGAAGCAGCGAGCACGTCCGCGAGCGCCGCGGGCGGCAGCGCCTGTGGCGACAGCAAGGGCTCCGCCCCCGCCCGTCCGACCTCGACTGGGTCCCAGCCGGCGACGAACAGCTCCGAGCGGCGCGCGTCGAGCACGGCCAGCAGCCGCTCGGCGCCGGTGGCCGCGCCGGCCGCCCCCAGGGCGAGCGCCTGGAGCGTGGAGACCCCCGCAATCGGCACCGAGCGCGCGCTCGCCAGCGCGCGGGCGGTGGCAATCCCGATGCGGATCCCGGTGAACGTGCCGGGGCCGGTGCCGACCCCGATCAGGCCGATCCCCGACCAGTCGATGCCGGCGTCGGCGAGCGCCTGCGCGGCGAGGGGGAGCAGGCGGGTGGTGTGCCGCGGCCGCTCCCCGGCGGGCGGGTCGTCGCGCCGCTCGTGCACGGCCCCATCCTCCGTGTCCAGGAGCCCCACCGCCGTCGCGCGGGTTGCGGTGTCGAGGCCGAGAACCCTCACGCGATCGTCACCGTGCGACGGTCGCCTCCGCCGTGCTCGAGCAGCACGCGCGCGACCGGCCTGGCCAGGGTCGCCAGCGTCTCGCGCTCACCGCGCGGCCACTCGACGAACGCGACGGTGCCCGGGCCGAGATAGTCGGCGAGCAGCTCCGGGTCCTCGTCATCGAGCGTCGCCAGGCGGTAGAGATCGAGGTGCGCGACGATCCGACCGGCAGCGGCCAGATAGCGCTGGCCGATCGTGAACGTGGGGCTCGTGACCGGGACGGTGACCCCGAGCGCCCTGGCCGCTCCTCGCACGAACGTCGTCTTCCCGGCGCCGAGCTCACCCTCGACGAGCACGAGCTCGCCGTCGTGCAGCGACGCCGCGAGGCGAGCGCCGAGCGCCTCGGTCTCCACCGCGGCATCGGTGTGGAAGCGGCCCTCCATCCGGAGGACTTTATGGAGGCGCGATCAGAACTCGGTCAGAACAGCCCGAGCTGCTCAGACGTGACCTCCACAGACCCATCACGCTCAGGCTCGACTTCAGGCTGAGACCCGTCACGGTCCGACGTCCCCTCGGCCGCCGGCACCCCGCCGGCAGGCTCCTGGGCGGGGTCGCGGGCATCGAACTCGGTCGGCTCGGCGTCGTCGGGCGCCTCCGCCGCATCGGCCACGTCGGGCTGGGGGAGCACCGGCGCGGCGAGCAGCGCGGGGATCCGCGCAAAGTCGTCACGCAGCGTCTGGAGCGACGAGGGCGTGTACAGCGCGGCGGCGGGATGGAACAGCGGCAGCAGGCGAATCGCGCGGACCCCGATCGTGCGCACCTCGTCCTGTCCGTGCAGTCGTGAGATCCCGGTGGGGTCGCCGCGCAGCAGCTTGGTGGAGAAGTTCCCGAGCGTGCAGATCACCTTGGGCTCGATCAACTCGACCTGAGCGCGCAGGAACGGGTGGCAGGACTCGATCTCCTCCGGGTGCGGGTCGCGGTTGCCGGGCGGCCGGCACTTGACGACATTGGCGATGAAGACCGCGGCGCGCTCCAACCCGATCTCCTCGAGCAGGGTGTCGAGCAACTTGCCGGCCCGACCCACGAACGGGACCCCCTGCTTGTCCTCGTTCGCCCCCGGGCCCTCGCCGATGAACATCAGGTCGGCATCCGCGTTGCCGGCCCCGAACACGACCGTGGTTCGCGTCTGGTGCAGCGGGCACGCGGTGCACCCGAGCGCGCGCCCGTAGACCTGCTTCAGCTGCTCACGGCGTTCAGTGGCACTTCTCACACCAGGGCTCAGGGTATGCTTGGCATGCGAGCCGCGACCGCCTGAGGCGGGGCGGACTCCGCAAACAGCAGGAATCTCTTCTCTCCCCCACCGACCGGTATCTCACATGCGGGAACTGGAACGGCGCCTCTTGCGCTCCTCTGCGCCCACCCTCGTGGGGGTCGACGCGTGCTGACCGCGCGCACCGTCGCCGAGCTGCGCGCCACGCTCGCGCCATTTCGGCACGCCGGACAGCGGATCGGGCTCGTCCCAACGATGGGCGCGCTGCACGACGGCCATCTGTCGTTGCTGCGCCGCGCCCGCGGCGAATGCGACGTCGTGGTCATGTCACTGTTCGTCAACCCGCGGCAGTTCGACCAGGCCGCCGACCTGCGGGCCTACCCACGTGACGAGGCGCGCGACCGGGAGCTCGCCGAGCGCGCCGGCACCGATGTCGTGTTCGCGCCCGCTCGCGAGGTCGTCTATCCCGACGGCTTCGTGACCACGATCTCGGTCGGCGGGCCGTCGGACGGCCTGGAGAGCGACCACCGCGGCCGCGGCCACTTCGACGGCGTCGCCACTGTCGTCGCCAAGCTGCTCAACATGGTCGCGCCCGAGGTCGCCTACTTCGGCGACAAGGACGCACAGCAGCTCGCCGTCGTTCGCCGCCTCGTCGCCGATCTCGACATCCCGTGCGTGATCGAACCCTGTCCGACCGTCCGTGAGCCGGATGGTCTGGCGATGTCGAGTCGCAACGCGCTGCTCTCCCGCGAGGACCGCGCCCGCGCCGGCGCCCTGTTTCAGGCGCTCCAGAGCGTGCGGGCGTCCGTGGCCGGTGGCGAGCGCGATCCCGATGCGGCGACCGCGCGGGGCCGGATGATCCTCGACGCCGTCGGCGCCCAGCTGGAATACCTGACGCTCGTCGACCCGCGCACGATGACCCCGCTCGAGGAGCTCGACCGCGACGCGCTCGCGGTCCTCGCCGCCCGGGTCGGCTCCGTGCGTCTGATCGACAACCTGGCCGTTCCCCTTCCCAGTCAAATCCCCGATCGCGCGGTGGCGACCCCTTCGTGGGCGACAACCGCGTAGAGGAGCGCATCGACACATGTCCGCAACCCCCCGCATGCCGGTTCCCGAGAGCCTCGACCGCCCGCTTCCGATGACGCTGCCGCGGCTGGCCGACAAGAAACGCCTTGGCGAGCCGATCGTGATGGTGACCGCGTATGACTTTCCCTCGGCACAGGTCGCCGAACTGGCGGGCGTCGACGTGGTGCTGGTCGGCGACTCCGGCGCGATGACGGTGCTCGGCTATCCCTCGACCGTCCCCGTCTCGCTCGATGAGATGATCATGCTCGCGGCGGCCGCGCGGCGCGGGCTGTCCACCCCACTGCTCGTCGCCGACCTGCCGTTCGGCTCCTACGAGCAGAGCGACGCACAGGCGATCGCTTCGGCGCAGCGCTTCGTCAAGGAGGCGGGCGCCGACGCGGTCAAGCTCGAGCGCGGGGGGACGAGCGTTGACCGGGCCCGGGCGATCGTCCAGGCGGGCATCCCGGTCATGGGGCACCTCGGCCTGACGCCGCAGACCGCAACCTCGCTCGGGGGCTACCGGGCGCAGGGGCGCACCGCCCAGGCCGCGGTCGAGCTCGCCCGCGACGCCGAGCTGCTCCAGCAGGCGGGGTGCTTCTCGCTCGTGCTGGAGGCGATCCCGTCCGCGGTGACCGAGGTGTTGATGGGTCGGCTGGAGATCCCGGTGATCGGCATCGGCGCGGGCGACGCGACCGACGGCCAGGTGCTCGTCTTCCACGATCTGCTCGGCATCTACGACGGTCACGCCGCACGCTTCGCGAAGCGCTTTGCGGACGTTCGAGCGCACATGGTGGCCGGTGTGGCGCAGTACGCCGATGAGGTCCGCCGCCACGTCTTCCCCGCTCCTGAGCACTTCTACTCGATCGACGAGAGCGAGCTTCAGACCTTCAAAGAGGTTTTGGCCGCGGAAGATTAGGATTCTGGGGCGAATGGCACGTTTCGCCAGCGACCTCGCCCCGGACGATCGCGTCTACTTCGAGCTCTTCGAGGAGGCCGGGCGCAACATGACCCGGGCGGCGGGGATGCTCCACGAGCTCCTCGCCGGCTGGCCCGACAACGCGCAGCTGGCGGGCGAGATCCTCGACCTCGAGCACGAGGGCGACCGGATCACCCACGACATCATCGACCGCATGAACCACACGGCGGTGACGCCGATCGAGCGCGCCGACATCCTCGCGCTCGCCTCCGCGATCGACGACGTGGTCGACTACGTCGAGGAGGTCGCCGACTACCTCGGCCTGTACAAGATCGAGGCTCCGATGGAGCAGTCGATCCGTCTCGCGCGGGTGCTGGCCGACGCGACGGAGCAGATCTCGCGGGCGCTCGGCGAGTTACGCGGGACCTCGGACATCACCCGCCGCACCGTGGAGGTCAACCGGCTCGAGAACGAGGGCGACCGGATCACCCGCGAGGCCGTCGCCTCGCTGTTCGACGGTGGCATCGACCCGATGGTCGTGATCCGTTGGAAGGACCTGTTCGAGCGCCTCGAGGCCGGAGTCGACGCCACCGAGAGCGCGGCCAACATCATCGAGGGCATCGTCATCAAGCACTCCTGACGCGGGGCGCGCAGGCAGGCTGGTACGCTCGCGTACTGCGGCCGACATCCACGCGCCGGTTTCCGGCGCATAGTGATTGTCACAAGCGGGTAGCACTCCCGCGTACCAGACAGGGAGAAGACAGCATGTGGCAAGGAATGCGTGGGCGCGCCCTCACGGGCATCGTCGTTCTCGCCGGATTGATGGGCTTCGCACCCGCGGCCTCGGCCTCGGTGACCGCGAGCATGAGCGTGACGTCGGCCACCCCGGTCGCCGCTGGGACCAACGGGACCCTCGGCCTCGACCTGAAGTTCAGCCCCTCGGCAGGCGACGCGCCGGACCAGGTCGCGCTCAACCTGCCATCCGGCGTGCTGGCCAACGCGTCGATCGACAACGGCCAGTGCCTGAAGACGACCGACGTCACCGACTCGGCCTGCCAGATCGGCTCGGGGACGGTGACCGCCGACGCGCTCGGCACCCCGCTCCCCACCCCAGTCGACTTCTATCTCGTTCCGCCGCCGGCGGCCGGTGACCTCGCCGGGCTGGAGGTCACCACGACCCAGGGCGACCAGGTCGGCGTGACGAACGCGATCGTCATCCGTCCCTCGGGCGATCCGGACGGCGTCGGCGTCACGCTTCAGCTCACGCTGCCGAACTCGCTGTACGGCGTCCCGGTCGCCGTCACCGACATCAACTCGTCGTTCACTGGCGTGCGCTTCCCCGCGACCTGCCCCGCGACCCCGGCCAACGTGACGATGAGCGTGAACTCCTATAACGCGACCGGCACCTCGGCGACCGCCTCGACGCCGCTGCCGGTCAGCGGCTGCAGCGCGCTCGCCTACAACCCGCAGTATTCGTTGAGCGCGGTCAAGGATGCCAACGACAAGACCGTCAAGATCACGACGACGATCACCCAGACGGCGACCGAGTCGCCCGACGGAACGGTCTCGCTCACGTTCCCGCGAGCGAGCATGGCGGGCGCGCTCACCGGTCTGGCCAACCTCTGCCAGTCGATTTCGAGTGGCACCTGCAAGCCCGTCGGGAGCGTGACCGCGGCCTCCCCGGACTACCCGGCGCCACTGACCGGCAACGCATACCTCACCGGCACGCTCCACGGCCTGTCGCTGACGATCGTGTTCCCGGCGCCGTTCCCGCTCACCCTGGTGGGCGCTGTCGACCTGACGACGAACACGACGGTGTTCAGCAACCTGCCGGACATCCCCCTCACGAATCTCACCGTGGCGCTGAACGGCGGGTCCGGCGGGCTGTTCGACACGAACTGCGCGGCGCCGACGAACACGTCGACCTCCAAGCTCACCGATCAGAACGGCGACAAGACCGCTGCCCCGACCGCTCACTTCACGATCCAGGGGTGCCCGTCGTCGAGCGGCGGCTCGGGCTCTTCCTCGGGCTCGTCATCGGCTTCGAGCAGCGCGCCACGAGTCTCGTCCACTCGCGTGTCCGGCTTGACGACGCGCCGGCCGTCACTGCGCTTCACCGTTCACGCGGCCAAGCACACGAAGCTCAGCCGGGTGACCGTCGAACTGCCCAAGGGACTCTCGCTGCGCAGCCACACCGTCCACAAGGTCCGCCGGATCCGCGGCGGGCTCACGGTGAAGGGCGCAAAGCTGAAGTCTGCAGCGATCGTCAAGGGCCATCTCGTGCTGACACTCCGGCGGCCGGCCGCGTCGGTGACCGTGACGATCTCCTCGAAAGGACTGCGCGAGTCCGCGGCCCTGCACCGGGAGGCGACCAAGAAGAAGTTGAAGAGCCTGCACCTCACGGTGGTCGCTCGGACCTCCGCCGGCAAGAGCCGCCCGATCCACGTCACCGTCAAGCACCTGGGGCTCTGATCGCATGAAAGGACCGCAGATGCGCCTCTGGCACCGACTCCTGACCCTCGCGGTGGTGGCGCTTGCCGCCGCCGTCGCCACCCCAGCCGCGATCGCGGCAGCGACCGCCTCGATGTCACTCGACCAGAGCGCCGGCACGAGTGCGGGCGGCGCGCACAACCTCGGCCTGAATCTGAGCTTCGCCGACTCGGGCAGCGACTCGCCGAAGGACCTGACCATCGACCTTCCTCCGGGCCTGCTCGCCAATGCGGCGATCGACAACGGCGCGTGCCTGACGACGGCGCCATCCTCCAGCCCGCCGTCGGCGTGCCAGGTCGGATCCGGAACCGTCACCGCGCAGCCCGACGTCTCCCTGCTCGGGATCGGCATCCCCGCGCCGATCCCGATCTCGGTGTCCTTCTACCTCGTCAAGCCGCCGGCCGCAGGCGACCTCGCGGGTCTCGAGGTCACCGGTCTCGGGCAGCAGATCGGGTCGACCGGGGATGTGCTGATCCGCCCGAGCGGCGATCCCGACGGAGTCGGCGCGACGATCAAGCTGAGCCTGCCGGACTCACTGCCGGCGGCGAGCCTGCCGGCGCCGATCTCGACGCTGCTCAACGGATTGGTCGGCATCTCGATCACGAAGATCGCCAGCACCTTCGACAGCCTCCGCTACCCGGCGACGTGCCCGTCCACCCCGGCCAAGCTGAACGCGACGGTCGACAGCTACGACGTCTCGACGCTTCAGAGCCTGAGCCAGCCGCTGTCGGTGACCGGCTGTGGGTCGCTCTCCTACAGCCCGTCGTTCTCCGTGTCCGCCAAGAAGGACAGCGCGGACAAGGGCGTCGCACTGACCACGAACGTGACCGAGACCGCCGCGATGGCTCCGAGCCAGTCCGTCGGCCTCAGCTTCCCGACCGCGGTGCTGGGACCGAACCTCGCCTCGCTGGGGAACTTCTGCGCCACATACTCCAGCGGCTGCCCGGTCGTCGGCTCGGTGACCGCCCAGTCGTCGCTCTACCCAACCGCGCTGACCGGCAAGGCGTACTTCACCGGGAGCTCGACGGGGCCGATGCTCACGCTCGTGTTCCCGGCGCCGTTCCCGCTCACGCTCACCGGCACGATCAACCTGCTCACGAACAGCGCCACGTTCAGCGGGCTGCCGGACATCCCGCTGACCAGCCTCGCCGTCACGCTCAGCGGCGGCAGCAAGTCGCTGTTCGACACCGATTGCGCGACACCCTCCGGCACCGCGACGGCGAAGCTCGTCGATCAGAACGGCGACACGACCCGCAACGTCTCGGCCCGCTTCGGCGTCGTCGGCTGCCCGGGCGTCAGCTCCAGCGGCCCTGGCTCGGGCTCGGGCTCGGGCTCGGGGTCAGGCTCGGGCTCGGGGTCCACCACGAACGGAACCAGTGCCACCAGCGCCGGGCCGACCGCGACCGCGTCGGGTACCCAGCTGTCGGGCCGCAGCGTGACGGGCCTGGCGTCGGGCAGGCCGTCGCTCACCTTCCGGGTGAGTGCGGCCAAGCACCGGCCGAAGATCCGGCGGATGACCGTCAAACTCCCCTCGGGACTGACCTTCCGCTCAAGCCGCGTGCACCATCTCCGGATGGTTCGGGGCGTGACGGTCAAGGGCGCGAAGCTGCGCTCCGCGGTGCTCTCCCACGGCCGGCTGATGGTCACGCTGCGCCGCGCGGCACGGCGTGCGACGGTGACGCTCGGGCCGCGCAGCCTGCGAGAGTCCAAGGCGTTGCGGTCGAAGGCGCGCGCGCACAAGCTGAGGCGCATGCGGCTGCACGTGGCGGTGCTGAACGCCAAGCACCAAACGCGCTCGCTCACGGTCACGATCGGCAAGTCGCACTTGAGCTGAGCTGGAGGGGCGGGCTGCCGGGGGTGCCCCGGCCCGCTGCCTCCGCTGGCGGAACCGCAACGCGTAGGCCGACGACGAAACGCCGCGAGGGCAGCGGACCAGCGCACCCCCACCCCTTTCGCGGGCGGCGGCATGCGGGCCTCCGTCGTCCGTTCGCTCCCACGGGCGACCGGCCTCGGCGCGGGGCGCGCGGTCACTCTGGGAACGGGAAGACGCGCACGGCGGCTCGAGGTTCCCAGAGTCGGACGATCTGACCGTCGTCGTCGGGTCACTCTGGGAAGGACCAGGCGCGGAGCGCGGCTCGAGGTTCCCAGAGTCGCGACCGCGCCAGCGCAACCGGGACCTCGCAGCCACGCGGGGGTCAGTCGTAGGTGATCGTGCGGATCACCTGGGCGGGGGCGCCGACGGCGACCGAGAAGGGCGGGATGTTGTGGGTCACGACCGAGCCCGCGCCGATCACCGAGCGCTCGCCGATGGTCACGCCGCTGGTGACGACGACGTTGGCACCGCACCACACGTTGTCGCCGATGCGGGTCGGGCCGCGGGTGGTGAAGCCCTGCCAGGTGATCGGCCGGTCGGGATCGTCGAAACGGTGGTCGGCGTCGGTGATGAAGCAGCCGTTGGCGAACATGCAGTGGTCGCCGATCTCGACGAGCTCCATCGCGGCGACCATGACCCCGAGGTTGAGGAACGTCCCTGAGCCGATGTGGACGCGGGCCGCGCCGGGGGCGGTGATCCACACCCCAGGTTCGAACAGCGTCTCACGGCCGACCCGCAGACGGTCCTCACGCAACGCCTCGAGCAGGTTGCCGTGGATCGGCCAGCGGGCGAACGCGCCGCGGCGCATCAGCTCGTAGTGGATCCGGGCGCGGTTCCACGGGAGGGCGTTGCGCTCGTACCACCGCCACTTCTGCACCCAGAGCTTCAGCTCGGCGATCCCGGGCCGGTCGGGCCCGGGCGCTGGCTCGGACATCAGCGCTTGGATGCCGCCTTGGCGCGGGGCCGCGGGCCCTGCTTGGCCTCGGTGCCGTTCCGGCTCGTCGACCCGTTCGCTCCGGCGGATCCGTTCGTGCCCGCGGATCCGTTCGTGGACGCCGAGCCGTTGCGCCGCCGTGCCTTCGCAGAGGCCTTCCGCGCCGCCGGCAGCAACTGGGCCAGGAAGTGCCCGGTGTGAGAGCCCTCCACCTTCGCCACCTGCTCGGGCGTCCCGGTCGCGATCACCTGGCCGCCCTCGTCGCCGCCCTCGGGCCCGAGGTCGATCAAGCGGTCTGAGACCTTGATCACGTCGAGATTGTGCTCGATCACCACGACCGAGTTGCCGGCCTCGACGAGCGTGTCGAGAACCTCGAGCAGCCGCTGGATGTCGGCGAAATGCAGTCCGGTGGTCGGCTCGTCCAGGATGTACATCGTCCGGCCGGTCGCCACCTTGGAGAGCTCGGCCGCGAGCTTGACGCGCTGGGCCTCGCCGCCGGACAGGGTCGTCGCCGGCTGGCCGAGCCGCATGTAGCCCAGGCCGACGTCGACGAGCGCCTGAACCCGCCGCCGGATCTTCGGGATGTGGGCGAAGAACTCGACGGCCTCCTCGATCGGCATCTCCAGCACGTCGGCGATCGTCTTGCCCTTGAACCGGACCTCGAGCGTCTCGCGGTTGTAGCGCTTGCCGTGGCACTGCTCGCACGGCACATAGACGTCGGGCAGGAAGTGCATCTCGATCTTGATCTGGCCGTCTCCGCGGCAGACCTCGCAGCGTCCGCCCTTGACGTTGAACGAGAACCGACCGGGCTTGTAGCCGCGGGCACGCGCCTCCTGGGTCTTTGAGAACAGCTCGCGGATCTGGTCGAACAGTCCGATGTAGGTCGCCGGGTTGGAGCGCGGAGTGCGTCCGATCGGCGACTGGTCGACGTTGATGATCTTGTCGAGCTGGTCCAGCCCGGTGACCTTCTTGTGCGCACCGGCCCGGACGCGCGTGCGGTGCAAGGCGTTGGAGGCCGACTTGAGCAGTACTTCGTTGACCAGCGTCGACTTGCCCGAGCCCGAGACTCCGCACACGCTGCACAGCACGCCCAGCGGGACCTTGACGTCGACGGAGCGCAGATTGTTCTCAGCCGCTCCCTTGATCTCGATGTAGCCGCTGGGGGTCCGGCGCTTGGCCGGTATCTCGATCCGCCGCGTCCCGGCGAGGAACTGCCCCGTCGGTGACGCCTCGACGCGCGCCACCTCGTCGGCGGTGCCTTCGGCGATGACCCGGCCGCCGTACTCTCCCGCGGCCGGACCGATGTCGACGATGTGGTCGGCAGCGCGCATCGTGCCCTCGTCGTGCTCCACCACGAGCACCGTGTTGCCAAGGTTGCGCAGCCGCTCGAGCGTCGCGATCAGCTTCTCGTTGTCCCGCTGGTGCAGACCGATCGACGGCTCGTCGAGGATGTAGAGGACCCCGACCAGCGAGGACCCGATCTGGGTCGCGAGCCGGATCCGCTGCGCCTCACCGCCGGACAGGGTCGCCGAGCCGCGGTCCATCGACAGGTAACCGATCCCGACGTTCTCCAGGAACTGCAGCCGCTCCTCGATCTCGCGCAGCACGAGCCGCGCGATCCGGCGATCGTGCTCGGAGAACTCCCGCTCACGGATCCACTCGAGCGCCCGCCGCGCCGACAGGTGGCAGAACTCGTGGATGGCGGTGCCGTCGATCAGGACCGCGCGTGACTCGGGGCGTAGCCGCGCGCCCTTGCAGTCCGGGCACGGACGCAGCGTCATGTACTCCTCGATCTTCTCGCGCGAGACGTCGGAGTCGGTCTCCCGGTAGCGGCGCTCCAGGCTGCGCACGATCCCCTCGAACTGGGTGGAGTACGAGCGACGCCGCCCGAACCGGTTGCGGTAGGAGACCTGGATGCGCTCCCCGTTCGTCCCGTACAGGAAGAACTCCTGGGCGTCGGGTGGCAGATCCTCCCACGCGGTCTCGAGGTCGACGTCATAGCGCTCGGAGATCGCCTGGGTGAGCTGGTCGTAATAGCTGGAGGCGCTCGCGGCCCATGGCGCGATCGCCCCTTCGCCGATCGACAGCGACGGATCGGGAACCACGAGATCGGGGTCGATCTCCATCTGCGAGCCGAGCCCGGTGCAGCGCGGACAGGCGCCGTGCGGGGCGTTGAAGGAGAAGATCCGCGGCTCGAGCTCGACCAGCGACGGACCGTGGACCGGGCAGGCGAACTTCTCGGAGAAGGTGAGGATCTTCGGCTTCTCCGACGTCTCCTCGCCCTGCCGAGGGACAAGTTCGATCTCCACCAGGCCGTCGGCGAGCGCCACCGCGGTCTCGATCGAGTCGGCCAGTCGCTTGCGGAGGTCGTGCTTCATCACCAGCCGGTCGACGACGACCGAGATGTCGTGCTTGAACTTCTTGTCGAGCACGATCTCCTCGTCGAGCCGGCGCAGCTCGCCGTTGACCTTGACCCGGCCGAACCCCTCGGCGCGCAGCTCCTCGAACTGGCGGGCGTACTCGCCCTTGCGCCCGCGCACGATCGGAGCGAGCACCATGAAGCGGGTGCCGTCCTCGAGCTCCATCACCTGGTCGATGATCTGCTCGGCGGACTGGCCCGCGATCGGCCGGCCGCAGATGTGGCAGTGAGGGTGGCCGATCCGCGCCCACAGCAGCCGCAGGTAGTCGTAGATCTCCGTGACCGTGCCGACCGTCGAGCGCGGGTTGCGCGAGGTCGTCTTCTGGTCGATGGAGATTGCGGGCGACAGGCCCTCGATCGAATCGACATCGGGCTTGTCCATCTGCCCGAGGAACTGCCGCGCATATGCGGAGAGCGACTCGACGTAGCGACGCTGACCTTCGGCGTAAATCGTGTCGAACGCCAGCGAGGACTTGCCGGACCCCGACAACCCGGTGATGACGGTCAGCGAGTCACGCGGAATCGTGACGTCGATGTCCTTGAGATTGTGCTCACGGGCACCTGAGACGACGATCTGGTCCACGCACGATGAGTCTACCAAGGGCGAACACGTGTTCGCGATTGAACCGGGCGGATTCACGTATCTTGTTCGCTATGAGCGAGGACATCGTGCGTCCGGGCGGGTCGTCTCCTCGTCAGCCGCAGCTCAGGGCCTCCGATGCCGACCGTGAGCAGCTGGCCGGAGAGCTGCGCGCGCATGCAGTTGCCGGGCGGATCGACACCGACGAGCTCGAGGAGCGGGTGCAGGCCGCCTATTCCGCTCGCACGCTGGGCGACCTCGACGAGCTGCGGAGGGATCTGCCGGCGACGCCCGAGCAGATGGCGCTCTCCCTCCGTGAGCGGCGGTCCCAGCTGGTGCGCCGGACGATCCAGGAGACGGGCGGTTCGCTCGGCCTGTTCGCGGTCTGCACCGCGATCTGGATCGGGAGCGGGGCGAGTGGGTTCTTCTGGCCGCTGTTCGTCGTGATCGGCGTGATCGGCCTGCTGCTGCGCAACTGCTGGGACCTGTACGGACCGGCCGCCGACCTCGACGCCGCCGAGGCCCGCCTGGAGCAGAAGCGTCATCGGGACGCGGATCACGCCGAGCGCCACGCGGACCACCGGGAGCGTCGTGCCGAGCGGCGCGACCGGCGCCACGGCGGCTGAGACCGTTCAGCCCCCGGCGCTCGCGTAGACCTCGTCGAGCAGCCGCTCGGGGTCCTCGAGCGAGAAGTTCTCGGCGAGAAATCGCGCGGCCTGCTCGCGCGGCGTGCCGTCGAGCGCCATGTTGAGCGCGATCAGCCGGACGCCTGCCGCGTCCTGCTCGCCTGCAGCTGTCTCGGCCTTGGCGGGTGCCTCGGCCTGGGCCGGTGCGGGTGCCTCGGCCCTGGCGGGTGCCTCAGGCTTGGTCTTGGCGGGTGCCTTGGGCTTGGCGGGTGCCGTGGGCGCAGCAGTCGCCTCCGGCGCGGAGGGCGCGCTCGCCCCCTCCCCTGTCCGCAGCGACGTGATCAGCGCGCCGAGGTCCGCATGGAGCTCCTCGAGCCGCCGCACGGCCGCGTCGATCGACTCCGACGCCCTCCCGGCGTCCGCGTGGGCCCGGGCGCGAGTCGCCTCCGCCTCGTCCTGCGCCTCGCGCCGGATCTCCTCGGCGCTTGCCTCCGCGGCCTCCAGGATCGCCTGGACCCGCTTGGAGGCTGTGGCGGCAAGCGAAGGATGGACGGGCCCTGCCCCCTCCCCGCTCATCGGCCCGTCGCCGCCACCTTGTCGAGCTGGCGCTTGAGGTCGCGGATCTCGTCGCGCAGCTTGGCTGCGTATTCGAACCGCAGCTCCTCCGCCGCCGCGAGCATCTCCTCCTCCAGCTCGACGATTGCCTTCTCGATCTCGGCCGGTTCCATCGTGCTCGCCGCGCGCTGGCGCCGGCGCCGGGACTTCGGCACCTTGGAGTCGGACATCAGGAACTCGGCGATGTCGGAGATGCCCTTGACGATCGTCTCAGCCGTGATGTCGTGCTCGCGGTTGTAGGCGAGCTGGATCGCGCGACGGCGATCGGTCTCGGAGATCGCGGTCTCCATCGCCGCGGTCTGCTTATCGGCGTACATGAGCACCTTGCCGTCGACGTTGCGGGCCGCCCGACCGATCGTCTGGATCAGCGAGGTCGCCCCGCGCAGGAACCCCTCCTTGTCGGCATCGAGGATCGCGACCAGCGACACCTCGGGCAGGTCGAGTCCCTCGCGCAGCAGGTTGACGCCGACGAGCACGTCGTACTCGCCGAGGCGCAGATCGCGGATGATCTGGATCCGCTCGAGCGTGTCGATCTCCGAGTGCAGGTACCGGACCTTGAAGCCCATCTCGAGCAGATAGTCGGTGAGGTCCTCGGACATCTTCTTGGTGAGCGTCGTCACCAGCGTGCGCTCGTTGCGATCGACGCGGCCACGGATCTCGTTCATCAGATCGTCGATCTGGTTGCGTGTCTCCCGTACCTCGACATCGGGATCGACGATCCCGGTCGGGCGCACGATCTGCTCGACGATCCGCGGCGAGTGCGTCCGCTCGTACTCGCCTGGGGTAGCGGAGACGAACACCATCTGCGGAGTGATCGATAGGAACTCGGCAAAGGTCTGCGGCCGGTTGTCCATCGCACTCGGGAGCCGGAAGCCGAAGTCGACGAGCGTCTGCTTGCGAGAGCGGTCGCCCTCGGACATGCCACCGATCTGCGGCACCGTCTGGTGTGACTCGTCGATGAAACAGACGAAGTCCTCGGGGAAGTAGTCGAGCAGACAGTACGGGCGATCGCCCGGATTGCGGCCGTCGAGGATCCGCGAGTAGTTCTCGATCCCCGAGCAGAAGCCCAGCTCACGGAGCATCTCCATGTCGTACTGCGTGCGCTGGCGCAGGCGATGGGACTCGAGCAGCTTGCCCTGGGACTCGAGCTCGGCGCAGCGGTCGTTCAGCTCGGCGCCGATCTGCGTCACCGCGTCCTCGATCATCCCCTCGCGCACGTTGTAGTGGGAGGCCGGCCAGATCGCGACGTGCTCGATGTCGTCCTCGATCAGCTCGCCGGTCACCGGGTCGAAGTGCTGCAGGTGCTCCACCTCGTCGCCGAACAGCACGATCCGGTAGGCGGTCTCGGCGTAGGCGGGCCAGATCTCGAGCGTCTCGCCGCGCACCCGGAAGGTGCCGCGCGCGAGCGCGGTGTCGTTGCGGGTGTACTGAATCGAGACGAGCTTGCGCAGCAGCCGCTCGCGGTCGAGCATCTCGCCCTTGTTGAGGGTCTGCAGATTCTCGTCGTAGACCTCCGGCGAGCCGAGGCCGTAGATGCAGGAGACCGACGCGACGATGATCACGTCGCGCCGCGCGAACAGCGCCGCCGTGGCCGCGTGGCGCAGACGGTCGACCTCCTGGTTGATCGCCGAGTCCTTCTCGATGTACAGGTCCCTGGCGGGGACGTAGGCCTCTGGCTGGTAGTAGTCGTAGTAGGAGACGAAGTACTCGACGGCGTTGTTCGGGAAGAACGTCCGGAACTCGTTGCAGAGCTGGGCGGCGAGCGTCTTGTTGTGGGCGATCACGAGCGACGGGCGCTGGATCTCCGCGATCGTGGCCGCCATCGTCATCGTCTTGCCGGTGCCGGTCGCGCCGAGCAGCGTCTGGAAGCGCTCTCCGGCGGCAACGCCCTCGGCCAGCGACGCGATCGCCGTCGGCTGGTCGGCGGTCGGCGAGAAGGCGCTATCGAGCTCGAACTGGGGCATCGCAGATCCTTAACGGAGGCTAGCGGTCGGTCCGGCGAAGATCGACGCCGGTGCCCCAGTTCTCACCACCTCACCTGGCGGCCCTCGCAGTGCTTGTGCTCGCCTGCCCGGCCTGCATCCTGGTCGTCCGCCGACACCCCGGAGCAGCCGCCACGGTCCTCTGCCGGGCCCTCGCGGTGCTCATCATCGCCGCCTGGGCGGGCGAGTACCTCGCCGACCTCCTGACCCACATCTGGACGGTGCGGTACGACCTGCCGCTGCAGCTCACCGACGCGATCTCGGTGACCACCGCGATCGCGCTCTGGACCCGCCGCCAGCTGCTCGCCGAGCTCGTCTACATGTGGTCGCTGTCCGCCTCGCTGCAGGCGACGCTCACCCCCGATCTTGCGTGGACATTCCCGAGCGCCTTCTACTTCACGTTTTTCGTGTACCACGAGGTGGCGATCGTCGCGGGCCTGGTGCTCGCCTTCGGCATGCGCCTCTATCCGCGTCCGGGCGCCTGGTGGCGGACGTTCGCCGCGACATGCGCCTTTGCGGTCTGCGCGGGGATCGCCGACGCCCTGATCCGCGGGGCCGACTACATGTTCCTGGCCGCCAAGCCGGCGGATGGCTCGCTGCTGAACGTGCTCGGGCCGTGGCCCTGGTACCTCGTGTCGGTCGCGGCCGTCGCCATGGCGATGCTGCTCCTGTTACAGGCGATCGCGAGTGCCGTGCAGCGCCGCGACCCGCTCGCGCGAGACGCGGCGGGCAGCGCTCACTCGCCGAGCTGGCGGGGGTAGGTGCGCGCGTAGCGCCGCTCTGCGCCGAGCACCTTGGCCACGTACGCGCGGGTCTCCGGGAACGGGATCTCGGCGATCGTCAGTGTGTGCCCGTGCGTCCTGGCCACCGACTCCCAGCGGTCGACGTTCGTCTCGCCGCCGTTGTAGGCGGCGAGCGCAAGCACCTCGGAGCCGTGGTATTCGGTGAGCAGCTCGCGCAGGTAGTAGGTCCCGTACGCGATGTTCGTCGCGGGATGCTGAAGATCGGCGACGGAGAACGACGTCGCTCCCGAGCGCCGCGCGAGGTCGAGCGCCGTCTGGGGCTCGACCTGCATGAGCCCCTCGGCGCCGGTGGGTGAGGTCCGCGGGTCGAACTTCGTCTCGGCATAGATGACCGCGGCGATCAACGGCGGCGGCACGTGCTTCTCGGCTCCCTGCTGGCGGATCGTCGAGGCGTACCGCAGCGGCAGGCCGAACTCGGTGACGACCGCCCGCTTGGCCAGCGGCATCATCACGACGACCAGCAGCGCGATCGCACCCAGCGCCACCGCAGCGGCCAGCCCGCGGCGAGTCCGCCGTAACCGACCCGCTCGACGCGCGCTGCGCGGCCGCGCCGCGCCGGCTCCACGACCCCGCGCTTCGCCCGCCCCGCGCCCAGCTGCGGGACTCCCGCGGCGAGCGCCGCGCGTGGCGGTCGAAGAACTCATCGGCAGAGTCTGTCAAGAATGGCCGACAGCTTGGTTTCAAGCTCGGCTTCGCTTCCATCATTAACCACGGTGCAGGTCGCACGTTGCGCCTTTTCGTCCTGCGAAAGTTGGCGTGCGGTCCGCTCGGCGAGCGCGCGATGACTGCGCGCCTGGGCGCGCGATGACCGGATCTGCTCATCCGCGACGACTGCGATCGTCACGTCATAACCACGATCCAGCCCCGCCTCGAACAACAGCGGCGTCTCCACGACGAGCGCGCGCCGCGGCGGCTCTGCGCGCTGCTGGGCCTTGCGCCACGCCCCCACGGCCTCCCCCACCCGCGGCCACAGCATCTGCTCCAGCCAGTGCCGGTCCTCCTCGGTGGCGAATGCCCGGGCGGCCAGCGCCGCGCGGTCCACGACACCTCCCGGCGCAACCTCTTCCCCGAAGCGCTCGACGACCAGCGCCCGGACCGCGTCGGTCTCGTAGAGCGAATGCACGACCGCATCCGTCGACAGCGTCGCGGCCCCCAGCCGCTCGAGCGCGGCGAGGGCGGTCGACTTACCGGCGCCGATCCCGCCGGTCAGCCCGATGAACGGGACACCAGCCGCGCCAGATGCGGTGGGCGAATCGTCAGGCGTCGGCCGGAGTGCTCTCGTCGGCGACCGGCTCGTCGGCGGGGGCACTCTCCTCAGCAGGGGCGCTCTCCTCCGGGACCGGCTCCTCGACCGCGTCCTCGGCGACGGGCTCCTCCGCGACATCGTCCGCGACCGGCACATCGGCGACGGCCTGCGGTTCCTCCGCCGCGGACTCCGCCTCGGCCGGCTGCTGAGGCTCGGGCGCGATATCGGCCAGTTCGGCATCGCCGGTGACGATCTCGTCGGAGAAGACGTCCTCGGAGAGGCCGAGCTCGGGCATATCGTCGGTCGGGGCGCCCCCCTCCTCGCCGCCGCTCACCGGCTCGATCGGGCGCACCGGGAGGATCTGGCCCTCCACGCGCTTGATCGACAACGACAGGCGCCGGCGCTCGGAGTCGATCTCCAGGATCTTCACGCGCACCGGGTCGCCCGGCTGGATGATCTCCCGCGGGTTCTCGACGTGGTGCTGCGCGAGCTCGGAGATGTGCACGAGCCCCTCGACACCGTCGAGGATCTCCACGAAGGCGCCGAACGTGACGACCTTCGTGACCGTGCCCTCGAGCTCGTCACCGATGTTGTATGTATCGACGACGCGCTGCCACGGATCCTCCTGGGTCTGCTTGAGACCGAGCGAGATCCGCTGGCGCTGGCGATCGATGTCGAGCACCTTGACCGACACGGTGTCGCCGATCGAGAGGATCTCGGACGGGTGGTTGACGTGCGACCACGACAGCTCGGAGATGTGGATCAGCCCGTCGATGCCGTCGAGATCGACGAACGCGCCGAAGTCGACGATGTTCGAGATCGTGCCCTCGACCACCTGGCCGGGCTGCAGACGGTCCAGGATCCGCTCGCGGTCCTCCTTGCGCTGCTCCTCGAGCACCGCGCGGCGCGAGAGCACCACGTTGTTGCGACTGCGGTTGAGCTCGATCACCTTGCACTCGATCGAGGAGCCCATGTACTCGTCGAGGTTCGGCACGCGCCGGATGTCGACCAGCGAGGCGGGCAGGAAGCCGCGCACCCCAAGGTCGATGATCAATCCGCCCTTGACGACCTCGATCACCGCTCCCTCGACCGGCTCACCGGACTCGGCGGCGGCCTCGATGCGGCGCCACGCCTTCTCGAAGCGGGCACGCTTCTTGGACAGGATGAGGCGACCGTCCTGGTCCTCCTTGGTGAGGACCAGCGCGTCGACCTCTTCACCGAGCTGGACTTCGTCGGAGGGGTCGACTGACTTGCGGATCGACAGCTCCCCGGAGGGGATGACGCCCTCGGACTTGTAGCCGATGTCAACGAGGACTTCGTCGTTGTCGATCCGGACGACGTGGCCGGTCACGACGTCACCCTCGGTGAAGGGGTGCAGCGTCGCGTCGTAGTTGGGGACGATCTTCCCGTCGATCTCGAGCAGCAGGCCGTCGGAGCCTTCCACGACCTTTGCGTTCGGGATCTCTGGGGGTGGGGTCAGGGTTGCAGTTGAAGACATGAGTCCACCGAGGATAGCCGTCCTGGCCCCGCTGTGGGCGGGGTTCCCACGGGGTCGGCGACCCCGCTCGGCGGCTCGTCGGCCCGGACCTATCATGCTGCGCCGATGCCACGCAGAGCCACCAAGCGCGGAGATGAGCGAACTCCGCTCGATCGCGACTGCGACGTGCTCATCTGTGGCGCGAGCTTCGCCGGACTCGCGGTCGCGCGTGAGTTAGCCGGCAGCGGGGCCGAGGTGCTGATGATCGACCGCTACGAGATCGGCGAGCGCCAGACCTCCGCGTGCGGGATCCCGACCGGCTGGCTCAAGGCCCTCGGGCTCACCGCTGCGCTCCAGCAGACGTTCGGGGAACTCGTCATCCACACACCGCACGCCACGGTCCGCTACGACCTGCCCTGGACGTTCTCCACGTTCGACTACCGGACCCTGTGCCGTCTGCTCGCCGATCAGACCGACGTCGCGTTCGAGACCGCCAAGGTGATCGAGCGGCGCGGCGACGTCGTCGTCACCGACCGCGGTGAGCTCCGCGCGCCACTGATCGTCGACGGGCTCGGGTGGCGCCGGGTGCTCGGTGTCGGCGACAACGTCCAGCCGCCGGACGCCCTGCTCTCTCGGGGGTTGGAGGTCCACCCGTTCGGCGGCGGCTCCGACCTGGAGATCTGGATCGATCGCCGATATGTGCCCGCCGGATACGGCTGGTCGTTCCCGGCCGACGGTGAGGTGCGCATCGGAGTGGGCTCCTTCGATCCGCGTTTTCACGTCAAGGAGCCGACGATCCGCCTGGCCGCCGACCTGGAGGCCGACACGGTCCGCTACCAGGGCAACTGGATCCCGCACGCGCTTCGCCCGGCGACCGACGACGGCGTCTTCTTCGTCGGCGACTCCGCCGGCCACTGCCTGCCGCTCACCGCCGAGGGGATCCGCACCGCGCTGTACTTCGGGATTGCCTGCGGTCGCGAGCTCCGGCGGGTCATCGCCGGCGAACAATCGCGCGCGCAGGCGCTGGCCCGCTACCACCGGTTCTCCGCCGACCACGCCTCCCCGTTCGCCTGGATGCTGCGTGTCCAGCGGCTGGTTCCGCGAGTCGCGCCGCGGCTGCTCGGCCCGGCGGTCACCGCGATGGGCACCAAGCGCTTCGTCGACTGGTCGTTCGGTCACTATCTCGACGTGGCGCATCCGTCGTTCGTGAATGGGGCTCCCACCCGCGGGGGCCGGTTCCGCACGGTGTCCGTCGCGCCGGCCTGAGCGACCAGTGCTGCCCACGAGCCGCGGCCGCTCAGCGCAGCCGCTCTGGATCCCAGCCCAGGCACACGCAGCCGAACCGCTGTCCGTGTACGTAGAGCGGGACCGACAGCGTGCTCAGCACCGCGCCCGTGTCACGCGCGTAGGTGAGCAGCAGGAACGGCGGGCGGGTACCCGTGGTGGGCTCGCTGAGGCGCGCGCCCGCAGCCTGGATCTGCCCGCGGGTGAGGACCGAGTCGGGTAGCGACGCCCCGAGCTCCATCCGGGAGGCGCGAACCAGTGCCGGTGCCTCCAGGAAGAAGCGCTTGGTCCGGTTGCCGGCCAGATCGGTCGCCGGGTCGCCGGTGATGGCACGGCTGAAGGTCCGGTTATGGGCCGGGGCGAACGTGTTGAGGTCGAACGGAAGCGCAAACGTGAGCCCCGGCTCCTCTTCGAGCACGGCGTCCATGTGCTCCATCATCGCCTCGTCGACGAGGGCGTCGTAAGCGGTGTGGAACTTCGCGGGCTCAAATCCGTCGGGCGACGCATGGCTGACGTCGAACAGGCGCGCGAAGCGTTGGATCGAGGCGCCGCGCGCCTCCTCGTAGCGCAGCTCGAGCAGGCCGCGCAGCGAGACCCTGTGCGCGTCGACGGCGTGCTCGAGCACCACACGCAGATCGTCGGCGAGCCGCTCCGCACGCCCGCGCAGACGGGTCAGTGCGCCACCGGTGTCGAAGCGCCCGACCACGGCGTAGGCACGTTCGGTCGAGGCCGACAGCTCGAGCTGCTGGGCGGCCGCGGCTCGCGCCTGATCCTCGATCTCCCGCGCGCGCAGCGTGATCGTCTCAAGGTTGCCCTGCACTGCCTGCACATCACCCTGTTGCAGTTCGGCGAGCGAGGCGATGTGGGTCACTCGCGCGTCGACATGCTCGGCGAGCTCTCCGATCCGCTCGAGTGCCGTGCGTCCCGCAGCCGCGTCGTCCGCGCTCTGCGCCGATGCCTCACGCGCGCTCGCCGCGGCCGCCACAGTCGCGTTCATCTCGGTGCGCACGCGCTCGATGGTCTCGCTGATCCGGCCTGTCTGAGCCGAGGTCTCCGACGCGAGTCGCCCGACCTCCTCGGCGACCACTGAGAACCCGCGCCCGTGCTCACCGGCGCGAGCCGCCTCGATGGCCGCGTTGAGCGCGAGCAGCTTCGTGTTGCTGGCGATCCGGTTGATGACGGTCGAAAAGGACTCGATCTCGGCGAGCTCCCGTGTCGAGAGCGCCTCGATCCGATCATGCACCTCCTCCGAGTGCGTGTGGATCAGCGCAACCGCGTCGATCAGCGGGCCCACGACCCGCAGCCCGTCTGCGCCGCATGCCGCCAGCTCTGCGGCCGCGGAGGCCGACTCGCCCGCGGACGCCGTCGTCTCGCCCGCGGCATCGCGCAACGACTCGACCGCGGCGGAGACCTGGGCGAGCGCAGCGCTCAGCTCGTCGACATGCTCGGAGATCGTCGACGCCGCCACAGAGCTGCGAGCGGCGCCACAGGAGAACTCGCTGGTGATCTGCCCGAGATCATCGAACGCCTTGCCCGCCGCGCGGGCCAGCTCGCCCACCCCATCGGTGCGCAGGGCGATGTCGCCGAGCGGCCACACGCCTCCGCTGCTCTGGACCGGCGAGCCGCCGCGATCGGGTGAGGTAGGCGCAGGTGCACCCCCGGACTCGGTGTCCGGGTCGGTGTCGTCCCGCTGCCGGGAGACGCCGAAATCGAGATCGATCGCCATTAGTTGATCATTCGGTCCCGGCACGCGCAACTTGAGGTCGGCGGCCCGGTGAGCGAGGCTCTGCGCTTCGTTGTCCCGCATCAACCCAGGAGGCACCATGCCCACCGCCCGTTTCCTCGCTCTGTCCGGCCTCGCGGCGACCGGCGCCGCCGCCGCCTTCGCCCTCCCCACGGCGGCGGGCGCGCACGCCACCAGTCACCACCGCCACCACGCCCAGACGGTGACCGTCGTCGAGCACGCGATCACCGACACCGAGCAGCGCGCGGTGCCCGGCGGCCCCGACGAGCCCGGTGATCCGCTCACCTTCACCAATCCCGTCTTCAACCCCGCGAACACGATGCAGGTCGGCCACGACGAGGGGTTCTGCGTGCGTCTGAACGTGAGCACCGGCACCTGGGAGTGCCTGTGGACGACGTTCCTGCCGCACGGGCAGATCACAGTGCAGGGCCCCTACTACGACACGCACAATTCGGTGCTGTCGATCACCGGCGGCACCGGTGCCTACCGCGACGCCCGCGGTCAGATGAAGCTCAATGCGCTTGACGGCGGCAAGGAGTACGACTTCATCTTCCACATCAGCTGACCGCCGTTCGCGCCGCCGCCACACTCCGCGGTGGCGGCGCGCCAGCCGGGGCGCTACTTCGCGCTCAGCCAGTCGGTCCCGATGCCGGCCTCCACCGCGAGCGGCGGGTCGAGCGGGTAGGCGGCGGCCATCTCGCTGACCGCGATCTCACGGACCTGCTCGGCCTCGTGCTCAGGGCCTTCGAACAGCAGCTCATCGTGGATCTGCAGGACGAGCTTGGACTCCAGGCCCGCCTCGGCGAGCGCCCGGTCGGCGCGCACCATCGCCACCTTCATGATGTCCGCGGCGGTCCCCTGGATCACCATGTTCACCGCGAAGCGCTCGCCCTGCTTGCGCATCTCCCAGCGCCGTGCCCGCAGCTCGGGCACCTGGCGGCGGCGGCCGAACAGGGTCGAGACGTAGCCGGCCTCGGTCCCCTGCTCGATCGTCTCCTCGATGAAACGCGCGACCGCCGGGAAGCCGGCCATGTAGCGCTCGATGAACTCCGCGGCCTCCTCCTGGGGGATGTCGAGCCGGTCGGCCATCCCGTAGGCGGAGAGGCCGTAGACGATCCCGTAGTTGATCATCTTCGATTTCGAGCGCATCCCCGGGTCGATCTGCTCGGGTTCGACCCTGAACACGCGGCAGGCGGTGGCGGTGTGGACGTCCTCCCCCCGCCGGAAGATCTCCTTGAGCACGTCCTCGCCCGCGATGTGGGCGAGCAGCCGCAACTCAACCTGGGAGTAGTCGGCGGAGACCAGCAGGTTGCCCGGCGCGGCGACGAAGCAGGCCCGGATCTCCCGGCCGAGCTCCGTCCGGATCGGGATGTTCTGAAGGTTCGGGTTGTTCGAGGACAGACGCCCGGTCGTCGCGGCGGTCTGGTTGAACGTCGTGTGCAGACGCGAGTTCTCGTCGACGAGCAGCGGCAGGGCGTCGAGGTAGGTCTGGGCGAGCTTGGTGAGCTCACGCCAGCGCTCGATCTTCGGGATGATCGGATGCTCGGAGCGGATCGCCTGCAGCACGCGGGCGTCGGTCGAGTAGCCGGTCTTGCCCCGGCGCTTGCGCGAAAGGCCGAGCGTGGTGAACAGCACCTCCTCCAGCTGGCGCGGCGAGCCGAGTGTGAACTCGGTGCCGGCAAGCTCATAGATCTCGCGCTCGAGGCGATCGGCCTCCTCCTTGACCCTCGTGGAGATCTCCTGCAGCCGTTCGGTGTCCAGGCGCACCCCGGCGAGCTCCATGTCCCTCAGGATGCGGACGATCGGCAGCTCGACCTCGCCCAGCAGCTCGGTGAGCCCGCGGCCGCGGATCTCCTCGCGCTGCCACTCGGCGAGCGCCTGCGCCAGGCGCGCGTCGGCGCCCGCACCGTCGGGCACGTCGGTGGCGAAACCTCGCTCTTCGCACAGCTCCCGGAACGGATAGGCACGCCGCGCGGGCTCGAGCAGATAGGCGGCGACCTCGGTGTCGTGCACCAGGTTCCAGGGCACGAGCCCGAGCGCCTTGGCGTTGTGGGCGATCGCCGGGCGGGTCGCGATCGCGGTGACGAGATCCTCGGGACGCTCGGCGCGACCGCTGTAGACGGTGTCGGTCGCCGCGGCGTACACCCCGGTCTCGAAGCTCGTATCGGTCTCCGAGAACAGGGCGTCGTCGGGCACCTCGGGCGCGCGGACCGCGAGGGCGATCTCCGCGTCCTCGGGGAGCGTCTTCGGCAGGTCGCCGGGGTCCGCCTGACGGGTCTTCGCGCTGATCGCGTGCTCGGCGATCGGGGCGGGCGCGGCCGCGTCGGCGGACCCGAGCGCCTCCTCGAGGCGGCGCAGGGGTTCGCGCAGCTCGAACTCACGGAACGTGTCGCGCAACTGCGAGCGGTCTGGCTCGCGGGAGACGAGATCCCCGATATCCAGGCCGTCGAGCGGGAGCTCGCGCTGCATCGTCGCCAGTTGCTTTGAGAGGCGGGCGTCGTCCGCGTGCTCGGTGAGGTTCTGCTTGCGCTTCACGCCGGAGATCTCGTCGATCGAGGCGAGCACGTTCTCCAGCGAGCCGAAGCGCTGCAACAGGTCGGCGGCGGTCTTGTCGCCGATCCCCGGAACGCCCGGGATGTTGTCGGAGGTGTCGCCCTTGAGCCCGATGAAGTCCGGCACGAGCTCGGGCGAGATCCCGTAGCGGTCGATCACGCCCTCACGGTCGTACACCTTCGTGTCGGTGATCCCGCGGCTCGTGGTCATGATCGACACCCGGTCGTCGACCAACTGGTAGGCGTCGCGGTCGCCGGTCACGACCATCACCTGGATTGGCGGCTCCTCCTGCTTGGCCCGCTCGGCGATCGAAGCGATCACGTCGTCGGCCTCGTACCCGTCGATGCCGAGGTTGCGGTAGCCGAACGCCTCGACGAGCGGCTCGAGCGCCGGCCACTGCTCCTTGAGCAGGTCCGGGCGTGAGCTGCGCTGCGCCTTGTACTCGGCGTACACCTCCTTGCGGCCGCTGTGCCCGCGGTCCCACACCACCACCGTCGCCTTCGGCCCGTAGTCGGTGAGGATCTTCACCAACATCGACGCGAAGCCGAAGATCGCGTTGGTCGGGATCCCGGTCGACGTCGCGATCGACTCAGGCAGCGCGAAGAACGCGCGGTAGGCGAGGCTGTTGCCGTCGATCAGGAAGAGCTCGTCGGGCATTCCGTTCGTGAGCCTATCCGCCGGATGGGAGGATGGTGTCGTGGCGACATTCGTGTCGATCGACCCCGACGTGGCGCCGGTGTGGCGGCGCGCGTGCGCTGGGGCCATCGACTTCGCGCTCGACGCCAGCGGCGGCCTGGTCGTGCTCGGCGCGCCGGTCGTCTGGGCATGGACCAGAGGGACGGACGAGGGCATCACCGAACTGGTCAACCGCTACATGTTGTCCCCGTTCGGCGAGGGCGAGGTGGGACGGCGTCGCGTCGAGGTGATCGACATCGGGACTCGCGTCGCCCGGCTGTTGACACGCAGCCGCATCAGTCCAGGTCAGCAGTTGCTCCACATCCGCTGGGCGGAGGCGGCGAGCGGTGGAGATGTCCCCGTTGCTCGGATGGCCACCCGCGAGCTGTTGCGCTACCTCCTGCGTCGCGCGCTCGGCCGCCTCAACCGCCCGAGGTTCGAGCGCTCCCAGGAGCGCCATGCTGAGACCGTGCGCCGGATCCAGGAGCGACATGACGCGCTCAGCGACGATCCGGACGCGTCAAAGCGCGATGACGACGAGATCCGGGAGAGCGCCACCTCGTGCCTGGGTGTGATGGCGTCATCGTGCGCGGTCGGGCTCATCGAGCCGCTCACGGTGTTCCTCTCCCCTCGTCGCCAATCGGTGATCGAACGGGTCGCAGGGGTTGTGATGGTCCGCGCACCCTCCTGATCAGAGGCGCACGGACACATCACGGGCCGCCGGGGAGTGAAAATCGGCCCGTCGGAGGCTCTTACCGGTATGAGCCACTCCACCGCCGTCGTTCCGCCGTCGGACGATCCTACGGTCGCCGCGGTCCCGCCCGCAGTCCACCCCACCGCCGCCGCGGTCCCACCCGCAGTCGACCTCACCGCCGCCACCGCCGTCGGCGCACCGGCCGCGGTCGACACCAGCCCAG
>DASXZK010000068.1:0-63161 GCA_036501965.1 Solirubrobacteraceae bacterium
CGCTGCGCGGCCCGCAGATCTGCGCGCGCCTCACGCGGCAGCTCGCCCGGCTGACCCCCAGCCCGCAGCTGCGGGTTGCTCGGCGGCTGCTGAAGCGCATCTCAGAGATCGTGCGCGAAGAGCGCGAGCTGTTCTCAGAGCCTCGTGCACCGCGGACTGGATGTCGAGCAGGGCGTGCTGGTCGTAATCGACGGCTCCAAAGCGCTCCGAGCCGCGGTCAACGACGTCCTCGGCAAGCGCACCCCGGTCCAGCGCTGCCAGATCCACAAAGAGCGCAACGTCCTCGATCACCTCGCCGAGCGTGACCGTGACCTGGTCAAGCGCCGCCTGCGACGGGCGTGGGCGGACAGCGACTACGAGCGGGCGCTCGAGCAGCTCACCACGCTCGCCAGCGAGCTTGACCGCTCGCATCCCGGCGCGGCCGCGTCGCTGCGCGAGGGGATGGCTGAGACGCTGACCGTCACCCGGCTCGGCGTCACAGGCTCGCTGCGCAAGACGCTGGCATCGACCAACCCGTGCGAGTCGATGATCGAGTGCGTGCGCCGCAGCGCACGGAACGTCAAGTACTGGCAGAACGGCGAGATGTGCCTGCGCTGGACCGCCGCCGGAATGCTCGAAGCCGAGCAGCAGTTCCGACGCATCATCGGCTACCACGACCTCGCCAAGCTCGCCGCCCGCGTCGAGCGCGACCTCACCCTTCACCAGCCCAACCACCCCCCGACCGAACAGGCCGCTATCGTCGCCGCCGCGTAGTCACATCACACCCGGACCGCCACCGAAGTTCCACACCGTCCGGGACATCCTCGGTCCTTGAGCAGCCGGCCGATAACCACCCAGGTGATGAGCGCCGCAGAGGCTTGCGATGAGCCCGGCAGCGATGAAGAACGCGACGAGCACCGCTGTGCTGGTTGAGCTACCCGCTCCGGCGAGCTTCAACTGGAGGAAGCGACCGCGCCGGCAACCGCTAGCCGCCAGTTCGGCTGATCCAACCGTCCCAGAGCGAGCGCCTTCGGACGTCTGGAGCGTCGGTAGTCTGCAACCCGGTGAGCCCTTCAGACGATGACATCAAAGGCATGGATGAGGAGTCCTTCGAGGCGCTCGAGGACAAAGTCGACAGGCTCGCGAGCGACGCTGAGCGAGCCGCCGCAGCGAATCCTGGCCCAGACCTTCCCGCGAACGCGCCGATCCATTCCGAAGCTGACTTTGAGGCAGCGGTCCGCGCTGCTCTCGACGCGCTCCCACCGGAGGTTGAGGCCCAACTGCGCGGTGTTGCCGTCACCGTTTCGGATGACGGTGCCGCACACCATGCGTATGGAATGTTCGCGCCAGGCGCGCAGAGCCTCAGTCAGGTCGCCCGCTGGTTTCCCTGGGGCGAGGCCAACGACGCTCCCGATCAGATCTTCATCTACCGGGACACCCTCACGCGTGACTTCGGCAGAGATCAGCCGCTTCTACGTGCGAAGATCATTGAGACCGTCCGCCACGAAGTGGGTCATTTACTTGGCCTCGACGAAGCTGGCGTGCGCAAGCTAGGCCTCTAAACGCACGAGAACATCAAAGACCCACTACCAGCTTCCGCGGGCGACCATACGCCGCCGTCTGAATGGGCGCCACAGCCGCAGATAGCGTGCCGAACGTGACTGCCGTGCCTGATCCGCTCGTCGCAGAGCAGGTGCTTGGGCAGGCTCGTTTCTGAAAGACAAAGCGAGCGTGGACCGCGGAGGAGCTGCGCCAGAGCGGTCCTCGCTCTACAGCGGCTGATAGGTGCGGGGCGAGATCCAGTAGCTGAAGCGACCACCGTCGAAGGTGAGCTGGATCGCAGACTTGCCGTGGAGCGTTGCGTTGGGGTTGACGTTCACCTTCGACGACGACTGGCCCAGCAAATACTGGACCTCTGCAAGCGCTGAGGTCGATTGGGGTGTATCGGAGGTTTGATGCCGCTTGACCCCCGGCGCCAGATAGACGGGTGTTGGAATCCACCGAGAGCACTCAAAGAAGAGCTGACGGCTCTCGGTGGTGAGCTCGGGCCAAGCAGGTGTTGGGACGGCTGGCAAAGCGGGCGGGCACTTTCCCGGCCTGTGGCCGCGCCATAGGATCAGACCGCCCAATCGATCAAGGAGGAGCCATGCCCGCCAAGCTCGTTGTTCTCTACGGACCGCCGCAGGATCCCGTTGCCTTCGACGCTCACTACACACAGACCCACGCCCCGCTGGCTGAAAAGGTCCCCGGGCTGCGGCGCTTTGATCACGGCCATGTCCTTGGCAGCCCCGACGGATCTCATGCGCCCTACTACTACATGGCTGAGCTGCACTTCGACGACGCCGACGCGCTCGCCAGCGGCTTCGGCTCCTCCGAAGGTCAGGCAGCCGGCGCCGATGTCGCGAGCTTCGCCACCGGCGGCGCGACGCTCATGATCGTCGAGACCTGACCCACCCCAGACCGCATAATCGTCATCGACCGCTGACGCGTCAGGCCCAGACGTACCGGAGCAGCGACGCTGTTTCGTCGCGAGCGAGCGCCCCAAGTGCGTGGCTGCAGTTGCTCAAAGCGGGCGTCCGGACCACGGACTTGGTTCACTTCTCACGAACGGAACGGAACGAACGCTGGGTCGCCTGGCAGGCGATGTGCGGGGTGAGGAGGCGCGTTGTTGTCGCTGGTTTCTAGGACTGATGTTGAGGTCGCTTCGCTGCGACGGAGGGCCGTGGCGGGGGCGCTTGATCTGCTGGTCGTCCTCGCTGTGTTCGGTGCATGGCTCGTGACGCTGGTGTGGCGCGTTCGGCGTCGCAGCAACGAGACCGCCTCCCGTGGGATTGAGGAGAGCTCCCCTCGCGGCAGCGTGACCAAGTTCGTACAGTCCAGGCTTGGCCGGCGGATGCTCCGGGTGGCATCGCTGGCGCTGAACGGGACCCCCCTTCGCAACTGGAGGGGCGTTGGGGCGAGGGTGGCCGGCATCCAGGTAGTCGACGCGCAAAGCGGCGGACCGGTGACCATCCGCAGTGCCGCGGTCGGCGCAATGGTCGATGCCGTGTGGCGTTTGCTGATCGGCCGCCTTAGGGCGCCGCTCAAAGCCCGATCCGATGCCGCCCGCGCTCAGAGGCTGGCGCTGGAGCCCCAGCTCACGGAGTTACTGCGCCCACACGCTGGCGACCATGCTCAGCAGATGAAGATACGCGAGGTGTTCTACAAAACACACGGGATCCGTAGCGTCGACGGGTCAGAGGCCCTGTGGGGGATGGCGGGCGCTCTGCTGATGGCGTTGACCGCACTGCTGTCGCCACGCCGGCAAACGATCCGACAGCGCCTCGCGGGGACGCTCGTGATCCGCACTCGCTGAACTGCTTGGCCCGAAGCGGCCGCCGCTCTTCAATGCTGCGTGGTCCTCATCGCTCGGAGCACTGCTGGCGCCGCGCATCGTCGCAGAGGTAGCGCCGGCGACCGACTGCGCCAATCATCAACAGCGAGCGTCCGTCGGCGGGAGAGTTGCCTGCATGAGCTCGTTTGAGGGCCTGATCACCCTCACCGGCGCCCACCCACACGCCCACATGTACACGAGTCCAGCGGCATGGCGGGCCGCCGCCGCCCGTCTGCTGGGATGATCTCTCGTGGTCAGACGCACTGGCGGACGATCGGAGGCGTGATCGCTTTCGTTGGCAGGCCACGCGTGTGCCTCCAACGGTGGTCAACCGTCAGACCAGGGGTCTGAAGATCGACCACATCCCACGCCGCAGCACTCGCTTTCCATGACAAGCCGGACGCTCGGGATCAACCGCTGACGGAGGGGCGTCAGGCGACCCGATAGACGCCTGCTTCGACGTGGAAGGGATCCTCCGTCGTAACGCCGCCAGACCGGCGCGTTTGCCACGGATCCGAGCGAACTCGCGGGGTGTCTCGAGACGCGACCCGCAGGCCTGCGTTCGGCTTAGGCGCCGAGCAAGTCGCCCCAGGCCGCGACGTCGCTGACCCACGGCCCCTTCAAGGGGCTAACTGGTTGCCGGCTCCATCGCTGTCGCGGTGAGCTCGATCGAACGCAGCCGCGCATCGATATCGGGTGCGTAATGGGCGGTGATCAGTTCGTCGGCGCCGGCACGCTCGGCGAACTCGGTGAGGTAGCTGTGGACGTCGGTGGCGGTGCCGGCGGCGGTGAAGGTGAGCATCTCGTCGACGTGGGCGCCGAGTCCGGCGGCGAGCAGTTGATCGGCCTGCTCGTCTGTGATGCTGCTCGAGTCCACGCCAGGGTGCCGGCCGTAGAGGCTGATCGCGCGCGTACGCCTGATCGCCGTCAGTTGCGCCTGAGCCTCGTCCATCGAGTCCGCGGCCAGCACGTTGACGCCGGCGATCACATACGGGCGCTCAAGGGTCTCGGAGGGTTGGAACTCGTGTCGGTAGGCGGCGATCGCCGGGTCGAGCAGACCGGGCGAGAAATGCGACGCGAAAGCGTAGGGCAGACCGAACGCCGCCGCGAGTTTCGCGCCGAACATCGAGGAGCCGAGAATGTAGAGGGGGACGTTGGAGCCTTTGCCCGGCACCGCGTCGACACCCGGTATCAGGCTCTCGCCGCGCAGGTAGCCCTGAAGCTCCCTGACGTCATCCGGGAAGCTCGACGCTGAGCTGGGGTCGCGGCGGAGCGCGAACATCGTGTTCTGATCCGAGCCTGGCGCGCGCCCCAGCCCCAGGTCGATCCGTCCCGGATACAGCGCGGCGAGCGTTCCGAACTGCTCGGCGATCACCAGCGGCGAGTGGTTCGGCAACATCACCCCGCCGGCCCCCAGCCTGATCACCTCGGTGTGCGCCGCCACGTGCGCGATGAGAACGCTCGTGGCTGACGAGGCGATGCTCGCCATGTTGTGGTGCTCGGCGTACCAGACGCGCTGATAGCCGAGGCGTTCAGCCTGCCGCGCCAGCAAGACGGACCCAGAGAAGCTGTCCGCCGCCGTCTGTCCCCGCCCGATCGGCGCGAGGTCCAAGACCGATAGTTCTACGTTCATCGAACAATGGACTCTAGAGCGCAGCGGGGAGTGGCTCAGCGTCTCGTGGAATCGTCGCCGAATAGGGTCTCGAGGGTCGAGCGCACCTCGGCCCAGCGCTCGGCGCCGACCTGCGTGGCGTAGGAGCGCTCGAGCGCGAGCATCCGGTCGCGAGCGATCGCGACGCCGGCGCGTCCGCGGTCGGTGTATCTGATGATCACGCCGCGCCCGTCGTCTGGGTCTGGGTCGCGGCGGACGAGATCGAGCCGCTCGAGCTCGTCGACGAGCTTGGTGATGGCCTGGCGCGTGACATCGGCGTGGGCGGCGAGCTCGCTGGGGCGAGCACCGTCGTCGCCAACGTTGCGCAAGAGCGCGGACTGCGCGGGCGTGACATCGCCAAAGCCGTTCTGTGCGAGCTCGGCGCGGACGGCGGTCTCGATCGCGCTGCGGGCGTCGCGGAGAAGGATCTGGAGGCTCTTCGGCATGTCCCACACGATTGTAGTTCACCTTGCTTGACAAACGCCAGGCGCCGTGAGAAGGTTCTCCCAGCTTGTCAACCATGGTGAATGACTAAGAGAAGCGATGCCTCGCCGTCGCCGGCGCTGCATCACGTCGATCTCACGACGACCCGTCGCAACAGTCGCAACCAATAAAGGACCAACGACCCAATGGAGCCCCTGTGAATACCGCTTCCCTTGACCCTGCAACCCACGTTGCCGCGACCCGGCGCATCGACTTTCGCCCGGGCATGGATATGTGGTGGGAGATCGTGCACACCGCCGAGGACACCGACGGCGAAGTTCTTGAGGCAAATAGCTGGCTTGGTCCCCACAGCCCCAGTCCCCCGGTGCACGTGCACGACAATGTTGAAGACAGTTTTGAGATCGTCGAGGGCCGGCTTGATGTGAAGCTCGACGGCACCTGGCGTACCTATGGGCCGGGGGAGCGCGCCGCAGCGGCTCCCGGTCACCGGCACACCCTGCGAAATACACACGATGAGCCGGTGAGGTTCATCAATCGCCACCGCCCCGCCGCCGACAACGAGGGGTTCTTTCGCGATATGGCGTCGCTGGCATCGACCGGGAGGATGGGCGCCGGAATACCTCACAGTCCGCGTCAAGCGATCTACGTGGCGATGCTGTTCAACGCGCACCCGACCGCGATCCGAACCTCGCGGCTGCAGCGGTTTGCGTTCGCGTCGCTGTCGGGCTTGGGCGGGATGCTGGGGATGAGCCTGTGAGCGCGCTCACGCCTCGCGCCAAGAATCTCGCGCTGGTGCTGTTGGCGATGACGCAGTTCGTGATCGTGATCGACGCCTCGATCGTCAACGTCGCGCTGCCGTCGATCGGCGCCCACCTGCACTTCTCCCGCGACGACCTCACCTGGGTCGTCAACGCCTACACGCTGACGTTCGGCGGCTTTCTGCTGCTGGGCGGCCGGATGGCCGACCTGCTGGGCCGCCGCCGGATGTTCATGCTCGGTCTGATCGTATTCTCACTCGCGTCGCTGGCGGGCGGCCTGGCGCAGTCCGAGACGTGGCTGATCGCCGCGCGCGTCGTCCAGGGTCTGGGTGCCGCGATCGTCTCCCCCGCGGCGCTGTCGATCATCACCACGACGTTCGCCGACGGGGCCGAGCGCAACCGTGCGCTCGGTATCTGGGGCGCGGTCGCTGGGGCCGGCGGCGCCGCCGGGGTGCTGCTGGGCGGGATCCTGACCAGCGGGCTGAGCTGGCGCTGGGTGCTGTTCGTCAACGTTCCGATCGGGATCGCCGCGGCCGCACTGGCGCCACGGATCCTCCGTGAGAGCCGCCGCGAACAGGCCGGCAACTCGTTCGACATCCCCGGGGCGGTGGCTGTCACCGGCGGGCTGGCGCTGCTCGTCTACGCCGTCGTCGACGCGGTCAACGTCGGCTGGGGCGCGACCCGCACGATCGTCTGTCTCACCGCCGCGGGGGTGCTGTTGATCGCGTTCGTGGCGATCGAGCTGCGCCAGCGTGACCCGTTGATGCCGTTCTCGATCTTCCGGCTTCGGACCCTGCGCGGCGCCAACGTCGTCGGGCTGTTGATCGGCATGTCGCTGTTCTCGATGTTCTTCTTCATCTCGCTCTACCTCCAGGACGTGCTGGGTTACTCGCCGGTCAAAACCGGGATCGCGTACCTCCCGCTGGCGGTGGGGATCATCATCGCGGCCGGGGTCGCGTCCCAGCTCGTCACCCGCGTCGGGTTCAAACTGCCGTTGATCGCCGGCATGGTGCTGGTCGCCGGTGGCCTGCTGTGGTTCTCCCAGGTGCCGGCGACAGGTGGTTCATTCCTGGCCGATGTGCTCGGCCCGTCGCTGCTCGCGGCCTTCGGCCTCGGGTTCGCCTTCGTGCCGGTGACGATCGCCGCCGTGACCGGAACCGAGCCGCACGAGGCGGGCCTGGCCTCCGGTCTGATCAACACCTCCCAGCAGATCGGCGGCGCGCTCGGGCTCGCGATCCTCGCGACCATCGCCAACAGCCGCACCCAAAGCCTGATCCACGCCGGCATCCACAGCACGGCCCTGGCGATGACCAAGGGCTTTGACCGGGCGTTCCTCGTCGGCGCCGGCCTCGCCATCACCGGAGCGATCCTCGCCGCCGTGCTGATCTCCTCGCGCGACAGCCACCAACGCTCAAAGGCGGCCCGCACCGACGGGGCCTCCGACGCCGACACCCAAGCGGTTCCCGTCGGCGCGGTCTGAACGCCTTCAGTCGCTCTCACGTTCAAGACGCCTAACGACGTCAGCTGACCCACCGTGTCATCACGGGGCGCAGCTCCCGCCCGCGGGAGCTGCGCCCACTCCAAACCCACCCCGAAACCCATCTCAAACAAAGGACCAGAACTCATGATCTTGATCACCGGAGCCACCGGCAACGTCGGCTCAGAACTCATCACAGCACTCCTCCCCGCCCAGGCGGACCAGATCCGGGTGCTCACCCGCAACCCTGACGCGGTTGTCCCCGACGGCACCCAGAAGATCGTGGCCGATCTCGCTGACAGCGACCTGGCACCCGTGCTGGACGGTGTGCACGCGGTGTTCCTGCTCACCGACGGGCTCAACACCGCCGCACACGACCGCCGGCTCGTCGCCGCGGCGCGGCGAGCGGGCGGCGTGGACCGGATCGTCAAGCTGTCGGTGCTCGCCGTCGGACACGGCGCCACCGACCCGATCACCACCCTGCACCGGGCCGGCGAGCAGGAGATCCGCGACAGCGGCATCGGCTGGACCTTCCTGCGGCCGACCGCGTTCATGTCCAACGCGCTCAACTGGGCACCGATGCTCGCCGCTGATCAGGTCGTCCACGCCCCGTTCGCCGCTGGCCGGGCCGCGGTCGTCGACCCGGCGGACATCGCAGCGGTCGCCGCAGCGTGCCTCACCGATGACGGCCACAACCAGCGGGTCTACGAGCTCACCGGCCCCGAACCGCTCAGCCCCGCTGACCAGGTCGCGATCCTCAGCCAGGTGCTGGGCCGCGACCTGCGCTACGCCGAAGCCGATCCCGCCGACACGGTCGCGCAGTGGGTGTCCTACGGCATGCCCGAGGAGCTGGCCCACGCCATCATCGAGCAGTTCCGCTCCACCCTGGAGCCCTACAACTCCAAGCCGACGGGCGACATCACCACAGTCACCAGCCGCCCGGCACGCAGCTTCACCGACTGGGCCCACGCCCACCGCACCGAGCTCCTCAGGTGAGCTCGGTGAGAATGAGGCGTCCCGTCTCATCGACTCCCGAGGTGCTACATGGTCGACAAGGTCAACCTGGCTGAGAAGCTGGCTTTGCTGGAGAAGCCCTACGTCCCGGCGATCGTCGGGCGCATGAATGACTACAAACTCCAGATCGTCAAGGCCAAGGGATCGTTTGTCTGGCACAAGCACGACGAGACCGACGATTTCTTCCTGGTCATCCGCGGCCGCCTGACGATCCACCTCAGAGACCGCGATGTGACACTCGAGCCGGGAGAGGTCTTCGTGGTCCCGCGCGGGGTCGAACACTGCCCGGACGCAGAGGTTGAAACAGAGGTGCTGCTCATCGAGCCCGACGGGACTCCGAACACGGGAGACACCGGCGGAGAGATGACGGCAGAGCCGCTCGAGCTCTGAGGCTCCCCAGCTCGGCATCGCTCAAGGCAAGTTGCGAGGGCCCGGCGAAGCGGGCGGCGACCGACCCGCGTTAGCCGGCGGATCTGGGTGGGCATGATGATGGTGTGGGCTTCTTGGGTCGTACAGGGGGCGCGGAGGACGATGACGAGCCCGGCCTGCGTGGCACCGATCCCATCGCCGGGGTTTCGGGTGGTGTGAGCAGACGGGCGGGTCCCGGTTCGGCGTTTACGAGCGGGCTGTCGGTCAAGGAGTTCGCGCTGCTTCGCGGCGCCGGCCCCCAGCCGCTGGCGCAGGTAATGGGAGCGAGCGTGGTGCGGGCGGGCTGGCAGTACCTGCCCGCGCTTCCGCCGGGCACGCGGAGCGGCACTCATACGACCGGCTTCGGCGCGCTGGGCCCTGGGGCGGTGCCGGCGGGTATGAGCGGTTACGGCGCGATGTACACCGAACCCTCGCCGCAGCAGATCTCGGGCTATATGTGGGGCGTGGACGTGATGTGTGAGCTGGAGATGCTCAGCGATGCGTGGAATCTCGCGCGGCGCCAAGCGATCGATCGACTACGCCACGAGGCTGTTCAGGTTGGCGCGGATGCCGTCGTCGGCGTCTGCCTGGACCGCAGTGATCACGATTTGGGCGGCGGTCTGCTCGAGTACGCCGTGTCGGGGACCGCGGTGCGGATCCTGGGACAGGAGCCGACGGACTCGCCGACGCTGACCGACCTGTCCGGTCAGGATTACTGGCAGTTGAGGCAGGGCGGCTTTGAGCCCGCCGGGCTGCTGGCTTCGACAAGCGTGACGTTCTGCTCCGCGGCGCGCTCCACCCGTCTGCGGCGAAGGCGAACAACCACGAGCGTGCAGGAACTTGTCGAGATCGGCGAAGCGTTCCAGGCAGCGCGAGCGAACGTTCGATCCGCGATGCGCGATCAGGTCAGCCGGTGCGGGGGCACGACCGCGGTCGGCGTGGAGTTCTCGCACGCGATCTCGCATGAGACCCTCGAGCTCGGCTCCTCACTGGCATCGAGCTCACGCCAGGGTTGGCACCTCAGCCGAGTGGGGATCCCGTACCGCGTCAAGGGCTCAGGCTTGGCCAAGCGACGCGGCTGGATGATCACCATGCACGGTGCCGGCACCGCGGTCCGCCCCGCCGAGCGGCCGGCCGCGGCACCGGTCAAGACCACGATCCGACTGGGAGCGCGATGAGCAACGAGCAAGAGACACCCGGCAGCGAGCTCGAGGCTGCAGAGGAGGCACTTCCGGAGTCCGCTAAGCAGCGGCTGCAGCAAAACCAATCCGGTCTGTACACCTCGGACCTGTCGGTCAACGAGTTCATGCTCGTCCGCGACGCGGGCTTTGACCCGGTCGGGCTCGTCGTCGGAAGCTCGATCTTCCATATTGGGCTGCAGGTCACCCGACCCACCGCCAGTCGCGAGCTCGACATGCTCTCCCAGGCCATGTACAGCGCCCGGCACCTGGCGATGACGCGCATGGAGGCGGAAGCCGACGAGCTCGGCGCCGACGGGATCGTCGGCGTGCGCCTGGACATCGGCCGCTACGAATGGGGAGCGAACATGGCGGAGTTCATCGCGATCGGCACCGCGGTTAAACACCAGGACGGAGTACTGCACCGCGCGCCCAACGGCAAGCCATTCCAAAGCGACCTCTCGGGGCAGGATTTCTGGACGCTGTTGAAAACCGGCCACCGACCAGTCGGCATGGTCATGGGCTGCTGCGTCTACCACGTCGGCCGACGCGGCCCACTCACCACCGTCGCGCAGACTGGCCGCAACACCGAGTTGCCCAACTACACCCAGGCGCTCTACGACGCCCGCGAAGCAGCAATGCAGCGGATGCAGACCGAGGCCGAGGACCTCCAGGCCGAAGGCATCGTCGGCGTCACCCTCTCCGAACAGAGCCACGGCTGGGGGAGCCACATGATCGAGTTCTTCGCCCTGGGTACCGCCATCATCGCGACCGGCGAAGCCGCGTCACTCGCGTCTCCCATCCCTGTCCTGGACCTCAACGATTAGTGTGGGACGAGCGCAGCGCCGCGGAGCATGACGTAGGCCTCGCGCTCCCGCTTGATGCCCGCGCTGTCCGGGAGCAGGACTGTGGTTGCATCGCGTGCGTCCAGGGATGGCCCGGCCGTGTGGAGGTGCGCGAAGAGGAGGGCTAGCACCGGCGTCTCATCTCGCCCGGCGGTAGCAGATGTGCGTCGCCAGCGGGGAGTCGAGGACCTCGGCGGGCTCGAAATCGAACTCGGCGACGCCGTCGAAGATCGACTCGCCGGACCCCAGTAGCACCGGGGCGATGTCGAGCCAGAGCTCGTCGATCACACCCGCCAGCAGCGCTTGGCGCACCGTCGAGGCGCCGCCCGCGATGTCGATGCCGTCTGCACCGGCGGCCTCGCGGGCCTGGGCGTAGGCGGCATCGAAGCCATCGGTGACGAAGTGAAACGTCGTCCCGCCCTTCATCTCGATCGGCCCGTGAGCGTGATGGGTGAGTACGAACACGGGCGCGTGATACGGCGGTTCGGGCCCCCACCAGCCCGACCACTCCTCGTCCCACTCGCCGCGGATCGGGCCAAACATGTTGCGCCCCATGACGTAGGCGCCCCGCGGGCGCAGCAAGCGGCGCACGGCGGTGGCGTCTGCCTCGTGTGCGTGCTCGTCGCCGAGATGCCAGCTGTGAACCTCACGGCCCCGCTTGCCGAGCGGGTCGTCGCGGCTTTGATCCGGTCCAGCGACGAAGCCGTCAAGGGACATGGACATGTGGCAGGTGGTGTCGGCCATCCTTCTCCTCCAAAGTGATTGTGACTTGCAACCAGCGGCGCGCGGATCGGAACCGTATCAGAGTGGTTGCAGTCTGCAAGTACTATGAAGGATATGGCCATGCCCCCTGCGGGCGAACCGCGCTCCGGGTGTCCGATCAACGCGACGATCGAGATGATCGGCGACCGCTGGACGCTCCTCGTCCTGCGCGACGTGATGTTCGGCAACCGCCGCCACTTCCGCGAGCTGCAGAAACACTCGGAGGAGGGAATTGCCTCAAATATCCTGGCGGACCGGCTGCGGCGCCTCGTCGCCGGGGGCCTGCTCACGCGAGAGGACGTCGGACGCGGCCGGCGGGCGACCTACAGCCTCACCGAGGCAGCCATCGCGCTCGTGCCGGTAATGGCAGCGCTCGGCTCCTGGGGGCTGCGCCATCGACCGACCACGGCCACGCTGCGCGTGCGGGCAGAGTTGCTGGCCGAGGGCGGTCCCGAGCTGTGGGCGGCTTTCATGGATGAACTGCGCACCGAGCACCTCGGCGCGTCCTCCCCGCCCGACGATCAGCCACGCGCCACCGCGCGCCTCGCTGCCGCCTATGCCGAGGCGGCCGCCGCCGAGGTGACCTGAGCGAGCGGCCGGACAAACCTGCCTGAAGCACGCTTCTCGCCAGGAACACGGAACGGGGACCCTCGCTCCCTGCGAGGGTCCCCGCCCGTCTGCCTGAGTCCGCGCTGTGGCGGAGCTACCGCGCTGCCTCTACTTGCAGAGCCCGGTTGGGTTGCTGTCGGACCGCGGGGTGCACGTGTTCGACGTCCAGGTGTCGGCCGTGCCCGCGGTGCCCAAGCCGGCCGAGAGATCCTCGGCGTCGTAACGCGTGTTGCCCGCGAGGATGTTCAATTTGAACGTGTTGCCGGTCGCCTGGGGGTTCTCGGACGAGTCATCGCCCGGGACCAGGATCCCGTCGTCCCCATTCTTGGACGCAGTGTTCGAGGCGATGGTGTTGCCAGAACTCGGCGTCGTCGTCGCCGACGCCCCCGAACCCTCCGTGTTCTCGCCGAGGTAGATCCCGTCGTCGGCATTGCTGCTCACGGTGTTGCCCTGGTTCTTCGCGCCAACGTGCGCGCCGGAGACCCCGAAGAGGCCAATGCCCCAGTCAGCGTTTCCGTTGACCTTGTTCTTATCGACATCCACCTCTGCACTCGTCCCGTAGAGGTCGATCCCATCCCCGATGGTGTTGCCAAGCGGGACCGGCATGGTCTCGTTCTGGCCGGTGTCGTTGGTCGCGCCGGACACGGTGTTGCCGGTGATCTGCCACAGGCCCTCCGTGGGACCCGGCGTGAAGTCGGCCGTGTCCTCGAGCCCGACGATGTTCTCGTCGTTTGACTTCGTGGTGTTGCCGGTGAGGGTGATCGTCCCCGAGTTGATGACGAGGATCCCGGACGCATTGGTGAAGGAGCTCGGGTAGTTCGGGGAGGTGTAGGTGTTGTTCTCGACGGTCGTGTCCGTGACCACTCCCACGCTCATCGCATAGAGCAGGATGCCGTTCTGCGCGGTGACCCCGGTCGCGCCGTCGCCGGTCACGGTTGAGTTCTTGATCGTGCATGACGTCAGCACTGTTTCGCAGCTGATGCCGTTCTTGTTGTAGTGACTGACGACGTCGTTGTTCATGATGACCTCGGGCGATGCCACGGGGGTGCCGTTGCCGTCGTTCGTGACGTACACGCCGCCGTTCGGACCGGCCTGGCAGCCGGCACTGCCCGTGTCATGGTTGATGCCGGTCACCGTGTCGCCGCTGAGCGTCTCAGTTGCGTCGAGCGCGTAGACGCCGACGTAGTCGGTGCCGCAGTCGGTCTCGGTGAATCCGGAGCCGTCCACGGTGACGTTCTTGAGCCCGCCTCCGGTCGTGAACTCGAAGGTGACGATGTCGGCCTGAGCGGTCCCGGGGCTGTTTGGGTCATCCGGCACCGTCGCGAGCGCGCTCGGGTCGATGGTGGTCGACGAGGCGCCGGCTCCGACGATCGTCAGGTTCTTGCCCGCGATCGTGAGCTGCTCAGGGTAATGTCCGGCTGCGACGTTGATCGTGCCGGCTGCGGGCGCCTCGTTGATCGCATGCTGGATCGTCAGGCAAGGGTTGCTTTTGAGACGACAGGTGTTGTCGCTGCCGCCGCTGTTGGTGTCCGAGCCGCTGTTGCTGACGTATTCCGTCGGCGAGCCGGAGGTGGCGGCGGACTTTGCGGCGAACGCTGGCGACGCGAACGCCAGCGACGCGGCAATCGTGCCAACCGCAAGGGTGGTACGTGAGAGCACTGCATCTCCTCTAGTGGTGGCCTCCGGCGCCCGCCCAGATTGCCCCGACAATGCGCCGCGCCGCGAATCTATCGGGTGGTCACGTGCCCGTCAATGAGCTCTCTCGATGTCAGTGACGTCAGGCGTACCGGGCAGGCCTGGCCGCGTGCTGCCTCCTTTCCGGCTACTTCCTGCCTTTCTTCTTGGGCAGCGCGAGCCTGAACGTGCGTTTGGTCTGAGCCGTGTGCTTCTGCACGGTCTCGGTGAAAGTCCCCTTGATCTTGACGTGACCGCTCCGCGCCGCCAGGAACTTCTTGCCGGTGCGGGAAAGCTTGACGCTCAGCTTCCTGGTCCCGCGCTTCGTGATCGTGAACCGGCCCTTGCCCAGGGTGAGGACCTTGGTCTTCGCCTTCCTTGCGGCGACGGCAGCGGTGTGGCCGTTGACGACCACGGTCTCAGGCGCCGTGAGCGTGATCGTGACCGTGCACGGGAACGAGGCGCAGGTGACGTTCAGCGTCACCGTCGAGCCGTTGGTGGTCGCGGCGCCGCCAACCGAGGCGGGCGTGATGGCGTCGGCCGACTTGAACGACTGGGCGAACACCGAGCCGTTCGAGAACCACGCCAGCCACCCCTGGCCCGTCGCGTTGACCGAGCTGTTGACGTCGCTGATCGAGCCGTTGGTGTCGGAATCCAACGGCGCGCCGGCCCACGTCTTGCCGCCGTCGGCGCTGTAGGACAGCTCCACCTTACCCCCGGATCCGCCGAGCAGATACGTGGCGTAGACATTGCCCGAGCCGTCCTGGTTGACAGCCGGATACAGCTCGCCGGCCGTGCCGTTGACGGTCGCCAGCGGCGTATCGAACCTGTCCGTGGCGGCGTCGAAGCGGTGATAGACCACCGTGCTGTTGGCGAGGTCGTCGGCAAGGACGCCGAAGCCGCTGGGACCGCCGCCGACGGTCGAATACTCGAGGTTGCAGTCGGCCTGCGTGACCGGGACACGCCATGCCGTGTTCGGTTGGCCTGGCGAGACGTTGTAGTTATTCGACGGGCTCTGGTTACCAGACCCGTAGACGTAGGCGAGGCCGAAGCTGTCGGCGCAGCCGAGCGGGCCGTTGGTCTCGACGGAGTCGAAGATCCCCATCACCCCGGCGTTCGTTCCTGACGAGATCGACGCGAAGTGTCCCGGCTCGTTACTGAGCTGATCGGGGTTAGTGTTGGGCTCGAGCGTCGCATAGCCGGCAGCGCACGAGGCGCTCGAGCACTCGGGAGCGCCCGCGAGCAAGAACGCATTGAACGTCGGCGGCCCCTGCGCCGTAACCCAGCCGTACCCGAGCTGGCCCGTGCCGGGAAGGATGACCGCATCCACGGGCACAGTGTCGGCGTCGATGATTCCGCTGCTCACGGAGAGACCGCTCGTCTGCTCCGTCCAGGTCCCGCCGTCGTCGGTGGACTGCCACTCCTGCTCGGGCTCGTAGTCGGTCGCAGTGTCCCCCGCCGCACCGAAGACGTCGGCCAGGATGACCAGGGTCGAGCCGTCGGCGAGCACCCGCACGGCGTCGACGTGGCCGGCCGAGTCCGCAGCCTGGAGGCTGCCGGAGTGCGCGCAGGTGGAAGCTCCCACCGGGAGGACGCAGTACTGCACGAGGTCCGGCGCACCTGCGAGATCCTTGTCGTTGGCCCAGGCGATCACGGCGTTGCCTGCCGGGTCCACCGCCACCGACGGGCTCGACGGCTGGATGTCGAACGGAGTCGCGATGTTGACCGCCTTTCCGGCCGCCAGCGCGCTCGCCGGTACCGCCAGAGCCAGCACGACGGCCAGCCCACTGATGCGCCGACCCCGTCGACTGACGGCCGCGCGCCGAGATTTACGCCACATACCCGATCCCCCTCATTCGATCCCGTTGACGCGACGCCGTACTCAGGCCGACGGCCGCGCGGGCCCGATCCTACATCCAGCGCCCCTCACCGGGGTGAAGGCGGTCGATGAGACGGAGCGACGCCTTGATTGATCTACACCTCGCGCCGCGCCTGGGCCGCAACTGCGTCCATCGTCCGCATGATCGCGATCGACTCGTCGAGCCTCATCAATGGGCTCTCGAGCTCGCCAGCGGCAAGGCACCGCGCGACCTCGTCGGCCTCATGCCGCAGTCCGTGGCCCTCGTGTTCGGACGGCACGTGGGTCGCTTCGCCGGATCTGGGAACCAGCGTCACGGAGGTCGGCGCATAGAAACGGCCGTCGAGTTCGATCCGGGCGTCCGTGCCGACGATCGACGCACGCATCGGGCTCTTGGCGCGCAGGGTGCAGGTGAGCACGGCTTGGGCGCCGCTCTCGTAGCCCAACAGCATCGATGTCTGAGCGTCGACGCCGGTGAACGCCGGGTCGCTGAGGGCGACGATCCGATCAGGCGCCCCCAGGATCATGGACGCGAACGACACCGGATAGACGCCGAGGTCGAGCAGCGCTCCTCCGCCGAGCTCTGGGGCAAACAGCCGAAACTCAGGGTCCTCCGCAAACCATTGGCCGTGATCGGCCATGACGGTGACGATCTCTCCGAGAAGACCGCGCTCGATCCAGTCACGGATCACCGCGGTGTGCGGCAGAAACCGCGTCCACATCGCCTCCATCGCGAACAGTCCCGCCTCGCGCGCGGCTTCGACGATCTCGATCCCCTCCGCCGCGTTCATTGCGAACGGCTTCTCCACGAGCACCGGCTTGCCCGCGCGGAGGGCGAGGATCGCGTTGGCGTGGTGCATCGGATGCGGCGTCGCCACGTAGACCACGTCGATCTCCGGGTCGGCAACCAACGACTCGTAGCTGCGGTGCCTTCGCTCGATCCCGAACTCATCCGCGAATCGATCCGCCGAACTCTGGTTGCGCGATCCGACCGCGGCAACGTTGCCTGACTGCGTCAGACGGAGATCGCTCACGAACGCGCTCGCGATTCCGCCCGTGCCGAGAATCCCCCATCGCACTGCACCGCCCGCCATGGCCGGGTCCTTTCGTCGAGTTGCGCTCGCCGACAGCCTAGGTGTCAGTCCCGAGCAGGCCGCTGCACCGGCACCTCCATCCCGCCTTTGGGCCGAGCGCCTGCTCCGCTTTGGTCGACTTTGGGTTAGCACTCGCTATTCTGGGGCAACAATAGTCTGAAAAACGGGCACGCATCTGGAGGCGAGGTCCGCGCGGATGAGGGAGAAGATGGTTCCGCTTCTGGTCAGCGTCGCAGCGGGTGGTTTGATCGTCGGCCTGCTGGTCGGCACGATCGGGCTCCTCGTCGTTCGCTCTGCGACCCCTCGGCCGACCCGGAGCCGCCCCACGGGTCGCCAGATCCTGCTCGTCGAGGACACCCCCCGGAGGGAACGGGACCGCAGCGCCGCCTGACCGGCAGCATCTCAGAGCCCGGTGCAGTTCCTGCCCGGGACGTTCGAGCCAGGGGCGACGCAGCTGATGCTCACCGAGGGCGCCCGGCGGCGACGGACGACGAACCGGTAGTACTTCCCGATGTCGTGCGCGCGGCTGATCGTGACCGTCACCCGGCTGCCGACGGCGAGGTTGTGACCACGGAACTGGCGCTCGAGGCTCACCTTGCGGGGCGCCCGGCAGTGTCCGCGGGACCTGGCCCGACACCGCTTCAGCGTGCGGACCTTGACGCGGCGGGCAATGAACGGACAGCCCTTGCCGCTGCACCGCGTCGCGATCGTCGCACCCAGCGCCGGTCCCTGGACCGAGAGAGCCGCGACCTGGGTGTAGCTCGGGGCGTAGCGGAAGGTCCAGCGCATCGTCGCGGTGAGTCGGCCGACGGCGGACACATGAGGGTTTGTGACCGGGACGACCGTCGCGATGCCCGGGTTGGGGCTCGGAGCACCGGAGCTTGAGACCCCGACCACGGGGTTCGTCGGATACGAGAGCGCGGGAGAGCCGACGCTCCCGTACGACGCGCCGGGGTAGATGGCGCCAGTGACGAACACGACCAAGGTGTCCCCGAGGTCCGCCGTCCCCGGCACGTACGTCGAGTCCGTCGCGCCGTCGATCGGCGTGCACGACCCGCCGGAACAGCGGTCCCATTGGTAGACGTACGACGTCGGCTCGTTGGACCAACCGACGGGCGATGCAGTGAGCGTGTCGCCGATCTGCGGTGTCCCGCTCACAGTCTGCGGGGCCCCGCTCGCCGGCGGAACGGCCGAGACGAGCCCGGTCGCCGGCGTTGGCACGGTGACCGAGGGCGACCCGTTGGCCGGCGTCGCCGTCTCCCATGCCTCGATCGTCGAGCCGACGTCTGCTCGCGTCGCCGCGTATGTCGGACCGGTGACCTGCGCTCCCGAGGCATCGTCGATCGGAACGCACTTCGCACCAGCTGCGTCGCAGCGGAACCATGCGTCCGCGGGGGTGCTCGCCCCGGTGCCCCACGAGCCCTGCACGACACCAACGGGCTGGCCCTGCGTGACCGCACCGGCGTTCAGGCTCGGCGCCGGACCGACCGCACCGACCGGGTCCGAGATCCCATCGACAGCGTTTGTCAGATCGAGCTCGAGCGCGCAGACGTCGTTCCCGTTGTCCGAGGCCTGGAGCTGATACGTCGAGCCGGTCGGGGGCAGAAGCTCGCCGATCGGAGTGGCGCACGACCCCCAGGTGAGCTGGTCCCCTAGGGGACCGCTCGGATTCAGGCTCGCGGTGAGTGTTGTCCCGATGAAAGGCGGGAATGGATTGTCGACCGTGGGCGCGAAGGGCCCGGTCGACGCCGCCGCGGACCCGACGAGTGGGCCACAAAAGAGCGCAAAGAGCGCGAATGTTGCGGGGAAGCCGAATCTCTTCATCCGTACTAAGTCCTACCATTTATTGACAACCTTTGAGATCTCGGGAAAGGGGATCACCGAGATGCAGTGCCCGGGCTTCCAGGGACGGTGACGTGACTGACTCAAGCGTGAGCACGCGCCCGCGGCGCTACACGTCGCCGACCACGCTGCGACTCGGCACGGCGGTTTTCGACTACGACCTGCCCGGACTGGCGTACCGGCTGCGAGTCGTCGGCGATCACCTCGAGCCCGTGCTCCGACCCGATCGGCGTCTGACTGCGGCCGGCGACGCGCGGATCGGACGGAGGAGCACCGACGCGCCCGGGCCGTCGACCAGTCCGTTCGAAGGGCCGAGCGAAGGTCGCCAGCTGGCGGTCATCGGCGCGGTCACGCTGCTCGCCGTGCTGATCGGATTCGGCGTGACGCTGATCCCGAGCAACGGCCCGACCCGGGCGGCGGCCGCCCCCACGAGGGCCGTCTCCCACTCGGTCGGTCACCACAGCTCGCCGGCCACCACCGCCACGCAGCCCGCCGCCACCGCCCCGGCCCACCGTTCCCACGCCGCACGCGCCGCCGACCGGCACCACCATCACGCTGCCACGGTGGGACAGCGCCACGCGCCTGCGGCCCATCCCCGCGCCCACACCAACCGAGCCCCGGCGAAGACGCCAACGACCGCCGCGACCGCGCCGACCACCACCACACCGGTCGAAACGACGTCTACGCCGATCACCACGACGACGGCGCCGGTCCAGACCACTCCACCACCGACGCATACAACACCCGCGCCGACCCATACCACGCCCGCCCCGACGCACACGACTCCGTCCGGCACGGGCTCCTCGGGCACGAGCGGGAGCAGCAGCGCCGGGACGAGCTCGTCGGGCAGTTCAAGCGGAAGCGGAACAGTCAGCGGAGGCGGCTGAGAGCGGCCGGCCGCGGTCAGGCGGTGTTGCCCTCGGCGACCGCGTCCTCGTTGGCCTGGATGTCGAGCCGCGCGACCGCGAGGTAGACGACGAGGGCCAGGACGATGAGCGAGATCACCAGCGCCGTGGGGCCGTCGCCGAACCCGAGACCGGTCGCGTGCCGCCCCTTGCTGATCCAGTCGGCGAACGACGCACCGAGCGGCCGGGTCACCACGTAGGACATCCAGAACGCAGCGATGGGGTTCAACCCGAACCGCCACCAGGCCAGGCCGGGCAGCAGGAAGATGACCAGGAAGAGGATGCCCGAGGGCAGGTAGCCCAGGTTGAGCGCGATCGCGGTGAAGTCGCCGAGCGCGGTCCCGAGCGCGAACGTCGCGAACACCGTCGCCCAGTAGAACGCCTCTCGACGCTGGGTGTGGACGCTGTGGATCGAGAGCGTCCCCTCCCTGCGATGCCAGACCCAGAAGATGGCAGCGAGCACGACGGCCCATAGCAGGCTGGTCCCCGCGTACGGAATGTGGACGTCGAGGTGCAGGAAGTCCGAGATGCCGGTGCCGGCGATCGCGATCGCGTAGGCGAGGAACCAGTAGGCGACGGCCCGGTAGCGGCGCGTCGTGAACTGGAGAACGAGCCCGATCACGAACAGGCCGACCTCGACGCCGCCGCCGCCGAAGTTGCCGTAGCGCTTGAGGAAGTCGGAGGTCGCCTCGCCGCCGGCGGTGGTGAGGATCTTGACCACCCAGAAGAGCAGAATGATCTCCGGCACCTTCGCCTCGGTGGGCACGGGCAGGAAGCGCCCGAGCAGCGGGAGGTGGTCCGCAGAGCGACGGGTTCCGGAGCTCACGCCCTCGAACGTTCCCAACCGACGGTGAGATGCAGATGAGGCTCGGCAAATCGCACCGGCTCAGTTGCCATTGGACCGCGCACCGTCGACAATCCGGGGATGCTCCACTCTCAACTTCCCTGGTACGTCGCCGGGCCGGCGCTCGGCCTGTGTGTCGTCGCCTGCCGGCTGCTGCTCAACGGACGGCTCGGCGTCACCGGCGGCTACTCCGAAATCATCGGGCGCGTCGCGCGTGGCAGCCTGCGGTTCGACTGGCGAGGCTGGATGCTCGTCGGGATCGTCCTCGGGGGTACCGCGTTCGCCCTGATCGCCGGCGGCCCGGACTTCCACGGGTACGGCTGGCTGACCGCCGCCTTCACCGGGACCGGGCGGGTGCTCGTGGCGCCGATCCTGATCGTCGCCGGCGTGCTCATCGGCTTCGGCGCCAAGCTGGCGGACGGCTGCACGTCGGGCAACGGACTGAGCGGCAACGCGATGCTCTCACGCGCCAGCCTCGCGGCGACGGCGACGTTCTTTGGGACCGCGATCGTGGTGAGCTTCCTCACGCGGGCGCTCGCGTGAGCCGCCGGCTCGCCGGGCTCGGGATCGGCCTCGTCTTCGGGGTCGTGCTCTCGTGGAGCGGGATGACGAGCCCGGTCGTCATCCGCGGCGCGCTGCTGTTCCAGCACGCCTACCTGTTCCTGTTCTTCGCCTCCGCGGTGCTCACCGCGACCGTCGGGTGCTGGCTGCTGCGCCGACTCGGCGTCCGCGCGCTCATCGGCGGAGAGCCGATCGGCTGGGATCCCCAGCCGCCGGCGCGCCGGCACATCGTCGGGTCGGTCGTGTTCGGCATCGGCTGGGGGATCTCCGATGCGTGCCCCGGACCGATCGCGACGCAGCTCGGGCAAGGAGCGTGGTGGGGGCTGTGGACGCTCGCGGGCGTTGTGCTCGGGATCGCCGTCTTCCTGCGCGGACCGCTCGGTGAGACCGAACCGGCCCTGGAGCCGCGAGCCGCCGCGCCTGTCAGTGGTAGCAGGCGTTCGCCGGACCGTCGTTCGCCGACAGCGCCGGCTGGCCCATGAGACGGCCGAAGTCCTGAGTCCAGGTCCCCAGCTCCGTCGAGGCCCGGGGGATGCGCCGGGCGGAGACACCGGTCCCGACCTCGCGGTAGGCGGGGTCGAGGATGTTGGCGCAGTGACCGGGGCTGCGCATCCAGGCCTGCACGACGGACGAAGGGGTCTCGTAGCCGGTGGCGATGTTCTCGCCGACGGTCGTCCAGTCAAAGCCGGTGGCGCTGATGCGGTCCGTGAACGCATCGCCGTGCGTGAACTCGTCGGAGTCGACCATGGAGTCGGTCCAGCCCTGCGCCGAACGATCGAGCTTGGCGCTGGGCGTGAGCTTGGGCAGGCCGCGCTCGGTGCGCTGCTCGTTCACCAGGCAAAGAACGGCGAGCCGCATCTGATCCGGCGGCGCCTGGGTGATCTCGACGCGAGCGCCGGGACAGGCCGACGGGTTGTCGTCAGCCACGGCGCGGGGAGCGGCCGCAGCCAGGGCGGCGATCGCGCTCAAGGCAGCGATCGCAGCGACGCGGACACGAACCGTGCCGGGGCAGCGGGGGCGAGTGATGGCAACCATGCGCACTCCTTGGCCTTGGTCGGCACCTCTGCCGGGCAGCTTGAGTGGATTTTTCGTCGCCTAGAACAAACGTCCACTTGCCGACCGGCGCCGTCGGGACGGGATCGGTGAAATCAGTCCCTCTGAACGGCCGCTCCGCCGGGACTTGTCCCTATTCGTGCATCGCGTTGGACAATCCGTACTAACTACGGAACAACCGCGGCCGTCGCGGCTTCCGCCTGCGACCAGCTGAGCGCCCCGAGGTATCCCGCCGCGAGCTCCCGGCGTTGCGCCGCATCCAGATGCGGCGCACCCGCGGCGATCTCCCGGGGGAGCGCTTCCGTGTCCTCCGGCTTGCCCTCGACGCCGAGCACGAGCACTCCCCACGCCTTGCCCCCGTCCCCGAATCGCCGCGCGGCCTCCAGGTCGCGCACCAGCGCGGTGCGACCCGGGAACCACGCCGTCGCTGGCGGCGGGAAGAACCCCTCGTCGCGCGCCTGCACGAGCAGCACGAGGCGATCGGTCATCAGGAGGCAGTCGGCGGTGTGCGCCTCCTCAAAGCGCCACCAGGCCTCGGCGAGCGGCGCGCCGCGGCGCAGAAGGTCGTGCGCGCGCTCCTGGGCACGGGCGCGGACGCCGGGTGGGTCGTCGTCCAGCAGCGCGCGTCGCAGCCGGAGCGTCACGGCGCTCGCATGCTGCCCCTGAGGCGGGCTCAAGCTCTCGGGATGGTCGATGAACCACGCGAGGAGAGCTCGGGGCGCCGACGCGGGGTACTCGAACGCGCCGCGGCGACCGGTTTCGGTGAGGACCGCGATCGGGGCCTCCAGCCAGCCCGGACGCTCGGCGAGCTCGCCGAGCCGGTCCGGGCCGTTCGGCGCCGCCCGCAACAGCGGGCCGAGCCATGAGCCGCCACCGCCGTCGCGCGCGAGGAGCGCGTCGAAGAACCGCTCGACCCGAGGCGGCGGACTCTGCGGCCGGTCGCTGCTCATCGCCAGAACATATCCCGGCAGGGTCGGCCCGCACCCTGTGTTAGCGTGCCGCGATCCTCGTGCGGCGCCCCATTCACCCTCGTCTGCTGGGCCCGGTCGCCGCGCTCGCGCTGGGGCTCGCCTTCGGGACTGCGGGCGGATCGGCCCACCCGCGGCGGACGACGATTGCGCCCGCCTCCGCGCTGCTGCGCGGCGAGCACCGGCTCGGCCAGCTCGCCCACGGCGCTCGGCTCAGCGGGACCGTCGTCCTCCGGCCCCGCGCGGCGGCTCTCCGGCGGTTCATCGCGACGGTCACCGATCCCGGGTCCGAGCATTTCGGTGATTACCTCGCGCCCGGCCGCTTCGCCGCGCGCTTCGGGCCGAGCCCGGCGGCCCGGACGTCGGTCATCGCGGCGCTCCACGCTGGGGGCCTTCGGGTCGGGAGGGTCTCCTCGGACGATCTGCTGATTCCGTTCAGCGGGCAGGTCGAGGCGGTGGCGCGGACGTTCGCCACGACGCTCGACTCGGTGCGGCTGGCCGACGGTCGCACCGCCCACGCGACCGGCGCGCCGGTGTCGCTCCCGAGCAACGTGGCCGGTGCGGTCGTCGCGGTGCTCGGGCTCGACGACACGGTCCTCCCCCACCGGACCGGCTCTCCGGCCACCCCTCGGGCGACGCGCGCCCAGCACGTGCCCAAAGCCCGCCAGAGCGCGACGAACCCCGCCCCCGCGGCGACCGCTCCGGTCGCCTGCCCGGACGCCGCGGCCGCAGCGACCCATGACAACGGCCTCACCGACACGCAGGTCGCCGATGCCTACGGTGCCGGACAGCTCTACCAGCAGGGCGACGACGGCAGCGGCCAGCGGATCGCGCTCTACGAGCTCGAGCCCTTCCTGCGAGCCGACCTCGCACGCTTCGACGCCTGCTACTTCGGGACCGCTCAGGCGGCGAGCATGTTGCGCCGTTTGCACATCCACGAGGTCGGCGGCGGCCAGCCGTACGGCACCGGTCAAGGCGAGGCCAACCTCGATGTCGAGGATCTCTCCGCGCTCGCCCCCGGGGCCGCGATCGACGTCTACGTCGCTCCACAGACCGACGCGCTTGGGCAGTACGCCGCGATCATCGACTCCGATTACGACCGGATCGTCACCACGAGCTGGGGCGAGTGCGAGCAGGCGGCGCAGGTCGGGGACCGAGGGCTGCAACAGGCGGAGAACCTGCTGTTCGAGCAGGCCGCCGCCCAGGGCCAGACCGTGTTCGCGGCGGCCGGGGACTCCGGGTCCGACGATTGCGCGGCCGGAGCCGCGCCGTCGGCCGCGACCAACCCGCTGTCGGTCGACGATCCGGCGAGCCAGCCGTTCGTCGTCGGTGTCGGGGGCACCGCGATCGACGACACCGGGACGCCGGCCTCGCCGGGCGCGCCGCTCGAACACGCCTGGAACGACGGCACCGCGTACGGCGCCGGCGGTGGTGGCATCTCGAACTCGTGGCCGATGCCCGCCTGGCAGCGGACGGCGCGCGTGCCCGGAATCGCGCTGCCGGGCTCAGGCGCCTACCGAGACGCGGACAGGTTCGAGGCGCAGACCGGCTTTGGGGGCGGCTTCTGCGACAGCGACGCTCACGCCCCCGGCGCCCCGTGCCGCCTGGTCCCCGATGTGTCGGCGCAGGCCGACGAGTTCACGGGTGGGATCACGGTCTACAGCCGTGCCTACCGCTCCCCCCACGATCGGTCGGGCTGGACGACGACCGGCGGGACGTCCTCGGCTGCCCCGATCTGGGCGGCGTCCCTGGCGCTCGTCAACGCGTCCTCGACCTGTTCACAGAGCCTCCGAACCCGCGCCGGCGTGGGCTTCGCCGCGCCGCTGCTGTACGGCGTGGCCTCCGACCCGGCGAGCTATGCAGCCTCGTTCACCGATGTCCGCGAGGGCAACAACGACGTCTACGGGCTCGACGACGGTCGCGTGTTCCGTGCCGGCCGCGGCTATGACCTGGCGACCGGCCTCGGCAGCCCGCAGCTCACCGGGGTCGACGGGGCCCCGGGCCTCGCGAGCTATCTATGCGCTGCCGCGGCCGCAGGCTCTGCGCCGAGCGTGCGCTCCCTCTCGCCGGCCGAGGGGTCGGCCCGCGGTGGCGGGCGTCTGCTCATCCACGGCAACGGGTTCACGGCCGCGGGCCGTTCCCAGGTTGCCTCGGTGCAAGTGGGCACACGCCGGATCGCCGCGGGTGCGATCCGTGTCCGCGGCCCTCACACGCTGATTCTGCGCCTGCCCTCCGCCGAGGCGGCCGTCCCGCCGCAGACGAGCGCAGCCGAACTCGGGTACGGGGCGGTCGATGTGATCGTCACGCTTCGGGACGGCGAGTCGAGCGCGGGTGGGCCGCGCGCGCTGTTCCGCTACGTCGACCGGCGCGCGCACGCGACGCTTCCGACCGTGGGAATGCTCGCCCCGTACGGCGGGCCGGCCCGCGGCGGGGGCTCGGTGACGATCCTCGGCACCGGCTTTCACGGCGTCACCTCCGTCACGTTCGGCGGGGAGCGGGCGTCGAGCGTGCGCGTCCGCGGCGACGACCGGATCACGGTCGTTCCACCGCCCCGCAGCGCCCGTACCCGCTGCTCGCCGCTCCCGCACCGCGGCGTCTACCGGCACGAGAACGCGCGCAACGACGTGTGCCAGGTCCAGGTCCGCGTCCACGAGGGCGCCCGGGTGAGCGCAGCGGCGACGATCCGGGCGCCGCTGGAAGGCCTGCAACCGAAGGACGCGTTCGGTGACCTGCGCGCCCACCGCGGCTGCCACTGCGAGACTGCGCCCGCCTCCGACGAGTACGACTACGTTCCCCGGCCGCGGATCGCATCGGTCACGGTCGGCGGTGGCGACGCAGAGGCCAGTGAGCATGGCGGGACCCTCGCGCTTGTGCGCGGCTCGGGACTGAACTCGCTCGACCTGGACTGGGCTGACTTCGGCAACCCGCGCAGCTTCACCTCCGAGCGCACCGATTACCTCTACGCCTCCGGCACCGAGCTTGTGCTGCGCGTGCCGGCGCATGCGGTCACCGCCGGCAGACTCGTCGTCGGATTCAGCGTCCGCTCGCTGAGCGGCCAGTCGAATGCGCGCGCGGTCGCCTACGCGGGAGTCCCGGTGATCACCAGCGTCGTCAACACCAAGGACGCGCGCAACCTGAACGGTCTCTACGGCGGACCGGACACGGGTCGAACCCCGCTCGCGATCCACGGCCGCGGGATGAGCGGGCAGGTGATCGGCCTGGAGTTCGTCGGTCAGGGCGCCCGCTCGTTCTCGTTCGGGACCCAGTACCGGGTCCGGGCTCCCGGCGATCGGGTGCTGCATGCGGACACGGTGGCCGAGAACCCGGGCGTCGTCGCGGTCGAGCCCTGCACGGTCACGGGCTGCGCGAGCGCCGGCGCGCACAACCTGTTCTGGCTCTACCCGCAGGGGACGCCGCAGGTGAGCGCCGTGACTCCGGACTCCGGCTCGGCGGCGGGCGGCACTGCGACCGAGATCGCCGGATCGAACCTCAGCTGCCCGCTGTCGGTGCAGTTCGGTGGCGCCACCTCCCCGTCGGTGACGACCGTCAAGACGCTTCTAGGCTGCGGATCGTCCCAGTCGCTGGTCGCCACGGCGCCTCCGGGGACCGCCGGACAGACCGTTCCGGTGACCGTGCAGACGGCGGAGAGCTTCTATACAGGTTCTCCGCCGCAGACCGTCGCGTCGTTCACCTACCGCTGAGGGAGCTCATGACCACAACTCTCGTCTCGCAGTCCGGCACGTTCGACCTCGGTGGCGACCGCCGGATCAACCGCCTCGGCTACGGCGCGATGCAGTTGACCGGCAAGGGTGTCTGGGGGCCGCCCGCCGATCCGCAGGAGGCGGTCTGCGTCCTGCGACGCGCCGTCGAGCAGGGGGTGAACTTCATCGACACCGCCGACTCCTACGGTCCGACGGTGTCCGAGGAGCTGATCCGTGAGGCGCTGCACCCGTATCCCGAGGACGTGGTGATCGCCACCAAGGCCGGGTTCGCCCGTCCCGGTCCCGGAGACTGGCAGCCAGTCGGGCGGCCGGAGTACCTGCGCCAGCAGTGCGAGCTGTCGCTGCGGCGGCTCGGCCTGGATCAGATCGACCTGTTCCAGCTGCACCGGATCGACCCCGCAGTGCCGGTGGCTGAATCGCTCGGCGCGCTGGTCGGCCTTCAGCAGGAGGGCAAGATCCGCCACATCGGACTGTCCGAGGTGTCGGTCGAGGAACTGCTCGAGGCGCAGCGGACCGCCACCATCGTGTCGGTGCAGAACCTCTACAACCTCGCCGACCGATCGGCCGAGGCGCTGCTCGACCACTGCGCCGAGCACGGGATCGGCTTCATCCCGTGGTTCCCGCTCGCGACCGGCAAGCTCGCGCGCGCGGGCGGACCGCTTGAGGAGATCTCGGACGAGGTCGGCGCTACGCCATCACAGCTCGCGCTCGCCTGGCTGCTCAAGCGCTCGCCCGTGATGCTCCCGATCCCGGGCACCTCGAGCGTCTCGCACTTGGAGGACAACGTCGCGGCCGCCTCGATCGAGCTCACCGACGAGCAGTTCGAGCGCCTCGCCGAGGCCGCCGGCTGACCGGCCGGCACGGCGGCTGGGCATCAAACACAGGCAGGGCCGTCGTTTGATGCCCAGCCGGCCGAGGGTCACTTCACAGGGTCGGGAACGATCCGGATGTACGGCTTGGGCGTCTCCCAGCCGTCGGGCCAGATCTCCTTGGCCTGGTCGTTGGAGACCGAGCCCGCGATGATCACGTCGTCGCCCCGGTTCCACTGGGCCGGGGTGGCGACCTTGTGCTCGGCGGTGAGCTTGAGCGAGTCGACCACGCGCAGCACCTCGTCGAAGTTGCGGCCGGTGGTCATCGGATAGACGAGGATCAGCTTGATCTTCTTGTCCGGGCCGATCACGAACACGTTGCGGACCGTCTGGTTGTCGGCCGGCGTGCGCTCGGACGCCTCGCCGCTCGCACCGGCGGGCAGCATCTCGTACGCCTTGGCGACCGAGAAGTCGCTGTCGGAGATGATCGGGTAGTTGACCTCGGCGCCCTGGGTCTCCGCGATGTCCTTGGACCAGCCCTCGTTCGCCGACACCGGATCGACCGAGAGGGCGATGATCTTGACGCCGCGCTTGTCGAACTCCGGCTTGATCTGGGCCATGTAGCCGAGCTCGGTCGTGCAAATCGGCGTGTAGCTCTTGGGATGGGAGAACAGGACCGCCCACGAGTCCCCGAGCCAGTCGTGGAAGTGGATGTGGCCCTCGGTCGTGTCGGCCTCGAAGTCTGGAGCCGTTGCCCCGATCTGCAGCGTCATTGCATGTCTCCTGGTGTTGTCGACAAAGTCAGTGGACATTGTGCCCGACCGGCGCCGAACCAGGGCAGCCCACTCGCTGAGCGAAGCATAGGAAAGACATGAATCCGGCGGGGATTTCCGGGTTTTGCGCGCCCCCGCGGGCCGGTCAGGCCCGCGGACGGAACAGCCCACCTCCGCGCGACCGGCGCACGAACCAGAGGATGAACATCGAGAACACGACGGAGACGATGAGGCCGGGGGCGCCGTGACCCCACAGCGCCAGCGAGATGAGACCGGCGACGAAGTTGCCGGCCAGGCCGAGCCCGATGGTCGCCGGGACCGACATGGGGTCGGGGCCGGGCATGAGCAGTCGCGCGAGCGCGCCCGCGACCAGGCCGAGCAGGGCGAGAACGATGATGTAGAGCAGAAGTCCCATAGTGGTGGTGGGTTTCCACCTTCCAACCCGGGGCAAACGAAGGGGTTGCTAAGCTGATGCTTGCCAGCAAGCAAGTATCTTCCGATTCGCTTCGATGCCCTCTTCCGCCACCCTTCTCGACACCGATTCCGCCACCCGCCTGCGCGTGGTGATCGGACGCCTCTCGCGCCAGCTGCGCTCGACCCCATCGGGCCTGGATGCGGCGCTCACCCCCACCAGGATCTCGCTGATGCTCTCCATCGATCACAACGGCCCGGTCCGCCTGAGCGAGCTGGCCGACAGCGAGGGAATCAACCCGACGATGCTCTCGCGATCGGTCACGCAGCTCGTGGACGCGGGACTCGTCACTCGGACCTCGGACAGCGCCGACCGCCGCGCTGCGTGGGTGACCGCCACCGACGCTGGCCATACGCTCGCCGAGCGGATGCGCCAGGAGCGGACCGACGCCGTCAACGCGGCGCTCTCGGGACTCTCGGCGTCGGACCGGCGAATGCTCGAGGACGCGATCGGATCACTCGAGGCACTCGCCGCCGCGCTCAAGGACGGGCATCGGTGACGCGCGTACGGCGCGCCGGGCGTACGACCTTCGCGGCTCTGTCGGTTCCCAACTACCGCCGCTACTACTACGGCCAGGCGATCTCGCTGGCCGGAACGTGGATGCAGATGACCGCCCAGTCCTGGCTCGTCTACACCCTCAGCCACTCCGCGACCGTGCTGGGTGTGATCGTCGCGGTGCAGACGCTGCCGGTGCTCGTCCTCGGCCCCTACGGCGGCGTGGTCGCCGACCGTGTCGACAAGCGCAAGCTGACGATCGCGCTGCAGAGCGCAATGGGCGTCCAGGCGTTGATCCTGGGCCTGCTCACTGTCACCGGCACCGTCCGCGTGTGGCAGATCGGCGTGCTGGCGGCGGTCCTCGGCGTCAACAACGCCTTCGAGAACCCGGCACGCCAATCCTTCATGATGGAGCTCGTCGGCCCTGAGCACCTGCGCAACGCAGTCAGCCTCAACTCGGTGCTCGTGAACGTCGCCCGCGCGATCGGCCCCGCAATCGGAGGGGTGCTGATAGAGACCGTGGGGACCGGGGAGTGCTTCCTGATCAACGCCGCCAGCTTCATCGCGGTCGTCTACTCGCTGACCAGCATGGACACGAGCGCGATCTCGCCAACCGCGCCCGCCGGCCGCGCGCGCGGCCAGTTGCGAGAGGGCCTGCGCTACGTCCGCCGTACGCCCGGCCTGTTCGTCCCGCTGGCGATGATGGCAGTCGCGGGCTGCCTGACCTACGAGTTCCAGGTCTCGCTGCCGGTGATGGCCAAGAGCGGCCTGCACGGCGGCGCTGCAGCGTTCGGCTTCATGACCGCCTCAATGGGTATCGGCGCGGTGTTCGGCGGCCTGTTCGTCGCCGCCCGCGGGCGCACCGGACTGCGCCCGCTGGTGCTCGCCGCGTCGGTGTTCACGGTCGGGATGACCTTCGCCGCGCTCGCTCCGAGCCTCGCGCTCGAGCTCGTCGCGCTCGCACTCGTCGGCGTCGCCAACATCTCGTTCATGGCGACCGGCAACTCGACGTTGCAGCTGACCGCCGATCCGGAGATGCGCGGCCGGGTGATGTCTCTCTGGTTCGTCGCCTTCCAGGGCTCGACCCCGATCGGCGGGCCGGTCGTCGGCGCCGCGATGGGTGCGTTCGGGGCCCGTGCCGGGCTCGGTCTCGGCGCGGTGACGATCGGCGTCGTCGCGCTCGGCGGGCTGATCGCCGCGCGGCGGATGCGGGTCGGCTCCGAGCCCCAGGCCGCCGGCCGACCCGCCGTCGCCTAGCTCCGAGGACGAAGGCGGGGAGGGCCGGCTCGGCCCGCTACCCTCCGCCGACCATGACTGCCCCGACCTTCGACCTCCAGAGCCATTCCGTCCACTCCGACGGCGCGCTGGCGCCGGCCGATGTCGTCGCCGCCGCTGCGGCGGCGGGCGTCGAACTGCTCGCGCTCTCCGACCACGACACGAGTGCAGGTGTGCCGGAGGCGCGTGACGCGGCGCAGGCGGCCGGCATCGGCCTGGTCGACGCGACCGAGATCACGACCAGTCACAACGGCCAGCAGGATCTCCACATCCTCGGCTACCTGATCGATCCCGAGCACCCGGAACTGGTCTCCGCCCTCGCCCACTCACGCGGCGACCGCGAGCGGCGCGCGGAGAAGATGGCGGCACGGCTGCGCGAGCTCGGCTACGAGCTCGACGACGAGCAGTTGGCCGCGCGCACCGCGCAGGGCAAGACGATCGGCCGCCCGCACCTCGCGCAGGCGGTGACCTCACACCCCGCCAACCAGGCCCGCCTGCGCGACGAAGGCCTGCTCGAGCCCACCAAGTTCCTCGTGGAGTACCTGATCGACGGCAAGGCCGCGTTCATCGATCGGGAGGCGCCGTCGGTCGAGGAGGCGGTGCAGCTCATCCACCGCACGGGTGGCGTCGCGGTCTGGGCGCACCCGTTCTGGGACATCCCGGAGATCGACGACGTCCGGGGCGCGCTCGAGACCTTTCGCGGCTACGGGATCGACGGCGTCGAGGTCTTCTACCCCTCCTTCAGCGAGGATCAGGTTCGCTTCCTGGTGCAGGAGTGCGCCGATCACGGCCTGCTGACGACCGGCTCATCGGACTTCCACGGGCCCGAGCACCACACGTTCTCGCAGTTCCGGGCGTTCGACCTCCACGGCGCCGAGCCGAACCTCGGCCCGATCGCCGAGCCCCGCTAAGCCGCGATCGCGCGCTCGTTCAGGTGCGCGCCGACCTTGCGCTTGACCCGCTGCAGGGCGTTGTCGACCGTCTTGCAGTCGCAGCCCAGGCGGCGGCCGACCTCCTCGTAGGAGTGGCCGTCCAGGTAGAGCCCGAGCACGCGCGACTCGAGCTCAGAGAGCGCGGTCGAGATGCAGGCGACGAGCGCCCGCAGTTCCTCGGAGGAGATCACCTGGTTGACCGGGTCGTGCACCGTCGAGCCCGGGAGCACCTCGTCGAGCGTCGGCTCGTTGTCGCCGGTGCCGCCGGCGGGTGAGCTGGAGAACGAGACGTACTGGTTGAGCGGCGTGTGCTTGTTACGGGTGGCCGTCTTCACCGCGGTGATGATCTGCCGGGTGATGCACAGCTCGGCGAAGTTGCGAAAGCTCGACTCGCGGTCGGTCCGGTAGTCCCGGACCGCCTTGTAGAGGCCGACGAGCCCTTCCTGGATGAGATCGTCCGCGTCGCCGCCCGCGAGAAAGTACGACGAGGCCTTCAGGCGCACGAACCCGTAGTAACGACGGACGATCTGGTCGTACGCCTCCGGGCGGCCCTGTTTCGCCAACGCGATCAGGTAACCATCCTCAACCTTAGGTTGAGACTGAGAATATGAGGAGAGTCGAGCCACGGACGAACCTTTCCCGTCGCCGCATGCGCAGCGAGCTTCGGATGAAGTCGTGGCGCGTTACCTCCCCTGGCGCCGCACCAAATACGTATTCCCCAGAATCCGGGCGCTGGACGGCCCGACCTCCAGAACACCCGAGCCCTCAAGCTCGAGTTGATCCTTATTTCCAGGCGGCAGATTGACATAGCACTGCCCGCCTGTCAAGCGAGCACGCGGTGTTATGCACACGCCGTTGCAAGAGGGCGTGGGGAAGACCGCTCATGCAAGGATTCGCCCATCGGGGGGCGGGTCCTTCCGAAGAATCCGGTCAGAGCGGCCGGAGCTCGGGCCCGTCGGGCCCGTCTCGGACCTCGAAGCCGAAGGCGCGCAGCTCATCGCGCAGACGGTCGGCCTCGGCCCAGTCACGAGCGCTCCGGGCCTGCTCTCGCGCGGCCACCAGCGCCTGCGCCTCGGCCGGGACGTCGAGCTCCTCGGCGTCGAGCAGGCCGCGCAGCGCGAAGATGTCGAGCATCTCGGCGAGATCCGCGCAACCGACCGTGTCGGCGGGCTCGCCGTTGGCCTGGCGGATCCAGTCGGCGATCACTGCGAGCGCCTGCGGTGTGGAGAAGTCCGCGGCGAGCGCGTCGAAGAACCGCTCGCGCAGCGGCGGCGACCAGGACGGGCTCTCACCGTCGGTCAGGCGCCTGCCCGCCTCGCGGATCCGATTGCAGAACGCCGCCGCCTCGGCAATCCGGGCGTCGTCGTACTCCATCGGCTGGCGCCAATGCCCCTGGGCGAAGTACATGAGCAGCGTCTCCGGTCCGTGGCGCTCGAGCGCCTCGGCGAGGCCGAACGTGTTGCCGATCGACTTCGACATCTTCTCGGCGTCCATGCGGATCATCCCGACGTGAACCCAGAGCCGCGCGAGCGGCTGCCCGGTCGCCCCCCGCGTCTGCGCGAGCTCGTTCTCGTGATGGGGAAAGACGAGGTCCGACCCGCCGCCGTGGATCTCGAAGTCGACGCCGAGCGTCTCCTCCGCCATCGCCGAGCATTCGATGTGCCAGCCCGGCCTGCCGGGGCCCCACGGCGCGGTCCAGCTCGTGTCCTCCCCGGGCTTGCGCGCCTTCCAGAGCGCGAAGTCGACCGGATCGCGCTTGAGCCGCAGTCCCTCGCCGCCCTCCCCCTGGTCCAGTTGGTCGAGCTGGCGGTGAGAGAGCTCGCCGTAGGACTCGTCGGAGCGCACCGAGAAGTACACGTCGCCCTCGGCCGCGTACGCGTGACCGGTCTCGATCAGACGCTCGATCAGCGCGATGATCCCTCCGATGCTCTCGGACGCGAGCGGCTCGGCGTCGGGCCGGCCGAGCCCGAGCTGGTCGGTGTCGGCGACGTAGTGCGCGGTCATCTGCTCCGCCAGGTCGTCACTGCGCATGCCGGCAGCCGCCGCGGCGGCGTAGATCTTGTCGTTGATGTCGGTGATGTTGGAGACGAGCTGCACCTCATAGCCCTCGTGGCGCAGGAAGCGGGCCAACCACGAGAACACGATGAAGTGGCGAGCGTTGCCGACATGCACGCGGCCGTAGACGGTCGGACCACAGGTGTAGATCCGCACCCGGCCCGGCCGGGCAGGCTCAAGCTCGCGGATCGCTCCGGAGAGCGTGTCATGCAGGGTGACGGTGCGCATCGGACGTGGAACCCTACGACACGCGGCCGCACGGCCCGCCGCGGCTCAGCCGAACTTTCGCGGCCGGCTCTTGCGCGGCGGGAACAGGTAGAGCGGCACCCGCTGCGTCGCGTGGGCACCGGCACTGTCGTGGGCGATGACGACGACGGTCAGCTTGAGCGGCTGCTGCGGGGAGATCAGCTTCTGCGTGATCGCTGCGAGGCGCAGCAGCATCGTCTTGCCGCCGGCCGGGTCGTTTGGGTCGCCGGCCGGGTTTGCCGGAGCGACGCGGTCGCACATCTCGCACGCGCGCCGCTCTCGGGGATGCGTGCAACGTCTGACCCGCCCGGCAGCACCAATCTCCCGACCGCCCACCCGCGCAAGCCCGTGTGCGACATCACACCCGCTCGGCAGGACCAATCGCCCGAGCGGCTACCGCAGCCGCGACGCGTGCGAGGTCCGCCTCGCTCCCGGTCGGCACCGATCGCCCACACCACCGCTGGATCGGCGGCGCGTGCGGAGTCAGCACGCGCCGCCGACCCCAGCCCTAGTGCTTCTTGTTCGTCTTCGACCCCGATCCGCACGCGGTGGTCTTCATCGCCACCGCGTTTGAGCTCTGCTTGCCGTTGTGGCCGATGGCGACGACGTCGCCTACCTGGGGCCCGGCGCACAGGCTCTTGTGACCGGTGACGACGAGGATCCCGCTCTTGCCGCCGGTGATCGTCAGCTGGAACGAGCGGATCGCCGCATCCGGAACCGTCGGGAACGTGGTGACCAGGTGCTCGGTCGAGTCGACGGAGGTCTGCGCGGTGAGATTGATCGCGACGTGGTCGCCGCGCAGCGGGATGAGCAGGGTCGGCAGGGTGCGCAGGATCTGACCCTGCTTGTTCTTGTGCTCGCCCTGAACGAGGTAGACCTTGCCCTTCAGCGGCGTCGGCAGGATGCGCGTCCGCGCGATCGCCTTGCCCACCAGAGTGCGCTTCGGGCAGGCGATCTTGGCCGCCGCCTCGACCGAGCAGACGTGCTCGGAGTTGTTCGGGTCAAGCGCCAGCGACAGCGGCAATGTCACCTTCTCGGAGCGGACGTTCGCCTGTCCGGAGGGCTGGGTGAGGTCGGCGGTGAGCGTGGGATGGGTGCCCACCGCGGTCTGACGGTGACCGGTGAGGCTCATGTGAAGGGTCGGCGAGAACTTCAGCGCCCCGCAGTCACTGACGTGGAACGGCGAGCGCACCGCCTCCGAGCTGCCCGCACTGGAGGCGAGCGTGCCGGTCACCGCCATCGCGCCGCAACTCGTCGGATCGACGGTGAAGTGGTGGCGGCTCAGGTCGACCGACACGTCGCGCAGCTGCAGCGGGATGCCGTCGAGCATCGTCGGGAACGGGTCGCTGGTCACCGTCACCCGTGCGGTCCGCGGATTGATGTCAAGCACCTGGCGGACGACCACGGTGCCGAGATCGAGCGGCCCGGCGACTGCGGGGACGACCACCGCCAGCCCGAACGAACCGCCGTTGTACGGCCCGGTGAGGTAGACCTGACCGGCCAGGTTGTACGGGTCCGTGCCCGGGCCGGCGGCGACGGACGCGGCGCCGACCCTGGAGCCGGCCGGACAGCTCGGGTTGGCCTCCTGGGCGACTCCCGTGCCGGGCTGGCTGGAGATCGAGGCGAGCTCCGCGGCGGTGCACTCCTTGACCCCGGTGATCCGGGCGAGCAACCCCTCGGGCAGCTTCACCTGCAGTCCGCGCAGGTACTGGTCGGTGTCGGTGCGTGAGAACGACAGCACGAACGGCGAGAACCGGCCTGCCTTCGCATGGGTCGCGCCTGCGCTGAATGTCGGCGCGAAGCCTGACATGCAGCCGGAGTTGATCGTGAACGAGCTGGAGCCGAGCGTCAGCGACGTCGGGTCCGACCACGAACTGAGCGCGGTCGTCGTCGTGTAGGTGCCGCACGCGCTCGGCATCGACAGCGGCGCGTTTGGCCCGCCGAAGAATTGCAGCTTCAACTGGCTGAACGGGAGCTGCGGGTTGTCGTTGAACGTCGTTGTGAGCTGGCCCGTGGTCGGGTCGGCGTTCACCCTGCCGGCGAGCTTGAGCTGCACCCCGTCGGCGCTGGCCGTGACGTAGATCGCCAGCAGCGAGCCGAACGGGTTGGCCGTCTGCTGAGCGAGGTAGACCGAGCCCTCGAGCGGAACGGAGAGCAACGGCGTGTCGATCTCGACCGTGCCCAACGCGGATGCCGCCGGGCACGCCGGCGCGCTGTCGTTGCCCAGGCCGATCTGCGCCTGGCTGCACGCCTGCAGGCCGTTGGCCCCGGAGGGCGACACCGCCACGCCGGCCGGCAGCGTGACGGTCACGTCCTTGAGGTTGGACTCGGGGACCGCCGTCGGGCTGGAGTTCTGTGGCACGGCGATATCGACGTTCAGCCCCGCGGGCGAGCTTGCCACCGCCGCGGTCGGCTGGGCGGTCACCGACGGCGTGAACGCCTCGGCCGCACACCCGGTGACATCGGGAGACGGGAACGAGCCGGTCAACTCGGAGGTCGGGTCCTGCCAGTCGTCGATGCTGATCCCGGTGGCCGGCGTCGCGCCGCACGAGGTCGGGTTGGAGAGCAGCGTCGCCGGCGTGAGCGTGCTGGCGATCGGCTGGCTGGAGGACGGATCGGTCGGGTTGGTTCCGGGGAATCCACCGGAGGCGCCCGGCCCGAACCGTGCGTCGTCATGCGTGGTGCTCGCCGGATCGCCCCAGACGAGGATCGTCGCCGACAGCACGGGCGCGCCGGCGTTGGTCCCGTTGATCGTCGCCTCGAGCGTGTAGCCACCGACCGCAGCGCTCTCGGGCTGCAGGGAGAAGTCGATGTGGATCACGGAGGTGAGCACACTGAAGCCGAACTCGGCCGGCATGCCGGCGGGCGCCGCGAGGTTGTAGATCGGCGCCTCGACGAACTCCGGGCCGGTCGGCCCGACGATGTCGACGTCGGCGACCCCCACCTGCGTGTCGGTGGGGCAGTCGCCGTCGGCACCGTCCGCCGGCGTGTCCATCGCCGCCTGGCTGCAGGTCGGAGCGACCGTGGGATTGCCCACCAGCCCGGGGGGCAGCGCCAGCGTGGTGTCACGCAGGTTGCCGGCAGGCACGATATTGCCGTTCGACGCCTGGACCGTGTTGAAGCTGACACCGGTCAGGACCTGGTTCGGCGTTGACCCCGCCTGGGTATCGACCGAACCATCCGCGTTCAGCGACTGCGCGGAGAACGCCGCGAGGCCGAACGCCGCTGGAGCCGAGGAGATCGTCGTCGTATCGCTCGCGGTCTGCGCCGGCGCACCGCCGCCCGAGACGGAGATCTGGTTGACGCCACCCGACACCGCGCCGGACCCGACGTCCACCGGAACCGTGACCTGAATCTGCTGATCGGAGAGCACCGGGGAGACGTTCTCCAGGTCCGTGCACGTCACCGTCTGCCCGCTCGGGGTGCACTTGACCGTGTTCCCGTCGGTGTCGTTTCCGCTGGCCTTCGTCGCGTCCGGGGTGATCCCGCTGGGCAGCGTGTCGGTGATGGTGAGTGCCGAGCCACCGGCGGAGGCAGCGGCGCCGCCCGTGTTCACCACGTTGATCACGAAGCTGTCGCCGCCCGACGCGTACGTCGAGCCGGCGGCGAGGTTGGTGGGCTGAGCGGCCCCAACCAGCGCCCATGAGGGACCTGGAGTGACGTCGGCGCGCGAGGGACCGGCGGCCAGGCACCACAGGATCGCGATGACCGCGACGGTGACGAGCGCCAGCCGTGCGATCGCGGCGCGCGGATACTGAGCGATCGATGACATCAGTGGCTTCCCTTCCGCTTCGCGGTGACGTGCACGGTGATCGTCCGCGCCCCCCCGCTGCTGCGGGCAAACCGCAGGCGGATCGCCAGCCGCAGCCGGTGATGACGGGCAAGAACAACCTTCGCGTGCGGGGTGAGACGGAGGGCGAGCGTCACCGTCCCGGCGCGTCGAACCCTGCGTCGGCTGGCCCGCACGTCACGGCCTGAGGCCGTGAGCCGGCCCGCCGCCCGGGTCCGCACGCGCAGGGTCAGCGTCGACCCGTGGAGCGCGTGCGACCTCACCGAGACCACCGCTCCCGAGCCTGACTTCACCTGTCCGGAACCCGAGCTTGTGCTGATCGATGGCGTCCCGGCGGCTGATGTGCCGGGGACGCGGCACTGCACGGTCGCGGTGCAGACACCCTCGGTGGTCGACGTGATCGGGAAACCACCGCCGACGCGGGCGTCCCAGATCGCGGATTCGAGGCTCGAGTCCAGCGTCGGGACGACGTCGTCATAGCTGTCGAAGAAGACGTCGTCGCCCGAGGCGCTCGCGTCGACGAACGTCGCCGGCGAGGCTCCGTTGCCGGGCGAGATCAGGGAGGCCGTCCCGTTCTCGAACTCGTAGACGTTCTGGAGCCCGTCGCTCGCTCCGGCGACGACCTGGTCGGTGGAGTTGAAGAACACCCGGCTCCCGTCGTCGCTGACCACCCGCGCCGGGCTGTTCACTCCGTTGCTCGAGCTTCCGCCCGGGATCGTCGAGGAACCGGTCGGGGCGACCCCGTCGGCGCGGCACGACGCGCACTGGAGCGAGTTGTCTGCGGCGCTGTACTCGAACACCTCGGTGTCGGGGGTTCCGGTCGTCTGGTCGTTGTTGTCGTATCCGGTGAGCGAAGCGGTCGACTCGAACGCGATGCTCTGACCGTCGGGAGTGGTGTATGCCGAGGAGTTGACCAGGCCGGTGGCCGGTGCGATGAAGGTCGGGGTGCCGTTGTGCTCGACGTAGAGGTTCGCCTGACCTGAGGTCGCGCCGCTCGCGAGGTCGCCGGTCGCGACGAAGTAGACGTAGGACCCGTCGTCGGAGGCGCCGATGACCGCCTGCACGTCGGCGCCCGTCGCCTTGTCCGCCGCCGTGGAATCCACGGTGAGATCGGTGAGCACGGCGGTCGTCACGTTGTAGTCGTAGAGGTCGCTTCCCGCGTCGTCGGGCGTGGTGCCGCTCTCGCCGGTGTCGGCATTCCCGGTCAGCTCGGACGGACTGGTGAACAGCACCTGGGATCCGTCTGGGGTGATCCCGACCGCGGTCGCGCTCTGCGGGCCGTTCGGGTCTGCCTTGGTGCGCTGGGATGCGTCGGCCTGGACCGTGGAGCTGCCGTCGAGTCGCAGATACAGCGGGCCCGGGCCGGATGATGTCTGGTCCTGGAACAGAACCGCGTCGCCGTCGGCCGAGATCGCGGCGAGGTTGTTCGTCGATCCGCTCGCCAGGTCCGCGGGCTGCTTGGCGAGCTTGCCGTTCGGGAGCACGTTGACGATGCTGAGCTGCCCGCCGGTCCACTGGTAGAGGTCCGAGCCCCGGTTGTAGTTGACCGGGTCATTCGGCAGCTGGGCGATGTCGGGGTTGAAGAACACGTGGCTGTAGTCCGCTGATACTCCGACGTCGTCAAGGCCACTCGAGCTCGAGTCGGTGGACGCATCGGTGAGCGCGGTGTACGAGCCGGTCGTCGTGTTGCCGAGGAACAGGTTGTAGCCGAGGGCTGCGCCGGTGGTGAGCGACTGGTCGGTGAGCACGAGGATCTGCGAGAGGCTGCTCGACATCGCCACCAGCTCCGTCCCGAGGTATGCCGACTCGGGCGTGCCGAACGGAATCGCCTCCGAGGTGGCGCTCCAACCGGCCGTCCCGCGGGTGGCGACCATCGCGTTGTACACCCCAGAGGAGGGACTGCTGTCCAGCGCGTCGGTGTCCACGAACGCGAGCTGGTCTCCGTCGGCTGTCGCCTGGGTGAAGAACTGGTGTCCCGGCTGGATCCGGGCGCCGTTCAGCCCCGGCGTGACGAGCTCGTAGGCGCGCCCGTCGGGCAGTGCGTCGGCGCGCGCCGCGGTCGGCAGGGCCGAGACGCCCGATAGCGCCAACATCGTCAGCGCGCCCACCGTCAGCCGGTGACGCCGCCGGGGTGCCCCGGCACGGACCTCTCTCTCCATCCCTTCCTCCTCACGGATCGCGGCACATCCGGTGCCGGCGCCGACCGCAGATCATGCGGCGCGAGCGCAATATAAACGTAAGTGGCTCTCACGGCAAGGCGCGGGATACATGGACCGCATGCCGCTTGCGCTGTCGCGAGCGCGACGAGCGAGGGGCCGCCACGGTGGCGGCCCCTCGGTACCTACCTTCGAATCGGCTGCGCGAGCCTGAGGCCCGCGCGAGCTACGCCGCTACTAGTTGCCGAGCGAGTACTTGGCGGATGTACCGGTCAGCTTGTAGGTGGCGACAACCGTGCCGTCATTCGTCAGCGGCCCGGTCAGCGTTCCCGCCTGGGTGAGCTTCAGCGAGAGCGGCGCGCCCTTCGCCGTCGGCTGCTGCGCGTCGATGTTCGTGGTCAGGTTCCCGGTATACGTGCCGCCGGCGAAGTTGACGCTCACGCCGCCGACCGAGGCGCTGAACACGGTGTTCGCCCCGCTCGTGGCACCCGATCCGGTGATCTGCAGGCCGGGGGTCCACGGCGCATTGATCGTCGTCGCCAGGCTGCAGCTGGAGAACTTGCCGCCCGTGATCGACGCCGCCACCGTCCCGCCGGAGTTCTTGGTCAGCTTCAGGTTGAGCGTCGAGCTCTTGCACGAGTTCACCTTCTGAGTACCGCTGAAGAGCGACACCACGCCGGAGGTGCCGACGGCCTTCGCGCCGACCTTGACCGCCGTGGTGTGTGCCTTCGTCGTGTAGAGCGTGGCCGCCATCGACGAACCGGCTCCGATGCCGAGCACCGCGGCCGAGGTCGCGACCGTAACTGCAAACGTCTTCAGTTTCATGCTGTTTCTCTCCTGTTCGTGGACCGGCCCTCGTGGCCGACCCGATCTCCCTACCTGACCCGGAGCCCCGGCACCAACCAGTGCCGGTGGCCCAACTGGGTTGTATCCGTCTCCGTGCAGCTACCCGCCGTTGGCGATCACCGACGCCGCCGAGGCGAGATCCGACGTTCCCTTGAGGATCGCCGAGTTGGTCCCCGCGGCAGCGGGGATCCCGGTCTTCAAGTTGACCACTGGGTCGATCAGCGCCGAGAAGATCCCACCGCATCCGGTGGCGCCCGGGACCGCGAATGCGTTGTCCACGATCGAGTCGCCGTTGGCCGCCACCACATTGCCGTTGTCGAAGAAGCCGAGCTTCCCGTGGCGCCCCTTCAGCGCCGTCACCCCGGCCGGCGGATGTGTCTTGCCGGTCGTCAGGTTGAGCGTCACCGGATCGGACGCCGAGCCGATGAAACAGCTGTTGCCGAGGAACGGGTTGCTGAGCTGGATCTCAACCGGCAGGGTGGCCGTCGGTCCCGCTCCGGTGAGGAAGTTCTCGAAGCTGAACGTCGGGTTGCCGACGAGCTCGGCGGTGGCGGTCACACCGTTGACCGCGTTGATCGCCGCCTCGAGGATCCCCTGGAGCGGCTGCGGGAACAGATCGGGAGGCGTCAGGCTGAGCAGGCCTCCGGGCACCGTGAGCGGGACCTGGGACAGGGTGTTGCCATCGGCCGCGGGGACGAACGTGTCGGATGCCCCGGTGATGATCCCGCCCTGGAAGATGATCGGCGTGCTGCCGACTGTGACGGTCGTGTTGCCGATCGTGAACGAGCCGCTCGTCGTTGACGCGTATACGCAGTCGGTGAGATTCGCGACGCTGGTCGGACAGTCTGAAAACGTGCTCCACGCCGGCTGGGTCGGGGGCGGAACCTTCGTCTTCTTTGCGAGAGCAGGTGTCGCGCTGAGCCCGCACACCGCCGCAGCCGCACCGGCGGCCACCAGCCACCTTGGCAGAGTCCTCATCCTCTCTCCTATCAGACGCGGCCGCGTGGGGCGGCCTATGAGTCAACCTGGACGACCATGTGTATATCTCCGGCCGCGGGCAGACTGAAACATGTGTGTGTCTGAAAGTCAAGGGCAAATTTTCGCCCCGTTCACGTGTGAGCGCGCACACCGGTGCCGGGCGGCGCCGCCGCCCGCGTCACACCGTTTATCGGGGGATCAGCGCGGCTTCAGGCCGGTCGGCCACACGCCCGTGAACCGGTGCGTGAGCTCGAGCGCGACCTCGGTGCCGAGGTAGGCGAGCATGATCGAGTAGGCCAGGTCCGGGAGCAGCTCGGGCAGTTCGCGCGCACCGCCGTTGATGAGGCGGCCGTAGACGACCTCGTAGACGCCGCCGATCACCCACTCGGCGGTGACCGGTGGCGTCAGGGCGCTGCGGGGATCGCTCTGCGCGCCGTCGTGGAGCACGCCCGCGAGCGTGCGCAGGACAGCGTCGCGGCGTTCGATCGCCGCCGGGCCGGCGGCGAGCACCTCGACCAGGCACATCTCCGCGTAACGCGGCTCCTCGGCGCTGAACTCCAGGAACGCCCGCAGGCAGGCGACGAGCCCGCCGGCGAGCGACCGGCTCGCCTCGTAGGCCTCACCGACCCGACGGATGAGCTCGGCGCCGGCGACCTCGAACGCCTCGAGGTAGGCGGCCTCCTTGCCCTTGAAATGGTCGTAGAAGGTGCGGCGCGAGACCCCCGCGGCGGCGATCACGTCCTCCACTGTCATCGCCACGTAGCCCTTCTCGCTCACCACCTCGCTCACCGCGTCGAGCATGCGCGACCGCTGGTGATCGGCCACCGCCTCGCGGGAGAGACCGTGGCGCCCGGGGCGCAACTGGTGCGGCTGGCGTCGGGTGTTGGGCGAACTCGAGGACATCAATCGGGCCTGTTCTGGGCGCGCCCGTACCTGCGAACCAAGGATCCGATCCGCACCTGTGCCGGACAGCAATGCCCACCATAGCCACGAGTGTGTAGAAAGCCGTTGCTCAGGCGGCACAGGCCCCCCAGATGGGTGGTTCCCCCTCGTCCGCGCACTCCCAAGTGGATCAGCCGCCAGGCGCCGGATCCGCCGTCAGGTGCGGGAACTGGGTGCTGAAGCCGGGGATCAGCGTGCTCTGCCGACAGGCTGGCGTGGCCACTGACCCGCTCGTCGAGCGGAAGACGTACTGCTGCACGAGCGCGTTCAGCGTGCTGTCGCCGGTGCTCGGCGGGCCGGGATTGGCGCCGGCGCAGCTTGCGCTGTCGAGCACGGTGAGGCCCTTGGCCAGATCGTCGTAGGCGCCCGGGGTGCGGTACGCGTCGTTGCGCGTGCTGCCCAGCGCACCGCCGCCGAGCGTGAGCCCTGCGGGGGCGAGCGTCTGCGAGGCGCGCAGGTAGTGCAGGATCTGCCCCTCGGCACGCGGCGCCGCGGTGCCGTAGCCCTCCGCGGCGGCCGCCACGTTGCCGAAGAAGCCGGTGACCTCCGGTTTGAACAGGCTCACGTAGCGCACAATCGGGTCGCCGTTCTCCAGGAACGGCATGAACGCCTTCTCCAGGGGCGGAATCGCCTTCAGCACCGCATCGGCCGCGGGCAGGCCGCGCCGTGAGGAGCGCTCGATCGCCGGCAGTCGTTCGAACACCGCCCGCAGGTTCGGCGCCAGCCGTCCGGTCGCGGTAAACGCGCGGGTGAGCTCGGGAGCCAGCGGTCCCAGCGCCCGCACGACCGGGTCTGCGCGCTCACCGAAGCGGGTCAGCGCCGGCAGCGCGATGCGGCTCTCCCGCTCGAAGCCGGGCAGCGCCTCGAATAGCGCCGCCAGCGCGCGATTGCGCTGCGCCGTCGTCGTGAACAGCGAGTCGGCGCCGCTGATCAGGCCCGAGAGCTCGCCACGGCGGGCGCTCACCGCTCGGAAGAACGTGCCGGTGTGCGCGATCAGGCCGCTGAGCGCGGATGACTGGCGTTGCAGAGCCGCAGTCAGCCGGGTACCCGATCCGACGAATCCGGGGAGTGCCGCGAGGGTGTCGTTGATGTCCCCACCGCGGCCGGCGACCGCGCCCGCCTGCGATTGCATCCACGTCCGGAACGCCTGTCGGGTCCTGGGGTCGAACGTCGAGAGGATCTGGTCGACCGCGACCGTGGCCGCGACCCGCCCGTCGGCGAGGCGGCCGCCGTCGGGCAGCACGCCTCCCCGGCGACTCGACCAGCCGAGCTGCACGTAGGTCTCCCCCAGCAGCGTCTTGATGCGCAGCGTCGCGCGCGCGTCGCGCGGGATCGGGACGTACCGCGGTTCGATCTGCAACGTGGCGAGCGTGCGGTTGTCGTGGAGATCGGGCGAGAGCGCGATGACCTTGCCGACGTCGACACCGGCGACGCGCACGTCGGCGCCGGTGGCGAGCTCGTTGGCCTGGGCGAAGGCGACCTTGATGCGGTAGCCCTGCGCCGCCAGCGGCGTCGAGCCGCCGAACTGGATCCACAGGTAGAGCAGCAGGAACACGCAGACCGCGGTGAACACCGCGATCAGTGCGATCTGGCTCTTCTTGGGCGCCGTGCGGATCATTTCCTCGGCACGTCCCCGCGGCAGTCCGCGGAGTAGTCGGGGAGGTCGAGCAGCCGCAGGATCGTGAGCAGCGTCGGGTTCTGGACCACGCCGGTCAGGTAGTTCTGCATCAGCTGAAGCGTTCCGCAGTTGTAGAGCAGCAGCGACTGGCGCAGCGGCCGGCCGCCGTCCTGGCTCGACAGCGCCGAGTTGGTGTCGTGGCTGGCCCACGGCAGGTAGAACAGGTATCCCTGCTGGCCGTGGCCGGGCTCGTAGGCGAGCTCGTTGACGATCGCATTGAGCTCATGGGCGAGCGTGGTCAGGCCCGGCGTCGCCCGCGCCAGTTGCTCGGTGGCGGGAGCGAGCAGCTTCGCCGTCGGCTGGGCCGCGATCGAGAACGGGCGCAGCTCGTCGGAGAGCACCGGCGTGGTCCGCTTCAGGAACGGACGCAGCGCGGTCAGGCTCGGACCGAGTGCCTGGGCGGCAGGCTCCAGGCGCGTCACCGTCGTGTGCAGCTGCGAGGAGAGCGAGCTCAGGCGGGTGAGCGCGGTGTCGGAGGTGCGCAGCGTCCCGGGCAGCAGCGCGATCGTGCGGCTGAGGTTGCGGTCCTCGGCCGCAAACGCGCTCCACACGCCCGCGTTGCCGCGCACGAAGCGCGTGATCGCGCCCTCGTTGGAGCCGAGCTCGGTCGAGATCCTGGCGAGGTTGCGGGTGAGCCTGGCCAGCTCGGCGCCGCGCAGGCGCAGCAGCGCGCTCGCCCGCTTCGTGTCCACGGAGAGCGGATCGAAATCGCGCAGGGTGGCGCCCAGCTGCGCGCCGCCCTTGCCCGCCAGTGCCTGGCCGGCCCCGGACACGAGGTCCATCAGCTCGGTCCGGGTGTCGGTGTCGAGCTCGGCGAGCGTCTCGTCGAAATCGACCGTCGGGAGTGTGTCGGCGGCGGTGAGCGTCGCGCCGCTGTGCAGGTGATGGCCGCCGCGCGGACTGCCCGGATCGAGCTCGGCGACCATGTCCTCCAGGCCGGTCTTCGGTCGCAGCAGGACGGTGGCGTTGGAGTAGATCCGCGACCCGTAGCGGCCGTCCAGGCGCATCGTCACCACCGGCTCGTTGGCACCCAGGCGCACGCCGGAGATCTCCCCCACGTCGACGCCGGCGATCGTCACCGCCTGCCCCTGCCCCGGCAGGATCCCGTCGACCGCCGACACCGGGGCGTTGAGCACGTAGTAGTGCTGGCCGAGCACCGGCAGCCAGCTCGGCCACTGGATCCGCTCCTGGGCGAGCAGGTAGCCCGCGATCGTGAGCCCGACGACCGCGGTCGCCAGCAGCATCACCGCCGACCGCGCCTCACGACGGACGCGTCTCATCACCGGTGTCAAGCGGGAGGCCACGATTACTTCCTCGTCGGGTCGGCGGGGAGCGCAGGGGGCGCCGCGTCGGGTCGAGAGCCGTCGGCCGGCCCGACCGAGTCCGGCCCGTTGACGTTTGGAATCGACTGCGTGTAGCAGGCGACTGCCCGCTGCAGCGGCGGCACCTTGTTCGGGTAACGCGGATGGGTGTCCTCCGGCGAGGCGGCGAGCGTCCCGAAGCCGACGTCGGTCGAGCCGTAGAAGTTCGTCTGCCCGGATTCCACCTCGTGCGGGCCGCCGGTCGCGCCGATCGTCAAGAGGTTGCCGTTGCCGTCGCTTGCCTGTCCCTCGGCGGCTTGGGCGACCATCGCCGAGAAGAACTCCTGGTAGTTCGGCAGACCGGTCGAGTTCGTGCCGTCCTTGAGCTTCAGGTAGCCCGTGGGGATGAACACCTTGTTCATGCACCTGTCGAACAGGTCGATCTGCGGCAGGAAGCGCGTCGTGTCGTGTGTGAGCTCGGCGAGCGAGCCCGACGCCGGCGCGAGCTCGGAGAGCAGACCGCCGAGCTCGGAGTGGGTGAGCAGCGGTTCGGCCTGACGCAGCCATGGCATCGCCGCCGTCACCGTCGCCGGAACCGCGCTCATCCCAACCGCCAGTTCATCCGCGAAGCGCTCGCTTGCCGGCAGCGAACCCTCCAGGGAGGTGAACGCGCGCTCGGCGGCGCTCGCAGTCGGCCCGAGCAGGGCGACCGTCTGGCGCAGCGATCGCTCGCCGGCGGCCGTCGTGCGGAGCGTGCGGTCAAAGCTCGTGACGAAGCGGCCGAGGCTGCCGTCCGCGCGGGCGAGGCCCTGGGTCGCCCGGCCGAGCCCGTCGACCAGTTTGGCCAGCGAGCGGTGCGAGGTCAGCGATTGGGCGACGACGCCGGAGCCGGTGAGCGCCGCGGGCGCCGTCTGGAAGGCGTGGTTGATCCCCTGGGCACCGGAGAGGCCGCGGACACGCGGGTCGGAGTGTCGGTCCTCGGCCGCGCTGGGGGTGCCATCGAGCGCGTGCCCGACGCCCGACAGGGCGGACTGCAACTGCAGGCGCATCGACGCGGGGAACGTGTCGAGCAACTGGTCGAACTGGACGGGGTCGCCGGTGTGCGAGAGCGGGATCACGCCGCCCGAGCCGAGCACCGGGGCGGCGGGGGTGCCGGGTGAGAGGGCGACGTAGAAGTTGCCCTCGAGGAACAGCCGTGGGCGGACCTTGAGCGTCGCGTCGGTGTGCAGCACCGGCCGCCCGGAATTCAGCTGCATCGTCACCCGCGCGAGGTCCGTGTGATGCCAGCGACCGGTTGACTCGACCTTGCCGACGTCGAGACCGTCCACCCGCACGGGCGAGCCGGGCGCGAGCAGGTTGGAGTCCCGCATGACGGCGTTGACCGTGAAATGAGACTGCCCCGGGAGCGCCTTGGTGAAGACGAAGTAGGCGATGACGACCAACACGACCGCTCCGATCGCGCTCACCCACACTGGCCGCAGCCCGCGCTCCGCCCACCTCATCCGAGCACCCGCTTGGTCTTCAGGGTCGTCTTCTGCGAGACCACGGTCTTGCCGATCGTGACCTTGCCCTTGGTGTAGACCTCGTTGCCGGCCTCGCACTCGTCGCCCTGGCCGGGCGCGGCGGTGAGCGGGTAGGGATCGGTGTGCAGGTAGCTGTCGCGGACGAGGCTGGCCTGGATCGGATTGAGGTGCTCGGTCTTCACGAGCGTCTTCGCCGACGGGCCGTCGGCGGGCGCGGCCGCCGGCCCGGCCTCGCTGCCTGCGACCTGGGGCAGGGTGATGGCCAGCACGCCGAGCATCGAGCCCACCGAGTCGGATTCCGACAGCGAGTTCTCCAGGTTGGCGAAGAACAGCGTCAGGTAGTTGCAGCGCGTCTGCGCGGGCTCGATGTAGGCGATCGTCGGTTTCAGCAGCCGCGCGGTCTCGGCGAGGATCTCGAGGCCCGGCAACGTCCGCGGGTCCGTCGCGAAGCGGCCGAGCGCACCGACCGTCGTGTCGAGCCGTGCATTGAAGGCAGGCGCGCTCGGCAGGCCTTTGACTCCCGCGCGCGCCGCCGGGCCCAAGCTGTCCGACGCGGTGCCGAGCGCCGCGAACGTCGATCGGTAGCGCTTGAAGAACGTCGCGGTGTCGTTCTCGATGCGTGCCTGGGCGGGCAGCTGGCGCGTGGCCGTCCGTAGCGCCGGCGGCCCTCCGGCGATGGCTGCCTTCAGCGCTGCCGATTGCGAGGAGAGCGGGGTGAAGGTCTCATCGAGCGCGGTGAACAGATGGGCCTGACGGGTGGCGACGGGCAGGACCTCGTGCGCCGCCTGCTCGAGGCTCGGGAACAGCGCTCGCAGGTGGGTCGACGGCGCGAGCAGCGTCGACATCACCGGCAGCACGTGGCGCACCAGCGGATCGAGGCCCGCGAGCGTGGCGTTGAGCTCGGCCCCCCGGGCGGCGAAGCCGCCGCCGACGTTGAACAGCGAGGTCTGCTCGGCATGACGGGTGCGCGCGTTGAAGATGTTGAACAGGTCGTCGATCTCGACCGGTTTGTGCGTGGCCGACAGCGGCAGCGACCCGTCGGCCGGCAGCATCTGCGATCCGCTGCCGCGGGTGATCTCGAGGTACTTCAGGCCGAGCGGCGAGACCGGCCGGACCAGGTCGGTCGAGTCCGCGGGCAGCGGGGCGATCGAGCGCTCGAGCGTGAGGTGCAGAACCGCGATGTCACGGCCGGAGGCGGTGCGCGTGGCGGTGATCGCGCTCACGTAGCCGACGCGGTCGCCACCGATGGTGACGCCGTCGCCCTTGATCAGACCGGCCGCGTCGGGAACGCGCACGTTGATGTCGTAGCTCGGGACGAACGGCAGCCCGTTGTTGGCGTTGTAGGCGAGCACGACGGCGACGATCAGCACGAGCACCACCATCGCGCCGATCAGGACGCGGTTCGTGAACGGGTTGTCGGAGCGGCGTGGCTTCATCGGCCGAACAGGTAGCTCTCGAGGGGCCGGACGGCGGTGAGCGTTCGGTCAGAGCCGACCGCGCGCAGCGCATCCGAGACGACCGAGTTGGTGGCGCCGGAGTGGAGCGTCTGCCCCGGGGTGGCGTGCAGCGCATCCGCGGACCCACCGGTCGACAAGGCATTGAACGTCGCCTGGCAGCCGGGGACGGGTGAGGCCGAACGGGGCGAGCAGGAGCCGATCTGCAGCAGCGTGCGCACGTAGTGGCCGAGTGAGTCCTCGCCGTTGACCGCCCCGGTGTAGTAGTAGATGAACCGCATCACGTCCTCGATGCCGCCGCCCTGGTCGAAGCTCGACGCGGTGGCGGCGATGTCTCGGGCGACCGGCACCAGGGGCCCCGCGAGCGCGAGCAGGTCCGTCGCCGCGGTGTGCGACTGCGGGAACACCGTGCGGGCGCGGTCGGCGACAACCCCGAGCGACACGAGCGCCGGCGTCGCCCGCTTGGCGAGCGGGCCGAGCTTGGTCACCGCGGTGTCGATCTCCGTGGCGTGCGCGTTCAACTGTTGCAGCGCGGGTGCGCCCTGGGAGGCGAGCCGGTTCAGGCGGCGCGCCGCCGGGCGCAGCTGCCGCAGGAATGAGGGCAGGTCGGCGAGGTTGGCCTGGATCGCCCGGCTCTCTGACGCCGAGGTCGAGGCGACCTCACCGGCGTGGTTGAGGAACCCCCCGAGATGGGAGCGCTGGGCGGACAGCGGCGCGAGGATCCGGGAGGACTCGTCGGTGAGCCGCGCGATCACGTGGTCCTGATCGGCGAGGACTCCGATCACCCGATCGGTCTTCTGCAGGGCCGGGTCTGAGCGCATCAGGGCCCCATTCAGCGCGTGGCCGTTGGCGTCGAGGCCCACGCCGAGCCCGGCGACGAGCAGCCGCAGCCGCTCCTGCAGGGGCAGTCGGTTCATGTCGAGCAGCAGGTCGAAGCCGACCGGGGTCGTCGTTCCCGACACCGGGAGCAGGTGCTCGCCCTTGCCCGCCCCCGAATGGATCAGAGCGAGTGGCGCCGGCGCGCCGGCGCCCGAACCGCGTGCCCGGGTGGGAACGCATTGCACGTACTGCTCGCCGAGCAACGACTCGAGTCCGATCTGGCAGTGCGCGTCGGCGCGGAACGGGATGAACCGGTGGTTGGTGATCGAGAGCACGACCGCCGCCTGGTTGCTCGCGGTCAACTGCACGGCGTGGATCGTCCCGACCGTCACCCCGGCGACCTTGACCTGCTCGCCAGGCGTCACGAACGATGAGTTCTGGAAGACGGCGCGCACCAGATAGCCGCCCGCCCCGCCGCCGTCGGTGAACCGCGACACGGCGATGACGGCCGCAGCGACGAGCGCGATCACGCCCACGGCACCGATGAGGCGCCGTGCGCTCACGCTGATCGCCTCCGCTCGGCCGCGGGCCAGGTGCCCACTCGGCATCCGGCCTCGGGATTTGAGCCCACCCACCCGCGCCCGCGTCGTCCGGCTGGCCTCGCCTGAAAGTCGGCGGCGTGAGTCATCCGGCTCCGCCCGCCCCCGCGGCTGCCGCCGAATCGGACGTGTCACAGTGCGCGTTTGACTGGGCCCCCGAGTCGACGTACGGCGAGGAGCCGTCGCCGGTGGCCACCGCCGAGCCCGGGCAGCGATCGGTGAAGCCGGTGGTCAGCCCGCTCAGGCCCCTTTCGGCCGGCGGCGTCGGACTGAGCGTGTTGCCGCTGAGCTGGTAGGCACCGAAGACGGGAAGCGTGCGGGCGTAGTGACCGTTGGCGTCGTAGGGCGCGAAGATCCCGTCCCAGTTGACGAGCCACGCGACCAGGTCGGGGAAGTACGGCCGCGCGAAGCGGAAGATCGGCGTCCCCTTGTGCAGTGCGGTGATCGCACGCGGGAAGTCGCCCTGCACCTGCCGGGCGAGCGTCGGGAGGTCGAGCAACGCGTCGCCGAGGTCGTTGTTCGGTCCGGGCTTGGTGAGCAGCGTGCGCAACTGCGCGAACACGGGGACCGACTCCTGTAGGACCGGATCGAGCTTGGGCAGCAGGTGGTGCAGCGGGGCGATCGCCGGAGCGGTGCGGTCGAACAGTCGGGTGAGCCCGGGGAGCGCCTGCGTGCGCAGACGGTGCAGCGCGACCGTGCCGCGCCGCAGTGCGACCGGCAGGTCCGCCAGTCCCTGCGAGAGCGAGCGGTTGTCGGAGGCAAGCGCGTCGACGGTGGTGCGCGCCGAGCTCACCAGGTCGGTGAGCGCCGGTGCGTGCCGGTCGATCGCGCCGAGCGCGACGTCGGTCTGCTGGATGAAGCGGTCGAGCGATGGAGTCGAGGCGTCGAACTGGCGCAGCAGGCGCGTGTAGGAGGTGAGCGCCGCCGGGAACAGCTGCGCGGTCGCATTCGCCTGCCGGCCTCTGCCCTCGTACCACTCGGCAAACCCTCGGATCAGGCCTCGCAGTCCGGTGCGCGTGCGGGCGTTCAGGGTGTTGAAGAGCTCGTCGATGTCGACGATGCCGCTCGTCTGCGAGGTCGGGATGACCGCATCGGACGGCAGCGCGGCGCGGAACGACGGGGCGGGGCTGATGTCCACATAGCGAGCCGCGACGTCGGTGAGCCCCGGATTGCGGATCGCCGCCGTCGTGCCGCGGCGCAGCGGACCGAACGAGCGGTTGAGCGAGATCGCCACCTCGGCCTGCCCGTCGTCGGTGAGGTGGATCGAGGAGACGGTGCCTGCGGGCGTGCCGCCGATCCGGACGAGGTCACCGGTGACGAGTTGGCCGGCGTTCGTGAAGTCGAGGCGGTAGGTGTCGCTGCTGCTGCGCGTGACGAGCACGATCACGACGACGGCGACGACCAGCAGCGCCCCCAGCGCGAGCCACCGCGGACCGCGACCGCGAGAGCGCCCGGGCTCCGAGGGACGCCGAGGCGGCTCGGAAGGGGGCTCGGGCGTCGCGGGGCGACGTTCAGGGGTCAGCGTCGACACGCGTTTTCCTCTCCATCCTCACGCGCCTCTCCTCCGTGTGCGGCCCGTTCGGCGCCGGAAGTATAGACAGAGACGTTTATGTTTGTGAAGGGGGCGCTTCACCTGTATCTTCCCGCAGCGGGACGAGCCGGTGAGGACCGATCGAGCGGTGCTCGGCAGTCTGGCGAGATGTCCCCGTGTCGGCCGGGAACCGACCACACCCAACGAGAGGTAGAAGGAGAGACAGATGCGCAAGCTCGCAATCGGCGTGCCGGCCACCATGGCCGCGTTCGCCATCGCCGTCCCGGCGCTGGCCGCCAGTACCTGGCCCGCCGTGTCGGTCAAGCCGACCGTCACCCCGAACTCCGCAGGCACCTCCGCCCACCCCAAGGCGGTCAAGCTGCGCGTGCAGCTGAACTGGAAGACGCTCGGTGCCGCCAACCAACCGATCGTCACCAACTTCAAGGTGTTCTTCCCGCAGGGCTCGCTGTACAACGGCGGCAAGACGACGACCTGTTCCCTCTCGCTGCTGAGCTCGCGCGGTCCGACAGCATGCCCGTCGGCGTCGGTCGTCGGGAGCGGCACGGGCGTCGCCTACGCCGGCTCGGCCAAGACGCACCCGCAGATCACCGTGGTCAACGGCGGCTCGACCAAGGTCTACTTCTACACCGTGCTCACCAACCCGGCGCGCGTGCAGGAGCCGATTATCGGTCACATCGCCAAGACTCACGGCAAGTGGGCGTATGAGCTCACCGCGACCGTCCCCAACAACCTGCGGATCGTCGCGGGCACGCCGGTCGAGCTCACCTCGCTGACGATCAACGCCGGCAAGGGCAACTGGCTGGAGACCACCAAGTGCGACTCCGGTCACAAGTGGCCATTCTCGGTGACGACCGGGTTCGAGAACCCGAACAACAAGGCGACGGGCTCCTCTTCGGTGTCCTCGTCAACGGCCTGCCATTAGCTCAAGGCCCCACCGACCCCGTTGATGCCCGGTGCCGGACCGATGAAGAGGCTCGTGCCTTCGGTCCCCGGCGCCGGGCGCGGCGGCGTCCGGCGCGCGGTGAGAGCGGTGGCGGCGCTCCCCGCCGTCCTCGCGCTCACCGCCGCCGGGGCCGGCGTCACCTTCGCGGGCACGCAGCGGCTCGCGCGCCCGGCCGAGAGCTCCTCGCCACCGATCACCGTCACCATCCATCCACGCGTCACCCCGAACCGCGGCGGCACGCCGGCCCACCCGCAAGGGGTCCATCTCGACGTGAGGATGAGGTTCGGGATACCGGCCGCGTATGACCCTCCGCTCGTGTCGCGTATCGAGGCGTGGTTCCCGCGCGGAGCGCTGTTCGAAGGCGCGCGCTATCCGGCATGCTCCCAGCGCGTGCTGGTTGCCTACGGCCCGACCCGCTGTCCCGCTGGCTCGATCCTCGGCCACGGCACCGGCCTGGCGATGGCCGACACGACCCCGACGCACCCGCAGATCACGATCGTGGGCGGCGGGGCCCGGCGCGTCTGGTTCTACACGGTGATGACGAACCCGGCTCGCGTCCAAGAGCCGGTGCCGGGGACGGTGACCCCGTTGCACGGTCGCTGGGCCTACGAGCTGAGCGTGCCGATCCCGCGCAACCTGCAGATCATCGCCGGCATCCCGATCGTGCTGCATTCACTCGACATCTCCGCGGGACGCGGCACGTGGCTGGCCACCACCGGATGCCCGGCCGACCGCCGATGGCCGTGGAAGGCGCTCGGGCGGTTCACCAACGGGCAGCAGATCGCCACCCACGGGGCGCTGGCCTGCCGACCCGCGCGCGGGGCATAGCGGGAGACGGCCGTGTCAGTCCGCCTCTACGACATGGTCCGCGACGGGCTCGACGAGACGGGCGAGATGGCGGTCCTCACCGTCCGGACCCTGATCTCGGCAGTCCGCCCTCCCTACCCCTACGGCCCCGAGCTCGTCCAGCAGCTCGCGTTCGCGCTGCGGGTCTGCTGGATTCCGATGCTGATCTCGACGGTCGCCTTCGGCTATGAGGCGCCGGGGCTGCAGGGTGCGAACGTGCTCACCCTGATCGGCGCGCTGGACCGGCTCGGGGGGTTCTTCGTGCTCGCATCGATCCGCGAGTTCGCCCCGTTCGTGACCGCCGTCGTGATGGCCGGCGTGGCAGGCACGGCGATCACGGCCGACCTCGGCGCGCGCAAGATCCGAGACGAGCTCGACGCGCTGGAGGTGATGGGCGTCGATCCGATCAAGAACCTCGTCGTGCCGCGATTCCTGGCGCTCATGGTCGTGACCGGCCTGTTCGACGTGTTCGCGCTGCTGTTCGGCATCGTCGGAGGGATCCTGGCCACGCTCGTCAACCACGCCCCGCTCGGGCCGTTCCTCGCCACGCTGGGCAACAACGCCGAGACGACCGACCTCTGGGGCTCGGTGCTGAAGACGACGCTGTTCGGCGCGATCATCGCGATCGTCTGCTGTTACAAGGGGATGACCGCCTCCGGCGGCGCCGAGGGGGTCGGGCGGGCGGTCAACCAGGCCGTCGTGATCTCGTTCCTGGGGATCTTCGCGTTCAACTACGCGTTCACGCAGGTGCTGCTCGCGACCCATCCCGCGATCACCACGATCGCCAAGTAGCCGCTCGCCGATGTCCGTCGCCACCCCGCCTCCCCCGCCCGCCACGCCGCCGCCCCCGCCCGCGCCTTCTCGGAAGCGGGCGGATGCCCCGAGTGGCCCGATCGGCGAGCGCATCCACAACTCAGGGCTGATCCTCAAGTTCTCAGGACTCGTCGTCGGCGACCTCGTCAACGGACGCGTGTTCATGTTCGCGGGGGAGATCCTGCGCCAGGCGGGGATCCTGATCGTCTCCTCGACGCTCGTCACCTGGGGGCTCGTCCTGTTCGTCGGCCTGCAATGCGGGATCGAGGGCGCCTACCTGCTCCAGGCTCAGGGGGCGCCTCAGTACGCGGGCCTGTTCTCGGCCTGGTGCGACCTGCGCGAGCTGGCGCCGCTGACCTTCGGCTACATGATGGCCGCCAAGGTCGGCACCGGGATCGTCGCCGAGCTCGGCGCGATGCGGATCTCCGATGAGATCGACGCGCTCGAGGTGATGGGCATTCGCGGGATCACCTTCCTGTGCACGACCCGCCTGCTGGCCGCCTGGCTCGTCTTCCCGTTCGTCTACATCGGCGCCGTGGCCTGGGGCTTCCTCGCCAGCTACATCGCGGTCGTCGAAGAGGTCGCCAACGTCTCGTCGGGCGGCTACACCTCGGTCTTCTGGGAGTTCCAGAACCCCGGGGACCTCTTATTCAGCTTGATAAAGGCGATGGTGATGACCACGGTCATCGTCCTCGTCGGCTGCTATTACGGCTACACCGCCAGCGGCGGACCGGTCGGCGTCGGGCGCGCGACCGCGAAGTCGATGGTCGTCAACATCGTCGGCGTGCACGTCATCGGGATGCTCGGCACCCAGCTGTTCTGGGGCGCCAACCCGCGCGCGCCGATCGGCGGCTGACCCGCGCCCCGGAGCGATTCCCCTCACGCCTCGGCGAGCACCACCAGGTACCCGTCGGGGTCGCGCAGCCAGATCTCGCGCTGGCGGGCGTTGGGGTTGACGTGGACGTCGTGGACGATCTCGGCCCCGAGCGCACGGACCCGCTCGACCGCGTCGTCGAACGCGTCGGTGGCAAACCAGACCGCCACCCCGTTGCCCAGCGGAACGCCGTCCTGCGCAAGCGCGCCGTGATGGTGGTCGACGCCGATCACGTGCAGCTGGAGCACAAGCCGGTCGCCGATCTCGATGCGCCCGTATTCGCGGACGGCGCCGCCGTGACGACCGCCGTGGTCATCGTTGCCGTCCAGGAGCACGGCGTAGAAGGCGGCGGCGACATCGACGTCGGCGACCGAGAGCAGCGGCTGCGGCTGCACGGTCACCCCGTCAGCTGCTCGACGGTGACGACGGCGAGCGCGGCGACCCCCTCGCCGCGGCCAATGAAGCCCATCCCCTCCCCGCGCGTCGCCTTCACGTTGACATGCGTGAGCGGCAGCTCGAGCGCAGCGGCCAGCGACTCGCGGATCACGTCGCGAACCGGCGACAGCTTCGGTCGCTCCATCAACACCGTCGTGTCGACGTGCGCCACCCGCAGCGAGACCTCCGCCAGCAGCGTGACGGTGCTCGCGAGCAGGTGCATCGAGTCGATTCCCGCATAGCGCGGATCCGTGTCGGGATAGTGCGAGCCGATGTCGCCGAGCGCGGCGGCGCCGAGCATCGCGTCGATCACCGCGTGGGTGAGCACGTCGGCATCGGAGTGACCGGCGAGCCCGTGGTCATGCTCGATCCGCACCCCACCCAGGATCAGCGGCCGGCCCTCGGCAAACGGGTGGGTGTCCCAGCCGATCCCGGTGCTCATCGGTGCACCCCGATGCCCGTCGCTCCGGCGTCCGCCGCCTCGCGCTCGGCCAGCAGCAACTCGGCGACGCGCAGGTCGTGGGCGGTGGTCACCTTGAGGTTGCCCGCGTCAGAGCCGAGCACGTGCACGGTCCCGCCGGCGCGCTCAATCAGCCACGCATCGTCGGTCGCCTGCGCCAGCAGCTCCTCGCTCGCCTCACCGAGCACACGCTCCAGCGCGGCGCGGCGGAAGACCTGCGGGGTCTGCACCGCCCACAGCCGCGCGCGATCGAGCGTGCGGGCGACGCTGCGACCGTCGCCGGCCACTTCCTTGATCGTGTCGGTGACCGGCGCCGCCGCAATCACGGCATCGGCACCGGGGGCGCGAGCAAGCGCGTCGAGCGCCTGGGCGAACAGCTCGGCGCTGACCAGCGGCCGAGCGGCGTCATGGACGATCACCGCGTCGTCGGGCCCGCCCGGAGCGGCCGCAAGCGCCGCGCGCACCGAATGCGAACGTTGGAGCCCGCCGGCGACCGCCACCACGTCGTCGGGCACGGCGTCGAGCGCGTCCGCGGGCAGCGCGACCACGATCCGCGCGACCTCTGCCACGGCGCGCAGAGCATCCAGGCTGTAGTCGAGCATCGGCCTGCCCCGGAGCGGGACAAGCGCCTTGGGCCGATCCAGCCCAAGTCGCTCGCCTCGTCCGGCGGCCACGATCAGCGCGACCGCCATCGGATCTGTACGGCGTCAGTCCGTCGCGACCGCGACCGTCGCGGGGGCGTCACCATGCTGCTCGATCAGAATTGAATGCAGGTGTTGATCGACCTCGTCCTCGTCCATCTCCAGCGCGTACATCAGCTCGGAGGCGAGGATCTTCTTCGCCCGCGTGAACATCTGCTTCTCGCCCGTCGACAGGCCCTTCTCGGCCTCGCGGATCCCGAGGTTGCGAACCACCTCGGCGAGCTCGTAGATGTCCCCGGTCTTGATCTTGTCGCGGTTGTGCTTGAAGCGGCGATTCCAGTTCTTGGGCATCTCCGAGCACTCGTCCTGCAGCACCGCGAGGACCTTCTGACAGGTCTGCTCGTCGATGATCGGACGCAACCCCGCGACGGCCGCGTTCTGCGTGGGGACCATCACCGTCATGTCGTTGTGGAGAATTTTGATCGTGAGGTACTCCCGGCTCTCGCCGAGCACCTCTTTCATCTCCTTCTTGAGGACCTTGCCGGCCCCGTGGTGCGGATAGACCACGCTCTGGCCGATCTCGAACTCAATGTCAACGACGACCTCAACCTCCAGGTCGTCCAGCTGCTCTTCCGTTAGCTCTGTGATGGTGTCCTCCTCTGTAGGCGGCGCGTGGCGCACGCGGTTTCCCTACGTCTGCAGGTATCGGTCGACGAGGTTGATCTCCTGCTGGCGTCGAAGCCCCTCGCGGATGTCCTTCGCCCGGATCTCGCCGACCCCGTCGACGGTCTCCAGCTCGCCATCTGAGGCGGCGAGCAGCTCTTCGAGCCCTCCGAACTCCGTCACGATCCGCTGGACCACGAGCCTGGGCAGGCGCGGAATGCGCCCCAGGATGCGGAACCCGCGCGGGGAGACGGGGTAGTCGAGGGTGTTCAGCTTGCGGTCATAGCCGAGCAGCTCGGCCAGTCGCCCGAAGTCAAGAAGGTCCTGGTGGGGAAGGCGCAGCAGCTGGTCGAACACCGACGCGAAGCTCTCGTCGTCGTCCTCGACCAGGTAGTCGTGCACGAGCGCGGCCTTGTCGGCGGCCACGCCCACCATCGTCTCGTCGAGCTGCATCTCGATCAGGCGCCCTTCGGTGCCGAGCTCGACGATGTAGCGCTCGATCTCGACCGCCATCCGGGTGACGAGCTCGACCCGCTGCAGGACGGTGAGCGTGTCGTTGAGGGTCACGCCGCCTTCGAACTCGAGCGCCGTCAAGCGGGTCGAGACCTGGTCGAGCCGGCTGCGGTACTTGTCGAGCGTCGCGAGCGCCTGATTGGCCTTGGCGAGCACCACCGGGATGTCCTCGAGGATGTACTTGGATCCATCGACGTAGAGCGAGACGACGTCGCGCCGCTCCGAGACCGCGATCACGATCGCGTCGACCTGCTTGGAGACGCGCTCGGCGGTGCGGTGACGTGTCCCGGTCTCAGCGGTGAGGATCGTCGGATCCGGCATCAGCTGGACGTTGACGTGCGCGATCTTCGTCGCGTTGGAGGACAGCACGATCGCACCGTCCATCTTGGCCAGCTCGTACACGAGCGCCGGCGTGTAATCGACGTCGAGCTTCAATCCGCCGGAGAACAGAAAGCCCAGTTCGTCCGCGTCTCCGATGACGATCAGACCCCCGGTCCGCGCGTCGACGATGTTGTCGATTCCCTCCCGCAGCGCCGTCCCGGGCGCCACCATCTCCAGCGCTCGCATGATCCGTGAGTCTTGTCGAGTCTCGAGCTCCTCTTTGAGCTCCTCCCCGGATCGCGGCGGCATCAGGGCAATTTTAGCCCGTGAGCGGTAGGGGTAGCGATTCCGGTCGCGGTTTGGAGGACCCGGCGGCCGGCTCAGGCCGCGGCCGACACCGGATCCGCACCCAAACGACCCCCGAGCGCCGCCGCGACGGCCGCCTTCAGCGAGCCGAACGACTCGGGCTCGAGCACGGGATCCAGGCCGAAGCGACGTGCCTCCTGCAGCCGGCGGTCGGCGTGCGCCACGGAGCGCAGTTCGCCGGTGAGGCCGAGCTCGCCGAAGCACGCCAGCGGCCGCGGAGCGGCGGAGGACGGGTGGTGTGGACTGCCGGCGGTGAGAGCGGTCCGGCGCGCCGCAGAGGCGACCGCAAGCGCGACCGCGAGATCGGCGCCGGGCTCGTCGACGCGCACGCCGCCGACGACGTTGACGAACACATCGGAGGTTCCGAGTCCGATCCCAGCGTGCCGGCCGAGCACCGCGAGCACGAGCGCGACGCGATTGCGATCCAGCCCGGAGACGACGCGGCGCGGCGGCACCAGCTCGGAGGCGCTGACGAGCGCCTGAACCTCGACCAGCAGCGGGCGCGAGCCCTCCATCGCGGCGAGCACGACGCTTCCCGGCGCCCGCGTGGCCTCGGCCAGGAAGCGCGCGGAGGCGTCGAGCACCTCGACGAGGCCGTGGTCGCGCATCTCGAACACGCCGGCCTCGTCGGTGGAGCCGAACCGGTTCTTGACGGCGCGAACCGTGCGGTAGGTCCGCTCTCGCTCACCCTCGAACTGCAGCACGCAGTCGACGAGATGCTCCAGCACCCGCGGGCCGGCGAGCGACCCCTCCTTGGTGACGTGACCGACGAGCAACACCGCGACCCGCAACCGCTTGGCCAGGTTCATGACCTCGCCCGCGACCTCCCGGACCTGCGCGACCGAACCGGCCGCGGAGGAGAGATCGTCCGAGTGCAGCGTCTGCACCGAGTCGATCACGCACACCTCAGGGCGCTCCTGCTCGAGTGTGGCGAGCACGGTCGAGAGGTCGGTCTCGGCGATCACTGGGACGGCGAGCGCCTCACCTCCGCCGAGCCGCTGGGCGCGCAGCCGGATCTGGGCGGCGGACTCCTCGGCGGAGACGTACAGCGTGCGCCGTCCGGCCCCGCAGAGGTTGGCGAGCGCCATCGTGGTGAGCGTCGACTTGCCGATGCCCGGGGCCCCGCCGATCAACACGAGCGAGCCGGGGACCAGTCCGCCGCCGAGCACGTTGTCGAGCTCGCCGATCCCTGTCCGCAGACGCTCGTGCTCGACCGCATCGACGTCGCGCAGCGCCACCGGCGTCACCGCCAGGCCGGCTGAGCGGACGCTGCCGATCGCACCCCCTGATCCCCTGGCCCGGCGCCCAGAGGACGGGGTCGCCCGGACCTGCTCGACGAGCGTGTTCCAGTCGCCGCAGCCGGGACAACGCCCGGCCCAGCGGGCGGTCTCGTGGCCGCAGTCAGAGCAGGCGAACACGGAGGCGGATCGAGGCATGGAGGCCAGCCTACGGGCCGATCAGGACGGCAACCGCCCCCAGGCGGCGAATCGTCACCGGTCCGGCACATACCGCGACGAAGGGGTGACAGAATCGACCGGTGGCGAGAAGCGCGAGGCGGCGATGAACGACCCCACCCCCGCCCGCGCCGCACCGGCGGACAGCCGATCGGCGGGCGGCGCGATGCACAGCCGCTCTGCGACCATGGCGCTCGGCCTGGGCGTCTGCGGCGTCGGGCTCGGATTCCTGCTGATGTTCGCGGTGCTCACTCCCGCTGCGATCGTGTACGGGGTGCGCGGCCTGCGTGAGATCCGCGCGGAGCCAGCGCTGCGCGGACGGGGACGCGCGTGGACCGGGATCGGATTGGCGGCGGTCGCGCCGTTCCTCTGGGTCGGGCTGTTTGTCGCGCTGCTCAGCGAGGGCGTTCTCTGACGCTCCAGGAACGCAAACGGCCCCCGGATCACCGGAGGCCGTTGCCATTCTGGAGTTGCCCGGCCGGGGCTACTCGGCCGGGCTCTCGCCCGTGGCCGCTTCGCCCGCCGGGGCGTCGTCCGGGCTGGTCTCGGCGTCCTCGTCGGAGCCGCCCTCGGCACCGACACCCACCGGGGTGGGCTTGGGCGCGGGCTCGATGACCGAGAGCTTCACGTCATCCTCTTCGGAGTCGCCGCCCTCGCCGGGCTCGACGAGCACGGTCGATCCGGGAGGCACCTGGGCGCGCAACACGAAGTCCGCGAGCGGATCCTCGATGTAGCGCTGGATCGCGCGGCGCAACGGCCGGGCGCCCATCGCCGGGTCCCAGCCCTTCTCGACGAGCAGATCGCGCGCCGCGTCCGAGAGCTCGAGCTGGAGCTCGCGCTCCGCCATCGACTCGCGGATCCGCAGCAGTAGCAGCTCGACGATCTGCTTGATCTCGTCCTTGGCCAGCTTGTGGAAGACGATCACGTCATCGAGACGGTTGAGGAACTCGGGCCGGAAGACGCGCTTGAGCTCGCCCATGATCCGGTTCTTCATGTCGTCGTAGGTGATCCCGGTCTCGTCCTCGGAGACCGCGAAGCCGAGCGGCGTGTTGCGCGCGATCTCCGAGGCCCCGATATTCGAGGTCATGATCACGATGCAGTGACGGAAGTCGACCGTCCGGCCCTGTGCGTCGGTGAGCCGCCCGTCCTCGAGGATCTGCAGCAGGATGTTGAACACATCCGGATGCGCCTTCTCGATCTCGTCGAGCAGGAGGACACTGTAGGGCTTGCGGCGAACCGCCTCGGTGAGCTGGCCGCCCTCGTCGTAGCCGATGTAGCCGGGAGGCGAGCCGACGAGCCGTGAGACCGCGTGCTTCTCCATGTACTCGGACATGTCGATGCGGATCATCGTGTCCTCGTCGCCGAACAGGAACTCGGCGAGCGTCCGGGCGAGCTCGGTCTTCCCCACCCCGGACGGGCCGAGGAAGATGAACGAGCCGGTCGGGCGCTTGGGGTCCTTCAGACCGGCGCGTGAACGGCGGATCGCCTTGGAGATGACCTCGACTGCCGGAGCCTGACCGATGACGCGCTTGTGGAGTTCCTCCTCCATGCGCATGAGCTTCGCGGTCTCGGCCTCGGTGAGCTTGAAGACGGGGATCCCGGTCCACATCGAGACGATGTCCGCGATCTCCTCCTCGCCGATCGAGGGACGCTCGGTCGACTCACCGGCCTCCCACTGATCGGCAAGCTCGCGCTTGCGCTGGGAGAGCCGGCGCTCCTTATCACGGAGGTTGGCGGCCTTCTCGAACTCCTGGGACTCGATCGCCTCTTCCTTCGCGCGGCGGGTCTCCTCGATCTCGTCCTCGAGCTCGCGGTACACCGGCGGAGAGGTCATCGACTTGATCCGCATCCGCGACGCGGCCTCGTCGATCAGGTCAATCGCCTTGTCGGGCAGGAAGCGATCAGAGATGTAGCGATCGGCGAGATCCGCGGCCGCCTCGAGCGCCTCGTCGGTGATGTTCACCTTGTGATGGGACTCGTAGCGATCGCGCAGACCCTTGAGGATCTGGACGGTCTCCTCGGTGGAGGGCTGGTCGACGATGATCTTCTGGAAGCGGCGCTCCAGTGCCGAGTCGCGCTCGAGGTACTTGCGGTACTCCTCGAGCGTGGTGGCGCCGACGGTCTGCAGTTCGCCGCGCGCCAGAGCAGGCTTCAGGATCGAGGCCGCGTCGATCGCGCCCTCGGCCGCGCCCGCGCCGACGAGGTTGTGCAGCTCGTCGATGAACAGGATGATGTCGCCGCGCTGGGTGATCTCCTTCATCACCTTCTTCAGGCGCTCCTCGAACTCACCGCGGTACTTCGAGCCCGCGACGAGGGCCGCGAGGTCGAGTGTGTAGATCTGCTTGCCCTTGAGCAATTCGGGCACGTCGGCGTTCGTGATCCGCTGGGCGAGGCCTTCGACAACTGCGGTCTTGCCGACGCCCGGCTCACCGACCAGGACGGGATTGTTCTTCGTGCGGCGGGAGAGGATCTGCATAATCCGCTCGATCTCGGTCTCCCGGCCGACGACCGGGTCGAGCTTGCCCTCGGAGGCGAGCTTGGTGAGATTGCGACCGAACTGATCCAGCAGCTTGGAGGACTTCTTGCCCTCGCCGGTGCCGGTCGCGCCGGCGCCGGTGGAGCCCGAGCCGCCGCGCTGGCGGCTGCCGGGGCCCGACAACATCCGGATCACCTCGTTGCGGATCTTCTCGGAGTCCGCATCGAAGTCGAGCAGGATGCGTGCAGCAACGCCCTCGTTCTCGCGCACCAGGCCGAGCAGGATGTGCTCGGTCCCGATGTAGTTGTGCCCGAGGCTCAGCGCCTCGCGCAACGCGAGTTCAAGGACCTTCTTCGCCCGCGGCGTGAACGGGATCTGGCCGGAGGTGACCTCCTCGCCGGAGCCCACGATTCGTACGACCTGTGCGCGCACGCGCTCCACTGTGATGTCGAGCGACTCGAGCACTCGCGCGGCGAGTCCCTCCTCTTCGCGCAGCAACCCGAGCAGGATGTGCTCGGTCCCGATGTAGTTGTGCTTGAGAGTCCGAGCCTCTTCCTGGGCCAAGACGACCACCTGGCGGGCTCGCTCTGTGAATCGCTCGAACATGCTCTTCCTAAAGGTTGTGGCTGGTGCGGCGTCGGA
>DASXZK010000069.1:0-3200 GCA_036501965.1 Solirubrobacteraceae bacterium
CTACGCGACGGCGTTCCACCAGCCGCCAGATGCGATCCGGCGATGGCTGGTCGGGCGCTCCCTCGTAGAGCAGCAGCGTGCCACCCAGGGCATGGACGCCGAAGGTCGAGAGCGGGCCGAGGATCCATCCCATGTCGGTGATCCAAGCGAACACCTCCCCCGGGTGCAGATCGAACTCGTACGCCACCTCCGAGGCGACCTTCACGACGAACCCGGCATGGGTGTGGACTGCGCCCTTGGGGCGCCCCGTGGTGCCGGAGGTATAGCCGATCAGCAGCGGGTGCTCGGCATCGGTGTCGGGCACGCGGAAGGGCTCGGATCGATCGACCGCGAAGTCCGCCAGTTCGACGTCCCGGCTCGGATCCCAGGGCACCTCGATCCCCAATCGACGGTACATGACGACGCGCTCGACCGACGGGCAATCCCGGACCGCCTCGTCGCAGACCTGCTTCATCAGCGCGTGCTTTCCCCGGCGCCAGGTGCCGTCGGCGGTGAACACGAGCTTGGCCTCGGCGTCCTGAAGGCGCTTGGCGATCGCCCCCGCCGCAAACCCCGAGAACAGAGGCAGCGACACCGCTCCGACCGCCGCGATCGCGTGGAGCGCGACGACTGCCTCGGGCACCATCGGCATGTACAGCGCCACGACGTCGCCAGGTCCGATCCCCTGGACGCGCAGACCCCAGGCGACGCGGTCGACTGCATGAGCGAGCTCATCGTAGGTGAGCGTGCGGGTCTCCCCCGCCTCGTCCTCGTGAATAATCGCCGCCGATTGGGACCGCACGACGTCCTGGCGCCACCGCCACACACACGCCGACGCGGCATTGAACTGGCCGTCGACGAACCAGGTCGTCCATTCGATGCCCGCATTCGAGTCGCGAACTGCGCTATAGGGGCGCGAGAATGGAAGCTCGAGGTCCTCGACCACCGCGTTCCAGAACCAATCGATGTCGGCCACCGATCGCCGGCGGAGCTCGTCGATGTTCTCGATGCCGTGGCGGCGCATCAACCGCGTGACGTTCGCATGCTCGACGGCCTCAGCCGTCGGGATCCAGGCGTATTCGCTCCTCCTGTTCTCGGTCGCGCTCATGCGTGTTCTCGCCGCTATGTTAACGATCGTTAGCGCACAGGGCAACTGTGATTCAGTTCATCGTGGAGCCGCCGTTGACTCCGAGGACCTGGCCGGTGATGAAGCTTGCCTCCTCGGATGCGAGGTACGCGACCGCGGAGGCCACCTCGGCCAGCGCCGCGGGGCGGCCCATCGGAATGACCCGCAAGAAGGCCTCTCCGGCGGCTGGGTCCTGCTCGAGGATGGCCTCGAGCCCGGGCGTCGCCGTCGCACACGGCGCGACGGTATTGACGGTGATGCCCTCGCGGGCGCACTCTCGTGCCAGACCGCGCGCGAACGCGTGCACCCCGCCCTTGGCCGCGTTGTAGACGGCGTGACGGTCCAGCCCGTTGCGTACGGAGTCCGCGCCGACGAAGACGATTCTCCCGTAGCCCGCATCGCGCATCACCGGCAGGACGGCGAAGGTCGTGCGCAGCGCCGTCCAGAGGTTCCGCGCTAGCGTCGCCTGCAGCGTCTCTTCGGTGTGCTCGAGCGTCGGGCGGATGATGCCGCCGCCCGCATTGTTGACCAGTACGTCGATCCCTCCGAAGCGGTTTCGGCACGCGGCCGCGAGCGACGCCGCGGTCTCGGTATCACTCAGATCGCCGGCCACGAGCACGGCATCGCTGGACAGCCGCGGCTGAAGCTGATCGGCACGCGTGCGAAGCGCGTCGGCGTCCAGATCGGTCAGCGCCATCGAGGCACCCTCAGATGCCAGCCGCTCGGCGATCGCGCCTCCGATCGCTCCGCCCGCGCCGGTGACGACCGCGACCCGTCCCGCGAATCTCATACGCCCCGCTCGCTTACGCCGCGGCCGGGCTGCCGGGGCCGATCCGGCGCAGGAAATCGGGCGGCGGCATGACGCCCCACAGGTTCCACGTCGTGGGCTGCGCGGGATCGAACACCTCCGGCCGGTGACTCTCGTCATCGGCTATCTGTCTGACGCCGGCCATCCATTCGATTCGGTTGCCGTCCGCGTCGTCGAAGTACATGAAGTAGTTCCGGCTCGGCGCATGTCGGCCCGGGCCCCAGGCCACCCGGGCGCCGTTCGCGGCCAGGATGTCCGCCTCGCGCGCGAAACCCTCCCACGACTCGACTTCGAACGCGATGTGATGCATCGAGGGACCATCGCAGGACTCTGCGACGAACACCAGCGCGTGGTGGTCGGGATTGCAGCGCAGAAAGACCACCTGCTCCCCGATCCAGTCGGACACGCGGAATCCGACGGCCTCGGTGTAGAAGCGGCACAGCGCCTTGAGATCGTCGCCCCGCACGCCGATGTGCCCTAGCTTGCGGGGACGGAACGTGCGATCCCCCGGCGGGATGGCGTCAGAGCCTCGGGCGCCCGCGACGAGGCAGATCACATTCCCCCCCGGATCGGTGAACCTCGCCGCCGACTCGTATCCGAGCGCCTCCGTGGGCTCCGCCGATACATCGCCCGCGGCGTCGAGCACCGTCAGCGCCCGGTCAAGATCGCGGACCTCGAACGCAATGTGAGCCAGCGACGGCCCCTCGCCCGGATGCACCTCCAGACAGTGGTGGTAGTGGTCGGTGGTGAGACGAGCCACGCCGTCGCCGCCCGGGGCGGCCGGTACGAGGCCGACGTTGACCTCGTAGTAGGAGGCGAGCCGATCAGGATCCGCGCTCCGGAGGGCGACATGGGCCAGCCGCAGCAGGCCGAGGTCGGGGACGGTGGTCATCTTGCCTCCTCTTGACTCCAGCTACAGGATGATGCTCAGCGTGCCGTGAGGACGAAGGGCCTCGGGGGTGAGGACCACTCGCTTGAACCGGATCCGGAAATCGCCGTCTTCGGCCTCCACCAGTCGGTACTCGAGCGTGCCCACGATCACCTGCTCGTCGCCCTTGCGGTAGCGAAAAGCCACGAACGAGGCCGCGGCGCCGAGTTCGCGCCGGTCGTTGTCGTCGGATTCCGGCAGCAGCCGGACGTTGCTCACCATCCGCGTCGTACGCGACCAGGGAAACTCTCGGTACGCCTTGGCGCTGTTGAGCCGGTCGACGCGGCCGCGCAGGCGGGTATGGTCGTCATCGATGAGTCCGAGTGTGACGCTGGGGTCACCGTCGGGAAGGTCAGTCG
>DASXZK010000070.1:0-12359 GCA_036501965.1 Solirubrobacteraceae bacterium
CCTGATGAAAACTCACGTGCGCGGAGCGGTTCTGCGTAACTTTGGAGGTCTATGTCTGTTTCATCTGTCGTGATCCCTGAGCAGCCACAGCGCCTCGTGGGCCCTCAGCTGGTGCCCGACGCGCCCCTGGTGCCTGCCAGCGACGTCGTTCACGGGATCCCGATCGCGCTCACCGACTATGACCGAGCGCTGCGCTTCATCGACGACGCCGTCGCCGCGGGCGACCGTGGCTACGTGTGCGTCTCCAACGTGCACACCGTGATGGCGGCCCAGGAGGACGAGGAGCTTCGGCACGCGCTTGAGAGCTCCACGTTCAACGTCCCCGACGGGATGCCGCTCGTCTGGGCGCTCAACCTGCTCGGCCACTCGCTGGAGGACCGCGTCTATGGTCCGGAGCTGATGGCCCGCGCCTCGGCGCGTGCCGCCGAGAGCGGCCAGCGCTTCTATCTGTACGGCGGCCGCAACCAGGGCGCGCTCGTGCAGCTCGCACTCAACCTCCGTACCCGCTACCCCGGCATCCGGATCGTCGGCGGCTACTCCCCGCCCCACCGGCCGCTCACCGACGAGGAGGAGCAGCAGGTCGCCGAGGAGATCAACGCCACTGAGGCGGATGTCGTGTGGGTCGGCATCGGGGTGCCCAAGCAGGAGAAGTGGATGGCGAGGATGCGCGACCGGCTCGACGCGCCCGTCTTGATCGGCGTCGGCGCGGCCTTCGACTTCCATGCCGGTCTTGTTCCCCAGGCGCCGCCGACGCTCCAGCGGGCGGGCCTCGAGTGGGCCTACCGGCTCGTGCAGGAGCCTCGCCGACTGTGGCGGCGCTATCTGCGCTACAACCCGCGCTTCGTGCTCGCGCTCGCGCGCCAGGTGCTCGGTCACCGCCTGGGCCGCACCGGCGCCCGACGCTGAGCCCCCTACATCGACCACCGGCTATGAGCCGGGCGCCGTCCATGGCCGCAACGATCATCATCCCGACCCGCGGGCGCCCGGACTATCTCGACGTCACGCTCAGCTCCGTCGGTCCCCAGGCGGCCGAGGCGGGCGCCGAGCTGTTGATCGTCGACGACAGCGCCGACGCCACGACCGTGCGCGTGGCGGCACGCCACGGTGCGAGGGTGATCTCGACCGGCGGTGGCCGAGGAGCCAACGGCGCGCGCAATGCCGGCGTCGCGGCGAGTACCGGGGACCCGGTCGTATTCATCGACGATGACGTCCGCGCGCCCGAGGGCTGGCTGTCGGCGCTGCTCGACGGCATCGCCGCCGCGCCGGAGATCGACGTCTTCGGCGGCCCGATCACGGCGGCGATCGAGGGCGGACCCCGGTCGTGCGGCAGCGAGGGCGCCCCGATCACCACGCTCGACCACGGGCCGGCCGACCAGGACGTCGAGCTCGTGTGGTCAGCGAACATGGCGATCCGCCGGCGCGCGCTCGACCGGGTCGGCCCGTTCGACGAGACGATCCGGGGCCGCGGCGAAGAGGAGGACTGGGAGCGGCGGTATGCAGCGCTCGGCGGGCGCATCCGTTACCTGGCAGGCGCCGGCCTTGAGCACCGGCGCAGCGGGGCCGACGCACGTCTGGAGGCGCTCGCCCGGAGCGCGTACGCGCTCGGGCGCACCGCTCGCCGCTACGACATGCGGAAGGGAACCGCGCCGACGCTCCGATCCGAGCTGCGCGTGCTCGCCGGCTGCGCGGTCCACGTCGTGCGCCGCCGCTGCCCGAACATGGTCGCGGTCGGCGCCCATGCTGCCGGGCGCGCGCGTGAGGCGCTCGCCGAGTCCGGCGCGGTGGCGGACGTCGGCGCCGACGACTTCCTGTCGGGCGAGAGTGGCGAGGTTTCGGGGATCCGCGCCACCGTGCGCGCGCTGGCCGGCGACGCGCTCTGTGACCTCCGGGCGCTCGCCCGCGCCGAACCGTGGCGGCTGCGTGTCGCCGCCCGCTCGCTTCCGCGCCGGCGCGTGCTCGTGCTCGCCGTCGAGCGCACCGGCGTGCCGAACCTGCTCGCCGAAGCCCGGGGCGAGCTCGCGCGGTCACGCCACGAGGTGACGGTCGTCTCCAAGGGAGTCGACGGCGCCGGCAAGTTCGAGAATCTGAACGCGCTGCTCCGCGAGCACCCGGCCGCGGGCCACGACTGGCTGCTCGTGATCGACGACGACGTCGCACTGCCTCGCGGCTTCCTCGACGTGTTCCTGTTCCTCGCCGAGCGCTTCGACCTGGCGCTGGCCCAGCCCGCCCATCGCCGGCGCTCCCACGCCGCGTGGCGAGTGACCCGCCGCCGGCGCGGCGTCGTCGCGCACGAGTCCCAGTTCGTCGAGATCGGCCCGGTGACCGCGTTTCACGCCCGCACCTTCGAGACGCTGCTGCCGTTTCCGGACCTGCGGTTCGGCTGGGGCCTGGAGCTGCACTGGTCGGCGGTCGCCCGCGCGCGTGGCTGGCGCGAGGGCGTGATCGACGCCGTGCCGATCGCGCACGCACTGCGCCGGGTCGCGAGCGCCTACGCCTCCGACGACGCCCGTGCGGAGGCGCGCCAGTTCCTGTCCGACCGCGACTACACCCCCGCCCGCGAGGCCCGGCAGGTGGTCGCCGAGCACCGCGGCTGGCGATGAGTGAGACGGTGACCGCGGGCGGACCGAGCGTCTACCCCCTGGCGGCGGGCTCGGACATCGGCGGCGAGCTGTACGAGCGTGAGCTCGTGCGCCGGCTACCCGCGCACGGTGTGCGGGTGCTGATCGGGATGCCGGCGGGCCACGGCCTTGAGCCGGTGCCGGGACTGCGACCGGTCGTCCTGCCGCGGCCGGCCCGGCTGCACTGGACGTGGGCGCCGCTGGTGTTCGTCCCGTGGACGCTCGCGCTCGTGCTCGGCGGGCGGGCGGAGGTGCTCCGAGCTCCTTCCGTGCGCTACACCGGCCCCTCGCTCCTCACCGTCCGGGCACTCTGCGGCCGTCGGCGCGCGCCGGTGGCGATCCATCACCACCACTTCGAGCCGCGCTGGCGAGCGCTCGAGGCCTGGATCCTGCGTCGGGCGGACGCCGTACTCACGGTGTCGGAGCATTCGCGCGGGGAACTCCTCGCCGCCGGCATCGATCCAACGCGGATCACCGTCGCCTACAACGGGATCGACGGCCCCGCTGCGCCCGAGCCCGAGCCGCCGGGCAGCTGGCCGGGAGATGGCCTGCGACTGCTCTACCTCGGGCGCCTGGAGGATCGCAAGCGGCCGGAGCTCGCGGTGCGCACGCTCGCCGCGCTCGTCGGCTCCGGGGTGGCAGCCGCGCTGGTGCTGGCGGGCGAGGGCCCTGCGCGCGACGGCTTGGAGGCCCTCGCGCGTGAGCTCGGCGTGAGCGGCCGCGTCCGCTTCCTCGGGCGGGTGAGCGACGCACGCAAGTGGGCGCTCTACGACGGTGCGGAACTATTGCTGTTCGGCTCGACGATCGAGGGATTCGGCCTGGTCGTGGCCGAGGCGCAATCCCGAGGGCTGCCGGCCGTCGCCGCACGCGGCACGGCCACGGCCGAGGCGCTGCACGACGGCGAGACCGGTCTGCTCGCCGATCCGACGCCCGAGGCGTTCGCCGCTGCCGTCGCCGAGTTGCTCGACCCCGCGCGACGCGCGACGATGGGCGCCGCGGCGCGCCGGTTCGCGGCGCGGTTCACCTGGGACGCCTGCGCCGTCGCTGTCGCGGCGGCGTTGCGCGACGTGGCAGGTGCAAGATGACCCAGACCTCTGAGCCCTACGACCCCGACAACCTGCTCGACCGCCTCTCCTCGGACGTGGCGCTCGACCATCACTACCGGCTGCTCGAACGGCGCGAGCAGGCGATCATCCGCCGGAGGCTCCCACTCACCGGCGGACGGGTCCTCTCGGTCGGCGCCGGGTGGCATCCGGGCCGGCATCTGTTCCCGGCGCCGGCGTTTGAGATCGTCGCGGTCGACTCCGATCCCGCCAAGATCGCGGGACTCGCCGCGAACGGCCGGGCCGACGAGGTCCTGCACGGCTCCGCCGGTGAGCTGGCGCTCCCCGACGCGTCGTTCGACATCGTTCTCTACAGGCTCGTGCTGCATCACGTCGCCTTCCAGGGACCACTCGCGCCGGTGTTCGCGGAGGCGGCGCGGCTCCTGGCTCCCGGCGGGGCTCTCGTGGCAATCGAGCCGGGGCTCTGGCATCCGGTGGGCGCCGGGCTCGCGCTCGCCAACCGCGCCGGCCTTGGAGAGCTCACCCACGGCACCCCCGATGACATCCCGCTCTCGCCACGCCGGCTCTGCGAGGAGTCACGCGCCGCCGGGCTCGTCCCCGAGCTGCACTCGGTGACGTACACCTGGCGCAGGCTTCCGGTGGCGCTCCAGCGAGCGATCGGGACCGCCGACGAGTTCGGCTCCCGGCCCCGCGCAGCCGCTCTCGGGCACACCCTGATGCTGATCGCGAGGCGGCCGTCGTGACGATGAAAAGGCCGAAGCTGCTGGTAATCTCCGGCGGCGTGTCATCAGTCACCGAGGCGCCCGAGCGCCCGGCGACCGACGAGACCGCTCCTGCCTCGCGTCCACGCGGCAGCGCCCTGTCGCGCGCCGCCCCCACGGTGGGCCTGGCGGCCGCGTTGGTGGCGATCGCATTCGCCACGGGCGGCGGAGTGGCCCAGAACGTCGCGTCTGCCGGCAACACCTGGACCGAGATCGTCCTGATCGCGCTTGGCGCGCTGGCGGTCGGCGTGGGCCTGCTGCGCAGCGCGCCCGGTGAGCGGCGACCCGGATGGCTCACCGCCGCGATGATGGGTCTGCTGTTCGCTGACACCGCGGCGTCGATCGCGTGGTCCTGGGCCCCGGACGCCTCGTGGATCGGCGCCTCGCAGATGCTCGCCTACCTGTCGGTGTTCGCCGGCGTGATCATGCTCGCGCGGCCGTGGGCGCGCGGCTGGCCCACCGTGCTCGGCGCGCTCGCGCTGTGGTCGGTGACGCTCTGCGCGTGGTCGCTGCTGGTCAAGGTGTTCCCCTCGGCGCTCGCCCCCGGCAACCAGTTCGGCCGCCTCCAGGCTCCGTTCGGGTACTGGAACGCAATCGCGCTCTGCGCGGCGATGGGCCTTCCCTGCTGCCTGTGGCTCGGCGCCCGGAACGACGGCGGCCGTCGCCTGGCCGCCCTCGCGGCGCCGGCGCTCACGCTGCTGATCGCGGTGCTCGTGCTCTCCTACTCGCGCTCCGCTGACGCGGCCGCGGGAGTCGCCGCCGGAGTGTGGCTGATCGCGGTGCCGCTGCGGCTGCGCGCGATCGCGATGCTCCTGATCGGCGCCGTCGGCGGGGCCGTGCTGAGCGTCTGGTTCCTCACGCATCACGGCTTGGCGGGCAACTACGTGCGGCTCTCCGCGCAGGATCACGCCGGCCATGTGTTCGGCATCGTGCTGATCGTCGTGCTCGTGCTCGTCTCGGTCGCGGGGGTCGCGGTCAGCGAGGCGATGGACCGCACCGAGATCCAGCCCGCCATGCGCCGGCGGATCGGCAGCGCAATCGTCGCGGCGCTGGTCCTTGGCGCGTTCGCCGCGGCGCTCGCGGTCGCGCTGTCCTCGCGCGGCCTGACCGGCGAGATCTCATATCGGTGGCACGAGCTCACCAACCCGGCAGCGACCGTCTCCGCGAGCAGCGCCTCCCGTGTCTTCCAGTTCGGCTCCAGCCGCCCGCTGTACTGGCACGAGGCTCTGTTCGTCGGCAAGCTCGCGTATTGGAAGGGCGTCGGAGAGCTCGGCTTCTCGGTCGCCCGGTTGCTCGACCCGGCAAGTGCCGAGGCCGTCTTCCAGGCCCACAGCTACGTGTTCGAAACCTACGCCGACCTCGGCACACTCGGACTGGTGCTCACGGCGGGCCTGCTCGCCTCCTGGCTGGCCGCGAGCTGGCGCGCGATCTCGCTCGGGCGACGCTGGGAGACGCTTCAGGGAGAGGCGGGCGCGGAGCGGATCGCGCTGATCACGCTCGTCGCGCTCGTCATCGGCTTCGGGGTCCAGAGCACGCTCGATTGGACGTGGTACTTCACCGGGCTCGCGGTGCCGGTGCTGCTCGCGGCCGGCTGGGTGGCCGGGCGCGGCGCGGGCGCCGTGCTCACCCGCTCGCCGCTCGACCGTCCCGGTGCGCTCATCACCTGCGCCGGGCTCGCGGTGGCGGTGGTGATCGGCGGCTGGCTGGTCTGGCGCCCGCTGCATTCCGCCCAGCTCGTGAACTCGGTCTCAGATCTCGGTCAGGCGCGGGCAGCCCAGCAGGCCGATCCGTTCTCGCTTGAGCCATATCAGGCGATCGCCACGATCGACCTCGATCTGCATCGGCCGGCCGCTGCCGTGTCCGCACTCGAACAGGCCACACGCGAGCAGCCACACAACCCGGCGAGTTGGGAGCAGCTCGGCCAGCTCGAGCAGCAGTTGCGCGACTGGCCGGCGATGCTCGCCGATGGCGAGCGGGCACGAGCACTCGTCGCCGCCCCCAACTACTTCCAGTTCACCGCGACGAGTCTCGAGCAGATCGCTCAGGCCCAGATACAGGCTCAAGCCAAGCGTGCTGCGAAAGCCAAAGCGGCGCTCACCGCACCGCACTCGCACACAGCATCCGGCGGGCGAAACGCGGGCCACCGGCACCGCTGATCTCGATCTCCGCGAAGCCAAAGCCGTCGAGCACGGAGCGCAGCGAGCGAGCGACGTACAGGTGCAGGTGGTCGCCGAGCGGCTCGGAGTAGCGCTCGATCCCTGCGGCGAGCAGCTGCAGCCTCGAGTGGTTGGGCGTCGTGAGCAGCAGCCGGCCGCGGGGGCGCAGCACGCGGCGGACCTCCGATAGCCAGCGCGCGGTGTCGGCCACGTGCTCGATGACCTCGCTCGCCCACACCACGTCGAACGCGTTGTCCTCCAGCGGCAATGCGCCATCGATCTCGGCGAGGCGGAACTCGAGCCCCGGGTGATGGCGCCAGGCGCGCTCCACCGCGGCCGCGGCGACCTCCACTCCCAACGGCGTCGCTCCCAGGGATTCGAGCTCGGCGCACATCCAGCCGTCGCCGCAGCCGAGGTCGAGCACCCGCTCGCCGGCGGCGACGTGCGCCCGCGCGAACCGGACCCGCAGCTCGCGGTCGGGCGGCTGGAGCGGGTCGGGCAGGTTCTGCCAGAGCTCCTCGTAGTACTCACGCATGGACGGGCCTGCCGGAGTGCTCACCGCCCGAGCCGGCAGCGCAGCAGCATGCCGACCACGCGGAACCCGTCGCGCGCGGTCAGCTTCTTGCCCTCGCTGTCGCTGCGGGCGCTGTAGCGGACGGGGAGCTCGTAGACGCGCTCGCGGCGCTGGACCAGGCGCGCCGCGATCTCCGGCTCGATCGTGAAGCCGCTGGCGCGAAGGTCAAGCGAGCGAAACAGGTCGGTCCGCAGCATCTTGTGGCAGGTCATGATGTCCCGCAGGTAGACGTTGAACAGGAGGTTGCAGACAAACGTCACGCCCTTGTTACCCAGCACGAACAGGAACGAGTGGCTCGTGTAGCCGTCGAACGCCCGGACACCGAAGCAGGCGTTCACCGTGCCCTCGAGCAACGGGGCGATCAGCCGGGTCAGATCCTCGGGGTCGTACTCGAGGTCGGCGTCGAACACGCACGTGAACTCTCCGTTTGCGTGCTCCAGGCCGGTGCGGACCGCCGCGCCCTTGCCGCGGTTGTGATCGTGCTCGATCAGCCGCACCCGGTCCGGGTCGCGCTCGGCTCGCGCGCGGAGGATCTCCCGCGTGCCGTCCGTCGAGCCGTCGTCGATCACGATCAGCTCGGATGCCGTCGGCAGGACGGTGTCCAGCACCTCCTCGATCGCGCGCTCGACGCGCTCTCGCTCGTTGTAGACGGGCATCAGAATCGTGAGCATGCCGGGCGCCGACGGTAGCTCGCAGCCGGACGCGATGGCGGCACGGCCGGGCCTCGTACGCTCCGAACGTGCTCGAGCCGACCGTCGATCCGCCCCGGATGCTGCGTGTCGGCCATTCGATCATCGGCGCCGGCATCGAGCTCGACGCGCTCCCCGGGCGTCTGGACGGTGCCCAATGGGACATGGTCGAGCTCGACGTGCTCCGCCACGGGGATCGACTCGTCGTTGCCCACGATCCGAGCGAGCTCGGGCATCCGAGCCTCGTCGATTTCGAGGACGCGCTGCGAGCACTCGCCGCGCTGGTCGGGCCGTCGGTGCGCTTCGACGTCGACATCAAGTCAACCGGCTACGAGGCAGAGGTGGCGGCCGCGATCTCCGCTGCGGGGATCGCCGAGCGCACGCTCGTCTCAACGATGGAGCGGACCAGCCTCGCTGTGCTGCGCCGAGAGGCACCGTCGCTCAGACTCGGGCTGTCGGTGCCGCTCGCCCGCCGCAACTACCTGGCCCATCCGCTCACGCGGCCCGGCGCCTACGGGATGCTCGCGTACCTGCGACGCGTCCTGCCCGGTCGCGTCGCCCGCGCGCTCGACGGGGGCGAGGCGGACGCGATCATGGCCCACTGGGGCGTCGTGACCGAGCGTCTGGTGTCAGTCGTCGCCGGTCGTGGCGCCGAGCTGTTCGTGTGGACCGTCGACGACGCCCGCCGCCTGAAACGCCTACGCACGCTGGGGGTCACCGGCGTGATCACGAACGAGCGCGATCTGTTCGAGCGAACCTGACGAGGCACCGAGATCACCGACTCGACCACTACACCGTCGAGCGTTCTGGGCTCAGATGGATCCGCGCGGGGCCAACCAGACGCTGCCAAAGCGCAGATCGGTCTTCTCCAGCACGAGCTCGTAGTCGTTGTCGTAGTGCAAGATGCCGAGCCGGCGCGTATCGGCCAGCGCGGCGATGATGAGATCGACCGGCGGCAGACGGTGATGCCCGGCCCGGGTGAGCTGGCCCTGGACATCAATCGCACGCGCCTCAACACCCTCATCAATCACGACGTTGGGCAGCGACATCAGGTCTGCCAGCAGCGCATCGTGATCACGGGCGCTGCGTGCGGAGTAGCCGGCCTCGAGCAGAAACGGCAGGCACGTGGCGATTCGGCCCTCCTCAAACCAGCCGGCGATCTCGTCGGCCCGTTCCTGCGGGACTCTCGCCTGATCGAGTCGCGCCCACGCCGAGTTGTCGATCAGCAGCTCGGCCGTCAAGTCCGAGCCCAGCCGCTCGAGCGGACCTCATCCGCGGCGCAGACCTCCGTGCCCGTTCTCCGTGAGCGCACCCGGTCGGCGAGACGGCGTCGCCTGGCGGCATCGCCCACCCGCTCCGAGCGGATCGCTTCGAGCTTGACCCCGGCGCCGAGCACGACCAGCTCTCCCAGTTCGATCCGGTCATCTCCGAGCTCCTGCCGAAGTTCATCGAGCGCGGACTGGACGGAAGGTGTCTCGGTGATGGCGTGTCTGCGACGTTTGGTGGGCACGGCCGAAGTGTAGCACCGGTGTTACACCGATCCTCACCGTCCGCCCGTCAGCGGCTCCGGGCCGCGGACGCGGCGGTGGGCCCGACATGGATCTCCGGCGCCGCGACCTCATGCCCGGCGGCGCAGCGCAGCTCGGCGCGGACCGGCTCGCCGCAACCGCGGTGGGTGAGCTCGACCGGCGCGCCGCCCGGCGCCGGGGCCCACCGGTCTCCCCAGCGCATCAGGCCGACGATCACGGGCAGCAGGTCGGCACCCTTCTCGGTGAGCCGGTAAGCGTGGCGGGTCCGCTGGCCCGGTTCCCGGTAGGGCTCGCGCTCGAGCAGCCCGGCCGCCACGAGCTTCTTGAGCCGGGCGGCGGCCACCGGCTCGGAGATCCCGACCCGCGCGGTGAGCTCGTCGAAACGGGTCACCCCGTAGAAGACCTCGCGCATGAGCAGCATCGCCGAGCGGGTGGAGACGACCTGCAACGCGCGATCGATCGAGCATGCGGGCGCTGGGGTACGGCGTCGCCGGAGCGCGGGGTCGACATCGAGCGGAGCGGTGCTCATGGACGGAGAGCATAGCTGACTTAGCATCGCCGTAGTCAGCCTGCTAGGGTACCTGACTGCTGTTCAGCTCAGCCAGCCCACCCTTCCCCTCCCGGAGACTTCATGAACCGCTTGCTGCACCGCAGGGCCGATGCGTCGCCGGCGCTGGTGCTGGTGATCGTCTGCGCGGGTGTCGTGCTCGCGAGCCTGGATCTGTTCATCGTCAACGTCGCCCTCCCCGACATGGGACGCGACCTCCACACCGCGAGCCTCGCCGACCTGTCGTGGGTGCTCAACGGTTACGCGATCGTCTACGCGGCGCTGCTCGTGCTGTTCGGGCGCCTGGCCGAGAGCCACCGTCGCGAGCACGCGTTCCTGCTCGGCGTCGTTGTCTTCACGCTCGCCTCGGCCGCGTGCGGCGTGGCCGACAGCCTCTCGATGCTCGTCGTCTTCCGGGTCGTGCAGGCCGCGGGCGCGGCGCTGCTGACGCCCGCGTCACTGTCGCTTGTGCTCGCGACCACCGCACCCGAGCGCCGCCACGGTGCGGTCCGCGCGTGGACCGCGGTGGGCGGCCTCGCCGCCGCGCTCGGCCCGGTGGTCGGCGGCTTGCTCGTCGCCCTCAGCTGGCGCTGGGTGTTCCTCGTCAACGTGCCCGTCGGCGCACTCGCGCTGGTGGTCGGCTGGCGGCGACTGCCGCGCGTCGAGGGCCATCCCGTCGGCCCCGCCGACCCGCTCGCCGCGGTGCTCGTCACCGCAGGAGTAACCGCGCTCACGCTCGCCCTCGTCAAAGGGGGCGGCTGGGGGTGGGGCTCGGCCGCGACGCTCGGCTCGCTCGCCGGGGCCGTCGTCCTGCTCGGCGCATTCGCCCAGCACTGCATCCACGCACGCAACCCGCTGATCGACGCAGCCCTCTTCCGCGTGCGCACGTTCACCGGCTCCTCGATCATCTCGCTCGTCTTCTCGATCGCCTTCGGCGCGATGCTGCTCTCCCGCGTCCTCTTCTCCCAGGACGTCTGGCACTGGTCGGCGCTCCAGACCGGCCTCTCGATCGCCCCCGGGCCGGTGATGGTGCCGCTCGTCGCGTTCGGGCTGGGCGGCCGACTGATCGCCCGCTTCGGACCCGGGCGGGTGATCGCCGCCGGCTCGCTCGTGTTCACCGCCGGCGCGGTCTGGTGGACGCTGGCGGCGAGCATCCGCCCCGACTACGTCGGCGGCATGCTCGGCGGCATCGTGCTCACCGGGATCGGCGTCGGCCTGACGATGCCGACGTTCATCGCCACCGGCGCGGCCGCGCTTCCGCCCGCCTCGTTCGCGACCGGCTCCGCCGTCGTCAACATGCTCCGCCAGCTCGGCCTGGCGATCGGAGTCGCGGTGCTCGTCGCCGTGCTCGGCACGCCCCACGGCTCGGCCGCGACGCTCTCGGCCTACCGCCACGGGTGGGAGTTCATCGCCCTCGCCGCCGCGCTCTCGGCCGTCTGCGGACTCACGTTGCTGGCGCGGCCGGCGACGGCCGCGCCACCAGTCGCAAGCGCCTCGCCCGCGGCCCCCTGACCCGGATCGGCCGGTGGCCGCGCCGTCACGGGCACTCTGGGAACCTGGCGACGCGCTCTGCGGCTCGAGGTTCCCAGAGTTACGGTCGCCGTCCAGACGGGCAGGTATAACCGCCTAAAAGTGTGGGTCTGACCTACCTCGTTGGGGCGCTGGGCAGGCGGAGCGTTGGACTCACCAGGTCGGGGTTGACAGCCCGGTGGCGGGCCATGCATACTTCCCGGTCAGATTTTCGAAAATCGAATCTCGAAGGATGAGCGTCTGAGGCCGTCGGGCCGCACGCTCACCGACCGACCCGCCCGCCGTCCGCATCCGACCAAGGAGAGACCGCCCGCCATGGCCACGACCACGTCCGCCCCGCCCGCCCTGAATCCCCGTGACTATCTCGGCCTGGATCGCCAGCTGTCTGATGAGGAGCGCGACATCCGCGACACGGTGCGCGCGTTCGTCGCCGACAAGGTGACCCCGTACGTCGGTGACTGGTTCGAGGCCGGGACGATCCCGCTTGAGCTCGCCAAGGAGCTCGGTCAGATCGGCGTGCTCGGGATGCACCTGGAGGGCTACGGCTGTGCCGGCACCTCCGCCACCGCGTACGGCCTGGCGTGCATGGAGCTCGAAGCGGGCGACTCGGGCATCCGCAGCCTGGTCTCGGTCCAGGGGTCGCTGGCGATGTTCGCGATCTGGCGCTGGGGCTCAGAGGAGCAAAAGAACGAGTGGCTGCCGCAGATGGCCGCCGGCGACGCGATCGGCTGCTTCGGACTGACCGAGCCCGACGCCGGCTCGGACCCCGGCGCGATGCGCACCCGCGCCCGCCGTGACGGGTCTGACTGGATTCTGAATGGCACCAAGATGTGGATCACCAACGGCTCGGCCGCGCAGGTCGCGGTCGTGTGGGCCCAGACCGACGACGGG
>DASXZK010000071.1:0-69453 GCA_036501965.1 Solirubrobacteraceae bacterium
CGACTCGTACGCACCACCGTTGGCGTCCGGGCGGTAGTACATCGCCAGGAAGACGCCGGTGACCGCCTGGTTGAGGAAGGCGAACATCGTCGCCGACCCGAGCGTGTAGAACCAGTTGATCCCCTTCGGGACCTTGCGGAACAGCATCCAGCGCACGCCGCCGGACAGCGAAGTGCGCTCGTCGATCCAGTCGACCGCCGAGATGCCGGCATCCGCAGCAACCTCGACCGGGGTCGCGGTGCTGCCGTTGCCCGGCCGCTTGGGCTTGGGCTGCAGGATCTTCGGGATGGGCGGTGCGGGCAGGTTGGGCATGGGTTCTCGGAGGTCGTCCCGGCGGCGGAGCCGTTAGAAGCTCTTGCCGCCGCCCTTCGGCAGGATCGAGGTGTCGAATCGCTTGGGGTACAGGTACTGGCCGATGCCGTTCAGCGGTTGACCGGGGTCGCGCGGCGAGAACCCCTGCAGCTGGAAGTTGACCGAATAGCGCGGGCCGATCTCGACCAGGCCGTTGTGGACGCGGGTGTAGAACCGGTCGAGCGGTCGCACCGGCGGGCCGCCGACCACCTGTCCGGTGAAGTCGTAGACGCCGCCGTGGCACGGGCAGATGAAGCGCTGGGCGGCGGGCACGTAGCGCACGGGGCAGCCAAGGTGCATGCAGCGCGAGGAGAGCGCGACGAACTGGTTGTACTGGTTGGACTTCTGCGTATCGATCGCCGGGTCGCGCCTGCGCACGTAGGCGATCGAGTTGCCGGCATCGCCGATGCCCTGAACGATCGTGATCACCTTGGTCGCGTACTGATCCTTGGTGAAGTCGTCCGGGTAGCCGATCGGCTGCCAGTTGAACGGCTCGCGGCTGAACAGCGGGCCGATCGCAAAGCCGAGCGCGGGCAGCGCAAACGCGGCTGCAGCGATCCCGCCGGCGCTATGCGTGACCGCCCCCATGAAGCGGCGCCGGGTGACGGTCTCGCCCTCGAACGCGCCCGGCATCTGCCGGTCCGCCGTGTACTTGGACTTCGCGCCCTCTGCGTGTCGATCAGCCAATTTCGCCTTCTTCAACAGCCGGTAAAGCTTTCCGAATGCCCGCGAAAGTCTACAGTCCGGGTCCGGCGACCGGCATCACCACACACGTCAGTACGCGGACCCGCGGACTCACGTCAGAACTCGCGGCCGGCGGATTGTAGGAGGGCGGGCACGGCCGCTGCGTTCCCGGTGCGGGCCAGCTCCTTGGCGGCCTCGTGCTCGGGGCTCGCGCCCCAGCCGATCGCGGTCGCACCGGCCTCCCAGATCGCCCGCGCCAGCGGATCGTCGCCGTCCAGCTGGGCCTGCGAGAGCAGCGAGATCAGGTCCGCGAGCTCGCTCACCGAGTCCAGATCACCGATCTCCGCCAACCGGGCGAGGCCGAGCGCATAGAGCTGGTCACCGAGCAGCAGCGCGAGGTCGCGGTCCTCCGTGTCGACGACGCGGGGGGAGCCGTAGTGCAGCAGCGACCCCTCCAGGATCATCTCCAGCAGCAGTTCGTACTCGGCCGCGCGACCGTTCGTGCGTGGGCCCTTGGCCGCGCGCTGGGGCGCGCCCACCCCGGGCTGGCCGTCGTGGTGGGACCGCGCGTTGCCGTTGGCGACGGGCGCCGACCCGTCGACGAGCTCGGCGACCGTCCCGCCGTGCGCGATCAGGGCCTCGCGCAGCGCCGTGACACTCATCGCCCGTCCTCTCGGGCAACGCTCCGGAACGCCTCCGCCGCCGCGTCGATCGTCCGCGCGACGTGCTCGGCGCCGTGGGCGAGCGACGGGAACCACGCCTCGAACTGCGATGGCGGCGGGTAGACACCGCGCGCCAGGAGCTCCCGGCACCAGGCGGCGTGCGCGGTGGTGTCACACGCCTGTGCGCCGGCGAAGTCGGTGACCGGCTGGGCGGAGAAGAACACGGTGAGCAGTCCGGGGACCGTCGGCACCTGGACCGGAACGTCCGCGTCCGCAGCAGCCTGCCTGAGGCCGGTGGCGAGCGCCTCGGTCGTCTCGGCGAGCTGGGCGTACGCGGCGCCGTCGAGACGCGCGAGGGTCGCCAGTGCCGCGGCGACGGCGAGGGGATTGCCCGACAGGGTGCCCGCCTGGTAGACGTCGCCGGCGGGCGCGATCCGCTCCATCAGCTCGCGGGGCCCGCCGTAGGCGGCCGCGGGCAGGCCGCCCCCGATGATCTTGCCCATGATCGTGAGGTCCGGGGTCACGCCGTAGAGCTCCTGAGCACCGCCCCGAGCGACGCGGAACCCCGAGATCACCTCGTCGAACACGAGCAGCGCGCCGTTCTGGTTGGCGGCCTCGCGCAGCAGCTCGAGGAACCCCGGCGCCGGCGGGACGAGCCCCATGTTCGCGGGCACGCCCTCGACGAGGATCGCCGCGAGCTCGGTCTCGGTCGCCTGCCAGAGCGCGTCCATGTCGTTCCAGGCGACGAGCACGGTCGCGGCAGTCGCCGACTCGGGCACTCCGGGACTCGACGGGATCCCCTGGGTGGCCAGGCCCGAGCCCGCCTCGGCGAGCAGGCCGTCGACGTGCCCGTGGTAGGCGCCCTTGAACTTGAGGATCTTCTCGCGGCCGGTGACCGCGCGGGCGAGCCGGATGGCGGACATCGATGCCTCCGTGCCCGAGGACGTCATCCGCACCATCTCGACCGACGGAACCCGGGCGGCGATCTCCTGCGCGAGGCGCACCTCGCCCTCGGTCGGCGCCCCGTACGAGGTGCCGCGGCGCGCCGCCTCGACGACCGCCGCGATGACACCCGGGTCAGCGTGGCCGAGGACGAGTGGTCCCCAGGAGCAGACCCAGTCGATGTAGCGGTTGCCGTCGGCGTCGACGATCTCCGCGCCCTCGCCGGCGGCGATGAACAGCGGGTCGCGGCCGATCGACCCCATGGCGCGCACGGGCGAGTTGACCCCGCCGGGCAGCACCTGCAGGGCCTCGTCATACAGCGCGGCCGAACGCGCGGCCGCGGGGGCGGCTCCGGTGGTCATCGGATGTTGCTCACTCAGGCTCCGGCGTGCTCGTGCTCCCAGGCACGATGCTCACCGGTGAAGTACAGCAGGCGGATCTTCTTGAACTCGGTCGAGGAGTACAACGTCGCGCGGTCGGTGATCCCCGTGTCGGCCGAAATCGAGTCGAGGATCGCGTCGCACTCCTCCTTGGAGCGGCCGTGCGCCATCGTGAACACCGAGTACGGCCAGTCGGCATAGGTCGGCCGCTGGTAGCAGTGCGAGATGCCGCGGAATGCCGCCATTCGCCCGCCGATCTCAAGCTCCCGGCCCTCCGGCACCTTCCACACGCCCATCCCGTTCGCGGAGAAGCCGGCGCGGCGGTGGAACAGGATCGCGGCCACGCGGCGCAGCAGGCGGCGCTCGCGCATCGCGTCGAGGTGGTCGAGCAGCTGCTGCTGGGGGATGCCCAGGGCCTGCGCCGCGGGCCCGTAGGGCTCGGAGATGACCGGCATGTCGCCCTGGAGGGCTCGGATCACGTCGCGGTCGAACTCGTCGTAGGGCTGGGGCTCGGTCTCCGCCGGTGCGACGGCCTCGGCCGCAGGGACGGTGAGCTTGTCCGTGCCGCCCTCCATCTCAAGGTCCATGCGGATCTTGAACAGCTTGAGCGTCGGCAGCTGGCGGACCGACTCAGCACCGGCCTCCTTGGCGAGCACGTCGAGCGTGCCCTGCACGCCGAGCGGCGAGTCGGGCTCGGTGGCGATCGTGAACCAGATGTTGAACTCGTGGTTGCGCAGATAGTTGTGGCTCACGCCGGGGTGAGTGTTGATGATCGTCGCTGCCCGCCACGGGTTCTCGGGATCGACCTTGGCGGCGACGAGCATCGAGGAGTACCCGAGCGCGCGGGTGTCGAAGATCGGCGTGACCTGGCGGATGATGCGCTCGTCGAGCAGCCGCTGCACCCGCGCCATCACCTCCTGCTCGGAGATGCCGGCCTCGGAGGCAACGTGCTGGTAGGGCCGCGGGGCGATCGGGAACGAGCCCTGCATCAGGTTGAGCAGCCGCCGGTCAAGGTCGTCGAGCGCAATCGCGGCGCCGTCAGCGCGGCTGCGCAGCTTCGGCTGATGATTGCCCGAGGTGTTGGGGGTGGGGGGCGGGATCTGATCGATGCCGTCGGGCGTGTTGCTGGCGTCTACTGAAGCCACTGCGCGGCCTCCTTGGCGTGATACGTGATGATCATGTCGGCCCCGGCGCGGCGGATGGATGTGAGCGTCTCCAGCACGGCCGTGCGCTCGTCGAGATAGCCAGCGGCGATCGCGGCCTTGAGCATCGAGTACTCGCCGGAGACCTGGTAGGCGGCGAGCGGCAGATGCGTCTCGTCCTTAATGCGGCGCACCAGGTCGAGGTACGGCAGCGCGGGCTTGACGATCAGGATGTCCGCCCCCTCCTCGACGTCGAGGCGGGCCTCTCGCAGCGCCTCCTCGCGGTTGGCGGGGTCCATCTGGTAGCCGCGGCGGTCGCCGAACGCCGGGGCGGAGTCGGCCGCGTCCCGGAACGGCCCGAAGAACGCCGAGGCGAACTTTGCGCTGTAGGCCATGATCGGCGTGTCGGTGAGGCCGTCCTCGTCGAGCGCGGTACGGATCTCCCCCACCCGGCCGTCCATCATGTCGCTCGGGGCGATGATGTCCGCGCCGGCGCGCGCCTGCGAGACGGCGGCCCGGGCGAGCAACTCGAGCGTCGCGTCGTTGTCCACCTGCGTGCTGCCGTCAGCGCGCTGGGTGAGCACCCCGCAGTGGCCATGGCTCGTGTATTCGCACAGGCACAGGTCCGCGATCACGATCAGTTCCGGATGCGCCTCCTTGATCGCCCGCGTCGCGAGCTGCACGATGCCCTCGTCGTCCCACGCGCCCGAGCCCTGCTCGTCCTTGCTGGCCGGCAGACCGAACAGCAGCACCGCGGGCACGCCGAGCGCGTGCGCTTCCCCGGCCTCCTGCACGGCGTGGGCGATCGACAGCTGATCGACCCCCGGCATCGACGCGATCGGGTTCCGCCGGTTGATCCCATGCGCGACGAACATCGGATAGATGAAGTCGCCAGGATCAAGGCGCGTCTCGCGCACCAGACCGCGGAGCGCGCGAGTGGCCCGGAGACGGCGCAGGCGAGTCTGCGGGAACGGCATCAGGGGATTCAGGGTATCGGTGGGCGAAGGGCGGAAGTGGTGGTCATGCGGACCAGTTTCAGCTTGGGCGCTCGCCAATGGGGACTCTTTGACGGCCGGGGCGCCGCGGCGGGGCATTTCTCCTCACGCGTCGCAGGCCGTCGCCGAGGGTGGACGATTGAGTCACGCCCGCAATTCCTATCCCGCGTCCGTTCTCCCCCATCGCGACGAGTGGGTCATCGGGCGCCGCCCACAGTCCTGTCTCACCACTCGCGATCGACGGCTGTCGCGTGTGGGTGATCCGGGCCGCCACGGGCGGGGACGAAATGGCGTCGGCCGTTGACGGACGGCGTCACGGCACGCCACATCGCCACGCCGCGCCTGCCCGCGTGCTCAGACCAGCGTCCAGGGCTCAATCCGGTACGACAAAATCAACCCGGCGCCCCGATACGGATCCGCCTCCACAAAGGCCTCGATCTCATCGGACGTCGCGCCGGTCCAGGCCATCGCGCCGCCGTTGATCGGTGCGCCGGTCGCCCCCGCCATCAGGATCCGCCCGGCGTCCTTCTCGACCTGGATGCGCCGGAGATGCTCGTCGCGATAGGGGCCGCGGCGCTCGGCCATGTCGTCGGGATAGACGTACAGGAGAAGGTGGTGTTCGCTCATGGCCCACAACGGTACCGGCGGTCGATACGCTGACGGTGATGAGCAACCTTGATCGACGGACCCCACGCAGCGTCCGGGAGAAGCGTGCCTACCGGTTCGTGCAGGTCGGAGCAGCGACCGGCGTGGCCGGCGTTGCCACGTTGGTGCTGGCGATCGTCGGCGTGTTGGGCGCCGGACTCCCGATCCTGCTGCTCATCATCGCCGCGTTGTGCGCGTACGGCTTCATGCGCACGACCGGCACGCGCTGACCCCAGGCGGTCACCCGTGAGCCGGTCGGCATAGCCGAGCGCCGGAACCGTCAGCCGGTGGCGGCCGCGTGTGATCACCCAGGAGGAGCGATGCCCGTCGGTGGCGACGGCGTGTACGAGGTAGCGCGCCGCGCCTCTCGACGTGCCGAGCGACTGCCAGCTGTGGGCGCCCTGCTCGACGAACCGCACCTGGAGCCCGGGCTGACCGCTCACGCGATAGTCGAGCGTCCGCGCGCGGCCGGTTCCGGCGACCGCTCCGTCCACGGAGGGCGTCGGGTAGCCGCGGGCGGCGAGCGTCTGCACGATCGGCGCCGAGCCCGGGGCGGTGCCGATCTGCCAGTACGGATGCCGCGTCCCGCAACCCCGCCGGCCGCCGAACGCGACCGGATCACCGCTCCACGCGGCGCAGGGCCACGCGCCCGAGCGCCAGAAACACGCCCGCCAGCACCACCAGGTGCAGCAGCGCCAGCCACGGGCTCGGCCCGCCCCCGCCGAACGCACTGGCGGCCGCGCTCAGTGCCGGGGCGAACGGGAAGCAGAACCCGACGACCGAGAGCAGCGTGTGGACCGCCGGGCTCACCGCCGTCGCGGGCACGAGCGCACAGAATGCGATCGGCAGGGCGAGCAGGAACGCCATCAGTGAGGCGGTGGCGACCTCCCGGGCGGCGGCGCCCAGCGCGGTCCCGAGCGCCGCAAAAGCCAGCCCGCCGCACCCGAAGGTGAGCGCCCACAGCGCCGCTCGCGCCCAGTCGAGGTGCACGAACGCCGACACGCAGACCGCGAGCACGAGCGTCAGCAGCGCCGCACAGGCGCCCGCCAGGAGCGCCTTGGCGCCGAGCAGTGCGGAGCGGGCGACCAGGCCGCGCACGAGCCGCGCGTAGGTCCCCTCGCTCCACTCGAGCGCGAGCGTGCCCGCGGCGAGCAACATGGCGACGAACATCAGCGAGACGATCGCGGCGATCGCGGCGGCGTAGACGCTCGTCGGCGTCGTCGCGCCCTCCAGCTGGGTCTGGGTGACCGTCAAAGGGCTGCCGATCGAGCCGAGCACCGGCTTGGCGAAGCCGAGACCATCGATCGCCTCCGACGCGAACGCCGACACCTGGGCGAGCGCGGTCCGCAGCGGCGAGCGGTGCGGCAGCGACGCGATCGTGCCATCGACGATCGCCCGGGAGTTGCGCAGGCCGAGCAGGTTCACCGAGTTGCCGAGCAGCGTGATGCGTCCGCCGCCGAGCACCCGCTGGAGATCCGCCACCGCGACCTGGAGCACGCGGCGGGAGACGTCGGACTGGACCGAGGCGATCCGGGCGTCGAGCGCCTCCTCGACATAGCGGCGCTCGAGCGGGTCGCGCGTGTTGAGGTAGACATGCACCGTCGGGCTGCCGACGCCCTGGGTGATCAGCGACTCGACCTGGCGCGGGAGATCGGCCGGGATGACCACTGCGGCCAGCGCACGGCCGCGGCGAACGTCGGCGATCGCCGCGGCTCTGCTCGGCGCCCGGATCGCGTGGACGGAATCGAGCAGTCCCGACGCGTACCGGGAGACGTCGAGCCGCTGGCGCCCGATCGCGATCGTGGCCTTCCCGGCCGGCACCTCGTCGACGAACGCCACAGCCGGCTTTGCCGGGGCGCCGGCGAACGCGACGCCGATCATCAGCGCGATCACGATCGGATAGACGACGAGCAGGGCGACGAGCAGCGGCGAGCGCCGCAGGATCGCGAGGTCCTTGACGATCAGCCAGCGCATGCGGTCAACCGCTCACCAGCCGGCCGTCCTTGAGAGCGAGCACCCGGCCGGCGCGCCGCTCGACCTCGCTCAACTCGTGGCTTGAGAACAGGACCGTCGTCTGCCGCGCCGCCAGCGTCCCGATGAACTCCCAGAGCCGTTCGCGCTGGTCGGGGTCAAGCGCGGCCGTTGGCTCATCGAGCAGCAGCACCCCAGGGTCGGCGAGCAGTCCGAGCGCGATGTTCAGACGCTGGCGGTTGCCGCCCGACAGCCGTCTCGCCTGGTCACCGGCGCGGTCGGAGAGGCGCGTCTGCTCCAGCATGCGCCCGACGACCGACTCGACATCGGCGACCTGCTCCAACCGCGCGAACACCCGCAGGTTCTCGGCCACGGTCAAGCGCGAGTAGAGCGAGACCGCCTGCGGCACCCAGCCGACCGAGCCCGGGACCGAGAGCGTCCCCGCGTCGGGCGCGAGCACGCCGGCCAGTAATGACAGCAGGGTCGTCTTGCCGGCGCCGTTGGCCCCGACGAGGCCGACGAGCTCGCCGGGTCCCAACGTGAAGCTCACCGAGTCCAGCGCGACCCGGTCACCGAAGCGCTTGGTCAGCCCGCGGGCCTCGCATGTCGCCGCGACGCCCGCCGGGTCGCTCACGGGTCCGCCGGTTCGGGCTCCGGCGGCGGGGCGGGCGGGGGCGGGGGCGGGCCCTCGAGCAGCGAGTTGCCCCACGGCTCGAGCACGGTGTGGCGATGCAGATAGATGATCGTGACCCGCAGGACCGCGATCACCGGGAGCGCGACGAGCGCGCCCGCGATCCCATAGAGCTTGTCGCCGATCAGCAGCGCGATGATGATCAGGATCGGGTTGATCCGCAGCGAGTAGCGGAACAGCTGTGGAGCGACGACGTGCCCCTCCAGCTGCTGGAGGCCGACGAACGCGATCAGCAGCCACACCGCGCTGATCGGGTGCTCGAACAGCGCCACCAGCAGCGCCGGGATCGGGCCGATGATCGGGCCGATGTAGGGGATGAACTCCATCAGCCCGTAGAAGACGCCGAAGAACCAGGAGTACGAGGTGCCCGCGGGGAACAGTCCGACGAGACCGAAGATCGTCACCAGCAGCGCAGCGGAGCCGCCCATCACCAGGCTGAACAGGAGCTGCCCGCGAACGTAGCTGGCAACGGCGTTCTGGACCAGGCGCGGGTAGTCGTCGGCGGCGGTGCCGTCGCCGACGGGCATCACGCGGCGGACGAGACGGCCGATCTCCCGGCCATAGACGAGCAGGTAGATCGACAGGACGAGGATCAGGATCAGATCGATCCCGACCGAGACCGCCTTGGAGAGCAGGCCCTGCGAGAAGGAGACGATGTCGCCCGAGCGCTTGAGCAGATCCTTCTCCAGCGTCGAGAGCGCACTCTGGCCCTGCTTCTCGATGTGGATCTTGATCCCGTGCTTGTCGAAGAAACGCTGGATGTCGGCGAGCTCGCGGTTGGCCTCTCGCGTGAGCTGCGGGAGGTTGTGCTCGAAGTGCAGAAGCTGGCTGGCGACCGGCGCCGCGAGTCCGATCGCGATCAGCGCGACAACGACCACGACCGTGACGTAGGCGAACAGAATCGCCAGCCCGCGCGGCAGGAACCGGGAGCCGAAACGGACCAGCGGCGAGAGCACCAGCGCGACCAGCGACGCGATGACGAGCACCAGGAACAACGTGCCGATGGCACGGGCGAGCGCCCACAGCGCGAGCAGGGCGATCGGGAGCAGCACGAGCTGCACCCAGCGGCGGACAACCACCGGGGCCATACTGGTGCAGTTATGGGACGCAGCCCCCGAGTCCTCCAATGAGCGAGAAGTCCTGCACGATCCTGTTCGTCGGCGATGTCGTCGGCGGGCTCGGAAAACGGACGCTGCTCGGCCTGTTGCCGGCTCTCCGGGACCGGGTCGGATTCGACTTCCTGGTCGTCAACGGAGAGAACATCGCGGGCGGTGTCGGGATCACGCCCAAGCTCGCCGACCAGCTGTTCAATGCCGGCGTCGACGTGATCACGCTCGGCAACCACACCTACCGCCAGCGCGAGATCTACCCCTACCTCGACGAGCGCCAGGAGATCCTGCGACCCGCCAACTTCCTCAAGCGCCAGCCCGGCCACGGCTGGTGCGTCGTCGAGCGCGGCGGCGTGCGCCTCGGCGTCGTCTCGCTGTCGGGCAACCTGTTCATGGACGCCGGCCGCCCGCTGTTCGCGGAGGCCGATGCGGCACTGCACGCCCTGCGCGACCGCGCGGACCACGTGCTGGTCGACATCCACGGCGAGGCCACCAGCGAGAAGGTGGCGATGGGCTGGCACCTCGACGGGCGGGTCACCGCCGTCGTCGGCACCCACACCCACGTCCCGACGGCCGACGCGCGCGTGCTGCCTGGCGGCACCGCCTACATCACCGACGTCGGCATGACCGGTCCCCGCGGTGGCGTGATCGGCGTGCGCCGCGAGCTCGCGATCGAGGCGATGGCGACCAAGATGCCCGTCCGCTTCGAGACCTCCGACGAGGACCCCTGGCTGAACGCGGTCGCCATCACCACGGCCGCGGAACCCCGGCGCGCGGAGTCGATCGAGCAGCTCCTCATCCCGGCGTCCGCGGCGCTCGAAGCCGATCCGGGAGCTCGAGCAGCGAGTCGACGATGATGTCGGCGCACTCTGGGAACTTCAACCCGCGCTGCGCGGCTCGAGGTTCCCAGAGTCCACAAGCCGCTCAGCCGCCGGCCGGCCCGACCCGGAGCGCCGGGCCCTCGAGGCGGCGGTCCTCCAGTTCGCGCCAGGCGGCGTCGAGGTGCTGGCCCGGCGCGGGGTGGCTTGCGAACAGGGCCGCGATCGCCGCCGGGAAGAACCAGACGACGTAGGAGTACAGCCAGTAGTTGGTGACGATCTGCAGGGCGATGATCAGCGCCGCCGCGAACGCGGCCACCTGCACCGGTGTGCGACGCGACGGGAGCACGCAGACGATCAGCGCAAGCGCGACGACCGCCCCCTGGAGCACGTGCTGCAGCCAGCCGAGGCCGCCCCACAGGCCCCACACCGAGAACGGCGTGACGCGATCGGACTGGTACTTGATCGAGTCATGCCAGAACGGCCCGAGGTTGTGCTTGACGATCACCGGGAGCATCGAGAGGACCACGAACGCCACGAACGTGACCCCGAAGGCGATCACCGAGCGGCGCCGCGGCGGCTCGCCGGTGCCGCGCAACAGCAGCGGCGTGAGGATGAACGGAGCGAACTTGGTGAGGCCGGCGAGCGCGGCCATCGCACCTCGCGCCGGCGCGGAGCCGAGCACGAGCAGCGCCACGGTGACGGTCAGCGCGACGAGGCTGTCGTTCGTGTTGGACGAGAGCGACCACATCGTGAACGGGTAGGCGGCCCACGCGTATGCGAGCACAACCCCGAGCGTGTGATCGCGCCAGCGGCGGCCCAGCGCGTAGAGCGCGACGAGCGTCGCCGTGTCGAAGAAGATCGAGGCTCCGTGCGCGGCCGGGAGCGAGTCCCACGCGCCGCTCCATCCGAACACCAGACGGAATGGCACGTAGACGAAGTAGTTGAACGGCCCATACGTGTCGCCGTAGGCGTCGTTGGACGGCCAGTGGCCGTAGAGCGGAACGTTGTGGATCAGCTTGTCGGCGCCGATCACGCCCGAGAAGCCGACGTCGATCACGTTGGAGTCGAGCACGTTGAGCCCGATCCGGAACGCCATCAGGAAGATGATCCCGACGATCAGCCAGCCTGCGGGCACGATCGTGCGCAGCGGCGCGCGCGGGATCCCGACGCCGTAGCCGAGCGCGAGCAGGCGGACGAGCAGGTAGATCAGCGGCACGTAGAAGAGCGGCGTCGAGAGCCCGATGTCGGCGTGGTTGAAGAACGCCAGCGACACCGAGAAGAACAGGAACATCGCAAGGTCGAGGTGCAGCAGCGTCGGCCGCCGGCGCCACGGGATGAACGGCAGCACGAACATCAGGCAGACCGGCAGCCAGATGTACCAGGCGTTGACGATCCGGCCGAACGCGCCGTCGTAGCCGCGGGCCATCGTCCACGCGACCTGGAAGCCCGTCCACGCCTGGGTCACCCTGCCCGTGTCGTCGTTCACGTAGACCTGGACGAGCTCCCGCTGGGACTTGCCGGTCTTCGGCGGCGTGAACCAGCTCACCTGCCACTCCGGCGCGCCCTTCGTGTACTCGTAGGCCACGAGCGTCGGGTGCTTGCGCAGCTCGGCCTTCGCCACGGGGCTCTGGCGAGCGATCGCGAGCACCTGGACCGCCGTGTGGTGGTAGCCGACCGGCGGCGTCGTCTTGTTGGTGACGAGTACCGGCGTGCCCGCGGCGGTCGTGACCGTCTGGGTCTGGGTGACCGTCGTGACCGAAGCGCTCGTCGCGGCGCTCGAGCCGGTCGTCGCGGCGCTCGAGCCCGTCGTTGCGGCGAGGGCGCCCGGGGCGAGAACCAGCGTGAGGAGCAGGGCGGTGATCAGCGCCCGCGCGGATCGCGGCCCGGTCCGCCGGGCGATCCTCACGACTACTTCTTGAAGCTCCAGAGCTTCTGGCCGAGGAAGTTGACCGGGATCACCATGATGTTGGCCAGGGCGTTGATGACGACCTTGTGCTGCGAGAACAGATGAACCCAGTGCACGCCGGCTACGACCAACCCGTAGTTGCAGCCGAAGGCGATCGTCGAGACGACGAGGAACTTGGCGCCCTGGACCGCGGTGTGTGACTCCCGCTCGTGGGTGAACGTCCAGCGACTGTTCCAGGTGAAGTTGTTGATCACGCCGGCCAGGTACGCGATCGGGAGCGCGATCTTGTAATCGAGCCCGATCACGTGCAAGCAGAACCAGAAGCTCAGCGTGTTGACGATGTAGCCGCTGACCCCGACGATCCCGAAGCGGATCAGCTGGAGCCAGTTCTCGCTGCTTGAGACGCCTGCTCGGACGCGATGGTGAAACGGGAGCTCGACGACGGCCGTCGTCAGATCATCGGCGGTCAGCTCGTCGGTGGCCATGTGGGTCAGGGTATCGGCGGGCATGCAGGTGCCTGAGCAGACGGGGCATGCGTAACCGGCTGCTAATCGGTGGCTTACCCGGATCTTAGAGGCTGTACGCCCTCTCAGGCGTCCGGTTCAGCGACGCCGAAGTGGCCCCGGATCATCGGCGCGACGTCCCGCAGCGACCACTGATCGCGCGACGTGCGTTCGGGCAGATCCTCACCCGCCCAGAGCAACGTGGCGTACGAATCGGAGCGGTGCAGCGACCCGTGCGACCCGCCGCCGACGTGGTCGGCTCCGCCCCAGTCGACGAACTCGTAGCCCGGCGCGGCCGACAGCAGGATCTCTCCCGCGTTCTCGCAGTGCAGCGCCGACCAGACTCGCATCAGCGCGTCCGGGTACTCGGTGCTGAGCAGGCGACCGTCCTGCAGCTCGGCGCGGAGCACCGACAGCGGCCCGTCGACGTCCCACCCGTGGCCGCGCGCGTCCTGCACGCCGCCGCCCGGCGCGAAGCGCAGCTCCCCGCGATGCCCACGGATCACCGCCTCCTCCCCGTCCATCCACATCGCGAGGTCGACGCCCTCCAGGTCGCGCACCGCCTCCAGCGAGCGAGCGACGATGTCCTCGCGATCGTCGTCGTCCAGCGCGTAGATCATCGCCGAGCGTTGGGCGGGGCTGAGCGCGACCTCGCCGCCGGACCCGGCCACGCGTGCGCTCGGAGTCGCCACGGCGAAATCGGCGAACGCGTGGTCCAGGCGAATCGACGCCTCGACCGCCGCCTGCGAGTGGTCGGAGCAGACGATCACCGCGTGCTCCTCGAGGAACTGCTCGGGACCGCCGCCGGCGTGCATCAGCCGCTCGATCTGACGGTCGGCGGCCGCCAGCGAGGTGACCTGGGCGTGGGGACCGTTGCGATGCGAGTAGGCATCGTTGTCCGGCAGCGAGAACAGCAGGAAGTCGAACAGGTCGTGCTCGACCAGGTAGGAGCCGACGCAACCGGTGTGCTGGTCCCGCGCGCCGGGGAGGCCCATCTGGCCCCGGCAGCCGGTCCGGCGCGACGCATACAGATCTGAGTAGAAGAGCTCGAGCGGCCCCTTGATCGTGCGCCGGAAGAGCGTCGAGGTGACCAGCCGTGCGAGCGCCGAGTCCTGGGCGACCTCGTGATCGTGGCGACCGCGGTAGATCAGATAGGTCGTGCCGGCGGTCCGCACCTCGGCGTCATCGAGCGACTCGAACACGGTGAGCGCGTCGGCGGCGAGGTGCTCGGAGTTCATCCGATAGACGGTGTCGGTGAGCGACCGCAGGACCCCGAACTGCCGCGAGGCGGAGAAGCTCGAGCCGTACTCCACGTAGCGACCCTCCTCCCGGTGATACCAGTTCATCGACGGGATCCCGTGGCGGTCGGGACCGAGCCCCGTGGTGATCGTCGCGGCGCAGACGGGCGTCACCGACGGGAACGAGGCGACGCACTCGGGCACGTAGCTCCCGTGGCGCATGATCTCGGCCATCGCCGGCGCGCGACCGGCGGCAATCGCCCGTTCGAGCATCGCCGGCTTCATCGCGTCGACCACGATGAGCACGAGCTTCTGGCGCGTGGACACGATCCCCGCCCACCCCCGCTATCGGAGGATGCGCAGGCCGGCGTACTTGCGGTCCGAGCGCCCGCGGCCGGCGATCAGCAGCCACACCAGCGCGAGCACGACGATCACGCCGACCGGTGGCGCGACGACCGACAGTGCGGCCGCAAGCGCGGCGACCCCCTCGGCGAGGAACGGCAACACGCCGCTCGCGTCGGCGTCAAGCCGGGCCCGGACCCGGGAGAGCAACGGGCGGGTGGCCGCGATCCCGACCGCGGCGGAGAGGATGCCGACGACCACGCCGATCCACAGCAGATGGTGGGCGCCGTGGTGGTAGCGGCCGAACGCCCCGCCGCAGAAGAGCGCTCCGAGGGCGAGGGCGCACAGCCCGAGCACGGCGGTGAGAGGGCGCTCGGCGAGCTTGCCCTTGAGGCCGGTCATGCGGCGCTCGACGAGCGCCAGCAGCACGATCGCCACCACGATCACGATGAGGAACACCGGCTGCTGCAGGAAGTGCACCTTCGTGTGGTGGAAGCTGAGCTCGATGTCGCCGGCGGCGAGCAGGCCGGTGACGAGGGCGGGCAGAAACGGGCGCACGCCGATCGCGGCGGCAACCCCGAGCCCCTGGAAGATGTCGAACACGAGATGCATGGCAGGTGCGTCCGGCGGGCGGGCGGGCTGATAGCCGCACGCAGCGCGTGCTGTACCGTGGACAGACGTGACGATAGAGGAGACGGACTCCGCCCAGTCCAAATCCGGCACGCCCCGATCGCGCGGGTCCTCTCGCACCCGAGATTTCGACCGCTACAGCGGATTATTCGCCTCCCGCACCCGCGCGATGCAGTCCTCTGCGATGCGCGATCTGATGGCGCTCACCGAGCGCGACGACGTGATCTCGCTCGCGGGCGGCCTGCCGGACACCTCGACGTTCCCCGCCGATTCCTACGCGGCGCTGATGGGTCAGGTCGCGGCGCAGTCATGTGCGCGCGCTCTGCAGTACGGGCCGACCGACGGCTCGGATGTGATCAAGCACTGCATCGTCGAGGTGATGGCTGCCGAGGGGATGCGGATCGGGACCTCTGACCTGCTGGTCACGACCGGCGGCCAGCAGGCGATCGATCTGGTCTGCAAGTCGCTGATCGACCCCGGTGACGTGATCATCGCCGAGGGGCCGACCTACCCGGGCGCGATTCCGACCTTCTGCGCATACGAAGCGGAGGTGATCCAGATCGCACTCGACGACGACGGGATGAGGATCGAGGAGCTCGTGGTCACGCTCGACGCGCTCGAGCGCGACGGCCGCCGCCCGAAGTTCCTCTACACGGTCCCGAGCTTCCAGAATCCCGCCGGGGTGACGATGTCGGATGAGCGACGGCAATCGCTGATCCGGATCGCGCGTGAGCGCGAGCTGCTGATCATGGAGGACAACCCTTACGGCATGCTCCGCTACGAGGGCGAGCCGCTGCCGACGCTCTACTCGCTCGACAACGAGTTCGTCATCTACACGGGCACGTTCTCCAAGATCCTCTCTCCCGGCGTCCGGCTCGGTTGGGCGGCGGCCCCGGCGCCGATCCTCGACCAGATGCAGAGCGGCAAGCAGGGCACCGACCTCTGCTCCTCACCGATCACTCAGTACTTCGTCGCCGCCTACTTCGACTCGGGGCCGTGGGGCGACTACCTCGGCTCGCTGGTCGAGATCTACCGGCGACGGCGCGACGTCATGCTCGACGCGATGGCCGAGCACTTCCCGCGCGAGGCGGTGTGGACCCACCCGCTGGGCGGGCTGTTCATCTGGGCCACGTTGCCCGACTACATCGACACGACCGACCTGCTCGCGCTCGCTCTGCGGCAGAACGTGGCCTTCGTCCCGGGCCGCGCCGCCTACCTCGACGGGCGTGGCGGCGGCTCGATGCGGCTGAATTTCTCCGGGGTGGCAGAGGATCGGATCCGCGAGGGGATCCGCCGGATCGGCGCGATCGCCACCGAGCAGGTCGCGATGTACGGGACGCTCAGCGGCGCCATCCGCCCGGGCAAGCGCGGATCGCGTCCGGCGCCGGACGGCGAGCCGCTCGCTCCCGTCGTGCGAATGCGTCGGCCCGGCCGACGCCGCGCGAGCTGAGCGCGACGGGACCGTTCCCTACTCGTCGGAGGCGAAGTCCTCCGGGGTCACCTGGTCGAGGAAGTCCTTGAACTTCTCGACGACCTCTTCGGTGTCCTCGACCTCGTGCTCGAACTCGATTGCGGACTCGGTGATGACCTCGTCGGCGGCGAAGATCGGCGCGCCCGAGCGCACCGCCAGCGCCAGTGCGTCGGAGGGGCGGGAGTCGATCTCCAGATCGCGGCCGTTCGCGCGCAGGCTGATCGACGCGTAGAAGGTGTTCTCGCGCAGCTCGGTCACCGCGACCCGGGTGCATTCGACGTCGAGCTCACCGAGCATCTCGGACAGCAGGTCGTGCGTCATCGGCCGCGGGGTGGAGGCACCCTGCAGCTTCATCAGGATCGCTGCCGCTTCCGGATGGCCGATCCAGATCGGCAGGAACTTGTTGCTCTCGACGGTCTTGAGCAACACGATCGGCTGCTTTCCGACCATGTCGAAGCTCACGCCGTAGATCACCATTTCCTGCACGCTGCGCTCCTCGTCGGGATCAGGCCAGTATAGGCCCGGGACCCGGTCGCGCCGCCCGGGCGGGAGCCGTCGCTCAGGCGGACAGGGGTGGCGCCGCGGACCGGCGCGCACCTGCGCGGCCGCGTTTGTGGGCGAACATCGCCTCGTCGGCACGCCGCAGCAGGCCGTCTGCGTCCGGGGCGTCGGCCGGGTATGTGGAGCGCCCGATCGACGCCGAGATGAGGACGCGGACGCCGCCGACCTCGAACGGCTCCTCGAACCCGCTGGCGAGCCGCTCAGCGACCCCGTCGATCTCCGCCTCGGTCACGCCCGAGACGAGCACCGCGAACTCGTCGCCGCCGAGCCGGGCCACGATGTCGTCGGCGCGGGTGCAGTCGCGCAGCCGCTCGGCGACCGCCACGAGCAGCGCGTCGCCCGCCTCGTGGCCGAGCTCGTCATTGACCGGCTTGAACTCATCCAGATCCAGGTAGAAGAGGCCAGCGAGGCGCCGCGCGTCGCTGGCCTGGGCGACGGCGGTCCGCAGCTCGGCAGTGAAGCGCCCGCGGTTGGCCAGGCCGGTGAGCTGGTCGTGGAGCGCTTGGTGGGTGATCACGTCGACCAGGCGGCCATTGTCAAGCGCGGTCGATGCCTGAGCGCCGACCCCTGAGAGCCGGTCGAGCAGGTCCGGGGTCGGAGCCAGTCGCTCGGCCCGGTCGCGCACGGCCACGGCGAGCATCCCGAGCAGCTCATCGGAGGAGACCAGTGGGACCATGATCGTCGCCTCAAAACCGAGCGTGCGCAGCATCTCCCGATGCGCCGGCGTGCCGGTGCGACTGTCGATGAACACCGGATGGGTCCGGGGGCGGTCGACGAGCGACTGCAGCAATGAGCCGGGCGTCAGCGCCCAGCGCGCGAGGTCGACGGCGGGCGCCGGCCCGTCGAGCTGCTCGGTGACTGCCGCCCGGACGAGCTCCGTCTTCGCCTCGTCCCAGACGTACACCGCCACTTGGTCGCAGTCCACCACGACCGGGACGGACTCAGCCAGCCGCCGGGCGATCTCCGAGCTCGTTCCGGCGGCGGCGAGCACCCGGGCGAGCTCGAGCAGCGCGCTTGACTGGCCATAGCGGGATTCGGCCTCGAGCAGCGCGCTGGCGCCGTCAAGGGCGCTCGCCGCGTAGCGCGCGTACACCTCGAGTAGCTCGCGCTCCCCCGGCAGGAAGCACGAGTGCTCCGGGTAGGCGGCGAGCAGCGTCCCGTAATCCGAGCGCTGGGAACTGATCGGCACCGCCAGCCACGACGCGGGGAGATCGTCGTCGCGGTGGGACAGCAGCGATGTCACGGCCTCCTGCGCTTCCTCTGCGGAGAAGCCGCGGTGGTGGCAGTGCAGCGGCCCTTCGGGCGACAGTCGGACCGCGAGCAGGTGCCGGGGGGCGCGGACCTCGACGGCAGCCCGGTCGGCGATCCGTGCGAGCACCTCGTCGACGTCGCCTCCGCTGATCAGATCGGCGGCGGTCTGGAACACGCTGTGAAGCCGCTCGTGCATCGCGTCGAGCTGGTCGCGGAGCATCTCGAGCTGCTCATCGGAGCGGTCGGTGTCGACGGCGGGGCCGGCCGCCCAGCGGACGTCGTAGTGGCATGAGTCGGCGCCGTAGGCGGCGCACGTCTCGTGCACCACCGCGGCCGGCTGCAGACCGAAGAGCAGCGGCACGGTCGCGATCAGTCCCTGGGTCCAGGCGCAGTGCTCCGCGCTGCGAGGAAAGCCCTCGACCCCCCGCGCGGCGATCGTCGCCTGGCCGGGGCCGCAATCGACGACCTCGAGCGTGCTCACGGTCGAGTACTTCTGGGCGGTGACGGCGACCGTGCGGTAGACGGCCTCTGGCGACCCGAGCGAGCGCAGCACGGCAGCGACCGGCGACGCGCCCAGGCGGAGCCCGGAGTCCTCACCGACCGCCCGTGCGAACGACGGGTGATGGGTCACCGTCGCGCCGGCGCGCAGGAGCGCGATCGCCTCGTCATGGGCGATCCAGTTGGCGATGTCACAGAGGTACGCGCGGCCGCGGGAGCTGCCCGCGCGGCGCAGCAGCGATTCGACGGCGACGTCTCCACCGAAGTCGTGCACGCGCGCGATGACGACGGTCGACAGCGAGCACGAGAAGTGATCGCCGACCGATCGGTCGACCGCAGGGGCCTGGTGATGAGGGCGCGAGGCCATCATCGTTGTATCGGTGCGCCATCGGCCGCAGCGACCCCGTAATCACACCGGGTCTCGGCGTGGGAACTACGGATTGCGCCGGGACTGAGTCCAGAAAGTGAGAGCGCCCCGGTACCGGCGGGATATGAGGCCGGACTCGGGGCGCGCTCGAGGGAGGAGAGGTACTACGCGAAGCATGATGACACGATGCCTTGAGAAGTCCAAGACGAGTATTCGCGAGGATCTATAAGCTGGAGGCATGGATCTGCGCCAGCTGCGCTACCTGGTCGCGCTCGCGGAGGAGCTCAACTTCACCCGGGCGGCGGCGGCCGAGCACATCGCCCAGCCCGCGCTCTCGCAGCAGATCCGCCGGCTCGAGGAGGAGGTGGGGGTCGGGCTGGTCGAGCGGACGACGCGGAAGGTCGCGCTCACCGAGGCCGGCGAGCTGCTCGCGGTGCGCGCGCGGCGGATCCTCGCCGAGCTCGAGATCGCCCGTGAGGAGCTTGAGGCGCTGCGCGGCGTCGACGTCGGCCACGTGACGATCGGGGCGATCCACACGATGGGCCCGATCGACCTGTCGCTCGCGCTCGCCGTCTTCCACGAGGCGCACCCGGGGGTCGCGCTGACCGTCCGAGAGCAGGTCAGCGAGGAGAACGCCGAGCTGCTGCGCACTGACGAGCTCGACCTCGCCTTCCTGTCGGTCACCGAGCGCGTCGAGTCACACGGGCTCGCGCTCCATCAACTGGTCTCCGAGGAGCTGATGGTGCTGCTCCCCCACGACCACGTGCTCGCGGGCCGTGCCCAGGTGCGGATGGCGGAGCTCGCGCAGGAGCACTTCATCAGCTTCCGCCAGGGCGCACGACTGCGGGAGCTGCTGTTCGCGGCCGGTCGCGATGCGCAGTTCGAGCCGCGGGTGACGCTCGAGTCCAACGAGGCGCAGCGCATTCGAGCGCTCGTCTCGCGCGGGCTCGGAGTCGCCATCCTCCCCCGCTCCGATGCGATGTTTCCCAGCCCCGACATCGTCGCGGCGCCGATCGTCGACCCCGTGCTGCGGCGCGACATCACGCTCGCCTGGCGCGCCGGCCGGCGCCAATCGCCGGCGACCGCCGCCTTCCTCGAGCTCGCCCTCGAGATGTTCGGGGACGGCAGCGAAGGCGCAGCCAGAGGACGCTAACACGTCGCTCATACGCCAAAACGGTAAGCATCGGTACGGTTGGAGCGGTAATTCATCACACACGGGTCGGAATTGGCGCCCGTCGTGTTTGATGAAAGGCATTCGGTGGCAATCACCGAAAGTACGAATCCCCGGCACGGACGCGCGGATCGGCGGAGTGAAGCGCTCCGTAAGAGAAGTTCGACAATCGTCGAACAATCTGGTACCGTTAGTGACGGAGCAAACCCATGCGTGACACGGAGATAGCCTTGAAAACTTCTGACAACGATGGTCGCGGCGCCCCCACGGCGCACGAGCATCACGATGACGCCAAGCGGCCGCGGGCGCGCGGCGAGCACGGTGCCGCTGCTGCGGCCCCGTCGCCTCGTCGTCAGACTCGCCGCCGCCCCGCCGCCCGCGCCAGCGAGCGGCGCGCGGCCGCCGATCCGCGGCTGACGCCCGGAGCCACGGGCTCCATGACCGAGAACTCGCTGGATCTCTTCCTGCGGGCGGCGCGCGCCCACGCGCTGCTGACCGCTGAGGAGGAGGTCGAGCTCGCCCAGCGCATCGAGCGCGGCGACTTGGAGGCCAAGGAGCGGATGATCAACTCCAACCTTCGCCTGGTCGTCTCGCAGGCGCGGCGCTACCAGGGCCATGGCCTTCCGATGGAGGACCTGGTCCAGGAGGGCATGCTGGGCCTGATCCGCGCGGTCGAGAAGTTCGACTGGCGCCGCGGCTTCAAGTTCTCCACCTACGGAACCCTGTGGATCCGCCAAGCGCTGCAGCGCGGCCTGCAGAACCACGGCCGGACGATCCGGCTGCCGGTGCATGTCGCCCAGCGTCAGACGAAGGTGCGCAAGGTCGAGTCCGAGCTGTCGACCAAGCTCGGCCGGGAGCCCACCGACGAGGAGATCGCGGCCGAGGCCAAGATCGACGTCGATGAGGTCGCGGAGCTGCGTGAGCTGACCCGCGGTCTGACCTCCCTGGACCAGCCGGTCGGCGAAGACGGCGAGACCGCTTTCGGGGATCTGCTGGCTTCCGAACGCCCTGAGCCGACCGAAGAGGTCGAGGAGCGTGAGCGCCAGGAGCTCATCGGCGGCGCGGTTGCGCAGCTGCCGGAGGCCGAGCGCAACGTGATCCGGCTTCGGTTCGGCCTGGCCGGCGCGGAGCCCCTGAACCTCCGTCAGACCGGGATTGAGCTCGGCATCCCGCTGAGCAAGGCCCGTGAGCTGGAGCAGCAGGGCCTCAGCCGGCTTGCCAAGAGCGCGAGTCTCGAGGACCTGCGCCGGGCGGCGTAACGCTCTCTCGTTGGATCTGGATGTGATTCAGACGCCGGTCGTGCCTTTGGGCGCGGCCGGCGTTTGTCGTTGTGGGGCGGGGATGGTGGTGGGCGTCCACCACGGCGGACAAAGGTTCCCCGCCGGGTGCATCGCTCCTGGTACGCTCGCGTTCCATGAGCGCTATCTCCGGCAAGGTGTGTGCGGTGACGGGTGCCGGGTCGGGGATCGGGCGGGCGGTGGCGCTCGAGCTCGGGCGGCGCGGGGCTCGGGGGCTGGCGCTGGCCGACGTTGATGAGGCGGGACTCGCCGGGACCGAGGAGCAGCTGCGGCTCGGGAGCGCGGAGACGCAGTTGCAGACGCTCGATGTGAGCGATCGCGCGGCCGTGGAGGCGTGGGCGGACGGGGTGCTCACGCGGTTCGGGGTCGTGCACCAGATCTACAACAACGCGGGGATCGCGTCGGGACACAGCGTGCTCGAGTCGGGCTATCCGGAGCTCGAGCGGGTGATCGGGGTCAACCTGTGGGGGGTCATCTACGGCACGAAGGCGTTCCTGCCGCATCTGATCGCGTCCGGCGACGGGCACGTGATCAACATCTCGAGTCTCAACGGCTACTTCGCCCAGCCCAAGCTCGGCGCGTACGTGACGACCAAGTTCGGCGTGCGCGGGTTCACCGAGACGCTGCGGGCCGAGATGCTCGCGGCGGGCCATCAGGTCGGGGTGAGCGTCGTGCATCCCGGCGGCGTCAAGACCCAGATCGCCTCCAGCGGCATGCGGATCGCCGAGCAGCTCGGGCTCCAGGTCACCGACGAGGACCGCGCCCGTGAGCGGCTTTACAACGAGAAGCTGCTGAAGATGTCTCCGGAGCGGGCGGCGACGATCATCGTCGACGGGGTGGAGCACGACCGGCCGCGGATCCGGGTCGGCAACGACGCCGTGGTCATCGATCTCGTCGTGCGCGCCGCGCCCTCGCTCGCTCCCCGGCTGGCGGTGCTGTTCGACCGTCTGACCGGCTCGCGTCTGGCACACCGCTAGCGCCACCGAGGTCGCCGGCCGCCGCTTCGCCGGGATCGACCGAGACCTCTCCCTCCGTGTCGAGCTCCTCGTCGGGGATCGCGTCGGGCCGGTCGAGCGTGGCCAGCGCCTCCTGAGCCAGCGCATTCGCGCCCGGGCGGTCGGGGGCGGGCCGCAGCCGCGCGGAGTAGATCGAGGGCGCGCCGAGGCGCCGGGCGATCACGGTCGCCTCGGTGACCGCGAGCAGCGTCGGCGCCATCAGCGCGTCGAAGTTGCGCGTCAGCTCGAGCACGAGCACGACGCCCGAGAGCGGCCCCTGCATCGAGGCGGCCAGGAACGCGCCGCCGCCGATCACCGCGTAGCTGCCGAGGGTCGCGCCGGACCAGACGTGGCCCCACGCGGTTCCGAGAATCCCCGCGAGCAGCACGCCGATGGTGAGCGTCGGAGTGAACAGTCCGCCGGGCGCACCTGAGCCGAGGCATGCCGCGGTGACGAGCGGCTTGAGCACGAACAGCACGGCCATCAACCCGAGCGACAGCTCCCCGACCGCGCCGAGCTGGACGATCCCCTTGCCGTTGCCGAGCAGCTGTGGGTACTTCAGCGAGAGCCCCGCGAGCGCCATGAACGCGCCGGCGGGCGCGACGTAGCGTCCCCAGCCGGTCGGGCGCATCCGGGCCGCGCGGCGGATCAGGCGGACCCAGACGACGGCGACGACACCGATCACGGGCCCGGCGAGCAGCGCCCAGATCATCTGCGCGGGATGTAGTGGATAGTGCGGCAGCGAGTACGCGGGCCCCGTCCCCAGGGAGAGCCATGCGACCGAGGTGGCGACCACGGAGGTCGCCAGTGCCGGCAGCACCAGCGGCAGCGCCAGCGAGCCGAGCAGGACCTCGACCGCGAACAGCGCCCCGCCGAGCGGGACGTTGTACACGGCGGCGAACCCGGCTCCGGCCCCGCATGCGACGAGCAGCCGCCGCTGCCACGTCGGCAACCCGGCCCACTCGGCGAACTTCGTCGCGGTCGCCGCGCCCAGCGTCTGCGGGGCGCCCTCACGCCCGAGCGAGCTGCCGAGGCCGACGGTCACGATCGAGAGCAGCGCCCGGCCGACGCTCGCCCGGAAGTCCAGGCGCGCCCCACGCAGCCACAACCCGTCGGAGACATCCGTTCCGCCGCCGCTCGAGCCCAGCCGCCGGAGCACCGCGACCCCGCCCGCGACGATCAGCGATGCGACCCCGAGCGCGGCGAACGCGCGCCACTTCGGCGCCTGCTCGACGCCGCGCAGGAAGGCGCCATGGTGATAGCCGTAGGCCACATGCTCGACAAGCCGCAACAGCTCCAGCAGGCCCGCCGCGCCGAGGCCGGTGACCGCGCCCAGCACGGCGATCATCGCCCAGAAGCGTGCCGAGTAGCCGGCCACGATTCCGCGGCCGGTGACGTTGGGCTGCTCTGAGTACCAGCGCCGCGCGTCCACAGTGTTCGCGGCACACACTAGACAGGCGGGGGGCCGCGGGGCGCTCCGCGCTGTAGCCTTGCGGACCGTGTCGAAGCTGCGCTATCGCCGGGTCGTCGTCAAGCTGAGCGGACGCGCCTTCGCCGGTGCCTCCGATTTCGGCCTGGACAACCACGCGCTCGGCTACGTGGCCGATCAGCTCATCGCGGCGCGCGTGCTCGGTATCCAGCAGGCGGTCGTGGTCGGGGGCGGCAACTTCTTCCGCGGCAACGTGGCCGACGATTGGTCGATTGAGCGCGCCGAGGCCGACAACATCGGGATGCTCGGCACGGTGATGAACGGGATCCTGATGCGGGGCGTGCTCAAGCACCGGGGCCTGGAGGACGTCCGTCTGATGACCGCGGTTCCGATCCAGTCGGTCGCCGAGCCGTTCATCCGCCTGCGCGCGATCTCCCATCTCGAGCGCGAGCACATCGTGCTGCTCGCCGCCGGCATCGGCCAGCCCTACGTGACGACCGACTACGCCTCGGTCCAGCGGGCGATCGAGACTCGCGCCGAGGCCATCCTGCTCGCCAAGCACGGCGTTGACGGGATCTACGACTCCGATCCGCGGACGAACCCGGACGCGCGGCGCTACGACACGCTCGGCTACAACGACGTGCTCGAGCGTGACCTACGCGTGATGGACCAGACCGCGATCGTGCTTGCGCGCGACCACGGCCTGCCCCTCCACGTGTTCGACTTCGACGAGCGCGACGCGATCACCAAGATCTGCCACGGCGAGAACCACGGCACCTACATCTCGCCCGAGACGACGCTCGGCATCTCGCAGGCCGCCTAGAGGCGTCAGCCCTCGTAGGTGCCCGGCTCCCAGGTGTGGGTGCTGACGCCGACGGTGTTCCAGGCGTTGATGGAGATGATCAGGGAGATGAGGGCCGCGATCTCCTTCTCGTCGAACACGGCAGCGACCTCGTCGAACGCCTCGCGCGGGACGTGCGTGCCGCTCATCTGGACGACCGTCTCACAGAAGGCGAGCGCGGCACGTTCACGCGAGTCGAAGAAGCCGGTCTCGTGCCAGGCGGGGAGCGCGTAGAGGCGCTGCTCGGTCTCGCCGATCGCGCGAGCGTCCTTGGAGTGCATGTCGATGCAGTAGGCGCAGCCGTTCAGCTGCGACGCGCGCAGGCGCACGAGCTCCCGCAGCTTGGGGTCGATGTCGGCCGCGTCGAGCTCCTTGACGGCGGCATTGTGCAGATGGGAGATCGCGCGGGAGAACCCGGCGGCGTGGGCGTCGAAGTCGAGCCGCGGGACGGCCGGATCCTCGGTGGTGGTGAGTGAGTCGGTGGTGGCCATGGGCAGAACCGTACGTCGCGGGCGGCCCATCTGTAAGGTCCAATTCCATGGCAGATCGTTGGGCCATTGCCGGCGTCGACCTCCATCTGAGGCCGCTCGGGGCCCGCGTCCGCGCCGGCCTGGAGGACGCGCTGCGCGACGCGGTGCGCGACGGCCGCCTCGCCGCCGGGACGCGGCTGCCCTCGACCCGTGCGCTCGCCGCCGATCTCGGGCTCGCCCGCAACACGGTCGCCGAGGCTTACTCCCAGCTCGTCGCCGAGGGTTGGCTCGAGGCGCGGCAGGGGTCGGGGACCCGGGTTGCCGAGCGCCCGCGGGCGGGGACGGCTCGCGCGGCTCCGAGGACACTCGACGACGGTCGAAGCGATGGCGTCACCGCGCCGCGCCACAACCTCCGTCCCGGATCGCCCGACGTGACCTCGTTCCCGCGCGCCGCCTGGGTGTCGGCCACACGGCGGGCGCTCGCCGCGGCGCCCCCGGACGCATTCGGTTACGAGTTCTCCCACGGCCGTCCGGAGCTGCGCTCAGCGCTGGCGGAGTATCTGGCCCGGGCCCGCGGGGTCGTCGCCGATCCGGAGCGGATCGTCATCTGCGGGGGCTTCGCCGAGGCGCTCTCGCTCACCTGCGAGGTGCTCGCCGCGCGCGGGGCGCGGAGGCTGGCGACCGAACGCCACGGGCTGGACACCCACCGGCAGATCGCCGCCCGGCACGGCCTCGCGACCCAGCCGCTGGAGATCGACGAGCACGGCGCCCGCACCGACCAGCTCGCCGATGGCAACGCCGATGCCGTCCTGCTCACTCCGGCGCACCAGTTCCCGTTCGGCGTCGCGCTCGCTCCGGCACGCCGCAGCGCCGCGGTCCACTGGGCGTCGGACGACGGACGGACCGTCATCGAGGACGACTACGACGGCGAGTTCCGCTACGACCGCCAGCCGGTCGGGGCGATGCAGGCGCTCGCTCCCGACCGCGTCGTGTACGCCGGGACCGCCTCCAAGAGCCTCGCCCCCGGCCTCAGGATCGCGTGGCTGGTGCTCCCCGACGACCTGCACCACCGCGCCGTGGAGATCCAGGAACTGCTTCGCAGCGGCCCGGACGCGGTCGCGCAGCTCGCGCTCGCCGAGCTGATCCGCTCCGGCGCCTACGACCGCCATGTCCGCCGGGCGCGGCTGCTCTACCGGCGCCGGCGCGACCGCCTGCTCGCGACGGTCACGCGCGAGGCACCGGCGGTCCGCGTTCACGGGATCGCGGCCGGCCTGCACGCGCTGCTCGAGCTGCCGGCCGGTACCTCCGAGGCGGACGTGATCACGCACGCGGCGTCGCGCGGGCTGGCGCTGTCAGGCCTCCAGTCGTTCACCGACGGGCCGGCGACGGGCAGGCGGGCACTCGTGATCGGCTATGCCACCCCGCCCGAGCATGGATACACGGCGGCGCTGGCACGCCTCGCCGCGGTCCTCGCGGAGGTCTCCTGAGGTAGAACCTCCACAACTCTCACCATCTCTCACTGTCAGTGTCGGTGGTGTGCGGATTGTCACCATTGACACCTGCAGGCGGCCGTGTCTAGCATCGAACGACCGCGGCACGACCGGGTGCCGCAGACCAAGGGGGCAGTCACATGTCGGTTTCATCGGTACGCATCGCGCCTGGCGCGATGGCGGCCAGCGAGCAGGTGACACAGGGCGCGCCGCGCGCCGAGGCGGCGCTGATCGGCCGGTTCGTCACCGTCGTCATGCCGTTCTTCACCCTGTTCGCGGGCTGGCTGGCCGGGCTGGTCGCACACGCGATCCCCGGGCTGAACCTCGACCGAGGTCAGGTGGTGGCGTTCATGGTCACCGCCTCGACTGCCACGCTCACCGCGGCATGGAAATGGCTCGAGGGATGGCAGCAGCACGAGCAGAACGTCGCCGAGGGCAAGGTGGTGCCGCTGGCGAATCCGGGTGACTCACTCGGGCGCCGCCTGTTCGCCGCACGCGCCTCGAGCCCGGACTGACTCACATTCAGGGCGCGAGGGCCTCGATCACCTCGCCGAGCCGCTCCGGCGGGCAGATCGGGGTGAGCACCGGTGTCGTGATCCCGCCCTCGACGAACGCCTGCAACCGCTCGCGGATCTCCTCGATCGCGCCGAACAGGTAGATCTCGCGGATCAGCTCGTCGGGGGCGAGCTCCATCGCCTGCTTGCGGTCGCCGGCCTCGTAGGCGGCGACCATCGGGTCCAGCCGCTCGGCCCAGCCGAGCCAGCGGAAGAACGCCGCGTAGACCGGCACGCTGCCGTAGGCGGAGAACATCCCGCGCGCGAGCGCCGCACCGTCCGACGGGTCGCCGGGGATGATGAAGAAGCGGCAGGCCAGCTCGGTCGACCCCTCGGCGCGTCCGCCCGCCACCTCGCCCGCTCGGTGAGCGGCGCGGACCTGCGGGAGCCCGGAGATCGGCAGGAAGTTGGTGAACGCGCCGTCGGCGAGCTCGCCGGCGAGGCCGAGCATCTTCGCGCGCAGCGCCGCCAGCACGATCGGTACCGGGGTCGTCACCGGCCGCTCGAGCCGCAGGCCGCCGTAGCCCTTTTCCGCTGGGACGCTGAGCACGGGGCGGAGCCGCTGCACCGCCTCGCGCACCTTCGACAGCGGGTTGCTGAACTCCAGGCCGTTGAAGCGGTCCACGATCACGTTCGAGGAGGCGCCGAGCCCGAGGACGAACCGACCGCCGCTCGCCTCCTGGAGTGCCGCCGCGGTCTGGGCCAGCACCGCGGGGCCGCGCGTGAACGGGTTGACGATGCCCGTGGCCAGGCGCATCCGCTCGGTGACGGCGATCGCCATCGAGAGCGTGGTGAAGCCGTCGGGTCCGTTCGGCGTCTCCCCGGACCACAGGCCGTCGTAGCCGAGCGTCTCGGCGCGGCGGTAGAGGTCGAAGTGATCGGCGAGCGGAACGCCGGTGAAGGGGACGGTGAGGCCCCAGCGGGTCGCGGGCACGGCGGCGAACCTATCAGGGCGGGGGAGGCGGCCTCAGTGCGCGCGCAGCAACTCGGCCACCCGCGCGGGCGCCTGCGCCCCATCGCGGAACGCCCGCTCAGCGTCGAGTTCGACCGCTCGTGCCGCACCCCCGATCACCAGATGCGGGACTTCGAGCGCCGCCAGCCGGTCCGCGAGACCGTGGTCGGGCTCCTGGCCCGCGCAGACGATCACCACATCGGCGGCGATCTCCCGTGCCGCACCGCCCGCGTCGCGGATATGCAGCCGGCCCGGCTCGATCCGTTCGTAGGCGACCTTGGTGAGCATCTCGACCCCTGCACGCCGCAGCGCGCCGACCGTCACCCAGCGGCTCGTCGGGCCGATCGACTCGCCCACCCGGCCGGCGCTCCGGCGCATCAGCGTCACCGGGCGAGGGGACGAGAACGCGGCGTCCGGAATGCCCTCCCCTCGCAGTCCGTGCTCGGCGTAGAAGCGCAGCAGCGGGTCGTCGCTGTCGGCGTGGCTGAGCATGTGGGCGACATCGACGCCGATCCCGCCGGCGCCGATGATCGCGACCGCGGCACCGTCGCCCAGCGGCACCGGGTCGGCGTCGGGGTCGAGCAGCTCGGCGTAGGTGTGGACGTGGGGCAGGTCGCGGCCGGGGATCTCGGCGATCCGCGGGGTGACACCGGTGGCCAGGATCACAGCGTCGGCGCCGCGCAGCGTCTCGAGCGAGGGCAGCGTCTCGAGCTCGACGTCGACTCCCAGCCGCGCCAGCTCGGACTCGAAGTACTCGATCGTCCGCCCGTAGTCGCGCTTGCCGGGGATCCGGGAGGCCATCCGGAACTGACCGCCGAGCCGCGAGCCGGCCTCGTAGATGGTGACCTGCGCTCCACTCTCGGCGAGCGCCCGGGCCGCCTCCATCCCGGCGGGGCCGCCCCCGACGACCGTCACCCGGCGGCCGGCCAGATCCGGGTCCGCGCCCGGCCCCAGCTCCAGCTCGAAGCCGGCGCGCGGGTTGACGATGCAGGAGACGCGCTGGTCGAACAGCGAGCGGTCGATGCACGCCTGGTCGCAGGCGATGCAGACGTTCACGGTCTGGGACGAGGGGCGCTGGGCATCTCCGATCACGCCGAGCGACCGGAGATGCCCAGCCCGTCCCTTGGCCACGATCAGCGGGTCGGCGAGGAACGGCCGCGCCAGCGAGACGAAGTCCGCGGCCTGCGAGGCCAGCACCTCCTCCGCGCGCTCGAGCGTGTTCACGCGGTTGGAGGCGATGACCGGCACCGCAGCCACCCGGCGAAGCTCCCGTGCCCACGGTGCCCACGCGCCCTCCGGCACGGCCTGCTGCACGGTCGGGATGCGCGCCTCGTGCCAGCCGACGCCGACGTTGAGCGCATCGACGCCGCGCGCGCTGCCGACCGCGGGCCGGTCGGGGTCGGGATCGGCGAGCCGAGCCGCCAGCTCGGCGACGTCCCCGGCCGGGGTCCCGCCCTCGACCAGGTCAGCGGCCGAGATCCGGTAGACGACGGCACGGTCCCCACCGATCGCGGCGCGCACCGCCTCGGTGACCGCGAGCGGGAAGGCGAGCCTCCGCTCACGATCGCCGCCCCATTCGTCGTCGCGATGGTTGGTGAGCGGCGCGGTGAACTGGTTGAGCAGATAGCCCTCCGAGCCCATGATCTCGACGCCGTCGAAGCCGAGCTCCCGGGCGCGCGCAGCGCCGGTCGCGAAGTCCTCGATCGTCTGGCGGACCTCGGCCGCGGTGAGCTCGCGCGGCTCGGCGCGCACGAGCGCCGCGTACACCGGCGAGGGCGCGACCGGCTGCAGGTCGAAGGCGCCTGGGATCGCGTAGCGGCCCGCGTGAAAGAGCTGCAGCAGGATGAGGCCGCCCGCCTCATGAACCGCGTCCGCGACCCGTTCCAGGCGCGCGCGCTCGGCGTCGTCGTTGATGAACGAGTAGTTCCGCCCCGCGGCGCCGACGCGGCTGACCGCGGAGCCGCCGGTCACGATCAGCCCCGCCCCGCCGCGGGCGCGCTCCCCGTAGAACGCGGCGAGCGCGCGGCCGTCGTCGTCGAGCGCCTCCAGGCCGAGGTGCATCGAGCCCATCACGATCCGGTGATCGAGCGACAGCGGGCCGATCGCGCCGGCGCGGAAGACGTGATCCAGCGTCACGGAGCGAACAGTCTCAGGTGCTCAGGGTCGCAGCAAGGAGCGAGCGATGACCGTCTTCTGGATCTCGTTGGTCCCCTCTTCGAAGCGCTGGGCGCGCGCGTCGCGGTAGACGCGCTCGATCGGGCTCGAGGACCAGTAGCCGATGCCGCCGTGGGCCTGCAGCGCGATGTCGGTGACACGGGTGAGCATCGAGACCGCGAACAGCTTGGCCATCGCGGAGTCGGCGTTGGCATCCTCGCCCGACTCCCACCGCAGTGCGGACTGCATGACCAGCGCGCGGGCGGCCTCGATGTCAGTCTTCGCCTCGGCGAGCGAGAACGCGATCGCCTGGCGCTGCGCGATCTTCTTGCCGAACGTCTCTCGCGCGTTCGCGTACTCCACCGCGAGCTCGAGCGCGCGCTTGGCCAGGCCGACGCAGGTCATCGCAACCGCGATCCGGCTCGGGGTGAGGAAGCCGGAGAGCGCGACGCCGAGCCCCTGCCCCTCCTCGCCGAGGCGGTTGGCGACCGGCACGGGAGCACGGTCGAACACGAAGGCGCCGTGGTCAGAGCCGCGCACGCCCATCGTCTCGGGCATGACGGTGGCAGTGACGCCCTCGCCGTGCGGCGGAACCATGAGCGCGACCGTGCCGTCGGCGCCGGTCGTCCCCTCCACCCGCGCGAACAGCAGCAGGTAGTCCGAGATCGTCCCGAACGTGATCATGTGCTTCTCGCCGGAGAGGTAATAGATATCGCCCTCGCGGGTGACGCTGCAGCGCAGATCGGCGCCCGTGCCGGCGGTCGGCTCCGTCAGCGTGAACGCGATCTTGATCTCGCCGGAGATCTGCGGCAACACGAACCGCTGGCGCTGCTCGTCGGAGGCGTGGGAGTCCATCGAGCGCCACACGCCGTTGCAGACGTGGACGATCATCCGCAGCGCCGCGTGCGACATGGCGAACAGCTCGAGCAGCGGCAGGTACCGCGTGAACGGGATGCCCCGGCCGCCGTACTCGACGGGCGCGGCGAGCCGCAGGTAGCCGAGGTCGCCCAGCTCCTGCCAGAGCTCCGGCGCGACCGCGCGCTCACGCTCGATCCGCTCCGCCCACGCCTCGCCCGGCCCGCGGACGTACTCCCGGATCTCCTCGGTGAGCGCGGCCAGCTCGGCGGCGTCGGGTGGGGCGGTGATGGTCATGGAGCGGTGGTGGCCTTTCTCTGCACGTCGGGTCTCAGTTCACGCGCGCGTTCGCGCAGCACGAACTTCTGGATCTTGCCCGACGGGGTGCGCGGAAGCTCGGAGACGAGCTCCAGGCGCTCGGGCCAGTAGGTCTTGGTGACGTGGTGGGCGTCGAGGTGCGCCTGCATCTCCGCGAAGCTCAGCGTCAGGGTGGGCTCGGCCGTATTCAGAACGACGAATGCGCAGGCGCGCTCGCCGAGGCGTGGGTCGGGCATCGCCACGATCGCCACCTCGGCGACGGCGGGGTGGCGATACAGCAGCTGCTCGATCTCGGCGACCGGCACCTTCTCGCCGCCGCGGTTGATGACGTCGCGCACCCGGCCGGTGATGCGCAGGTAACCGTCCTCGTCGATCGTCGCCAGGTCACCGGGCCGGTACCAGCCGTCCGGGCTCAGCGCCGCGGCGGTCGCTTCCGGGCGGTTCAGGTAGCCGGCGAACAGCGTGTCGGTCTCGATCTCGAAATTACCCTCGACCCCCGGCGGAAGCAGCTGTCCCTCACCGTCGGCGACCCGCAGTCGCACGTTGGCCAGCGCGCGGCCGTCGCTGGTCCAGGCGCGCTCGTCGTCGGCCCCCGGCACGAAACCGGCGCCCATGCACGATTCGGTCGTCCCGAAGCCGCCGCCGACCTCCGCGTCGAGCACCGTCCGCGCCTGCTGGGCGAGCTCGCGCGGGATCGCGGCTCCGGTGGCGACGAACATCCGCAGGGACTCCGGAGCATGCCCGCGCTCGGCGGCGATCCGGACCAGGTCGGCGAGGAATGGCGTCGCCGCCTGCGTAAACGTGACTCCGTGGCGCTCGATCGCGCCCATCCCGATCTCGGCGTCCCAGTGCTCCTGGGCGACCTGAGTGGCACCGAGCCGCAGCGCGAGCCACATCCCGTACAGGAAGCCGGTCTGGTGGGCGAGCGGAGAGGGGATGTAGATGACGTCGTCGGCGGAGAGGCCGAAGTGCGCGGCGTGCGCGTCGGCGGCGCGGGTGAGCACGTCGTGGCGGTGCAGGACGCCCTTGGGGTCGCCGGTGGAGCCGCTCGTGAACAGCAGCTGCGCGATCTCCTCGGGTGAGCGGGTGCCGGCGCGGTCGTCGATTCCGGCTTCGTCGTGGGTTGGGGCGGTGCGCTCGGAGCCGAGGACGATCACGTGCTCGAGGTCGGGGAGCTGCGGGCGCAGGGATTCGGCGAGCGCCGCGTGGTCGCGGCCGCGGAAGCGGTCGGGCACGTAGAGCACCCGGGCCCGGGCCTCGGCGAGCATGAAGCCCATCTCGCGCTCGCGGAAGATCGGCATCAGCGGCATGCACGCGGCGCCGATGCGCAGCGTGCCGAGCGTGACCGTCAGGAACTCCGGGCGGTTGGGCAGCTGGTAGGCGACCGGGTCGCCCGGCCTCACCCCGAGCGCGAGGAGTTCGGCCGCGACCAACTCGGAGCCGGCGGCGAGCTCGGCCCAGGTGAGCATGTGGTCGGTGCCGTCGACGTCGACGCACACGACCGCGCGGCCGCCGGGATCGCGGTCGGCGCGGCGATCGAGATCCTCCAGCAGGGACCAGTTATCCGGTCCCGCCCGCCCCGGCGACGGCGCCAATCCTGGGGCGGGGGCCGTCGGCCCTGTCACGACGGGATCGCGGTCGGGACCCGCGGCGTCACCGCGGCCGGGATCCCGAGGGCATTCATGTGGTCGACGAACTCCGGATAGGAGATCCGGTAGGCGTGCGGGAACGAGATCTCCGTCATCCCGGAGGCGGTCGATCCGGCGACGGTGAGCGCCATCAGGATCCGGTGGTCGTTGTAGGAGGAGAGCTCGGCGCCGTGCAGGCGGTCGACGCCCTGGAACTCCATGTCGTTGCCGTCGAACTCGACCTTCGCGCCCATCCGGCGCAGCTGGAGCATCGCGCCCACGCGGTCGGACTCCTTCAGCTGTGCGTGGGCGACGTGCGAGAGCACCGTGCGCCCGCGCGCCCGGCTGGCGAGCGTGGAGAGGATCGGGATCATGTCCGGGATGTCCCGGCAGTCGAGCCGGCCGGACACCGGCGGCGTCCCGTCGTGCTCGATCGAGATCGACATGCCGTCCTCGGCGAACTGCATCGGCACCCCGACGCCGACGAGCTCGTCGAGCACGGAGCGCTCGGGATGGCCGTGGATGGGGACCGGGCTGCGGAACGTCACCTTGGAGGGATGCAGCGCGCACGCGGCGAGGCCGAACACGGCCGAGCCCACGTCCGGCGGCAGCACGATGTCGCCCGCACGCGGAGCCTGGCCGGGCTCGATCGTGAACTCGCGCCAGTCCTCGCGGACCGAGACCTCCAGGCCGAACTGGCGCATCATGTCGAGCGTCAGCTCCAGATACGGCTGCTCGTTGAGCTCGCCGGTGACCTCGATCGTCGTCGGCTCACGTGCGAACGGCGCGAGCATGATCAGGCCCGAGACCCACTGCGAGAGCGTGCCGTCGATGCGGACGCGGCCGCCCTTGGGACGCCCGGGGTGCACCGTGACCGGCAGCGATTGCCCCTCGTAGTCGATCCGCACGCCGAGGCGCTGGAGCGCGCGCAGCAGCGGCCCGATCGGCCGCCGGCGGAAGTAGCGCTGCCCGGTGATCGTCACCGGGCGGTCGCTGAGGGCAGCCAGCCCGACGAGGAAGTAGAGCGTCGTACCCGAGCTGCCGACGGAGATCTCATCACCGAGCGGCGAGAAGCCCTCGCTGCCGTTGACGGTCCAGCTGTCGCGGCTGGAGCGGATGTCGGCGCCGAGACCGCGCAGCGCCGAGACCGTGAAGTTGACGTGCCGCGCGGTCGTGCGTGCGGTGATGGTGCTCGTCCCCGGTGCGAGCGCCGCGAGCATCAGCGCGCGGTGGGCGTGGTACTTGGACGGGGGGATCATGATCTCCCCCTCCAGCGGACGGGTCGCTTCAGCTACGAGCAGTCGCATGCGGATCTCCCCTCATCGGGCGGGATGTGGCGGTCGCCGCGGTTCCTCGGGCGGCGAGGGCGACGGCCCTGTAGACGGCACCAATGAGGCGCTCGATCCGATGGGGCACGATATCGCTGAACGCAGCGCAATCGTGACCAAACCCCCCGTGCGGGGGGTCGTTACAGGGCCTGCGTGAGGCCCGAGCTGGGGGCCGTGCCGTCTCCACCGTCACGTACGGTGTTCGCCGGTCGCCCGCGATGCTCCTCTTCATCATGCTCTCGCGACGGCTCGCGGCGTTGCCGCACCGCCGCCTCTGGGCCCTGTTTGCCATCGGCAACGCGATCCTGCTCGCCGGCGCCGCGCTGTTCGCCATCACCCAGCACGACTCGTTCTGGCTGGCGCTCTACTGGGCGATCACCACCGCGACGACGGTCGGCTACGGCGACGTGCTGCCCAAGAACACGATCGGGCACGTGATCGCCTCGTTCGTGATGCTCACCACGATCCCGATCGTCGGCGCGCTGTTCGGCCTGCTCGCCGGCGCCACCGCGGTCCGCAACATCCGGAGGATCCTCGGCATGGACACGCATCTCCCCAGCAAGCCCTACACCGTCATCTATGGCCTCGACGCGGTCGTGCCCCGGGTGCTCGAGGAGCTCTGCCGCCGGGACACGGCGGTCGTGCTCGTCGCGGCGCAGCGGCCTCCCGGCGCGCCGGAGGACGTCGCGTTCATCGCCGGCGACCCGACCGACGAGCGGGTGATCGCCCGCAGCAAGCCCGGCGACGCAGACCGCGCGCTCATCGCCTGCGAGCAGGACGCGGACACCATGGTCGTCGCCGTGACCCTGCACACGCTCGCGCCCAAGATCCGCAGCTACGCGCTCACCGACTCCCCGCGGGTGGCCCGGGCGCTGCGCGAGCTCGGCGTCACCCACACCCTCTCGGCCGACGAGCTCGTCGGTCACACGGTGGCGAAGTCGCTGGAGACGCCCGAGGCCGGCGACCTGCTGCTGTCGCTGGTCGGCGCCACCGACTACCGGCTTGAGGAGAGGATCGTCGACGACGAGCTGCGTGGCCGCGCGCGAACGCTCAGCGCCGCCCGATCGACTCCCGGCACGCTCATCCTCGGGATCGCGCGGGACGGGAAGGTCGAGCTCGGGGTCAACAACGACCCGGAGCTGAACACGGGCGACCGGCTGATCGTGCTGAACCAGGGGTAGGCGCAGCCGGCTCGTTCAGCCGGGCGGGAGCTCGCCGCTGCCGCGCGGAACGAGCTCGGCCTCCAGCACCAGTCGCTGCGGGCGACGGGTGTCGCCGTCCATCCGGGCGAAGGCCAGCTCCGCACCCAGCCGGCCGATGCGCGAGGGGTCGGTGCGGATCACGGTGACGCCGAGGAGGTCCGCCAGTTCGAAGTCGTCGAAGCCGACCAGCGCGATCCCGCGGCGGCTGGATGGGGGCCCGCCGAGCGCCTGGAGCGCCCCGATCGTGCACCGGTTGTTGCCGGCCAGCACCGCCGTCGGGCGGCGAGCGGCGGGCAGCCGCAGCAACGCGGCCAGCGACTCGCGCGCGGCCTCGGAGGTGTGGTTGGCGACCGAGACGAGATCCTCGTCCTCGCTGATCGAGGCCGCGGAGAGTGCTGCCCGGTAGCCGTCGAGACGCTCACGGGCGGTCGTGACCCGCAGGTCGTCGCCGAGGAACGCCACCCGCCGATGACCGTGCGCGAGGAGGTGCTCGACGGCGCGCCGCGCACCGGCCGCATTGGCGACCAGCACCGCGTCGGCCCGCACCCGGGCGGGTGGCCGGTCCAGGAAGACGGCGCGGCCGAGCAGCCCATCGGCCTCCAGATACCGGTGGTCTCGAGAGGCCGGGACGATTAGGATCGCGTCGACGCGCCGGCGCAGCATCGCGGAGACGAGCTCGCGTTCGCGGACGGCGTCCTCGCCGGCGGAGGCGGTGACCAGCAGGCAGCCGCGATCACGCGCACTGTCCTCCACCGCCTTGGCGATCGCGGAGTAGAACGGGTTGGCGACGTCCTCGGTGACCAGACCGATCGTGTCCGACCGGCTTCCCTGCCGCAGGCTCGCGGCGAGGTCATTGCGCGCGTAGCGGAGTTCGGCAGCGGCGGCGAGCACCTTGTCGATCGTCTCCGAACTCACCCCGGGCTCGCCGTTGATCGCGCGGGAGACCGTCTTCAGGCTCACGCCGGCCCGCGCGGCGACATCCACCATCGTCGCGCGCCCGTCAGTACTCATCGCGCACTCCCGGCCATGGGTGGACCCCACCTTAGACAACGTTGTCGAGCAATGGAGGGTGGTTCATGGTGTTGCCCGGTCGATACCCCCGGCCACTACCCACCTCCCCACACTCGCCGGACACTCCCCGTGCGCTTCCGATCCAGGAAAACGTCAACAGCCATCAGCGAGGTCGGACGGTTTCCAGTCATGGGTCTCATCAAGGTCACCGCGGAGGATCTGCACAGTCTGTCCAGTCAATGGGATCTCGCGGCTGTTGAACAACGCCGGGACGCAGTATCAGAGCACCGAGGACGCGATCGCAGCTCGATGCAGTAGGTCGCTTGGGGGGTGGTGCGCGGCGCTGGTGGTGGGGCGGGGCGGGGCGAGGTAGCGCGACTTCGTCTGCCCACCACTCGGCAGGTGTCCCGGGGGCGGCTGGGCATCTCACGCCACCCATGGTTGCGTTTGATGCCCAGCGCCCTGTGGGGCCGGGACGTTTCTCGCACTCGCGACACGCGCCGGGGTCGTGTGGGTGATCCGGTGCCCTGGGCGGGGCGGATCACCCAACCGGACGCCGGCGCTCTCGCGTGTGGGTGATCAGCACCGCTCCGGGGGCACGATCACCCACCCTTCCTCCCCCGCCGCCCCGGGAGTGCCTTTTGGTCCGAGGTCGGGCACACGAAGTGGACCCGACCTCATTGCCAATGGCATGACGGGGTGACCGCAGCCGCCCAAACCCCACGACGTCCACACTGTGGGCCCAATGCCCCGCCCCGCCCGCCCGCGCCTCCGCCCCCGCCTGGCCGCCGCCGCCGCCCTCGCCCTGGCCGCCCTCGCCCTCGCCGCCTGCGGCCGCTCGGGCTACGGCACGGTCGACACCCACCAGCTCGTCCTCATCCCGACCGCGCCCCCCGCCTCCGCTGCCGGCCGGCACGCCGACGCCCAGCTGATCTGCGCCGCCCGCGCCGAGGCTCGCGCGCTCCACCACACGCTCACCGTCGCCCGCCCGCGCAACGGTTCCGCCTCGGCCCAGATCACGGTCGCCAATCAGGTGACCGCCGACAAGCCCGGAGGCGTGCTGATCGTCCCGGTCGCCGCCAACCCGATGCTTGCGCCGATCCTGTCAATGCGCCGGGCGGGCATCGAGGTGGTGCGCCTCGATGGCCCCGTCGCACCGCGCACCGCGGCCGCCCAGGGGGCCCGCGCCGTCGTCCGGGCGGTGAGCGCGATCGAGCACGTCGACATCCAAGACAACGGCAACAGTCGATCGTTTAGTCTGCCCGACCGGTGCGAATCCGTTCACTGATCATCGCCGCCATCGCGCTTGGGGTCTGTGCAGCTTCAGCGCTCGGCAAGACCGCCCCCACCGCGGTCGGCCTCGCGGGGGTGCAGTCCGCGTCCCTCCAGCAGAATGCGCGCTCCCTCGACTGGACGGTCACCTTCGTCCACGGGATCTCGGCGCGGGGGATCTCGTCCTCCAGCCGGCGAGTTTGCCTGGAACTCGCGAAGCCCCACGGGAGCGGCGTCGAGGAGGAGGTATGCCTGAGCTCGGCAGCGAAGCACGGCCCGCGGCTCGGGCTGACGCAGACCTCGTGGCACGGATCCGTGGTCGGCGGCACCCGGCCACTCGCCGGAACCGTCACCCGCAGCAACCAGGGCCACACGATCACCGCGAGCTTCACGCCGACCGCGCTCGGCCTCCCGTATCGCTCCGTGCGCTGGCAGGTACGCAGCGAGGCACGCGGGCGGCAGTGTCCGTCCACCCGGATCAACGGGCGGACCGAGCGCCTGTGCGCCCTCGACTTCCCGGCGCACCACGCCCCGCTGACCAAGCTGCATACGCCGCAGTTGGTGGGATGCGTGCCCGCGGGGTCCTCACTCGTCTACAACGGACCGACGAGCAAGCGCGAGATCGCGCTCTCCTTCGACGACGGCCCGTGGTCCGATCCCCCGACGATCGACTTCGTCAATGAGCTGGGGAAGCTCGGCGTCACCGGCACCTTCTTCGAGATCGGAGAGCAGATCCCCGAGTTCGATCCGACCGGAGCCGTCGAGCGGGCGATGCTCGCCGACGGGGACATGATCGGCAACCACACGTGGACGCACCCTCAGATGACGACGCTCTCGCCCGCCCAGCAGACGTCGGAGCTCGAACAGACCAACGAGGCGATCCACCACGCGACCGGGTTCACGCCGTGCCTGTGGCGCCCGCCGTATGGCGACACCAGTCCGGCGCTCGAATCGCTGGCCCGCAGCCTCGGCATGCTCACCGTGATGTGGAACATCGACCCCCGTGACTGGGCGCTGCCCGGGACCGGCTCGATCGTGGCCACTGTGCTCAAGGAGGCGCAGAACGGCGGGATCACCGAGATGCACTTCGGCGGCGGTCCGCGCGAGGAGACGCTGGATGCGCTGCCCCAGATGGTCGCGGACCTCCGGGCGCGCGGCTACCACTTCGTCAACCTCGTGCAGATGCTCGGGCTGCGCGAGGTCTGGCGCTGAGCCGCACTCAGCCCGCGTCGAAGCGGGGCACCCGATGCTCGCGGAAGGCAGCGATCCCCTCTGCGAAGTCCGCCGAGGCGAGGCCCGCCAGCCGAGCCTGCCGTAGCTCCTCGCGCGCCGAATCGCTCATCCCCTCGCCCGCCTGCCGCAATGCCCGGAGCGCCGCCCGGTGGGCCTGCGCCGACCCGGGAGCAAGCTCGGCCACCTGCCCGGCGAGCCCCACGGACTCGCGCTCGAGCTCCGCGTCGGCGACCACCCCGCAGACCAGTCCAAGCGCACAAGCCCGCTCGGCGCTCACCGTCCCCCCGGCGAGGAACAGCTCGGCCATCACCCCCGCCGGAAGCTCGCGTGCCAGGCGCTCCAGCCCGCCCGGCGAGTAGATCAGGCCGAGGCGTCCGGCCGGAGCCCCGAGGCTCGCCGAGCGCGCCGCGATTCGCAGGTCACAGGCGAGCGCCAGCTCGAGCCCACCGCCGAACGCGGCTCCGTTCAGCGCAGCGACGACCGGGAGCGGCTGACGCTCGATCGCGTCGAACAGCTCAACCCGGTCCGGGGCGATGGTCCGCGCCGCGCGCTTGACGTCGATCGGGTCGCCGAGCGCGCGGATGTCGTAGCCGGCGCTGAATGCCTCGCCGCTGGACGCGAGCAGCAGGCAGCGGCTGCCGGACGGCGTCTCGCCGAGCGCCTGCATCAACCCGCGAAGCACGTCCTGCGAGAGCGCACCGCGGTGGTCCGGGTGGACGATCCGGATGCGATGGACGCCCGCGGCGGGGGCGTCGACCTCGACGCGACCGGCGCCCACGCTCAGGCGCCGAGGCGCTGTTTGACGACCTTGCCCATCGCGTTGCGCGGCAGCTCGCCCAGGAACCGCACCTCGCGCGGGCGCTTGTGCGGGGCGAGCGTCGCGGCGACATGGTCGGCGAGCTCACGCTCGCTCGGCGACGCCGACCCGTCGGCGGGCACGACCCAGGCGACGATCCGCTCACCGAGATCGTCGTCGGGCGCGGCGGTGACCGCGACCTCCGAGACCGCGGGATGCTCGAGCAGCGCGCTCTCCACCTCTCCCGCCCCGACCTTGTAGCCGCCGGTCTTGATCAGGTCGGTCGACCTGCGCCCGACGATCCGCAGGTAGCCGTCGGGGGCGACCGTGGCGAGATCGCCGGTGGCGAACCAACCGTCGCGGACCGCCTCCGCGGTCGCGTCGGGCCGGTTGAGATAGCCGAGGAACAGGTTCGGCCCCCGCACGTGGATCTCGCCGATCGTCTCGCCGTCCTCGGGAACCTCGCCTCCCTCGTCGGCCTCGTCCAAGCGCACCACGACCTCGACGCCCTCCAGCGGCCGGCCCACCTCGCCGGGCCGACGCTCGCCATCCGCCCGCACGGCGGTGTTCATGATCGTCTCGGTGAGGCCGTAGCGCTCGACCACTCGCTGGCCGGTGGCACGCGCAATCCGTTCAAACGTCGCCGCCGGCAGCCCGGCCGAGCCGGAGACGAGCACTCGCGCACGGCCGAGCGCGCGGGCGGCCTCCGGGTCGTCCTCGGCGAGCTGCGCGAGCCGGTGATACATCGTCGGTACCCCGAACAGCATCGTGTCGCCTTCCGCGACCGCCTCGGCCACCGCCTCCGGGGAGAAGCGGCCGAGATGGCGGACGTGACCGCCGCGCCGCAGCGGACCGAGCAGGCCCAGGACGAGGCCGTGCACGTGGAAGATCGGCAGTGCGTGAACGAGCCGGTCGGCTTCCGTCCAGGCCCAGGCGTCGGCGAGCGCGTCGAGGTTGGAGGCGATTGCCCGGCGCGGCATGAGCACGCCCTTCGGCGGACCTGTCGTCCCCGAGGTGTAAATGATGAGCGCGACCGCCTCCGGATCCGGCGGCGCAGCCGGCAGGGGCCCGCGGGCCGCAACATCGACGTCAACACGAGGGATCCCCGCGAGCGGTCCGTCACCGTCGTCGACGGGCCCGGCGAGCAGCACCTCGGGCTCGGAGTCCGAGATGATGTGTGCCAGCTCCCCGGAGCCGAGCTTCGGGTTGAGCGCGACCGCCTCGATCCCCGCCTCGATGGCGGCGAGTGCCGCGACGCACGATTCAAGACGGTTCTCGGCCCAGAACGCAACCCGCCGGCGCCCTTCCAGCCGCGCGGCGACCGCTCCACACATCCCGGCGAGCTCCCGGTAGCTGTGCGTGGTGGCGCTGATCGTGAGCGCCGGCGCGTCGGAGAGTTCGCGCAGTCGGGTCAGTTCCATCGGAGGTGTTGTACCAGCGCGAGCCGGTCTGCCAGATTCGAGACACCATGAGTGCGATCCCCACCAGCCTCGTCGGGTCCTATCCACAACCGGACTGGCTGATCGATCGCGAAGCGCTGCGCTCGCGGCTGCCGCCCCGGGTCCGCGCAAGGGAACTCTGGCGCGTCGACCCGCGCTGGCTGGCCGAGGCCCAGGACGACGCGGTGCTGATCGCGATCGCAGACCAGGAGCGGGCCGGGCTGTCGGTGATCACCGACGGCGAGATGCGGCGCGAGAGCTACTCCAACCAGTTCGCGGGCGCGCTCGACGGGATCGACCACGAGAACCCGGGAACGATCATCTCGCGCGCCGGGACGCCCGCCGACGTGCCGCGAGTCACCGGTCCGCTCATGCGCCGCCACCCGGTCCACGTCGAGGAGCTCCGCTTCCTGCGCGCCCACACCAGCCGGCCGGTCAAGGTCACCGTCCCGGGGCCGTTCACGATGTCCCAGCAGGCGGTCGACGAGCACTACGGCGACGAACTCGCGCTGGCGCTCGCCTACGCCGACGTCGTCCGTGCCGAGCTGCAGGACCTCTTGGCGGCCGGCGCCGACATCGTGCAGCTCGACGAGCCATGGCTTGAGTCGCGCGACGAGGCGGCGCGGCGGCTGGCGGTCCCGACCCTCACCCGCGCCCTCGAGGATCTGCCGGGGACGACCGCGATCCACCTCTGCTTCGGCTATCCGGCGTTCGTCCCCGACCACCCACCCGCCTACAGCTTCCTTGCCGAACTCGCCGACGTCCCGGTCGACCAGATCTCGATCGAATCGGCTCAGTCGGGCGTCGACCTCGCCGTGCTCGACCAGCTCCCGGAGATCACAGCGATTGTCGGAGTGATCGCGCTGAACGACGACGCTCCAGAGACGCCCGGCCTCGTCGCCGAACGGCTCGGGCGGGCGCTGGCCCACAAGGCTGACATCGTCGCCGCGCCCGATTGCGGGATGAAGTATCTGCCGCGCGACCTCGCCTACGCCAAGCTCGAGGCACTCGCGGCCGGCGCCGCGCTCGTCAGCTCTCGCTGACCATCCGGTTCTCCAGCCGCCCAATCCCGTCGACCTCGGTGATCAGCGTGTCGCCGTCCTTGAGGAACAGCGGCGGCTCGCGGCGCGCTCCGACGCCGGACGGGGTGCCGGTGAGGATCAGGTCGCCTGGCTCGAGGGCCGTGAACTCGGTGATCGTGGCGATCAGCGTCGGAATGTCGAAGATCATCAGGTCGGTGGAGGACTCCTGCACGACCTCGCCGTTGAGCGTGGTGCGCAGCCTGAGCCCACCACCGTCCCCCGCCTCGTCGGTCGTCACCAGCTCGGGCCCGACGGGCGTCACCGCGTCCCACGCCTTGCCCTGCATCCACTGATGGGTCTTGTACTGGTAGGCGCGCATGGAGACGTCGTTGGCGACCGTGAACCCGGCGACGTGCTCGAGCGCTCGCTCGCGCGGCACCCGCCGCCCGGCCTTCCCGATCACGACGGTCAGCTCGCCCTCGTAGTCGATCGAGTCGCACTCCGGCGGCAGCGGCAGCTCGTCGTAGGCGCCGGCCAGACTCGACGCGAACTTCGGGAACAGAACCGGGTAGTCGGACTCCTCGCGCTTGGTCTCTTGGATGTGCGCGACGTAGTTCAGCCCGATGCAGATCACCTTCGCCGGCTGTGGCACCAGCGGCCGGAAGCGCAGCGCCGACACGGGGATCGGGTCGCCCGCCGGCTGCGCCCCCGCGAGCCATTCGGCGGAGGTGTGACGGTCGAGCTCCGTCGCTCCGGCGAGTGGCGTCGCGTGGTCGCCCTCAACGCGGACGAGCAGTGGGGTGCCGGCGTGGCTGACGGAAGCGAAGCGCATGTGGGGAGTCTCCTGATGGGTCGGGCGCGCGGGCTGAGCGCACTCCCGTACTGTTCCATCATCAGCGCTCGCGTGCGGTCTGCGCCGCGCGAGCGAGACGCGACCTCGAGGAGAAGCCGGTGGCGGAGACGGGAACAATCGGTGGCACGCACCACCTCACGATGTGCGTCGGACCGGCCCAGGAGGATTACGACTTCCACGTCCGGGTGCTTGGGCTGCGCAGCGTCAAGAAGACAGTGCTGTTCGACGGCGAGATCCCGATCTATCACCTCTATTACGGCAACGACGTCGGCGACGTCTCGACGCTCCTCACCTCGTTCCCGTATCGACAGGCGGGGTGGATGGGCGAGCGCGGGACCAACCAGGCCAAGCAGATCAACCTCTCGGTGCCCCCGGACTCGATCGGCTGGTGGTCGGACCATCTCTCCACGCATGGGATCGAGGCCGAGCGGGCCGAGGTGTTCGGCCGCGAGCGGCTGCTGTTCGCGCATCCGTGCGGGATCCCGTACGCCCTCGTGGGCGACCTCACCGGGGATGACCGCACGCCGCCCGGGCACGGCCCCGTGCCCGCCGAGCACGGCATCCGCGGCGCATACGGCACGACGACCTCGGTGCGTGCCGTCGGCGAGATGGACTTCTTCCTGCGTGAGGGCGTCCGCGCCGAGCTCGTCGGCTCCGAGGGGCCGAACCACCAGTACCGACTCGGCTCGGACTCCAGCCACGGGCGGATGCTCGAGCTCGTCGAGGAGCCCGACCGCGCACAGGGAACCTGGCACTTCGGCGAGGGCACGATCCACCACCACGCCTTCGACGCAATCGATGACGACAACCAGATGGCGATCAAGGACTGGCTGGTCGGGCTGGGATTCACCGACATCTCCGAGAAGAAGGACCGCGGCTACTTCTTCTCGATGTACTGCCGCACCCCGAGCGGCCTGCTGATGGAGCTCTGCCACTCCGGCGACCGCGGGTTCTTCATCGACGAGACGGCCGAGGAACTGGGTACGCACATGTGCATCCCGCCGCATTGGGAGCACCGCCGCGCCGAGCTCGACCAGCTCGAGGAGCTCGACACGGTCGAGACGATGGCGGTTTAGAGGAGGAGCGCCCGAAGCTCGCCGACCGCACAGTCGCTGATGTGGTGGACGCGGTCGTCGAGCTCTGAGACGGCGACCACGGCGCCCGCCCGCCGGAAGCGCTCGGCGGTGTCGAGCGCGTCCGCCAGGGGGATCCAGTCGTCGTAGCGGCTGGAGGCGAAGGCCATCCTCAGACCCGGCCCGATCGCAGGCTCGGCGCGCTCGGCCGGCGTCCCGAGCAGGCTCCCGGTGAGGATCGCGGCGCCGTGGAACTGCCTCGGGCCCCGGCGGGCGAGGTACTCGGCGACCAGGCACGCGCCCTGCGAGAAGCCCGCCAGAACGAGCCGCTCGTCGGAGACGCCGGCCGCTCCGATCGCGCGGTCGATCGCGGCAAGCGCGCCGCCGAGGTGGGGTTCGAGCGCGTCGAGCGGGTCGAAGTAGCGCCCCGGATACCAGCTGCGCTGCGCCGCGACCGGGAGCACGTAGGACACGTCGTCGAGCGCGAGGCGGGTCGCGAGGTCGCGCGTCAGCTCGTCGTCCTGGTCGCGGCCGTGCACGAGGACCGCCGCCAGTCGCGCCTGGCCCGGGTCGGAGCCCAGGCGCACGAAACGCGTCTGCGCGTGCGGATCGCCGGCCCGGGCCGTCACGTGACCGCCGCCACCATCCGCAACAGTCCGCGGACCTCCGCCCACCACGCCTCGTCGAGCATCAGGAACGGGTGGAGGACAACGACCAACGGGTCGGCGCCCGAGCTGATCCGCTCGCGCAGACGCGCGCCGGCGGTGGCGGGGCTCAACCGCGCCGCCTGCTCGCCGCGCTGCGCCCGGAGCTCGGCAAAGCTCTCCATCAGCAGGTAGGCGTCGACCAGGTCCCAGTCGAACGGGACCGTGTCGATCGGGCCCGCGGGCAGCTGCGCGTCCGCGGCGGGCGACCACCAGGTGATCCCGTGCTCGGCGAGCAGCTCCGGATCTGCGGCGGCCGGCGCGCCTCCGGGCGGCCGGAACCTCACTGGTGCGAGGCCGAGCTCCGCAAACGCCTCCCGGCTGCGCCGTAGCAGCTCGCGCTCGCGGTCGGGCTCGAGCTCCGACCACCGCTCGTGGCGCCAGCCGTGCATCGCCAGCTCGTGGCCGCGAGCCGCGATCTCCCGCACCGCGCCCGGATATAGCCCGCAGTTGATCGCCTCGACGCAGAACGTCGCCGCCAGCCCGTGGTGGTCGAGCTCGTCGAGCAACCGCGGCAGCGCGACCGTCACCGACGGATCCGCGCCGAGGGGTAAGGAGCCCGGGCGGGTAGGCCATGTCCCCCGCTCGAGGGCGGTCGCCTCGCCGAGGTTGTCGAACGTGAGCGTGATCGCCGTCATCGAGGCCCGGCGAGCAGGCTATCCGCGACCCGGTTCGGCGGGGCCCGCGCCGGAGGTGAGATCGTCGGGGACCGCCGGCAGGATCTCGGCCAGGTAGTCGGCGGTCGCGTCGGGCGTGCTCACCTTGCGCTGGGCGGCCCGCGACAGGTACCAGCGATGCTCGAGCACCTCGTGGAAGACCTCCGCGGGGGCGAGCTTGTTGCGCAGCGCGGGCGGAATCGCCGCGACGATCGGGTCGTAGATCTCCGACAGCCAGCGGTTGGTGGCCACCACCTCGGGGATCTCCCGGCCCTCCTGCTGTTCCAGCCACGCCCGGTAGGACGCGATGTCGTTGAGCAGCCGGCGCGCCTGATTCTCCTCGGTGAGCAGGCCGGTGCGCTGGTAGAGCAGGCGTCGGTGGTAGCCGGGCTCGGAGATCTTCGTCGTCACCCGCAAGCGCATCTGCCCCTCCCCCGCGTCGAGCAGCTCCACCTCGTCGATGTCGAACCCGAGGTCGTTGAGCCGTTGCAGCCGCTCGCGCAAGCGGTCCTGGGCCTCGGCGGCCGGGAACAGCCAGTCGGCGGTGAGCTCCTCCCACAGCACGCGGTACCCCTCCTCGAGCGCGGCGACGACCGCCCATGGGTCGACGTCGTCGCCGAGCAGGCCGCCGGCCTGGAGATCAAGCAGCTCCCCGAGCACGTTCCCGGTGGCGAAGTCGAGATCGGTCTCGCGCTGGCCGTTCGACAGCGAGGTGTGCAGCTCGGCGGTCTCGGCGTCGAGGAAATAGGCGGCGATCTGGCCCGCGTCCAGCCGGAAGAGCGTGTTCGACAGCGAGCAGTCGCCCCAATAGGTGCCGGCGAGATGCAGCCGGGCCAAGAGCTGGGCGAGCGCGTCGATCAGGCGATCGCGCGAATGCGGGCCGCGGGGCCCCGTGAACACCGCGCGGTAGGTCGAGGAGTAGTCGAGAAAGCCCGTGATGAGCGCCGCCTCGATCCCGGGCGCTCGCTCGGCGACGACGCCGTAGACGGGCACGCACGAGATCCCGAGCTCGCCGAGCCGGCCGAGCACCCGGTACTCGCGATCGGCCAACGGCTCGGGCAGTTCCTTGATCGCCCACACCCGTCCTCCGCCTTCGACGAAGCGCACCACGTGGCGGTGCAGCCCCTCGTCGCGCGGCGCGACGAGCCGGGGGTCGGTCCACTGCTCAAGTGGCTCGTGCCACGGCAGGCCCAGCAGGCCGAACGCCTCGCGCGCTTGGGGATGGAGCGTGACCCGCATGGATCATTCGGGTGGTGCCCAGCGTGGGCGGACCGACCAACCGCCGTCGGAGGCGATCACCTGTCCGGAGATCCACGACGCCTCCTCGCTCACCAACCAGGAGACCAGCCGCGCCGCGTCGTCCGGCTCGCCCCAGCGCCCGGCGGGCGCGGCCTCGGCCACCTCGCGGTGGCGCTCGGGGTCCGCATAGCCGGTGTCGGTGGGTCCGGGATCGACGCAGTTGACGGTGATTCCCCGTCTGATCAGCTGTGCCCCGAGCGTTCCCGTCACCTGATGCAGCGCGCCCTTGGAGGCGATGTAGGGCAGCTCGCCGTACATCGCCCCGTGGTACTGACCGGAGGTGAAGAGCACGACGCGTCCGCCGGGGCCGTCGGATCTGTCCAGCGCGAGCTCGCGGACGAGCAGCAGCGTCGCGCGCGTGTTCACCGCGTAGGTCAGATCGAGCTCGGCACCGGTCAGCTGCTCGAGGTCCATCTCCGTGCTCCGGGCGTGGTTGGCCACCAGCACGTCAAGCGACCCGAAGCGCTCACGCGCGGCCGCAACGAGCGCGGCGGGCGCATCGGGGTCGGCGAGATCGGCGCTCACGTGCGCGGCCGTCCCTCCCGCCGCGGTCAACTCGTCGACGAGCGCCCGCGCCCCGCCCTCGTCGGCGCTGCCATACATCTCGACGTCGGCCGGCTCATAGGAGTGCACGAGCACGCGCAGCCCGTCGGCGACGAGCCGCCGGGCGATCGCCGCTCCGATCGCGCACCGGCGGCTCGCGCCGGTGACCAGCGCGACCCGGGCAGGTGACGTGGGGTTCACTTCCAGATCGCGTCTCCGGTCTCGGGGTCGAAGAAGTGCATCGCGCTCTCGTCGATCGCGAAACGCATCCGTTCGCCCGGCTTGGCGGGCACGTGCGGCCCGACGCGGGCCACGCCGGCGCCCGTGTGGCGCAGGTCGCTCTCTTCGGGCGCCAGGTCAGCCGCCGACTCCGCGGGGACCACGCGCTGCGCATCGATCGTGAAATGCACCTGCAGCTCGGAACCGAGCGCCTCAACGAGGCTGACCTCGCCCTCCATCGTCGCCGCGGTCCCATCGCCGTTGGCGGCGGGCAGGCTCTCGGGCCGGATCCCGACGATGACCTTTTTGCCGGCCCACGGGGCGATCGCCGGATTGGCCTGACGCACCGCATCCGTGAGCTTGATCGTCTGCGAGCCGAGCACGAGCGTGGCCGTACCCTCGCCGAGCGTCGCCTCGAACAGGTTCATCGCCGGCGAGCCGATGAATGCAGCGACGAACAGGTTCTGTGGATGGTCATAGAGCACCTGCGGCGTGTCGCACTGCAACAGATCGCCCGTGCGCAGTACGGCGACCCGGTCACCCATGGTCATCGCCTCGATCTGATCGTGGGTGACGTAGACCGTTGCCACTCCGACCGTCCGCTGGATCGTCGAGACCTCGGCGCGCATCTGCACCCTGAGCTTCGCGTCGAGGTTCGACAGCGGCTCGTCCATCAGGAACACGGACGGGTTGCGCACGATCGCGCGCCCCATCGCCACGCGCTGGCGCTGCCCGCCCGACAGCTGGGCGGGCTTGCGCTCCAGCCACTCTGTGAGGCCAAGGATGCGAGCCGCATCCGCGACCTTCTTGGCGATCTCGTCCTTGGGCACCTTGCGCTGGGTGAGCGCGAACCCGATGTTCTCGCCGACGGTCATGTGCGGGTACAGGGCGTAGTTCTGGAACACCATCGCGATGTCCCGCTCCTTGGGCCCCAGGTCGTTGACGATCTTGTCCCCGAACCGCAACTCCCCGGCGCTGATGTCCTCCAGCCCGGCGATCATCCGCAGGATCGTCGTCTTGCCGCAGCCCGACGGTCCCACGAGCACCATCAGCTCGCCCTCGCTGATCGCGAGGTCGATCCCGTGCACAGCCTCGTAACCGTTGGGGTACACCTTCTTCACCTGCTCCAGCTCGATCGCCGTCATCGGATTGCACTCGCTCCCTGAACGTAATGGTGTGTAGCCGTCGTCATCCCTTCACCGCTCCGGCGGTCAGACCCGACACGACCGACTTGCGGAACACGAGCACGAGAACCGCGATCGGCACCGCCGCGGCGGCGCTCGCCGCGAAGATCGTCCCGTACGGGATCGTGAACTGCGATCCGAACAGGGCGATGCCGACGGGGATCGTCCTGTAGGAGTTGACACTGTTGAACGAGATTGCCATCAGGAACTCTGTCCAGCACGCCGTGAAGGTGAAGATGCCCGCAGTGAACAGACCAGGCCGGGCCTGGGGGATGATGATCTTCCACAGCGTGGTGATCGGACCGGCGCCGTCGATCCGGGCGGTCTCCTCCATCTCCTTCGGAATCCCCAGCATGTAGTTACGCAGGATCCAGGTGGCGAACGGAAGGTTGAACGCTGTGTAGGGCACGATCAGCGCCTGATAGCTGTTCAGCCACCCGAGGTCCTTCATGATCAGGAACAGCGGCACGATCACGGCGATCGCCGGGAACACCGAGATCATCAGCAGGATCACCATCACCGGGAGCTTGGCCCGCATGGGCAGCCGGCCGAGGGCGTAGCCGGCCATCGTCGCCAGGAACAGGACGAGCACCGTGGAGACGACCGCGACGATCACCGAGTTGAGGATGTAGTGCCCAAACCCGTTGTGCTGGAACGCCGAGGTGTAGTTGATCGTCGACACATTGTGGGGGAACACGCTCGAGGAGCCGATTCCCGCCGGCCCCTTGAAGCTTGACGAGACCATCCACAGCAGCGGCAGCGTGACGAAGAGCACGGTGAGGGTCGTGCCGACCGTCACTCCGTTGATGTAACGATGCCATCCCTGACGCTTGCGCGTTCTCATGACCCCTCCTCGTCTCCGACCTGTGACCTGAATACCTTGAGGAATGCGAAGCATCCCAGCACGACGAGGACCGCCGTGGTCGTGGCCACCGCGGCACCGGCCCCGTACTTGTAGTCATTGAATGTCGCCTGATAGCCGAGCACGGCCAGCGACGTCGTGGCCGTTCCAGGCCCGCCCTGGGTGAGCACGAACGGAAGGTCGAACAGGCCGAACGCCTGCAGCACTCGGAACAGCACCGCGAGCGCGATCGTCGGCCGCAGCAGCGGGAACGTGATCTTCCAGAACGTCGTCCAACCGGTGGCGCCGTCGACCTCCGCGGCCTCGTAGATCTCCTCCGGGAGCATCACGAGCCCTGCCAGGACGATGATCGCGACGAAGGGGGTCGTCTTCCACACGTCGGCGACCATCAGGGCGATGATCGCTGAGGCGTTGCTTCCGAGGATGACGGGGGTGCCGAGACCGAGCGTGTGGAAGAGGCCGTCGGCGAATCCGTATGTCGGATCGTAGATGTACTTCCACAACTCCGCCGAGATGACGGTCACCAGTGACCACGGGATCAGCAGCAACGCCATCATCCAGCCACGCCCTCTGACCATGCGCTCGAGCACCAGCGCCATCAGGGTGCCGATGATCACCTCGACCAGCACCGTGACGATTGTGTACCCCACGGTAAAGGCGAGTGCGTAGTGCCAGGTCGAGTTGCCGAGCACCAGCGAGTAGTTGGCCGTGGTCAGCCCTTGGAGCTGGAACCCGTTGGCGGTGACGTTGACGTTCTCGAAGCTGAGCAGCACCGAGAACCCGATCGGGAACAGCGTGACCAGCCCGATGAACAGCAGCGCCGGAGAGGTGAACATCCACCCCAGCCGTGCCATTCGCTTGCGGTGTGCGTCGGGGCGTCCCACAACCTCGGACGCGCCCGCCGGTCCGCCCCGCGTGGGCGGCGCGGCTGAGACGGAGGTCATGACGTCAGTTGCTCCTTGGAAGAAGGTCAGAGGGACCGGCCACCCGCGGAAGTGGAGAGGAGAAAGTCACTCCCGCGGGCGGCACGGGTGGTTGGGCTACAGACCGCCTCCGCCGAGCGCGGTGTTGATCGACGAGGTCATCTTGCTCACCGCCGACGACGGCGACGTCTGCCCGGCCAGCGCCGAGCTGACCCCCTGGTAGATCGCCTGGCTCACCTGGGAGTAGTCCGGCGTCTGCGCCGGGCGGGGGACGAGACGGGTCTTCGGGACCACCAGCAGGTTCGCGTTGCCCTTGATGACCGCCTTGTCGGTCCGCACCGAGTTGATGGTCGGGATCTGCGAGAACTTCGTGGCCTGGATCGTCTGCGCCTCCTTGCCCGTCATCCACTTGATGAAGGTGAGGTCCGCGGCGATGTTCTTGCTGTGCGGGTTGATGTACAGGTTCCAGCCGCCGATGTTGGAGTACCCCGGCGTCGACTGCCCGCTGAACGTCGGCATCGGCGCGACGCCGACCTTGCCGATGATCTTGGAGCCCTTCGCGTTGGAGGCGGCGTACGCGTAATCCCAGTTGCGCAGGAATGCCGCCTGACCGGTGGTGAACTCGTCCAGCGACTGCGCCTCCTGGAACGTCGACTCGCCCTTCGGGCTGATGCCCTGCGCGACGAGTGAGTGCTCGAAGGTGAGCGCCTTGACCGCCGGCGAGCCGAGGACGGCCTTCGTGTCACTCGAGTTCAGCACGCTCCCGCCGGCGTCGGCGAGGAACTCGGCGAAGTCGCATGTCGCGCCCTCGTAGTCGGCGCCCTGGAAGACGTAGCCGTACTTGACCTGACGCTTGCTCTGCATCGCCTTGGAATCCGAGACGAGCTGCTCCCACGTCTTCGGGACCGGGAGGTGATCCTTCGCGAGCAGGTCCTTGCGGTAGTAGAGGAAGCCCTGGTCCTCGAACAGCGGGGCTCCGTACACCTGGCCCTTATAGGTCGCGCCCGCAACCAGGCCCGAGGCGAACTTGGACCAGTAGCTCTTCGGTAGGTACTTGCTCAGCGGCACGGCGAGCTGATGAGCGCCGAACTGCGCGGGCCAGATGACGTCGCCCATGAAGACGTCGGGGCCGCTGCCGCCCGAGATCTGCGTGGTCAGGGTCGCGCGGTTGGTGTCGGTGTCCGTCGGCGCGCTGATCAGATGGACGTGGATGTTGGGGTAGGCCTTCTCGAACGCCGCGATCCAGACCTTCCGGACGTCGGGGCCGCTGGTCGTGATCGGGCTCGCCCACCAGTTGATCGTGCCGGAGGTGGGGTTGCCGGGCGCTTTGCTGCCCGTCGCCGAGAGCTTCGCCTTGGAGGTGCTCGACCCGCCCGAGCCGGACGAGCCGCCGGAGCTGGATCCGCAGGCGGCGACGCCCACAGCCAATCCGGCGGTGGCCAGCAGCGCCGCGGCACGGCGCACTGATCGACGGTGAACGGGATGCCGCTGAGGTGCGGTGTCTGCGGGCACGTGTGTCTCGACTTTCACGTTGGGCGCGGGCGGGGACAGCACCCGTGCTGACGTCGCGATGGACGCGGCATGTGCCGCGCGCTTTGGGTCCTGCATAGCTCTCCTCTCTCTCCTCCCGGCCCGTTCCTACTGGAACGTTTCAGACGGAAACGTTCTAGAACACCGTCGCTGGTTTGTCAAGGACGGTTGGGGATGTACCCGGTCCTGGTCTGCGTCAGTCGCGCTCAGGCGTTTTTGTTGCGAGCCAGACGGCGGCGTCGGGATCGAGCGCCCCATCGGACGCAAGCGGGGCGCTGCTGACCAGCACCTCCTCGCCCGGCGGGAGCGCCACCGGATCCCCCGACAGGTTGACCACGCACCGGAAGCCGGGCTCTCGGGTGAACGACAGGACGTGGGCGGGCACCCCGCCGTCCCAGGCAAACCTTCCGTCCCCGAGCGCCGGGTGACCGTGCCGGATCCGCAGCGCCGTTCGATACAGCTCGAGCGTCGATGTCGGATCCCCCTGCTGCCGCGCCGCGGTCATGTCGCGCCACTCCGCCGGCTGGGGGAGCCAGGGCTCGGCGGCCGCATCGGGCGGGCTGAAGCCGAACGGAGGCTCCTCACCCGACCACGGCAGCGGGACGCGTGAGCCGTCACGGGTGCGTCCGGTGTTGACGAAGGTGGGGTCCTGCATGCGGTCGGCGGGAATGTCCTCCACCTCCCAGAGCCCGAGCTCGTCGCCCTGGTAGATGTAGACGCCGCCCGGCAGAGACAGCGTGAGCAGCGCGGCCGCCCGGGCGCGACGCAGGCCACGCGCGAGGTCGTCGGGCTCGGTGGCGTCCTCCCCGCGCCACCGGCCGCCGCCGCCATCGGCGGCGGCGTAGCGGGTCGCGTGCCGGGGCACGTCGTGATTGGAGAGCACCCAGGTCGCGGGAGCGCCGACGGCGCCCAGCGTTCGCATCGTGTCATCGATCACGTTGCGCAGCTCCGGGGCCCTCCAGGGCGCCATCAGGAACTCGAAGTTGAATGCCGTCTGCAGCTCGTCCGGCCGGACGTAGAGCGCAAGCCGGTCCAGGCCGGTGACCCACGCCTCCGCGACGAACATGCGGTCCCCGGGGTACTCGTCGGCCACGCGCCGCCAGTGCTGGAAGATGTCGTGCACCGCGTCCCGGTCCCAGTGCGGATGACCGAGCGTGTCGGGCCGGCCGAACCGCTCGGAGTCGTCGGCGCGCCCGCCGAGATCAGGCAGCGCCGGGTCCTTCGCGAGGCCGTGCGCGACGTCGATCCGGAACCCATCGATCCCGCGATCCATCCAGAAGCGGAGAATCGAGTCGAACTCCGCCGCAACCTCGGGGTTCTCCCAGTTGAGGTCGGGCTGCTCGGGGGTGAACAGATGCAGATACCACTGGCCCGGCGAGCCGTCGGCCTCCGTGACTCGCGTCCATGCCCGGCCGCCGAAGCGCGAGCGCCAATCGTTTGGCGGCAGCTCACCGCGCTCGCCGCGGCCCGGACGGAACCAGAAGCGCGCGCGCTCCCGCGACCCCGGCGGCGACGCCAACGCGGCCTTGAACCACTCGTGCTGGTCGGAGGTGTGGTTGGGGACGATGTCGGCGATCACCCGCAGTCCGTGCTCGTGACAGCCGGCGATCAGCTCCTCCGCGTCGGCGAGCGTCCCGAACAGCGGGTCGATGTCCCGGTAGTCCGCCACGTCGTAGCCGCCGTCGGCCATCGGCGAGCGGTACCAGGGGTTGATCCACAGCGCGTCGACGCCGAGCGCGGCCAGATACTCCAGACGCGACCGCAGCCCCGCGATGTCGCCGACTCCGTCGCCGTTGCCATCGGCGAAGCTGCGCAGATAGACCTGGTAGATCGACGCCCCGCGCCACCACGGCGCGCCGTCATGCGCCCGCTCGGGGGCGGACTCGAGACCAATGCCGACCTCGACCGTCGAGCTTTTCTCCACAACCTCACTCCTTCGGTCGCCGCACGTCTGCAACGTTTCAGATTTTCCGGGTTCTAGTAGACTCGCGGGAGGGTGTCAAGTGAAGGAGTCAGACGACCGGGGTCACGTTCACGACGGTCCGGGATCGTCGCGATCGCCAAGGTGCTTGGCGTCTCTCCGAGCACCGTCTCGAACGCCTACAACCGCCCTGACCAGCTGTCGCCTGCGCTGCGCGAGCAGATCCTGAAGACCGCCGAGGCGGTCGGCTATGCCGGCCCGGACCCGATCGCTCGCAACCTCCGCAGGGGCCGCACGGGCGCGCTCGGGGTCGTCTTCTCCGAGCCGCTGCCGTACCCGTTCAGTGACCCGACGGCGGTCACGATGCTCCAGGGTCTGGCGGAGCGAGCGGCAGATGAGCAGTTCGCGCTGATGTTCGTCCCCGGCTCCGCCGACCTGCCCGCGCACAGCAACTCGATCCGCGGGGCAGCGGTCGATGGCTTCATCCTGCACTCGCTCCACGACGACGACACCCGGCTGAAGCTGGCGATTGCCCGGCCGCTGCCGGCGGTGGTGATCGACTCCCCGAGGCTCACCGAGGTCGACTTCGTCGGGATCGACGATCGCGGAGCGGCCGCGGCCGCGATGGGGCACCTGCTCGAGCTCGGGCACCGCTCCCCGGCGGTGCTCAGCTTCCGGCTCACCGGCCATGGGCACGTCGGCCTCGTCGACGAGAACGAGCGGCGCGGAACGACCGCGGCGGTGGCTCGCGAACGACTTGCCGGCTGCGCCGACGCGATCGCGAAGGTCGGGTTGGACTGGGAGGAGGTGCTTGTCGAGGAGTGCGCCTCGAGCTCGGTGGTCGCCGGGCGCGAGGGGGCTCACGAGCTGCTCGAGCGCGCGCCGGAGACGACCGCGATCTTCGCGTTCAGCGACCTGCTCGCCCTCGGGACGCGCCAGGCCGCGCTCGAACGGGGCCTTGAGATCCCGGGCGACCTTTCGATCGTGGGGTTCGACGGCTGCGCGGGCGAGCCTGAGGGATTGACCACGATCTACCAGCCCGAGCACGAAAAAGGCCGGATCGCTGCCGAGCGGCTGCTCGCGGGCCTCGCGGGCGGGTCCCGCCGCCCGGTGCAGCACATCCTGCCCACGCACCTGGTGGTGCGCAGCTCGACCGCTCCTCCCGCGAGCGCCTGAGGTGACTCAGGCGACGCGGTAGCGCTCGGTCAGCGCTGCGAGCTTGGCCGCCAGATCGTTGAGCGAGCTGGCGGCGATCTGCGAGGCGTGCGCGCCGTCGAGGAACTGCGAGGTGCCCGTCTCGATGTTCGTCATCGCGGAGGCGATCTCGTCCATACCCATGCTCTGCTGGTGAGCGGAGGAGGCGATCTCCCCGGCGGCGTCGGACGAGGAGCGGATGATCTCGGTGAGGCCCCGGATCCCCTCGTCTGCGTCGGTCGTGAGCCGCAGCCCCTGCTCGACGACCTTCGCGCCTTCCTCGCTGGCGGCCACCGCGGCGGCGGACGCCTCCTTGACCTCGCCCAGGATCATCTCGACCTTGGCCGTCGCCTTCTTGGACTGATCGGCCAGCTCGCGCACCTGGTCGGCGACGACGGCGAAGCCCTTGCCCGCCTCGCCGGCGCGCGCGGCCTCGATCGTCGCGTTGAGGGCGAGCAGGTTGGAGCGGTCCGCCAGCTCGTTGACGGTCTCGGTGATGACACCGATCTGCTGGGCGCGTCCCGCGAGCGTGAGGATCTCCCGGGCGATTCCCTCGACCCGCGCGCGGATGTCCCCCATGGCGTCGGCGATCGCGGCCACCGCGGCCGTGCCCTGGTCTGAGACCCGCACGGACTCGCCGGCGCGCTCGGCGACCTCACGGGCGCGCTTCGCGGTCACGTCGGCGGCGGTGCGCAGCTCGTTGACGGTGGCGGATGTCTGCTCGATCGCCGCCGACTGCTGGCCGGCGCTGTCGGTGTGACGGCTGACGACGCCGAGGATCTCCTCGGTTGAGGCGCCGATCTCCTGCACCCCCGACTGGATCTCGCTCGAGATCTCGGCGAGGCCGTGCACCATTGTGTTGAGGCTCTCCGACAGCTCCCGCAGGTCCTGCTGCTCGCCTCCCACAGTCGCTGTGAGGTCGCCCTCGGCCACTCGCGCCGCGAACTCGGCGTGCTGGCGGACCGCCATCTGCAGCGCGTGCTTGGACCGTCGCTCGACGTCGGCCGAGCTCTGCAGCTCCTGATGGCGCTCGTCGGTGAGCTGGTGCAGCCGCCGCAGCGCGAGCCCGAAGCGGGCGCCGGCCGCGAGCAGGGTGACCGACGCGAAGCCGATTGCGACCTGGCTGGAGTGGATCAGCGAGCCGACGAAGAGGATGCAGAGCGCCAGCCCCGAGGCCACGGTGGGGATCCGGAACCCGGAGTCGGTGTTCTCCTGGACCGGCACGCACGGCTCGGGCGCCAGCCACACCGCGACCGAGATCGCGAGCAGCGAAGCCGGCCACGCGATCACGTTGAAGAACCAGCCGATGTCGGTCGCCACCAGACCGTTGAAGAGAGCGGCGATATCGCCGGCGGCGTTGATCGCGCCCGCGAAGCTGAGGAGCAGCCAGCGGCCGCGCCGGCCGGCCGGGAGCATCAACACCCCGAGGAGCGTGAGCCCGGCCAGCAGCAGGTCGCCGACCGGGTAGACCAGGTTGACCGCAGCGCCCTCGGTGCCCTGGCCCGAGGCGGAGGCGATGCTGTGGAAGCCGAACGCGACGAGCGCGGCCGAGGTCACCATCGCGGCCACGACCCCGTCGAGATAGTTGGCGGCGGTCAGCTTCTTCACGTCGCGCTGCATGAGGACCATGACCGACACGTACGCGAGCGGGTAGAAGCCGGCCCACAGGTAGTTGGCGAAGCTGATGGTCGCCGGCGTGGCACCGTTCAGGGTCTCCGCCGTCATCGCGAAGTCGCCGAGCGCCCACGCGCAGGCCGCGCCGCCGAGCAGCAGGGCGTACTTGCGGTCACGCGGACGCGCCAGCCCGCGTGCGACGATCATCAGGCCGGCGACGAGCTCGAACGCGTCGACGCCCCAGCCGGCCAGCCAGTTCGGATACGAGCCGTTGGGCCCGCCCATCACCAGGTCGACGCAATACGCGAACAGGATCGCGGCCAGCACGCCATACAGAAACTTGACCCCGCCACCCGGCGCGTCGAAAGGCGTCTCGCCGCGGTCACGCTCGCATTCAGTCCCGTGAATCGCCGATGCCGTGGTCACGGCCATCCGCTGCACTCCTTCATAGTGGGGCGATCGCCGGCAACGCCGGTGCGCCGATCAAGAGGTCCTGTATCGGTAGTCCGGGTCACCCCTCTGACCCGTTGTCGGTGTTCTCGACCGCGCTGAAACGAACTTGAGCGGTGGTCTCCGGGGAGCCGCGCGTTCTCATCGCGCTCTCATCTGAGTCGCGCTACCTCTCGCCACTGGGACCGATCGGACCGTTGGCCCGTCACCGCGGCGAGTCCCCGCCGGGCGGGTGCAGACCGGGATCGGAGTGGGCGATCCAGGACTCGAACCTGGGACCTCTTCCTTATCAGAGAAGCGCTCTAACCGACTGAGCTAATCGCCCGGGGCCGCGGAGTCTATCGCGGGCGGGCTCGTGCTCCGACTGGGTTATTTGCCCGGGCGGCGGCCGAGTCGGTCGGCGAGCTCGAGGGCCTCCTCGAGCGAGTCGAACGTGAGGTGGGCCCGGTAGCCGCCGGCGGTCGCAGTCACCTCGACGTCCCGGCCCAGCGCGGTGCCGAGCGAATCGTTGATCCGCACGATCGCGTCCTCCTGGTCGGGGTGAAGTGCCGTCGGTGTGCGATGGCGGACGCTGCGGGCCGCGGGCCGGTCGCCCCGGGCACGCGCCTCGAGTTCCCGGACCGACCATCCGCCGGCGACGGCATCCCGCGCGAGGCGGCGGCGCTCGTCGTTCCCCGAGGCGGTGAGCAGCGCCCGGCCATGGCCCTCGGACAGCTCACGCGCGGCGATCAGGTCGAGGGCCTCGTCGGGCAGGTCGAGCAGGCGGACCAGGTTGGAGACCGCGACCCGGCTACGACCGACCCGCTGGCCGACTTGCTCGCGCGTGAGACCGAGCTCCTCAGTGAGCGCCGCGCACGCGCGGGCCTCCTCGACCGGGTTGAGGTCCTCGCGCACCATGTTCTCGACCAGCGCGAGCTCGAGCGACGCCGCGTCGTCATGCTGGCGCACGAGCGCGGGGATCATCTCCATCTCGGCAAGCTTCGCGGCGCGCCAGCGACGCTCGCCGGCGACGAGCTCGTAGGTCCCGCCGGCGATCGGCCGCACGAGCACCGGCTGCAGGATGCCCTGGACCTTGATCGATTCCGAGAGCGCGACGATCGACTCCTCGTCGAAACTCCGGCGCGGCTGGTGCGGGTTGGGGAAGACGAGGTCGGTCGGGACCTCGCGCAGCTCGGTTGCCGCTGCCTCCTGGTCGTCGGTGACGGCCAGGATCGCGGCCAGGCCGCGCCCCATGCCGCGCGAGCGCTCAGCCACGAGCGGCGACCTCCTTGGCAAGCTCGAAGTACGCCTCCGCGCCGGCACAGTGCGGATCGAAGTGGATCACCGGCTGGCCGAAGCTCGGCGCCTCGCCGACGCGCACGTTGCGCGGGATGACCGTGTCGAACACGAGCTTCGGGAAGTGCGTCCGCACCTCGGTCTCGACCTCCTGGGCCAGCCGCGTGCGCCCGTCGTGCATGGTGAGCAGCATCCCCGCGATCGTCAGGCGGGGATTGAGTTCGCGCTGGACGAGCGACAGCGTGTCGAGCAGGCCTGCGAGCCCCTCGAGCGCGAAGTACTCCGCCTGGACGGGCACGATCACCCGGTCGGCCGCGACCAGCGCGTTGACGGTCAGCGGCCCCAGCGACGGCGGGCAATCGAGCAGCGTGAACGCGTAGCGGTCACGGATCGGCTCGAGCGCGTCGCGCAACCGGTTCTCCGAGCCCGCGATGCGCGGCAACTCGACGTTCGCGCCGGCCAGATCAGGGCCCGCCGGAACAATCGACAGGTGCTCGATACCGCTCGCGTGGATCGCCTCGGAGAGCGGCGTGTCCCCGACGAGCACGTCATACACGTTGGGGGAGGTGCGCTTGTCGACCCCCAGCCCGAGCGTCGCGTTCGCCTGCGCATCGATGTCGATGAGCAGCGACTCGTAGCCGGCCTCGGCGACGCAGGCCGCGAGGTTGACAGCCGTCGTCGTCTTGCCCACACCACCTTTCTGGTTGGCGATCGCGTACACCGTGCCCATGACCGGGATGATGCTAGGGCGCGCGGCGGCGACGGTGGGGAGGCGCCGGCGGGTTGGGGATGCGCCGGAGGGACGAAACTCGCACGCGTGCGGCCGGAAGTCCCCGTGTGGGCATTGTGGTGCCGCCGCCGGGGACGATTCCGCCCACGCGAGCGCCCACGGCAGTGCGTGCGAGATCGTGACCACGGGCGCCAATCGAAGCCGCACACGCCGCCGACGGGCTCCGCGAGTGCGCGGAAAAGCCCGCAGCAACCCGGCCGGCCCGGTGATGGAGCAGTCGGCGCGGGTGTTTCACGTTTTACACCCGCACCAACCTTCGGGTGTTTCACGTTTTACATCGCGTCGACGCGGGGAGCCCGACCGCGCTCGAACGGCGAACCTGGGTCAGACGCCACGGCCGAGGGGGTGCTTGCGGGCGACGCCGGGCCGGCGAGGAAAGCGCGACGGCGTGGGGCCGACCTTCACCATCACGTGGAGATGGCGATGCAGCGCCTCGGGATACGGAGAGACCGCGACCGGGTCGAGCGGCTCCAGCCCGAGCTCCGCGGCGGCGATCGCGCCCATCGTCTCATCGACCGGATCACGCCGGCCGCGCCAGGCGACGAGCGTCCCGGAGATCCTCAGCAGCGGAGCCGCATACTCGGCGACGACCGGCAGCGCCGCGAGCGCCCGGGCCACGACGACGTCGCAGCTCCCGATCCCCTCGCGCCACTGCTCCGCCCGCTCACGCACGATCTCGATGTTCTCCGACTCCAGGCGCCGGACCGCCTGACGGAGGAAATCGCACTTACGCGCGTTCGGCTCCACCAGCGCCAGCGACGCCTCCGGCCGCGCGATCGCAAGCGGCAGCCCCGGGAACCCCGCGCCCGCCCCAAGATCAGCGATCCGCCCGTCCCACTTCACATGGTCGAGCTCAAGCGCCACGAGCGAGTCGGCCAGGTGGTCGTCCAGGATGCGCTGCGGCTCCCGCACCGTCGTCGGAGCCCCCTCGTCAGCAGCCACCAGCCGCACCAACTCCTCCAGCTTCTCCTCGGCCCCGTCCGGCAAATGCCACCGCTCGACGTACCCGGCGATTGTGGAATCAGCACCCATCGGCGATCACTATGCCGCACACGGCCCACCAGCAGCCCGGCGACGTAAAACGTGAAACACCCACGCCCCGTCACCCGCGCGCCAACCGTCCACGCACGAACCGTCCACGCACAACACCTCCAGGCGCAAACCCTCCGCGCGCAAGCCGTTCGCTACCGGCGAGCGTAAACGTGAAGCACCCGGGCACCACGCGCGACGGACGGCGGTGGGGGCGGGGCGTGCCCCGACCGCCTCGCGTACGCACCGTCGCCCAGCCCGCCATCGTCCCGGAGCAAGCGGAGCGGACGGGGCACGCTCTGCCCCCACCCCACCAGAGTCCCCGCGATCAGTCTTCGATGAGGGGTGCGACCACGAGATGCCGAGCCGGCTCTTGGCCCCGGCTGTACGTCTCAAGGTCATGCCGCGTCTTGAGGTGCTCGTGGATCACCTTGCGCTCCAACGCGCTCATCGCCTCAAGCGACACCGACCGCCCTTCACGCAGCGCGGTCTCGGCCGCCTGATCGGCGGTCTGGCGCAGCGTCACCGCGCGGCGCTCGCGGTACCCGGCCGCGTCAACGAGGACCGACACGCGTGGCTCCTCGCCGCGTGACGCGATCCGGTAGGCGAGGTGCTGAATCGCGTCGATCGTCTGCCCGTGGTGGCCGATCAGTACCGCGAGGTCGTCCCCGACGTACTCCGCGAGGAGGCCGTGGTCAGGGTCCTTGCGGATCTCGACGTCGGCGTCGATGCCGGCCGTATCGGCGATCAACTCCATCATCTCCTGCACGCGATCGGCGGGGTCGCCCCCGCCGCGTGATCCGTCACCGAAGCTCATCTATCGCCTCCGTCCTGAGCGCTTCTTCTTCTTGCGGGGCGGACGTGGCGGCGGGGTCGACGAGCCGTTTCGGGACGATCCGTTCCCGGACCCATTGGTCGAGCCGCTGCTCTTCGCCGTCGCCGGCCGCTTGGTCGTCGTGGCCGGCTTTGCGGGGGCCGCCGTGCTCGTTCCACCCGAGGTCCGCTTGGTGTCCGCGTCGGACTGCGCCTGGGCCAGCCGCTCGCGCATGCGCGCTCCGAGGCCGCCGGAGCCCGAACCGCCGCCACCGCCGCTCGGCCTGCCAGACGGAGGCTTCACCGGAGTTCCACCGTCGTCGTCGGCCGACCCGCCACCGGCGACCGCCACCGTCGGGCCGATGTACCGGCGCACGGCGTACTGCTGCGCGACGGTCCAGAGGTTCGTCGTGATCCAGTAGAGCATGAGGCCGGCCGGGAAGCGGATCACGAACAGGACGAAGATCAGCGGCATGAAGAGCATGATCTTTCGCTGCGTCGGGTCCATCGTCGAGGACGCCGACATCACGAGCGTCGAGCTGATCTGCGATCCGATGTAGAGGACGATCAGGATGATCAGCTCGATCCCCGTCGCCTTGGCGGTGAGATCGTGGATGAAGAGGAAGTGCGACGCCGGCGACTTACCGCAGGCGGTCGTCTGGCCCGCCGCGTGGGCGAGCGTCATGTTGTGCGCAGCGGCGTACTTCGTCTGGAAGGAGTGCTGCAGGCCGGGGCAGATGTCCTTGCGCAGGCTCTCGCGCAGCATGTAGTACAGCGAGATGAACACCGGCAGCTGCAGGACCATCGGGAGACACGACGCCAACGGGTTGACGTTGTTCTCCTTGTAGAAGGCCATGATCTCCTGCTGCTGGCGAGGCTTGTCCTCCTTGTACTTCTGCTGGATCGCCTTCATCTGCGGCTGCAGCGCCTGCATCCGCACCATGCCCTTGATCTGGCGGAAGGTGAGCGGCACCAGCACCGCCCGGACGGCCACCGTGAGCAGCACGATCGACCAGCCCCAGGAGAGGCCGATCGAGTGGAACGCCGTCAGGACCGACTGGAAGACGTCGATCAGCGGCTGGAAGATGTTGGCGGTGACGAGCATGGTCAGGCGCTCGCGACCGTCCCCGGCGGCTTGAACAGCCGCTGAGCCTCGACCGGGTCATAGCCGCCGCGGCTGAACGGGTTGCAGCGCAGGAGGCGCCAGCCGGCGAGGACGAGCCCCCGCAGTATGCCGTATCGCTCGACCGCCTGCACCGCATACTCCGAGCAGGAGGGGTAGTACTTGCAGCGCGGTCCGAACATCGGCGAGATCGCGTATTGATAGGCGCGGATCGGCAGCGTCACCGCCCGGCGCAGCGCCCGATTCACGGCGCGCTCTCAGTCCCGTCGGCGACCGTCGAGACCGACGCGTCCGCCTGCTTACTCGCCGCTGACTGCTCCGGCGACCGCGGTGCCGCCCCCGGAACCTGATCGATCAACTCCGCCAGCGCGGATCGTACCCCGGCCAGCCCCGAGCGGGCGGCCAGCTCGCGCGCGCCCGAGCGCGCGATCACGACCGCATCGGACCCGGCCGGCAGCCGCTCGCTCTCCTGAGCGAACGCCTCGCGCAGCACGCGTTTGATCCGGTTGCGATCGACGGCACCGCCGACCTTGCGGGACACGGTCATCCCGAGCCGCGGCTCGCCGCCGTCATCCCCTCGCGGGAAGACGTAGAGCACGAGGTCACGGCCGGCGTGGGACCGGCCCTGGCGGAAGACGCGGTCGAACTCCGCGCTGCGCGACAGCCGGCCTCGGCCTGAGCGCTGCGGGGACACGGTCGTCTCCCGCCCGCCCGGCATCAGACCGTCAGGCGCTTGCGGCCCTTGTCGCGCCGACGCTTGAGCGTGTGCCGCCCCGCGCGCGTCTGCATGCGCGCGCGGAAGCCGTGAGTGCGGGCGCGCTTGCGCTTCTTGGGCTGGTACGTACGTTTCATGGGCGAGGCTCCGGTCTGATCGGAACGCCGCAGTATACGAAGCTCCAACACCGCACCGCGCGAGTCGCCACAGCCCGTCCAAAGTGGCCGCTGGGGGTTTTTCCCGCGCTTTGCGCCAACGCCCTATCAGAGGGTCCGGACGGCTCCGGTGCCGTTGGTATATTCGCCGCCCCGCGGACGGCCCGTGCGGCCTCCGCAGTCTCTTTTGTCACCCCTTGCAAGGCACTCCGGGAGGAGTCAGTTGGTGCTGCCCGCGCATAACGATCCCGAGGATGCGTGGCGGGTTCTCCGCGCCGAACTGCGACGCCGAATCGGCGCGAACACGTTCGACATCTGGCTCGCCGGCCTCGACGTCGCCGACTGGGACGGGCGCGTGATCGTCCTGGCCGGCCGAGCGGAGACCGAGCTCTGGGTCTCACGCCGCTACGGCCGCCTGCTCGGCCAGGCCGCCGAGGACGTGCTCGGGCCCGGCACGCGACTGCGGTTCGCGGGGGGCGAGCACGCCGTCGAGCCGAGCGCCGGCCCGGTCGTCGGCGGCGAGCGGGTGGGTGGGGATGGGTTCACCGGATTCAACCCGCGCTACCGCTTCGAGCAGTTCATCATCGGCGAGACCAATCGCTTCGCCCACGCCGGGGCGCTGGCGGTCGCCGAGAACCCGGGACAGGCCTACAACCCGCTGTTCATCTACGCGCCACCGGGTCTCGGCAAGACGCACCTGCTGCACGCGATCGGCAACTACGTGCTCCAGTTCGGTGCCGGCGCGAGCGTGCGGTACGCGACCGCCGAGTCGTTCACCAACCACTTCCTGAACGCGCTCTCCACGAAGTCGATCGACGCGTTCAAGCAGGCCTATCGCACCGCGGACGTCCTGCTCATCGACGACGTGCAGTTCCTCGCAGCCAAGGCCCGCACCGAGGAGGAGTTCTTTCACACCTTCAACGCGCTGTACGAAACCGGCCGCCAGTTGGTGCTCACCTGTGATCGCCTGCCGCGGGCCCTGACCACGATCGAGCAGCGCCTACGGGAGCGCTTCGAGGCGGGCCTGGTCACCGACATCAAGCCGCCCGACCACGCCACGCGGGTCGCGATCCTCCGCAAGCGCGCCGCGCTGGATCGGATCGAACTCGCCGACCCGACCGTTCTCGACCTGATCGCCGATCGCGTCCGGGACAACATCCGCCTGCTCGAGGGCGCGCTGATCCGGGTCGTCGCGTTCCATTCGCTCACGCATCGCGCGATCGACGTCCCCCTCACCAGCGAGGTCCTGGACGCGATGTACCCCGAGTCACCTTCGCCCGGCCGCGCCGGGACCCCCCAGGGCCCCGGACCGCTGTCGGTCGAGACGATCCAGGCCGCGGTCGCCGCCCAGTTCGGCATCACCGTCGATCAGCTCACCTCCTCCAGCCGGCGCGCGGCGGTCAACTGGGCTCGTCAGGTGGCGATGTCGCTCGTCCGCGACCTCACCGATGAGTCCCTGCCATCGATCGGACGCGCCTTCGGCGGACGCAACCACGCGACCGTCCACAACGCCCTCCGCCGCGTCTCTGACCGCCTCGCCAGCGACGACGAGGCTGTGGAGATCATGCGCCGGCTCCGCCGGCGTCTCGCCGCAGACCACGACGACCGCCTCTCTTGACAGACTCCATCCACAGCTCCGCACCGGGTTCGCACACTCCGATCGCCCGTCCGGCAGGCGTTCGGCGAGTTGTCAACACCCGTTCTCAGCCCTATGACTTCTTCCTTTCCAGATAAGAGGTAGCAACCGTGAAGATCTCTCTCGAACGAGGCGAACTGTTCGCCCAGCTACAGACCGTGAGCCGCGTGGCTTCGACCCGCTCGGCGATCCAGGCGTTGTCCGGTGTTCAGCTGTCGGTGACCGACAGCGCCTGCGAGCTGCGGGCAACCGACATGGACGTTGGCCTTCGGGTCCCACTCGAGGCCGAGGTGATCCGTGATGGCACCGTGGTCCTCCCCGCGCGGCTGATGCTCGACGTTGTGCGCTCGCTGCCGTCTGACTCGGTCTCGTTGGAACTGCGCTCCGCCGAGCAGGACGTCGAGGTGATCTCGGGCAACGCGACGTTCCACCTCCGCACCCTGCGCTCCGACGACTTCCCGACATTCCCCGAGCCGGACGCCGAGACGACCGTCGAGCTCCCTGCCGCCGCCTTCGTCTCCACCGCCACCAAGGTCGCAGGCTCGGCGTCGCGCGACGAGACCCGACCGGTGCTCACCGGCATCCTCGTCTCGGCATCCGACCGCGAGCTGCGCATGGTCGCGACCGACTCCTACCGCTTGTCGGTCAAGGAGACCGTGCTCGAGGCACCGTTGTCCTCCGCGTTCGAGGTCAATGTCCCTGCCCGTGCGCTGCAGGAGTTGGCGCGGCTCGTCGCCCAGAACGAGGAGGCGCCGCTCAGCGTGAGTGTGCGCCAGAACCAGGTGCTGTTCTCGCTCGGCCGCGTGGTCCTCTCCTCGCGACTGATCGATGGCCAGTTCCCCAACTACCGCCAGCTGCTGCCCGAGACCTTCGAGCACGAGCTGCGCATCGCCAGCGGCGAGTTCACCGACGTCGTGCGGCGCATCAGCCTGCTCGCGCAGAAGAACGCCCCGCTGCGCTTGGCGTTCACCCAGGGTGAGCTCACCGTCTCGGCGCAGACCCCCGATGTCGGTGAGGCCAGCGAGTCGCTTCCGGTCGCCTTCGAGGGTGAGGATCTGGAGATCGGCTTCAACCCGGAGTTCCTGCGGGCGGGTCTGGAGGCGATCGACGAAGGCGACGTGCTGCTCAGGTTGATCAGCCCGCTGCGGCCGGGCCTGATCGAGTCCGGCGACGGCAGCCGATTCAGTTACCTGATCATGCCGATCCGCCTCAACGTCTAGCGATCGCGTGAGCGCTCGCGTCGTCTCGGTCGCACTCCGGGACTTCCGCTCCTACGACGCGGCCGAGATTTCGCTGGGGGAGCGGCTGACCGTCATCACCGGGCCCAACGGCGCCGGCAAGACGAATCTGATCGAGGCGCTCTACTTCGGCTGCACCGGCCGCTCCTGCCGCACCAACAACGAGCGCGAGGTCGTCCACTTCGGCGCCCCGGCCGCGCGCGTGGTGGTCGCCACCGCGGGCGATGACGGCGCGCACGAGCTGTCGGTCGGGTTCCAGCCCGGCGAGCCGAAGCGGATGAAGGCCGACGGCGCCCCGGTGGAGCGACTCCTCGACGTCCCCGGTCGCCCGCTCGTCTCGGTCTTCCTCCCCGACCGGCTGGAGCTGATCAAGGGCGCGCCGTCGCTGCGACGAGGCCACCTCGACGCGTTCGTCGCCGCGCTGTGGCCGGCCCGGGCGCAGACCCGCCGCACCTATGCCCAATCGCTCGCTCAGCGCAACGCACTCCTCAGCCGGCTGCGCTCCGGGACAGGCCGTGCGCAGGCGGCATCGACCCTTGCCAGTTGGGATGCCCAACTCGCCCGCCACGGCCTTGCGCTGATGGCCGATCGTGCGGCGGCGGTCGAGGCGATCGCGCCGGGGTTTGCCCGGCTGTGCGAGGAGCTCGGCCTCGACGGGGACCCCGAGATCGCCTACCGCCCGCGCTCCCGCGCGTCCAGGCCGGAGGAGCTCGTCGCCGAACTCGCCGAGCGCGTCGACTCGGATCTCGAGCGAGGCTTCACCGGTCATGGTCCCCACCGCGATGACCTTTCGACCCAACGTGCCGGCCGCGAGCTTCGCGCATACGGCTCGCAGGGCCAGCAGCGACTGGCGCTGCTCGGGTGGCTGCTCGCCGAGCGGGGCGCGCTGGCGGAGCGACGATCTGCGCCGCCGGTGATGCTGCTCGATGACGTCATGTCCGAGCTGGACGGGCGGCGCCGGCGCGCCCTCGTCGACCTGCTGCGTGAGGGCGGCGGGCAATCGGTGATCACGGCAACCGATCCGGAGCAGGTCCCCGGCTCCGGCCAGGACGACGTCCACCTGATCCGGGTCGCTGCCGGTGGCACGATCGAGGAGGAGCCGGCCCGTCGTTCTGAGGTCCAGGCATGAGCTCGTTCGGCCGGCGCTCCTCCCCCCGCGGCCCCCGCTCGCTGGCTGAGGCGTTCGGGACGCTGGCCGACCAGCTGCGACCCGACACGCTGCTCGCCGATGTCCAGCGGATCTGGGCGGCGACCGTCGGCGACGCGATCGCCGAGCAGGCTCAGCCGACGGCCGAGCGCGCGGGCGTCGTGACCGTGTCCTGTGCGGCTTCGGTATGGGCCCAGGAGCTTGACCTGATGGCGCCCCAGATCCTCGCCAAGCTCAACGCCACGCTCGGGGATGACGTGGTTCGCCGCCTGCGCTGCGTCGCGACCGGGCACCGCGGTGCATAAGACCTGTCGAAAAGCTGATGACTCCGTTGCAAAAAAGTGACATTTGCAGGGATAACGCCCTGTGGAAACCGGTCGGGCCGACCGACGCCTGTGCTACCATACGAGACATAAATCTTGACGCACCGGCGCGCCTTCGGTGGCGCGGCACCGGGGCGTCCCAACGTCATCGGAGGATCGTTGGCGACTGACGACACCGCCCGCCCGGGCGGGAATGAATCCAGCTATGACGCCCAGGACATCACGGTCCTGGAGGGTCTCGAGGCCGTCCGCAAGCGCCCCGGCATGTACATCGGTTCCACGGGGCAGCGTGGTCTGCATCACCTCGTCTACGAGATTGTCGACAATGCTGTCGACGAGGCGCTCGCGGGCCGCAACGACGCGGTCGAGATCACGATCCACCCGGACAATTCGGTGACGGTCGTCGACGCCGGTCGCGGGATCCCGGTCGCCGTGATGGAGAAGGAGGGCAAGTCGGCCCTCGAGGTCGTGCTCACCGTCCTGCACGCCGGCGGCAAGTTCGGCGACGGCGGCGGCTACAAGGTCTCAGGCGGCCTGCACGGCGTCGGCCTGTCGGTCGTCAATGCGCTCTCCGAGCAACTCGACGCCGAGGTCAAGCGCGACGGATACGTCTGGCGCCAGACGTTTCGGCGGGGGGTGCCGCTCGCTCCGATGGAGCAGGGAGAGGCGACCTCCGAGACCGGGACGACGATCTCCTTCCTGCCGGACGACGAGGTCTTCGAGTCGCTCGAGATCGATTACAAGACGATCGAGGAGCGGCTGCGCGACACCGCGTTCCTCACCCGCGGCCTGAAGATCACGATCGTCGACGAGCGCGGTGAGGGCCACCGGGTCGTGTTCCAATACGACGGCGGGATCGTCGACTTCGTCGCGTTCCTGAATCAGAACAAGGATCCGATCCAGAAGAAGATCATCTCGATTGAGGGTGAGGGGGAGGAGGGCGCTGTCGAGGTCGCGATGCAGTGGAACTCGTCCTACCAGGAGTCCGTCTTCTCCTTCGCCAACAACATCAACACGATCGAGGGCGGCTCGCATCTGTCGGGTTTCCGCTCGGCGCTCACGAGCGCGATCAACCGCTACGCCAGGGAGAAGGGCGAACTCAAGGAGAAGGACGTCGCGCTCTCGGGCGAGGACGTCCGTGAGGGCTTGACCGCGGTCGTCTCGGTGAAGCTCACGGATCCGCAGTTCGAGGGCCAGACGAAGACCAAGCTCGGCAACCCGGGCATGGCCGGGTTCGTCCAGTCGATCGTCAACGCCAGGCTCCAGGAGTTCCTCGAGGAGAACCCGCAGGAGGCCCGCGCGGTCATCCGCAAGGCGGTCTCCGCCGCCCAGGCGCGCGCCGCGGCCCGCAAGGCGCGGGACCTCACCCGTCGCAAGTCCGCCCTGGAGAACTCCGCGCTGCCCGGCAAGCTCGCCGACTGTTCGGTCAAGGATCCGTCGCTGGCGGAGCTGTTCGTCGTCGAGGGTGACTCCGCCGGCGGCTCGGCGGTGAGTGCCCGTGACCGCAACACGCAGGCGATCCTCCCGCTGCGCGGCAAGATCCTGAACGTCGAGAAGAGCCGGATT
>DASXZK010000072.1:0-73831 GCA_036501965.1 Solirubrobacteraceae bacterium
GATTCCCTATGACCAGATCGTTCGCTCGAACCTCGTACCCGGAGACTGAACCATGTCCAAGGAGATCGTCGAGGCCGTACGGGGCCTCGCAGCGGAAAAGAACATCTCAGCCGACAAGCTCATGGAGGCGCTCGAGGACGCTCTGCTCTCGGCCTACAAGAAGACGCCGGGCTCCGCGCCCTACGCCAAGGTCGAGATGGACCGCGACAGCGGCGACTTCATCGTCTGGGAGCTGAAGATCCCGCCGGAGCTCGAGGAGCAGCTGCTCGTCGAGGCGACCGAGGACGCCCAGCCCACCGTCGACCCGGAAACGGGCGAGATGCGCGAGGCGCCCGAGCCCGAGATCGACATGGAGAAGCTGCGCGAGTACGAGGACCAGATCGAGACCGAGGACGTCACCCCGTCGGACTTCGGCCGGATCGCGGCTCAGACCGCCAAGCAGGTGATCCTGCAGCGGATCCGCGAGGCCGAGCGCGACATGATGTTCGAGGAGTACCGGGACCGCGTCGGCGAGCTCATCACCGGCATCGTGCAGCAGTCCGATTCCCGCTACACGCTCGTGCAGCTGCGTGAGCGCGTCGAGGCGCTGCTGCCGAAGTCAGAGCAGGTCGACGGCGAGCGCTACGACCACTCGCAGCGCATCAAGGCGGTCATCAAGGACGTCTCGAACTCCACCAAGGGCCCGTCGATCATCGTCTCCCGGCGTGATCCGGAGCTGATCAAGTCGCTGTTCGAGCTCGAGGTGCCGGAGATCGCCGACGGCCTGGTGGAGATCACCGGCGTCGCACGCGAGCCGGGCTACCGCTCGAAGATCGCGGTCGTCTCCCACGTCGACGGCGTCGACCCGGTCGGCGCCTGCGTCGGGCCGCGTGGCTCGCGGGTGCGGATGGTCGTCTCCGAGCTGCGTGGCGAGAAGATCGACATCATCCCCTACAACGAGGAGCCCGCCCGCTTCGTCGCCAAGGCGCTGTCGCCCGCGCGCGTGCGTGAGGTGCTCGTCGACGACGCCGGCAAGCAGGCGACGGTCATCGTGCCCGACGACCAGCTCTCGCTGGCGATCGGCCGGGAGGGCCAGAACGCCCGCCTCGCGGCGCGCCTCACCGGCTGGCGGATCGACATCCGCTCCGAGACCGAGTTCGCCGCCGAGGAGGCGGAGCACGGCTACGAGGAGGAGGAGACCTCCGGCCGCTGCGCCGCGATCCTCACCAACGGGCGCCGGTGCCCGAACGCGTCCCTGCCCGGCTCGCGGTACTGCGGCCTCGACGCCCACCAGGCGCTCGAGGGCACTGACTCCGACCGGGTCCAGGCGGCCTGATCAACCCCTCCTAGACTGGGTAATCCCGATGGCAAAGCGCGTACACGAGATCGCAAAGCAGAACGACATGCCGCCCAAGGACCTGCTGGCCAAACTGCAGGCCGCGGGCGTCAACGTCAAGGCTGCCTCCTCCTCGGTCGACGAGCAGGTCGCCGCACGCGTGCTCGCCGGGGATACCCCGTCCGGCGCCGGCGGAACGGCGGTCGAGCAGCCGGCCAACATCGCCGCCGAGCGTCAGGCCATTGCCCGCCAGGAAGCCGCCGTGCGGGCGGCCGCGGCGCGTGAGGCGGCCGCTCGCCAGGCGGCAGCCGAGGCCGCCAAGGCGAAGGCACAAGCGGCCGCCGAGGCCGCGCAGGCGGCCAACGGCAACGGAGGGTCCACTCAGGGCGGGACCGCGACCCAGACCCAGGCCGGCGATGGCAAGCAGCAGCGGCCGACCCGTGACTCGCTGCAGGGCGAGCGCGCCCCGGCCAATTCGGGTGGCCGGCGCCGCGTCGTGATCGACTCCCAGGCTTCCCGCCGTGCCCAGGGTGGACCCGGTGGTGGTCCCGGAAACCAGCCACCGCGCCGGCAGCGCCGCGGCCGTCGCCGTCGAGGCGTCTACGACGAAGTCGCCGAGTCGCGGCCGACCGAGGTGAAGGTCGACACCAGCGCGATCCAGATCAACTCAGGCTCGACCGTCAAGGACGTTGCGGAGTACCTGAACGTGCCTGTGCCCGAGGTGATGAAACAGCTGATGGCGCTCGGCGAGTTCATGACGCTCACCGCGACGCTGTCCGATGACTCGATCGAGGTGCTTGCCGCAGAGCTCGGCAAGGAGATCGAGATCGTCCACTCCGAGGATGAGACGGTGAGCGATCCGGTCTTCGAGGACGCCGCCGAAGACCTCGTTGAGCGCGCCCCCGTGGTGACGATCATGGGACACGTCGACCACGGCAAGACATCGCTGCTCGACGCCGTGCGGGAGACCCAGGTCGCTGCCGGCGAGGCGGGCGGCATCACCCAGCACATCGGCGCCTACCAGGTGCAGCACGACGGCCACATGGTGACCTTCCTGGACACCCCGGGCCATGAGGCGTTCACGGCGATGCGGGCCCGCGGCGCGAAGGTGACCGATATCGCGGTCATCGTGGTCGCCGCCGACGACGGCGTGAAGCCGCAGACCCAGGAGGCCGTCGATCACGCCAAGGAGGCGGGCGTGCCGATGCTCGTCGCCGTCAACAAGGTCGACAAGGAGGGCGCACAGCCTGACCGCGTCCGCACCGAGATGACCCAGCTCGGCCTGCAGCCCGTCGAATGGGGCGGCGACACCGAGTTCGTCAATGTGTCGGCCAAGACCCATCAGGGCCTGTCGGACCTGCTCGACACGATCATCGTGATGGCGGAGGTCGAGGAGCTGAAGGCCAACCCCGACGCGGCTGCGTCGGGCACCGTGATCGAGTCCAAGCTCGAGCCGGGCCGCGGCCCGGTGGTGACGATCCTGATCAGCCGCGGGACGCTCGAGGTCGGCGACGCGCTCGTCGCCGGTGCAGCCTGGGGCCGGGTGCGGGCGATGATCGACTACAACGGCAACCGCGTCGCCGCGGCGCGTCCCGGCGAGCCGGTCGAGGTGCTCGGCTTCGACGGCGTGCCAGAGGCGGGCGAGCACGTGCGGGCGGTCGAGCACGATCGCCGCGCGCGGCAGCTCGCGGGGGAGCGCGCCACGCGGCTGAAGGCCGAGTCGCTGGCTCGCGTCTCGAGTGGCAAGCGCGTCTCGCTGGAGAACATCTTCGGCTCCGACCTGCAGGAGCTCAACCTCTTGCTGAAGGCCGACGTCGCCGGGTCGCTGGAGGCGATCGAGGACGAGATCGCCAAGCTGCCCCAGGACGAGGTCTCGGTCAACGTCATCCGCCGCGCGGTCGGCGCGGTCACCGAGTCCGACGTGATGCTCGCCGCCGCCTCGGAGGCGGTCATCCTTGCCTTCAACGTCCGGCCGGTCGGCGACGCACGCGCGATCGCGGACCGCGAGGGTGTGGAGATCCGTGCTTACTCGGTGATCTACCGCGCGATCGACGAGCTGCGCCAGGCGATGCAGGGCATGCTCGTGCCCGAGGAGGTCGAAGAGGCGCTGGGGACCGCCGAGGTCCGACAGACGTTCCGTGCGTCGCGCGTCGGGACGATCGCCGGCTCCTACGTCACCGACGGGACGATCACTCGCGGCTCCAAGGTGCGTCTGGTGCGCGATGGCACGGTCATCTGGGACGGGGAGATCGCCTCGCTGCGGCGCTTCAACGAGGACGTCCGTGAGGTCGCCACCGGGTACGAGTGCGGCATCGTGCTGCGCGACTACGCCGACGTCAAGGACGGCGATGTGCTCGAGACGTACACCACCCGGCAGGTCGAGCGCGAGCTCGCCTGACGCACGCCACGACCCGCCGACGCGATGAGCAGCGGCGGATTCGTCGCCGTGATGGTCATTCACCTGCACTTTCCCGACGCCGGGTCGCTGAAGGCCAAGCGCCAGCAGCTCGGCTCGCTCAAGGCTCAGTTGCGGACACGGCTGGGCGTGGCGGCGGCCGAGACCGAGCACCAGGACGTCTGGCAGCGCGCGACGCTCACCGCCGCGCTCGTGGGACCGGACCTGCGCCGCCTCGGTGCGGCCGCCGACGAGGCCGAGCGCTTCGTGCTCTCGCGCTGCCCGGAGGGCGCGCGCTTCGAGCGCTACGTGGTGTCGGTGGAGGACCTGCGGGGATGAGGGGCGTCCGCGAGAAAGGCTGCGGGGGATAGGATGCGCGGAGGCAGGATGCGCCGCGTCGACGAGGCCATGCGAATGGTCCTGTCGGATGCGATCGCCACCGATCTGAAAGACCCCCGCGTCGGATTCGTGACCGTCACCTCCGTCAAGACCAGTTCCGATCTCAGGCACGCCCGCGTGTACGTCAGCGTGCTCGGCGACGAGGCTGAGCGTGAGGCATCGGTCGAGGGATTGCGCTCCGCGCATGGCTATCTGCAGCGTCGCCTCGCGAGCGAACTGACGCTCAAGCACACGCCGTCCCTCACCTTCGAATACGACGGGTCGATCGACCACGGGATGCGGATCACCGAGCTGCTGGACGAGATCGGCCCGGTCGCGCCTGAGGAGCCGTCGTGAGCGAGGTGGTCGCCGATCGCGGGCGCGTCGAGGTGCTCCGCGAGCTCCAGCTGGCCGACAAGCTCGTCGTCGTCACCCACGAGAACCCTGACGGCGACGCGCTCGGGTCGCTGATCGCGATGCAGGGGATCCTGTCGGCGATCGGCAAGGACTGCGTGATGTTCATCGCCCAGTCGGACCTGCCGTTGCCCCAGGAGTACACGTTCCTGCCGCTGCAGAACCTGGTCACCGAACCGCCCGCCGATCTGGCCGAGCGCACGCTCGTCTTTCTGGACTGCGGCAACCTCGAGCGCAACCCCGCCGAGGCGTTCCGCGCGGACGGGTTCCACATCCTCAACATCGACCACCACCACGACAACACGCGGTTCGGGACCGTCAACCTGGTTGTGGACGATGCCTCCTGCACCGCCGAGATCGTGTGGGAGCTGATGCACGAGCTGACGGTCATCCCGACCTCGACGGTCGCGGAGGCCCTCTATGTCGGGCTGATCACCGACACCGGTCGCTTCATGTACGAGAACACGGGGCGGACCGCGCACCTGATGGCGGCCGACCTGATCGACGCCGGCGTCGATGTGCACGCGATCTACCGCCGCGTCTACGAGGACATGCCCTACGGCAAGCTGGCGCTGCTCGCGCGCGGCCTGGCCAACGTCGAGCGCTACGACGAGGGCCGGCTGACGGTGAGCGCGCTCAGCGCGACCGACTTCTCCGACTCCGAGGCGGAGGAGAGCTTCTCCGAGGGCGTGATCGACCATCTGCGGGCGGTCGAGGGGACACAGGTCGCGGCGCTCGTGCGTGATCGCATCGGCAACCCGGACATCGCACACATGCGCAAGGTCTCACTGCGGTCCGGCAGCGAGGGCATCGACGTGTCGGTGATCGCCCGTGCGCAGGGCGGCGGTGGCCACAAGCAGGCCGCGGGCTTCTCGACCGCGCTCTCCCACGACGAGCTGGTGCGGTTCCTGCGCGAGCAGCTCGCCGCCCAGCTCTAGCGGCACCTTGGAGACCCCGCGAGTGACCCGGGATAGGGTCCCGCCACCCACCCCCACCTCCGACTACGTGCTCGTCTGTGACAAGCCCGCGGGCGTCACCTCGCACGACGTCGTCGCCGCGGTGCGCCGCGAGCTTCCCAGGCGGACGAAGGTCGGGCATGCCGGGACGCTCGATCCGTTCGCCACCGGCCTGCTGCTCGTGCTCGTCGGCCGCGCGACCCGTGCCCAGCGGTTCCTGATGGCGTTGCCCAAGCGCTACGAGACGGTTGCGCGGTTTGGCGCACGCTCGAGCACCGGCGACCCCGAGGGCGAGATCACCGAGACGGGCGTGGTGCCCGACGGCGATCTCACGCTCCCCACCGGGACCGTTCGCCAGCGCCCGCCCGCCTACTCGGCGGTGAAGATCGGCGGACGCCGCGCCTACGCGCTCGCCAGAGCCGGGGAGGAGGTCGAGCTGCCCGAGCGCGAGGTGACGGTGACCCGTTTCGAGGAGCGGTGGCGCGACGGGGACCGTCGTGCCTTCGTGATCGAGTGCTCGAGCGGCACCTACGTGCGCTCGCTGATCGCCGATCTCGGCGACGCGTACTGCCTGGAGCTGCGGCGCACCGCCGTCGGACCGTTTGAGGTCGATGATGCGGATCCGTCGTCACCGGTTGCGCTCGCCGAGGCAGTCTCGTTCCTGCCCGAGGTTCGTCTGGACGCCGAGCAGGGCCGGCGAGTGGGCCAGGGCCAGCGCCTGCAGCTGGTCGCCCAGCCGGCGCCCGCGGTCCGGATCCTCGACCCCGACGGGCTCGTCGCGCTCGGCGAGCTGCGCGGAGGGGAGACACCCGACACGTCGATCCTCGCCCCGACGGTCGGGCTCCGGGGCTAGGCACGAAGGGACCACTAGGCTCTCGCAGCGATGCAGGTCACCGAGCTCGCAGATGTCGCGCCGCGCCCGCGGCGGGTGGCCGTGGGGGAGTTCGACGGCGTCCATCTCGGCCACCGCGAGGTGATCGCCGGGGCCGACACCGTCCTCACCTTCGAGCCCCATCCGCTGAGCATCGTCGCGCCCACGCGGGCGCCGCGCCTGATCACACCGCTCGCGGTCAAGGCAGAGCTCGTCGAGTCGCTCGGGGTCTCCGAGCTCGTCGTGATCCCGTTCGACGCGCAGTTCGCGGCGCGTTCGCCGCGGGCGTTCGTCGAGGACATCCTCGTGGAGAGCCTCCAGGCCACGCACGTCTCGGTCGGGGAGAACTTCCGCTTCGGCCACGACCAGCTCGGCGACACCGAGATGCTGAGCGCCGACGAGCGCTTCCAGACGCGCGTCGTGCGGCTGGTCGAGGTCGAGGGCGAGATCGTGTCCTCGAGCCACATCCGCGCGCTGATCGAGGCCGGCGAGGTCGACATCGCCGCGCGCTTCCTCGGCGCGCCGTTCCAGCTGCGCGGAGAGGTCGTCCACGGCGACAAGCGCGGCCGGGAGCTCGGGTTTCCGACCGCCAACCTGGTGCCCGAGGAGGCGCTGGTCTGCCCCGGGCACGGGGTCTACGTGGCGCGCGCCGGCGAGACGTGCGCGGCGGTCAATGTCGGCGTGCGACCGACGTTCGGAATGGGGCTCGCATTGCTCGTCGAGGCTTATCTGCTCGACACCACAGTGGACCTGTACGGCACGGAGTTGCGCCTGGAGTTCCTCACGCGGCTGCGCGGCGAGCGCCGGTTCGACAGCGCCGAGGAGCTGATCGCGCAGATGAACGGCGACATCGCCGATACTCGCGCCTGGTGGGCCTCCCACATCGGCTGATCCGGCAGGCACAGCGGACGCGTCAACCCTGCTACATTCACCGGCCGCATGACGATGACCCTGGAGCGCAAGCAGGAGCTGATCGCCAAGTTCGGCGACAGCGAGACGGACACCGGCAAGACCGAGGTCCAGGTCGCCCTGCTCACCGAGCGGATCAACGAGCTGACCGAACACCTGCGCAGCCACGGCAAGGACCACTCCTCGCGCCGGGGCCTGCTGATGCTCGTCGGACGGCGCCGGCGGTTCCTCAACTATCTGCAGCACGAGGATCTCGAGCGCTACCGCACGGTGATCCGCGAGCTCGGCCTGCGCCGGTGATCGAGCCCGGAACCGCGGTTCCGGACTTCACCCTGCGGCGCGAGGACGGCAGCGAGTTCACGGCCGCCGACCTCGACGGCCAGCGCACCGTCCTCGTCTTCTATCCGTTCGCGTTCAGCCCGGTCTGCACCGACCAGCTGAACCTCTACGACGACGTCCTGGAGGAGTTCGCCGCCCAGGGCGCGACGCTGCGCGCGGTCTCCTGCGACGCGAGCCCGTCCCAGATCGCGTTCCGCGAGCAGCTCGGCGTCTCGATCGAGCAGCTGTCGGACTTCGAGCCCAAGGGAGCGGTCTGCCGCGCGTTCGGGATCTACCACGAGGCCGGCATGGCCGAGCGCGCGCTGATCCTCGTCGGGCCGGACCGGATCGTCGAATGGAGCTGGGTCGGAGAGAATCCGGGTGTGCTGCCCGGAGCGAACCTGATCTTCGACGCGCTCGCCTCACCCCCGGCGGCCTGACCGAGGCCGATGACGGACCTCGGCTCGGCGCCGGTGCCGCCGGTCGATCCCGCCGCCGATCACGTCCGCGGACCGAGCACCGCGCCGCTTGTCGTGCTGTACGCCGACTTCGAGTGTCCCCACTGCGCGGCCCTCCACGCCCGCCTGCACACACTCGAGCTGCGCGTCTGTTTTCGCCACTTCCCGGTGCGCTCGAGCCACCCGCGGGCCTGGCCGTCGGCGCAGGCCGCGGAGGCGGCCGCCCGTCAGGGACGCTTCTGGGAGATGCACGACGCGCTGTTCGCCGACCCGGCCCGGCTGGAGGATCCACACCTCTGGGATCGCGGCCGCCGGCTCGGCCTCGATCTGGAGCGCTTCAACGCCGACCGCCGCTCCGAGGCGGTCCTCACGCGGGTCAAGCGCGATTTCCACTCCGGAGTCAGAGCCGGGGTGGTGACGACGCCGACCGCCTTCGTCGCGGCCGCGGACGGGGGATTTGAGCCGATCGACCGGGACGCGCTCGCGACCTTGGCGGCCCGCTGGCCCTGATGTCGCGAGCTGGAACGGGCGCGCGGGATCAGGCGGTCGCGCGCCCGGCCTCGGCGAGCGTGAGCTCGAGCTCCAGATTCGAGCCAGAGCAGCGCGCGATCGCGCAATCGAGGTCCGCGCACTGGGGCGCCACCCCGGACAGCGGCACGACGCTCTCGTGAGGAGTGAGCCCCGCCTTGATCAACTCAAGCTGGCGGCGGCCGATATCCCGCGGCAGCCCTGGGAACAGACGCTGCACCTCGCAGACGCCCTTGATCGCGAGCATCAGATCGACGGCGCTCACGTCGGTGCGGATCCCGCCGGCCGCCTGAGCGCGGACGAGGATCTGCTCGAGCACGGCGAGCATCTCATCGTGGGCGGAGCGGATCTCCGGGTGCGCAATCCAATCGCCGGCGAGCGCCTCGAACAGCACGCGGTCGGCGGCCTGACGCTCGATCGCCTCGTCGATCAGCTCGAACACCGCCGTTGACGGGTCCTCGTCGTCCACCCGCGCGCGGCCGCGCTCGATCGATTCATGGATCCGCTCCACCACAACCGCCACGACGAGCGCGTCCTTGGACGGGAAGTTGCGAAACAACGTGCCGCGTCCGACCCCGGCGCGCTCGGCGATCTCGCCGACGCCGACCTCCAGTCCACGCTCGCGGAAGAGTTCGGTGGCGGCGTCGATGAGGCGCTGCCGATTGCGTTCGGCATCTGCGCGCAGGCGCTTGGGCTGATCGTCCATATCGTGAGGATTGTTGCACTGTGGGGTCCCGGCGGCATCATCGACGCCGCCGGGGCCATCGGTGGCGCGCCGGTTCACGCGCCGACGACCGCCACTCCCTCCGACGCGGCGAGCTCGCGCTCGACCGCCGCCAGGTGGGAGCGGCGCAGGAGGATCGAGAGCGCGACCCCCGCGCCGGCGAGCATGATCGCTGCCGCGAAGAACGCGACGTGGTAGCCGGAGACCTGCGCGGCAATCGGTGACGCCGAGTGCCCGCGCAGCAACCGGTTGGTCTGGCTGTCGGCGAGCGTGGCGAGGATCGCGAGCCCGAGCGAGCCGCCGACCTGCTGGGAGACGTTGAACAACCCGGATGCCAGCCCGGCGTCACTGGTCTCCACACCGCTCGTCGCGAGCACCGTGAGGGCGACGAAGGTGAGCCCGAGGCCGAACCCGAGCGGCAGCAGGCCGGGGAGCAGGTCCTCGACATAGCGGCCGTGCACGGGGAGGCGGGTGAGCACGAGCAACCCGATGGCGGCGATGAACGTTCCCGCGGCGGCGATGTTGCGTACGCCGAGGCGCTTCATCGTCTGCTGGGCGAACCCTGAGGCGATCATGATCGCGCCGGTGACCGGGAGGAACACCAGCCCCGCCGTGAGCGGGCTGTCGTGGAGCACGTCCTGGACGTAGAGGGAGGCAAAGTAGAACATCCCGAACATCGCGGAGCCGACGAGCAGGAGGGCAAAGTCCCCGGTCGCCAATGAGCGGACGCGGAAGATGGAAAGGCGCATCAGCGGATGCTTGCTGCGCTGCTCGATGAGGATGAACGCGCCGAGCAGCGCGAGCGCCACCGCGAAGCCCCCGATCGTACGGGCCGACCCCCAGCCCCAGGCCTCGGCCTTGACGATGGCGTACACGAGAACGATCAGGCCGCCGGTGACGGTGAACGCGCCCGCCAGGTCGTACCGCCGCGCCGCGGTCTCGAGCCGGGACTCCGGGATGTGGCGCAGCGTGAGCAGCACCGCGGCGAGTCCGATGGGCGCGTTGATGAAGAACACCCACCGCCAGGTGGCGATATCGGTGAGCACCCCGCCGAGCAGCAGCCCGAGGGCCGAGCCGGCCGCGGAGATCGCGGCCCACGAGGCGAGCGCTGTCGTGCGCTGCTTCTGGTCGGTGTAGGTGGTCGTGACGATCGCCAGGGCGGCGGGGGAGACGAGCGCGCCACCGAGGCCCTGCAGGCCGCGGCCGACGATGAGCATCCCCGAGGACTGCGCGAACCCGTTCAGGAGCGAGGCGGCGGCGAACAGAACGACCCCGACGAGGAACAACCGCTTTCGGCCGATCAGGTCGGCCGCGCGACCGCCGAGCAGCAGGAAGCCGCCGAACATGAGGGTGTAGCCGTTGACCACCCACTGGAGGTTGGCAGCGGAGAAGTGCAGGCCGGACTGGATGTGCGGCAGGGCGATGTTCACGACGGTGATGTCGAGCACGACCATGAACTGGGCGAGGCCCGCGATGATGAGCACGAGCCATGACTGTCGCGAGGCGATGCCGGAGCCCGGCGGTGAGCTCGTGGTGAGTTCGGCGGTGAGATCGGTCACGGGATGACTCCTTGCAAACGGACGAAGCGGTTGAAACGGACTCGAAGGTCCGCTTAACCTAGCACCAAGCGGACCGAAGGGTCCGTTTAATTTCAGTGAACCGGGTGAGGCGTCGTCGCGGCGGGCGCCGCTACCATCTCGCGGGTTCGGAACGAAGCGAAGAAACGATGCACTCCGCCGACCGAAGGGCGGAGCAGAAGGGACAAAATATGTCCGACGCCGCTGTTACGCGCGTCTCTGTCGAGATCGAGGGAAAAGAGATTTCCTTCGAGACCGGCAAACTGGCCAAGCAGGCCTCCGGTGCCGTCGTCGTCCAGTCGGGCGAGACGATGGTTCTTTGTACCGCGACCGCGGGGAATCTCCGCGATGTCGATTTCCTGCCCCTCACCGTCGATGTCGAGGAGCGGATGTACGCCGCCGGGAAGATCCCCGGCTCCTTCTTCAAGCGCGAGGGCCGCGCCGGAGAGAAGGCGACGCTCACCGCGCGCCTGATCGATCGTCCGATCCGCCCGCTGTTCCCCAAGGGCTGGCGCCGTGAGACCCAGCTCGTGGCGCTGCCGATGTCGGTTGACCACGTCAACCCGTACGACATGCTCGCCATGAACGGCGCCTCGGCCGCGCTGATGATCTCCAACGTCCCGTTCCCCGGTCCGGTGGGCGCGGTCCGCGTCGGCAAGATCGACGGCAACTTCGTCGTCAACCCCGACGAGGAGGATCTGCTGGAGAACACGGACCTCGATCTGATCGTGGCCGGCACCGAGGAGGCGATCCTCATGGTGGAGGCCGGCGCCAACGAGATCCCCGAGGTCGAGATCCTCGACGCGCTGGACATCGCGCACGAGGCGATCAAGAAGCTCTGCGCCGCTCAGTGGGAGCTGCAGGAGAAGGCCGGAAAGGACAAGGACGAGGTCGATCTCCCGACCGTCCATCCCGACCTGTACGAGCAGATCAAGGGCTCGCACGGCTCCGCGCTGGACACCGCCACCCAGGTGGTCGACAAGCTCGAGCGCCAGGACGCGACCAAGGCCGTCGAGGAAGCCGTGCTCGAGCAGTACTCCGGCGAGCCGAGCGCCGACACCTACGCCGAGTTCCGCTCCAACGCCCTGCGGGCGTTCGAGAAGCTCGAGTCGACCTACGTCCGTGAGCGGATCGCGGTCCAGAAGAAGCGCCCGGACGGCCGTGGCACCGAGGAGATCCGTCCGATCTCGATCGAGGTCGACGTCGCCCCTCGCACGCACGGCTCCGCGTTCTTCACGCGCGGCCAGACGCAGGCGTTCTCGGTCGCCACGCTCGGGACCACGCGCGAGGAGATGCGCCTGGACACGCTCGGGCTGGAGACCAGCAAGTACTACTTCCACCACTACAACTTCCCGCCGTTCTCGGTCGGGGAGGCGGGCTTCATGCGCGGTCCCAAGCGCCGTGACATCGGCCATGGGGCGCTCGCCGAGCGGGCGCTCGTGCCGATGATCCCGTCGCTGGAGGAGTTCCCCTACACGATTCGCGTCGTGTCGGACATCTTCGAGTCCAACGGCTCCTCGTCGATGGCCTCGGTGTGCGGCTCGACGCTGTCGCTGATGGACGCCGGCGTGCCGATCAAGGCGCCCGTGGCCGGCATCGCGATGGGTCTGATCAAGGAGGGCGACGACTACGTCATCCTCACCGACATCGCCGGCGTCGAGGATCACCTCGGCGACATGGACTTCAAGGTCGCCGGTACGCGGGACGGGATCACCGCCCTGCAGATGGACATCAAGATCACGGGCGTCACGTTCGAGATCATGCGCGACGCGCTCGCCCAGGCGAAGGTCGCCCGCGAGTTCATCCTCGGTGAGATGGCCAAGGTCATCGACGCGCCGCGGTCCGAGCTCTCCAAGTACGCGCCGGGGATCTCCTCGGTGAAGATCGATCCGGAGAAGATCGGCCTGCTGATCGGTAAGGGCGGTGAGACCATCCGCGCCCTGCAGGAGGAGTTCGAGTCCCAGATCGACGTCAATGACGAGGGTCAGGTGCTCGTGTATGCCTCCAACCGCGAGCTCGGCGACGCGCTCGTGGCCCGGATCAGCTCGATGACCAAGGAGGTCGAGGTCGGCGACGAGTTCACCGGCAAGGTCGTCAAGACGACGACGTTCGGCGCCTTCGTCGAGCTGATGAAGGGCACCGATGGTCTGCTGCACATCTCCAACGTCGCGCCCGGCAAGCGGATCGCGACGGTCGAGGAGGTCCTCAACAAGGGCGACGAGATCGCCGTCAAGGTGGTCGAGGTCGACCGTGAGCGTGGTCGGATCGGCCTGCGTCTTGCCGAGGATCCCGAGATCCAGGGCAAGAACGCCGACGAGCTGCGGGAGATCGCGGCCGCCGAGGCCAGCCGCCCGCGCGGCGGTGGCGGCGACCGCGGCGACCGCGGTGGTCGAGGCGACCGCGGCGGACGCGGCCGTGACCGGGACCGAGACCGCGACCGCGGTGGTCGAGGCGACCGCAACGGCGGCGGCGGCGGCGGCGACGGCGAGAGCGGCCGGGTGCGCGACCGGGACCCCGAGCGCGCCTGAGGGCGGCTCGCCGGATCGACGGATCGACCCGGACGTGGACAACAGTCACCGCCTGACGACCCTCGAGTCGGGCGTGCGGATCGTGACGGAGGCAATGCCCTCCGTCCGGTCCGTGTCGCTCGGCCTGTGGATCGGCACCGGATCTCGATATGAGTCCGCCGCCCAGGCGGGCCTCTCGCATCTTCTGGAGCACCTGCTCTTCAAGGGGACGTCGCGCTACGCCTCGCTGGAGATCGATCAGATCTTCGACGCGATGGGCGCCGAGCTGAACGCCGGCACCGGCAAGGAGACCACGTCGGTCTACGCCCGCGTGATCGACGAGCACCTCGCCGACGCCTTCGACGTGATGGCGGACATGGTGTTCCGCCCGACGCTGTCGGAGATCGACGCCGAACGAGAGGTGATCCTGGAGGAGATCGCGATGTACGAGGACGATCCCCAGGAGAAGGTGTTCGACATCCTCGGCGAGGCGATGTTCGGGTCTGACCCGCTGGGGCGGGCGATCATCGGCCGGGCCGACGTCATCTCCGGGACTCCGGCGACGGAGATCGCCGCCTTCCACGCCGAGCGATACCAGCCGCGCAACGTCGTGATCGCAGCGGCGGGAGCGGTCGAGCACGACGCGTTCGTCGCGCTCGCCGCCGAGCGGTTGTCGGACCTCACGGCGGGCCGGCCACGAGACGAGCTGCATCCGGCGACTCCGAGCCGGCCGGCGGCTCACTTCGAACGCAAGGACACCGAGCAGTACCACGTGTGTCTGGGCGCGATCGGCCTCTCGCGCCATGACGATCGCCGTTTCGCGCTGCGGGTGCTCGACACGATCTTCGGCGGTACATCGTCGAGTCGCCTGTTTCAGGAGGTGCGCGAGGAGCGCGGCCTGGCCTACGCGGTCTACTCGTTCACCAGCGGGTACCGCGACACCGGGCAGGTCGGGCTGTACCTCGGTACCCGCGCCGACAACCTCGCGCCGGCAATGGCGGTCGTCGGCGCCGAACTGGCGAGGCTGCGCGAGTCCCCGGCGACCCCCGACGAGCTGAGGCGCGCCAAGGAGAACCTCAAGGGCCGGGTGGTGCTCGCGCTCGAATCGACCGGTGCGCGCATGAACCGCCTCGGCTCCGAGATCCTCGCCGGCGAGCCGCTGCTCACGCTCGACGAGGTCACCGAGCGGATCGACGCCGTCACGCTCGACGATCTTTCGGAGCTGACCGCCGAGATGTGGGCTCCGGAGCGGATCTGCGCCGCCGGGATCGGCCCCGATCGGGCGCGCTTCGATGCGGCCCTCGCAGAGGCTGCGCCGGAGCTGGTGGGCGCCGGCCTGCAGGGGAGCTGAGCCGGTGGGAGAGGCGCGGCTGCGGGTGGCCGTCGCCGGGGCCGCGGGACGAATGGGAACGGCCGCGTGCGCAGCGGTCCAGTCGGCCGCGGACATGGAGCTCGTCGCCCGGGCCGACCCGTCGCTCGGGGTGTCGGTGGCGGAGGCGCTCGCCGAACGGCCGGAGGTGATGATCGACTTCACGGTGCCGGGCGCCGTGGTCGGAAACGCTCACGATGCGGTCGCCGCCGGCGTCCACGTGGTGATCGGCGCGACCGGCTTCGAGATCACGGAGCTCGATGACCTGCGCGGCGCTGAGGGCAACGTGTTCATCGCCCCGAACTTCGCGATCGGTGCGGTACTGATGATGCGCTTCGCCACCGAGGCCGCGCGCCACCTCGCCAAGGCGGAGATCATCGAGCTGCACCACGATCGAAAGCTCGACGCGCCGAGCGGGACCGCGGCGCGCACCGCGGCGCTCATGCAGCAGGCCTCCGGCCGCGAGGTGCCGGTGCACTCCGTGCGTCTGCCGGGGCTCGTCGCCCATCAGGAGGTCATTCTCGGCGACGTCGGGCAGACGCTGACGATCCGCCACGACTCGATCGACCGTGAGTCGTTCATGCCCGGCGTGCTGCTGGCGGTGCGGCGGGTGGGCTCGCTCGAGCAGTCGCCGACGGTCGGTCTGGAGCGACTGCTGTTCGATGAGTGATGCGCCGGTGCAGCTGGCGCTGGAGGGGCCGGTCCGGACCTCTCGTCTGCTGCTGCGAACCCTGCAGCCGAGCGATGCCGACGCGTTGCACGCCTACCGCTCGCTGCCCGACATCGCGCGGTACGTGCCGTTTGCGCCGATGAGCCCGGAGCTGATCGCCGAGCGGCTCCACGGCTTCTGGGCCCGGAACCGGGCCAACGGCGAGGGCGAGGGGATCGTGGTCGGATTCGAGCGCGTCGACACCGGGGAGCTCGTCGGGGACCTCGCGCTGATGTTGGTCAGCGACGAGCACCGCGGCGGGGAGATCGGCTGGGTGCTGAACCCGGACCACGGCGGCCGGGGCTACGCGACCGAGGCGGCCCGGGCCGGCCTCGGGCTCATGTTCGCCGCAGGACTGCACCGGGTGGTCGCCCGCGTCGACGCGCGCAACGGACCGTCGCTGCGTCTGTGTGAGCGGCTCGGGATGCGCCGCGAGGCGACGCTGGTCGCCAACGAGTGGTTCAAGGGCGAATGGACCGACGAGGTCGACTACGCGCTGCTGGAGGGTGAGTGGGCCGGGGGCGGCCAGCAGGACGGGACGTCCCGGATCGGCGGGCGGTCCGCGTAGACCTCCGCCGGCGAGCCGGACTCCCGCTCGACGGCGTGGCCGTAACGGGCGGCGACCGGGTCGGGGAGGTAACGGATGGCGCCTCCCTCGGTGCGGGTGCCGTACATCAGGATCGCGCATGGCCCGGTCCCCGCCCCGACCGTGATGTGCGCGGTGCTGGGGGGACTGTGCAGATAGTCCCAGGGGCCCATCCTCCGCTCCTCGCCCTCGACGATCGCGACGCACTCGCCGCTCAGGACGAGGAACCCCTCGAGGTCGTCCTCGGCGTGGTAGTAGCCCGGGCTGTCGCCAGGCCACAGGATGTGGACGCCGATTCCGAGTCTGTTCGACGGCTCCGAGCCGGACTCGAACGATGTGTACGCGCCGCCGCCCGGGAAACCCCGCCAGCGCATCTGCGCCAGGTTGAGGATGTACCAGCCCCCGTCGGCGGGCTGCTGCCCGGTGTCGGTCCGCTCCAGGCGCGCCTCGTCCGTCACGTCGGCTGCTCCACGATGGTCAGCTCCGGGATGAGATCGGCGACCGAATCGAGCACCCGGCTGGCCCGGTAGGGGTGTCGGTCGGCCTCCGCGCGGGTCGTGGAGCCGGTGAGCACGAGCACCGTGTGCATGCCCGCCTCCATGCCGCTGATCACGTCGGTGTCCATCCGGTCGCCGATCATCGCCGCCGACTCCGAGTGCGCGTCGATCGCGTTCAGCGCCGAGCGCATCATCAGCGGGTTGGGCTTGCCGACGTAGTAGGGCTCGATCCCGGTCGCGCGCGTGATGAGCGCCGCCACCGAGCCGGTCGCCGGGAGCGGGCCGTCGACCGAGGGCCCCGTCGGGTCGGGGTTGGTCGCGATGAACCGCGCCCCGGAGTCGAGGAGCCGGATCGCGAGGGTGATCCGCTCGAAGCTGTAGGTGCGGGTCTCGCCGAGCACGACGTAGTCGGGGTCACGCTCGGTGAGCGTGTAGCCGGCGTTGTGCAGCGCGGTGGTGAGCCCGGCCTCGCCGATCACGAACGCCGACCCGCCCGGCCGCTGGTCGTCGAGGAAGCGCGCGGTGGCGAGCGCCGAGGTCCAGATCCGCTCCTCGGGCACCTCGATCCCGCTCGTGCGCAGCCGCGCCGAGAGGTCGCGCGGCGTGTAGATCGAGTTGTTCGTGAGGACGAGGAACGGCAGGTCGCCCTCGCGCAGGCGATCGATGAACTCCGCGGCGCCCGGAATCGCGCGGTCCTCGTGGACGAGCACGCCGTCCATGTCGGTCAGCCAGGCGTGGATCTCGCGATGGGCCATCGGCCGACATGGTGACGGATCTCCGAGCGCGGCACACTGCACGGCGATGGCCGAGACGCTGCTTCAGACGCTCGCCGGGATCGTCGGCGCCGCGCATGTGCTCAGCGACCCGTCGCTGCGCGCCGGCTACGAGCGCGACTGGACGGGCCGCTGGCGCGGCGACGCGGTGGCGGTCGTGCGACCGGCCGGCGCCGAGCAGGTTGCGGCCCTCGTGCGCGCCTGTGCGCGGGAGGGGGCCGTGATCGTCACCCAGGGCGGCAACACCGGCCTGGTCGGCGGGGGCGTGCCGCGACCGGCGGGCGACGCCCAGGGTGAGCAGGTCGTGCTCTCGACCGCCCGTCTGAACGCGATCGGCGGGGTGGACACCGGAACCGCGCAGCTCGCGGCGGGCGCCGGCGTGACCCTCGCCGATGCGCGGCGCGCCGCCCGCAGCGCAGGGCTCGACCTCGCGCTGGACCTGGCCGCCCGGGACTCGGCCACGCTCGGCGGCCTGCTCGCCTGCGACGCCGGCGGCCTGCGCGCGCTGCGTCATGGCACGGCCCGTCGGCAGCTCGCGGGCCTCGAGGCGGTGCTTGCCGATGGCACGATCGTCGAGAGCCGCATGGCGGGCCTCGTCAAGGACACGGCCGGCTACGACCTCGGCGGATTGCTGGTCGGCTCGGAGGGGACGCTCGGGGTGATCACCGCCGTCCGCTGGTCGCTGGCGCCGCGGCGGGACGCGCGGGCGGTCGCGCTCGCCGGGCTCGACGACGCCGAGCAGGCGGTTGGGCTGGTGCGCGCGCTTCGCCCGGCGCTGCCCGAGCTGGAGGTCTGTGAGGTGATGGAGCGCGCCGGGGTCGAGCTCGCCTGCGCGCATCTGGGGATCACCGCTCCCGGCCCGGCGCTCACGCCGGTCAGCGTGCTGCTGGAGTGCGCTGCGCCGTCCGGAGATCCGCTCGAAGCGCTCGCGGAGGCGCTTCAGGCGGCCGGGGCCGGGGACGGCGCGGTGATCGCGGCCGAGGCGGCCGGGCGCGAGCGGCTGCTGGCGATCCGGGAGTCCCACGCGGAGGCGATCAATGCGCAGGGCGTTCCCCTGAAGTTCGATGTGGGCGTCCCGCTCGACGGGCTGGGTGGGTTCTGGCAGCGCGTGGGGGAGGTGGTGCGGACGCGCTCGCCGCGGGCGCGGACGATCGTGTTCGGCCATCTGGGCGACGGCAACCTCCACGTCAACGTGATCGGGGCCGAGGAGTCGGAGGTCGAGACGCTCGAGGATGCGGTGCTCGGGCTGGCCGCGGAGTGCGGCGGGACGGTGAGCGCCGAGCACGGGATCGGGGTGCACAAGGTCCGCCACCTGGCGCTCACCCGCAGCCCGGGTGAGCTCGACGCGATGCGGGCGATCAAGCGGGCGCTCGACCCCGCGGGGATCTTCAACCCAGGCGTCGGGCTGCCTGCGGCCTGAGCGCCGCGGGGCCTCAGCAGAGCAGCTCGAGCCGGTTGCCCCACGGATCGTCGGTGAAGAAGCGCGCGGCGACGCCGGGCAGCGGCTCGTCCCAGCGAACCGGGGCCCCGGCGCGCTCGAGCCTCTCGGCGAGTGTCTTCAGCGCCGCCTCGTCCGCCACGCGGAGCGCCGGATGGGCCTTGGTGGCCGGGACGAACTCGGGCGAAGGGTCCACCCCGACATGGAGCGCCGCGCCGCCGGCGAGTGCGAACCACACGCCACCGCGATCGGCAAGCGCCGCCGGCTTGTCGACCTCATCGAGCCCGAGCAGCTCCCCGTAGAAGGTGCGGGCTGCCGGCTCGCAGGCCGGGCCGGAGCCGGGGGCGGCGACCTGCACGTGATCGAGCGACAGCGAACCCGACGGTCGGGGGGCCTTTGATCGCGGGGCCCATCCTCTCCGATAGCGTTCCGCGGCCATGTCGCTCGAGGTTAAGCCGGTTCGTGGGTTGCGCGAGCTGAAGGCGTTTGTCGACCTTCCCTATCGCCTGCACAAGCACACCCGATGGATTCCGCCGCTGAAGGAGGAGCGCTATCTGTTCATGATGCGGCGGTTCAACGCGTTCTTCACTCATGGCGACGCGGAGTACTTCCTGGCGCGCCGGGACGGACGGGTTGTCGGCCGGATCACGGCGCACGTCGATTACGCGTACAACGACTTCCACGCCGGCCGGACCGGGATGTTCGGCTTCATCGAGTTCGAGGATGACCAGGAGATCGTCGACGCGCTCCTGGCCGCGGCAGAGGGTTGGCTGCACGACCGGGCGATCGAACGGATGCTCGGCCCGATGGATTTCACGATCAACGACGAGGGCGGCATCCTGATCGAAGGCCACGAGCTCGAGCCCCAGGTCCGCCACCCGTGGCACCCGCCGTACTACAGCGAACGCATCGAGCGGGCGGGGCTGGTCAAGGCGATGGACAACTACAGCTGGAGCCTGGACGTCTCCAATCGCGATCGGCTCGACCCGCGTCTGCCCCGCATCGCCGACCGCGCCCACACCAAGTACGGCGTGACGATCCGCAAGATGAGCCGCCGGGGCCTGCGGCGTGACCTCGACGAGTTCGCACGGGTCTACAACGCTGCGTGGTCTCAGAACTGGGGGTTCGTCCCCTACTCAAAGGCCGATCTCGACATGTACTGGTTCGACCAGCAGCTGATCTATTCGCGCGAGTGGTACATGGTCGCCGAAATCGACGGCGACACCGTCGGAATCGCGATCACGATCCCCGACGTGGCTCAGATCTACAAGCTGATGAGAGGCCACTTCCTCCCGGTCGGCTGGATCTTCTACGCGCTGCGCGGCCGGATCATCAACCGCCTCCGGGTCGGTTTCCTCGGCGTGATGCCCGAATACGAGCACACCGGCGTTGCTGCGGCCCTCTACATGGAGCATTTCGAGGTCGCGGAGCGCTCGCGCGAGAAGCGAGGCGAGGCCGGCTTCATCCTCGAGACGAACCACTCGATGAACCGCGCGCTGGAGGCGATGGGCGGACGGATCGTCAAGCGCTGGCGCATCTACGAGCGGACTCTGAGCTGAGCCATCCACGTCGCGGCGGCGGCGGTCACGTCCTTGCCCCTGCGATAATGGGGGGCGTGCCCCTGGATCTCGGCAGGATCATCACCGCGATGGTGACCCCGTTCGACGCGCGCGGACGCGTCGACGAGGACGCGACCGTGCAGCTCATGCATCACCTCGTCGACCACGGCACCGAGGCGCTGCTCGTGTGCGGCACCACCGGTGAGGCGGCGACGATGGACGACGAGGAGCACCTGCGGGTCATCGAGATCGCGGTCGGGGAGACGAGGGGCATCTGCCCGGTGATCGCCGGCGTCGGCTCCAACGACACGCGCCACGCGATCAAGCTCACCGAGCGTGCGACCGCGATCGGCCCGGACGCATTGCTGTCCGTCAACCCGTACTACAACCGGCCGAGCCCGCGCGGAATCGTCGCCCACTACCGCGAGGTCGTGCGCGCGACGGACCTCCCGATCCTGCTCTACAACATCCCGCAGCGGACCGGTTCCGACCTGCCCAACGAGCTCCTCGCCGAGCTCGCCCAGCTTGACCGCATCGAGGCGGTCAAGCAAGCCAACCACGCGAACCTGGCGCCGATCGACGGCCTGTCGGTGTACGCCGGCAACGACGACATGCTTGCCGACGTGCTCGATCTCGGAGAGCCCGGCGGGATCCTCACCGGCAGCCACCTGTTCGCCGAGGAGATGCGGCGGATGGTCGACGAGCCCGAGTCCCGTCGTGAGATCCACAACTCGCTCGCCGACGTGTACCGCGATCTCGCGATCGCGCCCGCCGCCTGCTCGCTCAAGGCCGCGCTCAACATGATCGGCGTGCCCGTGGGCGCGCCCCGACTTCCCTACGTCGAGCTCGACGAGTCCGAACTCTCGGTCGTCCACGGTCTGCTGGAGCGCCGCGGTCTGCTGGCGCACGCGGCGTGAGCGGCACCCTGCGCGTCCTGCCGCTCGGCGGCCTGGGCGAGATCGGCAAGAACATGACGGTGCTCGAGTACGAGGAGCGGATCGTCGTCGTCGACACCGGCCTGCGCTTCCCGACCGCCGACATGCTCGGGATCGATCTGGTGCTGCCGGACTTCGCCTATCTGCGCGAGCGGGCCGAACAGATCGAGGCGATCGTCATCACCCACGGCCACGAGGATCACCTGGGGGCGCTGCCATGGGTCATCCGCGAGCTGCGCCGCGACCTCGGTGGCGAGGGAGGCCCGCCCATCTACGGCGGTCCGCTCACCGTCGCGATGGCGCGCTCCAAGCTCGACGAGCACAACCTTCGGGACGTCGAGCTGCACGACCTTCCCGCCGGTGAGGAGATCGAGGCCGGACCGTTCACGCTCGAGCTCATCCATATGACCCACTCGATTCCGGATTCCTGCGCGGTCGCCGTGACCACCGAGCTGGGGACCGTCCTGCTGACCGGCGACTACAAGTTCGACCAGACGCCGGTCGACGGGGGACCCGCCGACATCGCACGGCTGGCCGAGCTCGGCGCCGACGGCGTGCTGCTGCTCTGCGGCGACTCGACCAACGCCGACCGGCCCGGGTTCTCGCCCTCCGAGCGCGGCGTCGGGCCGCACCTGGAGGAGGTGTTCGCGCGCGCCGACGGCCGCATCATTGTCACCAGCTTCGCCTCGAACATCCACCGCGTCCAGCAGGTCGTCGACGCCGCCGCCGCCCTGAACCGCAAGGTTGCGCTCGTCGGCCGCTCGATGCGCAAGAACGTGAACATCGGCCGCTCGCTCGGGCACATCGAGGTCCCGGAGGGGATGCTCATCCAGCCCCACGAGATCGAGCAGTTCCCCGACCACCGGATCGTCGTCATCTCCACCGGCTCCCAGGGCGAGCCGCTGTCGGCCCTGCGGCGCATGGCCTACGACGACCACCGCCAGGTCTCGCTGCACGAAGGCGACACCGTCGTGTTCTCCGCCACGCCGATCCCGGGCAACGAGCGCGCCGTCAACGAGACGATCGATCGCCTGTACCACATCGGCTGCGATGTGATCACGCCCCGTGAGGCGCCGATCCACGCCTCCGGCCACGGCTACGCCGAGGAGCTGAAGCTGATGCTCAACCTGGTGCGGCCGCGCTACGTCATGCCGATCCACGGCGACCATAAGCGGATCCGCCTGCACGCAGAGCTTGCCGAGGCGGTCGGCATCGATCCCGACCGGATCTTCGAGTCCGAGAACGGCCTGCCGCTCGACATCACCGAGCGCGGCGCCTCGTTCGCCACGCCGGTGCAGTCGGGGATGATCTTCGTCGACGGCGTCAACATCGGCGATCCGGCCGACGTCGCGCTGCGCGATCGCCGGATGCTCTCCGACGACGGCATCTTCATCGTCGTGGCGACGATCTCGGAGCAGACCGGGGAGTCGGTCGTCCCCCCGGAGGTGATCTTCCGCGGCGTGCCGTTCGTCGAGCAGGGAGACGAGCTCGTCGCGGATATCCGCCACGCGGTCGAGGATTCGCTGTCGGAGGCGGCGCGCGAGGGGATCCGGGAGATCGACCTGCTCCAAGAGGAGCTGCACGACGACCTCGCGACGTTCGTCTATGACCGGTTGCGCCGCCGCCCGATGGTCCTGCCGGTCGTCGTCGAGGTCTGACCCTCGGACGACGAGCTCGGCTCCGCGGCGACGGTGGAGCCATCCTCGAGGACGACCTCACCCGACGGGGAGGCATGCTGCGCGCGCTGCTGCGGGAGCCGAATGACGAACCGGGTGCCCTTCATCTCCGCCTCCGGCGCGGTCGGCTCCTGGCGCACTGTCCCACCATGCGCCTCGACGACCGAGCGCACGATCGCCAGACCGAGGCCCGAGCCCCGGCCTCCGTCGCGCCCGCCCCGGACGAAGCGCTCGAACACACGGTCTGAGAGTGCGGCCGGGATCCCGGGGCCCTCGTCCTCGACGATCAGCTCCGCCTCGCCGTCGATCGCCGCTGTCTGTGCGCGGACGCGTGTCCCGGGCGGTGTGTGGCGGACCGCGTTCTCAAGCAGGTTGAGGATCATGCGGTGCAGCTCATCGCGCGCGCCGACCACTGGCGCCGGCTCGGCGTGGATGAGCAGCTCGTGACCGTCGGCCATCGGACCGAGCTCCGCCGCGACCTCGATCAGGATCTGGCTGAGGTCGCTCGGGCGGTGCGGCTGCGAGCGCTGGGCGTCGGCGCGCGCCAGCAGCAGCAGGTCGCCGACCAGCCGGCGCATCCGGCGGGTCGACCGCAACGCCGCCTCGGCGGTCTCGGACTGCTCGCCCTCCAGCTCCTCAGCGAGGATCTCAAGGTTCGCGAGCACGCTGGTGAGCGGGGTGCGCAGCTCGTGTGAGGCGTCGGCGACGAACTCGCGCTGGCGCTCGAGCATGGTCTGGGTGCGGGTGCGCGAGGCGTCGAGCGCGCCGAGCATCCCCTCCAGCGTCCGCGCGAGCTCGGCGATCTCGTCCTCGGCCTCGGGGTGGGGGATCCGCCGCCGGGTGTCCTCGGTGCGCCCGATCTCCCGGGCGGCTCGCGTCAATTCCTTGATCGGCGACATCGCCCGGTCAGAGACGAACAGGCCCGCCAGCAGGGCGAGCACCGCGCCGCCGAGCACGCCGAGCAGCAGGAAGGCCTGGACGCGCGCAATCGTCTGGTCGATGTCCGACAGCGGCTGGGCGTACAGCACCGTCACCTTGAAGTGGCCCTTCTGGTGCAGCGGGATGTCCGTGCGCGAGATCACGCGGTAGCCCGCGTAGTCCGTGCGGCGCGAGCGAGTCGGAATCACGTTGAATTGGAGGTGCTGGTGCCTGGACTTCGTCAGCGGCCGCTGGGCGCAGAGCAGGCGCCTGCTGTAGGAGTCGAACACGCGGATCAGCGCGTGCTCGGCTTCGGCGAACGAACCGAGGTTCAGGTCGACGCAGTTGGCGGTGCCGTTGCGGTTGATCACCAGTTCGTTGGAGAGCTGGGTGCTGAGGTGCTCGCTGGTGCCGATGAGCTGGTTGTCGAACTGCGTGCGGACCTGGCGGTTGGTGAGGATGCCGACGATGACGGCGAAGCTCGCCAGGATCACGAACGTGAGCGCCGCCGAGCCGCCGGCCAGTCGCCAGCGGATCGGGACGGACCTATACGCGGAGTACGTACCCCGCGCCGCGGATCGTGTGTAGGAGCCGAGGTTCGCCACCGGCTTCCAGCTTTCGTCGCAGGTTGGACACGAAGACTTCGATCGTGTTCGTCATCGAGAACGGGTCGTAGCCCCAGACCTCGTCCAGCAGACGCTGGCGCGAGATCACGATCCGCTCGTTGCGCATCAGGTACTCCAGCAGCTCGAACTCCCGCTGGGTGAGCTCGACCAGGCGCTCGCCGCGCATCACCTCGTGGGTGTCGGGGTTGAGCTTCAGATCGCCGACCGCGAGGTTCGCCTGGCCACGCGGCGGCCGGCGGCGCAGCAGCGCCCGCAGCCGTGCGAGCAGCTCCTGACGCTCGAACGGCTTGACCAGGTAGTCGTCGGCGCCGGTGTCAAGTCCCTCGACCCGCGACTCGACCGCGTCACGCGCCGTGAGCACGAGAATCGGCACGTCGTCACCGGACTCGCGCAGCGTGCGGGCGACATCGAGGCCGTCCATGTCGCCCGGCAGGCCGAGGTCGAGGATCACGAGGTCGGGCAGGAAGCCGTGGACGGCGTCGAGGCCGGAGCGGCCGTCCTCGGCGACACGCACCTCGTAGCCCTCCATCCGCAGCGAGCGCTGCAGCACCTGGGCGATCGCGTCGTCGTCCTCGACGACGAGCACGCGTGGCGGGCGGTCGAAATCGGCCATCTTGAGGCGTGATGGTACGGGGCACGGGGGAGGACGGCCCGCGTTCTTACCGAGGGTTTAGGGCCCGAGGAGGAGCCGGGCCGTGCGCGTCGAAGCAGTGAACCCGCACGATGCCCGCCTCGACGAAGTCCCGCACCGCCGCCAATCGCAAGCGGGCCGCCAGCTCCACGCCCAAGCGCCGCCCCTCCGCCAAGGGCCGTGGCCAAGCGGCCACGCGCAAGAGCGCCGGCGGCCCGAAGACGCGAGCAAGGCGGTCCCTGCTCGCCTCCCGCGGCCCCTCGCTCGGACGCGGGGGACCGGTCCTGGAGAGCCATCACGTCGACATCGCAGCGCTCGCGCTGATCGCGCTCGGAATCTTCATCTCCGGCGTCGCCTACGCAGGGTGGTCTGGCGGCGCCCTGGGGAACGGCGCGGTCACCGTGCTGCGGTTCCTGTTCGGGGCGCTCGGTTACGTCGTGCCCGCTGCGTTCGTCGCCGCGGGCGCGCTGGTCCTGCTGCGCGAGCTCCGCCCGCCCGCGCGCCCGCTGCGGACCGGCACCATCTGCCTGACGATCGCGCTCACGCTTGGTCTGGCCGCCGGGACGTTCGGGATCGGCCCGGGCGTCGCGCCCGCGGGCGAGTTGTGGCGGGCAGCAGCCCTGGAGCGGCGCGGCGGGATTCTCGGCGGCGGCGAGTACTGGATCTGCGCGCACCTGATCTCACACGCCGGGGCCGACATCCTGGCGGTGTTCCTGCTCGTCGCGGGCGGCATCCTGGTCAGCGGCGCTGGTCTCGCCGGCGCGCTGCGGATGACCGGCGCGCACGTCGCGAACACCGGCCGGGCGCTGCGCGAGGTAAGCGGGGTGGGCGGGGTGGGCGGGGACCGGATCCCGGCGCGTCGCCCGGCGACCGCCGCAGCCACCAGCGGGGCCGCGGAGCGGATCCGCGGCCGACGGTCGGTGACCGCCGATCCCGCGGAGGATGACTTCGATCCGCTCGCCGGTTCGGACACCGACGAGATCGCCATCCGCGCCCAGCCGCCGCTTGACGAGCTCCCGGTCGCGGATCCGGAGGTTGCGCTCGAGGCGCCCGTGGCCGATGGCCTCGACTCGCTGCCCGAACTGGGCATGGAGGACGAGCCGGCCCAACTGGAGCTGGATGAGGACGTCGAGGGCGGCCAGGGCGGCCCCGGTAGGGACGTCGACGAGGGCGACCTCACCCCGCAGGGGCGATACCGCGCGTCGGTGACGGAGGACCCCGACTTCGTCTGGCGGGTGCCGAGTCCCCGCAACCTCACCCGCTCGACCGGCGCCGACTCCAAGCCGGACACCGCGGGGCAGGCGCAGACCGCCCGTTCGCTCGTCGAGGCGCTCGGCCACTTCGGGATTGAGGCGCAGGTGGTCGGGAAGGTCTCGGGCCCGCACATCACCCGCTACGAGGTCCGGCTCGCCCCGGGCGTGAAGATGAGCAAGGTCGCCAACCTCAAGGACGATCTCGCCTACGCGCTGGCGGCGACCGACATCCGCATCCTGGCTCCGATCCCTGGCAAGCAGGCCGTTGGCATCGAGGTGCCCAACGCGCGGCGCCGGATCGTGCATCTCGGCGACGTGATCGGCCCGGCGCCCGAGGACTGGTCGCCGCTGACCGTGTGGCTCGGCAAGGACATCGCGGGCAAGGCGGTCGGCGCCGATCTGGCCAAGATGCCGCACCTGCTCGTCGCGGGCACGACCGGCGCCGGCAAGTCGGCGTGCGTCAACGCGATGCTCTCCTCGATCCTGCTGCGCGCGACCCCGCACGAGGTGCGGCTGGTGCTCGTCGATCCCAAGCAGGTCGAGCTCAACCACTACGAGTCGATCCCGCATCTGCTCACGCCGGTGATCACGAGCCCGCGTCAGGCGGCCAACGCCCTGCAGAACCTGGTGCGCGAGATGGAGCAGCGGTACTCGATCATGTCGCTCGCACGCACCCGCAGCCTCCCGGAGCTCAACCGGGTGCGCGAGTCCCGCGGCGAGCCATCGCTGCCCTACATCCTGTGCGTGATCGACGAGCTCGCCGACCTGATGATGGTCGCCCCGGCCGACGTCGAGGACTCGATCATCCGGCTGGCCCAGAAGGCGCGTGCGGTCGGCATGCACCTCGTGCTCGCCACCCAGTCACCGCGCGTCGACGTGATCACCGGCATGATCAAGGCGAACGTCCCGTCGCGCATCGCGTTCGCGGTCTCCAGCCAGACCGACTCCCGCGTGATCCTCGACCAGAACGGCGCCGAGTCGCTGCTCGGCCAGGGCGACATGCTGTTCTCCCCGGTCGGCTCCTCGCGGCTGCAACGCATCCAGGGCGCGTTCATCGACGAACCCCAGATCCTGGAGATCACCGAGGCATGGCGCAAGCAGGGCGAGCCGGACCTCAAGGAGGAGCTGCTGCAGGAGGTCGAGTCAGAGGACGACGGTGGCGGCGGCGCCGAGGACCCGAACGACGCCGATTCCGATCCGCTGCTCGAGGAGGCGATCTCGCTCGTCGCTCAGATGGGCACCGCCTCGACCTCGATGCTCCAGCGCCGCCTGCGGCTCGGCTACACCCGCGCCGGGCGCCTGATCGACATGCTCGAGCGCCGCGGGATCATCTCCGGCTACGAGGGATCGAAGCCCCGCCAGGTGCTGATCGGCGAGGCCGACGTGCCGCGCATCCTCACCCACTTGGCCGAGGCCGAGCGTGGCTCCTCATCCGCTCGGCCCCGCGGCCCGAGCGCCGCGGAGCCGATCGCACCGGCGGCCGTCGACGCCGAGCAGACGGCGGTCCAGCGATTTGACGCGCCGGCGCCGGACGGACGGTCTGCATCCCCGACCGACGAGGCCTAGCCGGCGCACGATGCACCGCCCCACGGGCGGACGCGCCGGTAGCCTTGCTCAGCGGAATGGACGAGATCGGAAGCCAGCTCCGAGAGGCGCGGATGCGCATGCGCATCGACACCGGCGAGGTCGAGTTGCGCACCAAGATCCGCGCCAAGTACCTGCGCGCGATGGAGAACGAGGAGTGGGATCTGCTCCCCGGAGAGGTCTATGTCCGAAGCTTCCTGCGGACCTATGCGGACTTCCTCGGCCTCGACTCGCGTGCGCTGCTGGACGAGTTCCGCCGCCGCTACGAGAAGCCGGCCGATCACGAGCCGCCGCCGATCGCGCCGCCCGGCCGAGAGCGACGTGACCGCGAGCGCCGGCGCCAGTCGGGTGGAGGCGTGGGGATCCCGCCGTGGGCGATCGTGCTGGTCGTGCTCGTCATCGTCGCCGCTGTGCTCTACATCGTCGGCAAGAACAACGGGAAGGGCCCGAGCAACTCGGCCGGGGTCCATCACACGACGACGACCACGCAGAGCAGCCACCATCATCGCCATCGCCACGCCCGCCATCATCACGCCGTGACCAAGCATCCGCGGGTCCCGAGCACTGTGACCCTGGCGCTCACCGCGACGAGCACCGCAACGACGTTCATCTGTCTGGAGAACGCCCATGGCGTGCATCTCGTCGACGGCAACTATGCGGTCGGCCAGCCGATTCCGAGCGGGACCGCCAAGAAGCTGCTGCTCACCGTCGGGGGCCCGTCGGTGACGATCAAGGCCAACGGCAAGACGATTGCGAACACCGCGACGACGGCGCCGGTCACCTACCGGATCCTTCCGACCGGCCACACCGTGATCGCCACGCCCGCGTCGAACATCACCTGCGGCACGTGAGCGAGACCCCGCCAGCTGACGGCGCGGGCGGGGCGGTGCCGCGGGCGGGGATCCTCGTCACCGGCACCGAGGTGCTCACCGGGATCATCTCCGACCGCAACGGCCCGTGGCTGTCCGAGCGGCTGCGCGAGCTCGGCGTCGACCCGGCGATGATCGAGATCGTCGGCGATCGCCCCCAGGATCTGCTCGTCGCGCTCGAGGGGATGCGCGACGCCGGCCTGTCGCTGATCGTCACCAGCGGCGGGCTGGGGCCGACCGCGGACGATCTCACCGCCGAGATCGTCGGTCGCTTCTGCGGACGCGAGATGGTGTTGGACGAGGCGCTCGAGGAGCGGATCGCGGAGATCCTCCGGCCGTTGATGCGGCGCTGGGCGAACCTCGACCAGGAGGCGGTGCGCCGCGCGAACCGCAAGCAAGCGGTGATCCCCGAGGGATCGACGGTGCTCGACCCGATCGGCACCGCGCCCGGGCTCGTCGTCCCGCCTCGCGCGTCCGGGGGCGAGGAGCCGGGCCCCACCGTCGTGGTTCTCCCCGGCCCGCCGGGCGAGCTCCGCCCGATGTGGGAGACCGCCGTCGGCACCGAGCCGTTCCGCGTCGCGATCGCCGGCGCAACCCACTATCTCCGGGAGATCGTGCGGCTCTACGGCATCCCCGAGTCGGAGATCGCCGCGACGCTCGAGGCGGCGGCCGCCGACGGGCTCGAGCTCGGCGGCTTGGAGATCACCACCTGCCTGCGGCGCGGCGAGATCGAGATCGCGACCCGGTACGAGCCTGCGGCCCAGGGGGAGTACGACGCGTTGCTCGACTTCATCCGCACGCGGCACGGGAGGATGCTGTTCTCCGAGGACGGCTCGACCGTGGACGACCAGGTCGCCGAACTGCTGCTGTCCGGCGGTGAGACGGTGGCGGTTGCCGAATCGTGCACCGCGGGGTTGCTCGCCGCACGGCTCACCGAACGGGCCGGCTCCTCCGCCTACTTCCTCGGCGGCGGCGTCGTCTACTCCAACGAGGCCAAGACGCTCGTGGCGGGAGTACCGGCCGAGCTGATCGAGCGCGATGGCGCCGTCTCGGCGTCGGTCGCGCGCGAGCTCGCCTCGGGGATCGCGGTGCGCCTGGGTGCGAGCGTCGGCGTCGGGATCACCGGGATCGCCGGGCCCGGCGGCGGCACGGCCGAGAAGCCGGTCGGTCTCGTCTGCATCTCGGTGTGGACCGCTGACGGGCGGCGGATCACCCGCGCGCCGCAGATGCCAGGCAGCCGCGCCGATGTCCGCGACCGGTCGGTGACGGTTGCGATGCACCTGCTGCGGCGGCTGCTGCTCGGCGACGCCGACGCCGAGGACGACGCGCTGCGGGCCGACGAGCGCGCGGTGTGAGCGACGGGCCGGGCGCCGGCGGGGAGGGCCGGGCGCGGCTGTTCGTCGCGCTCGAGCTGCCCGGGGTGGTGCGCTCTGCGCTCGTGAACTGGGCGGGCGAGACGGTCGGCGGGGAGCCCGGAGTGCGCCTGCTCGATGTCGATGCGCTGCACCTGACGCTGTGCTTTCTCGGCGAGGTCGAGCTGAGTGCTGTCGAGGCGATCTCGGCGGCGGTGGCCTCCGAGGTGGCCCGAGGCGGAGACGAGCCGCCTCCGTTCGTGTTCGAGCCCGACCAGGTTCGCTGGCTGCCGCCGCGCCGGCCCCGGGTGTGCGCGGTCTCGCTGCGTGATCGGGACGGCCGCGCGGGCGCGCTACAGGCGGCGCTGAGCACCCGGCTCTCCGAGGGTGGCTGGTACTCGCCCGAGCGCCGGGCGTGGTTGGCCCATGTCACGGTTGCCCGCATGTCCTCTCGGGACCCTCGCGGGAGGCGGGAGGTGGACCCGGCGCCGCCGGTGTTGGAGCCGTTCGGCGCGACAGCGGTTGTTGTGATGCGCTCGTGGCCGGGATCGCGCTACGAGGCGCTCGCGCGGATTGTGCTCTGAGGCACCCAAATCGGCGCACGGACGTGACATCCATGTCTTGTTCGGTGACAGGCTCCGGACCTAGGTTTGGGCGCAGTCCGAGCGGGCGGTGAACGGAACGGGCGTTCGACTCGGTTCTGTCCGACCCTCCGCCTACCGTGACCGTTCCAACGCGCGATGACCACAGGAGCCAGAGAATGAGCGTGAACGACAGAGGCGCAAACGTCGGCGCGTCCGATCCCAAGGCCGACGCCAAGCGGCAGGCCGCCCTCCAGGGCGCGCTGACCCAGATCGAGCGTCAGTTCGGCAAGGGAACCGTCATGCGGATGGGTGACCCCGGAGCCCGCGTCAACTGCGACGCGATCCCCACCGGCGCGCTCTCGCTCGACATCGCACTCGGAATCGGTGGCGTGCCGCGCGGCCGGATCATCGAGATCTTCGGCCCGGAGTCCTCGGGCAAGACGACGCTCGTCTACCACATCATCGCCGAGGCCCAGAAGCTGGGTGGTGTCTGCGCGTTCGTCGATGCCGAGCACGCGATGGACCCGCTCTATGCGCAGACGATCGGGGTCGACATCGACGAGCTGCTCGTCTCGCAGCCCGACTACGGCGAGCAGGCCCTTGAGATCGTCGACATGCTGATCCGCTCGGGTGCGGTCGACCTCGTCGCCGTCGACTCGGTCGCCGCGCTGACGCCACGCGCCGAGCTCGAGGGCCAGATGGGCGATCAGACCGTCGGTGCCCAGGCGCGGATGATGTCCCAGGCGATGCGCAAGCTCGCCGGCAACCTCAACCGTGCGCAGACGCTGTGCGTGTTCACCAATCAGATCCGCGAGAAGGTCGGGGTCATGTTCGGCTCGCCGGAGACCCAGCCGGGCGGTCGCGCGCTGAAGTTCTACTCCTCGCAGCGCCTGGACATCCGGCGCATCGAGACGCTCAAGGACGGCACCGAGGCGGTCGGCAACCGGGTGCGGGTCAAGGTCGTCAAGAACAAGGTGGCGGCGCCGTTCAAGCAGGCCGAGTTCGACATCGAGTTCGGTAAGGGCATCTCGACGTCGGGTTGTCTGCTCGACTACGGGATCGAGCACAACATCGTCACCAAGTCCGGCTCGTTCTTCTCCTATGGCGACGAGCGGCTCGGTCAGGGCCGCGGGAACGCCAAGGCATTCCTCGACGAGCATCCCGAGATGGCCGACGAGATCCAGACCAAGGTCTACGACGCGCTCGGGCTCAGCCGCGACCTCGTCAAAGAGATCGACCACGACGAGGAGCAGGCCGCCGCGCTGACCGCGGTGGGGTCGGCGGCTTGATCGCAACCGCCGCCGCGACACGCCGCCGCTGAAGTGACGATGGGCGCCGCCGAGCGCACGCCGCAGACCGACCAGGAGCGACAGGCTCAGGCGCTCGCTTGGGCGCTGTCGCACGTCAACCGGCGCGAGCGCACGACCACGGAGGTGCGTGCCCATCTCGCCCGCAAGGGCGTGTCGGAGGCGACCGCGGAGAGCGTCGTCGAGGAGCTGGTCGACCAGAGGCTCGTCGACGACTCGCGGTTCGCCGAGATGTTCGTCGCCGACAAGCGCACGCTCGAGCAGTGGGGGAGCGAGCGCATCCGTCGCGGACTTGCCGAGCGGGGCGTCGATCGCGACCTTGCCGAGCAGGCGCTCGGCGCGGGTGAGGACTGTGGGGCGGGGGACCCGGAGACCGAGCTCGATCGCGCGGTCGAGCTTCTGCGCCGGCGCTTCCCGGACCCACCGCGCGAACGGCGCGACCGGGACCGCGCGCTCTCGATGCTGCTGCGCAAGGGCTACGAGTCCGAGCTCGCGGTCGACGCGCTCGCCGCTCACGCCCGCGCTGTCTGACCGGCTCGGCCGAGCTCTTGCGGCCATTGCGGAGGCACCCTTGCGGTACTACGATGGACGCAGTGAACGACGGTCCTCGCGACCCATGAAATTCCAGCAAAAACCAGTGATCCAGAAACCGTTGAAATTCCTCGCGTCCATTCTCCACGAGCCGTACCGGCGGCCTGAATTGGAGGTCTGAGGGCCGCTTCGCGGTGCCTCACAGCGTTCGGCTCCCGTCTGTCTGGCGGCGGGCGCCGGTGCCGGATCAGTTCGTGCGATGCACGGACCGGTCGTTCGCTCTCACATCACAAATGACTGAAGGGACGTGGTCGCCCGCGCGGCCACGTGAGAGGAACGACAATGGAAGTGATCGTAGGGGCCGCCGTGATCGCGTTGGGCATCGTCCTCGCCGCGGTTGTGTACGGACGCACCCGCCCCGGAGCACATGCCGCGCCCCCCGTGACCGCCCCGTCTTCAGCGCCGGTACCCGCTGCGGAGCCGTCCGCGGCCGCCGCCACCGCCAGCGCACTGCAGGCCGCGCTCGCCGAGCGCGGCGAGCTGCTCGAGCGCCGTGAGCGGGCGATCGCCAACGCCGAGGCCGAGCTGGAGCTCGAACGTGAGTCGCTCGCCGGTCAGCGCGGCGAGGCCGAGCGCCGGCTGGAGCAGCTCGCCGGCATGTCGGGCGCCCGGGCCAAGCAGGTGCTCCTCCAGGAGATCGAGGATCAGGCCAAGCAGGAGTCCGCACGCCGGATCCGTCAGATCGAAGAGGACACCAAGCGCGAGGCCGAGCGCCGCGTGCGCAACATCCTGTCGGTCGTGATGCAGCGGCTCGCCGCGAGTCACGCCGCCGAGACGACCGTCTCGGTGGTCCAGCTGTCCTCCGACGACATGAAGGGCCGCATCATCGGCCGTGAGGGCCGGAACATCCGCGCGCTGGAGAACATCACCGGCGTCGACTTCATCATCGACGACACCCCCGGGGCGGTCGTGCTCTCCGGCTTTGACGGGGTGCGACGCGAACTCGCGCGGCTCACGCTTGAAAAGCTGCTCCAGGACGGGCGGATCCATCCCGCGCGCATCGAGGAGACCTACTACCAGACCAAGTCAGAGCTCGAGGCGCACATCGTCGAGCTCGGTGAGCAGGGGGCCTTCGACGCCGGCGTGCAGAGCCTGCACCCCGAGATCGTCAAGACGCTCGGGCGACTGCGCTTCCGGACGAGCTACGGACAGAACGTGCTCGCCCATTCGATCGAGGTCGCCCACCTCGCGGCGATGATGGCCGATGAGCTCGGCGCGAGTCCCAAGACCGCCCGTCGCGCGGCGCTGCTGCACGACATCGGCAAGGCGGTCACGCACGAAGTCGAGGGGCCGCACGCGCTCGTCGGCGGCGAGCTGGCGCGCCGCTACGGGGAGGACGAGGCCGTCGCCCACGCGATGGAGGCCCACCACAACGAGGTCGAGCCGCAGACGATCGAGGCCGTCATCGTCCAGGCCGCCGACGCGCTCTCGGGCGCCCGGCCCGGTGCTCGCGGCGAGTCGCTGGAGCAGTACGTCAAGCGGCTGCGGGACCTTGAGCAGATTGCGACCCGCCACGCCGGCGTGGACAAGGTCTACGCCATGCAGGCCGGCCGGGAGATCCGCGTGATGGTCGCCCCGGGCGCGATCGACGACGACGCTGCAAGCGCCCTGTCCTATGAGATCGCGCGGGAGATCGAGAAGGAGCTCGAGTACCCCGGCCAGATCAAGGTCACGGTCATCCGCGAGTCCCGGGCGACCCAGTACGCCCGCTGAGCGGGCTCGGATAGCCTCGTCCTCATGTCGGCCAAGCGCTATCACCTGACGACCTTCGGGTGCCAGATGAACGAGCACGACTCCGAGCGGATGAAGGGGATGCTCGAATCGCTCGGCTACGGCGAGTCGCCCGACCGCGAGGGCGCGGATCTGATCCTGTTCAACACCTGCTCGATCCGCGAGGCGGCCGACAGCAAGTTCGTCGCCCATCTCGGCGAGGCCAAGCGCCTGAAGCGCGAAAACCCGGCACGGATCGTCGGGGTCGGCGGCTGCTGGGCCCAATCGGTGAAGGACGAGGTCTTCCGCCAGTTCCCGTTCGTCGATGTCGCGTTCGGCCCCGGTCAGGTGCACCGGCTCGCCGAGTTCCTCACCAGCGACTCACTCACGGCGCAGGGGTTCTTCGAGTTCGAGGGGTTCACCGGCCACCTGCCGGCCAAGCGCGCGCGGGAGTTCCAGGGCTGGGTCCAAATCTCGGTCGGCTGCAACTCGGTGTGCTCGTATTGCATCGTGCCCTCGACCCGCGGTCGTGAGGTGAGCCGGGCCGCCGCGGAGCTCGTGGACGAGGTCCGGGCGCTCGCCGCCGACGGGGTGAGCGAGGTCACGTTGCTCGGCCAGAACGTCAACTCCTACGGCCGCGACCTTGCTCGGGAGTCGCGGGTCACGTTCTCGGAGCTGCTGCGCGAACTCGACGGGATCGACGGTATCCGCCGGATCCGCTACACGAGCCCGCACCCCAAGGACATGCGCGAAGACGTGATCGTGGCCCACGCGGAGCTGCCGTCCCTGTGCGAGCACATCCACCTGCCGCTGCAGTCCGGCTCGAGCCCGGTGCTCAAGCGCATGCGGCGGACCTACACCCGTGAGCGCTATCTCGACCGGGTCGCGCTGATCCGCGAGCACGTGCCGGACTGCGCGCTCTCCACCGACATCATCGTCGGCTTCCCGGGCGAGACCGAGCAGGACTTCGCTCAGACGCTCGAGGTCTGCGAGCAGGTCGGCTACGACGGCGCGTTCACGTTCGTCTACTCGCCGCGACGGGAGACCGAGGCGGCCGAGATGGAGGACCAGGTGCCACACGAGCTCAAGGTGGAGCGCATGGAGCGCCTCGTCGAGGTCGTCCAGCGCCGCGCCCGTGAGCGCGCCCAGCGGTTCGTCGGCCGGACGGTGGAGGTGCTGGTCGAGGGACCGTCGCGGACCGATCCCACCCGCCTGCGCGGTCGCTCGCGCCACAACAAGGTCGTGAACTTCGAGGGGCTCGGCGAACCGGGGGAGTACGTCGAGGTGCAGATCACCGCGGCGACCAGCCAGACGTTGATGGGCGAGGCCTCGCTGCTCTCGCGCGTCGCCGGCTGACGCTCGCAGTCGCTCTCGCCCCGGTGGAGCTCGCGCTCGCAGGTCGGAGGCGTCTGTCCGGACTGTATGCGAACATATGTTCGTGCGTTGGAGTCAGCAGACGATCGAGGCCGAAGAGCGGACGTCCCTGCCGGGGTACCGCGACGAGGCCGTGGTGCGCCATTTCGAGGCGCCGGACTCGGTCCCCACACGGTTCTACGAGGTCCGCGCCAAGTCGATCCTCAACCGCGTGCCCGAGGCATCGCGGATGCCGTTCCGTTGGACGATCAATCCATTCCGCGGATGCACCCACGCATGCAATTTCTGTTTTGCTAGGCCCACGCATCTCTATCTCGACCTCGACGCCGGCCGGGACTTCGAGCGCGAGATCGTGGTCAAGGTCAACGCGCCGGAGCGGCTCAGGGTTGAGCTCCGGCGGCCCTCGTGGAAGGGGGAGCACATCGCGCTCGGGACGAACACCGACCCGTATCAATGGGTGGAGGGCCGGTACAAGCTGATGCGGGGCATCTGGCAGGCGATGATCGATGCGCGGAACCCGGGATCGGTGCTCACCAAGTCGCCGCTGCTGCTGCGTGACCTGGACCTGATGCTGGAGCTGAACCGGCGGGCGGACTTCAGCGCCGCGCTGTCGGTCCCGACGATCGACGAGCAGGCATGGCGGGCGACCGAGCCGCACACGCCCAACCCGCGGGCCCGGCTCGAGGCGGTGGCCAAGCTCACGGCGGCGGGGATCCGGACGGGGGTGCTGGTGGCGCCACTGATGCCCGGGATCAACGACGATCCCGAGCAGGTGCGGGAGATCCTGCGATTGTGCTCCGAGGCAGGCGCCGCCTATGTGACGGGGATCGCGCTCCACCTGCGCAGCGGGGTACGGCAGGTGTTCATGGAGTGGCTGCGCTCGGAACGACCGGAGCTCGTCGATCGCTATCGTGAGCTGTACCGGCGCGGAGCGTACGCGCCGGCGGGCGAGCGCCGAAGACTCGTCGCGCTGCTCGACCGCTCACAGGCACCCGTCGAGGGGGAATGGGCACGCGGCAGAGAGCTGGAGTCGCCATTGCGCACATCGCCGCCGGCGAACGCCTCCGCGAGCGGTCAGGAGCGACTCTTCGATCTCTGCTGAAACCCTCCGAAATCGCACGTAGCCTGCTCTGAGATGTCAGCGGACGACGCCCGCGGCGAATTTCCGACGACAGCTCGTGCAACCCTGAGAGCCGATGCCACGACAGTTCAAATCCCCTAGGGACCTCAACCTCGACCGGATGTTCGAGACGCGCAGCGACGCGTGGGAGGCCGCCGGACTATCGGTGGGCTTCAACGAGCGCGTCGTCAAACGGGCTCGCCGTGAGGCGGCGGTGCTGGTGCCGCTGTTCATCGCGATCCTCATCTTCTGGGGCCACCACTGGGAGATCCTCGGCCACATCTCCTACGTCCACCACCACCTCAAGCACCTGAGGCACCACACGGCCTGGCAGACGGTGCTGCTGATCGCGACGCTGCTGGCGCTCGTCATCGTGGGCTGGAAGCTCGCCGGAGATCTGGGCAAGCTCGCGGGCCCGACGTTCCTGCGCCGGATGGACCCGGCGACCGCGGGGACGGTTGGGTTCGTGGTGCGGATCGTGGTGGTCATCATCATCCTGTTCGCGCTGCTCTCGGTCGCCGGGACGAGCATCAAGACGCTCGCGGTCGGCGGTGGCTTCACCGCAGTGGTCGTCGGTCTCGCGGCCCAGCAGACGCTCGGGAACGCGTTTGCGGGAATCGTGCTGCTGAGCGCCCGGCCATTCCGGGTCGGTGAGCGGGTGCGGCTCCAGGCCGGCGCGACCGGCGGCCAGATCGACGGCGTGGTGAGCTCGCTCGGCCTGCTGTACACGACGCTCACCCAGGGCCCTGAGAAGTGGATGATCCCCAACAACGTGGTGCTGGCGGCGGTCGTCGTGCCGCTCAAGGAGCCGGACTCGGTCGACGTGAAGGTGCGCCTGACCCACGGCGTCCGTCCCAGCCAGGTCCAGGCGATCCTCGATCAGGAGATCGGCACCCCGACGAGCTCCAAGGGCGTCGTGCTGGAGGAGGTCGACGGCGATGACGTCGTGATCCGCGTGCAGGCCACCCCGCAGCTGGCGGACGACGGCCCGCGGCTGGCGGACGAGATCATGGCCGCGCTCACCTCGGTCACCGGGGAGCACGAGGCCGCCGAAGCCCGCTAGACCGGCGGCACGGTCGGGCACAGGGCGCGTTCAGCGGCGCCGGCCCGGCGCGCCCCGGTCGACAGGGGTGCCCTCAGTCGCGCTCTGTCCGCGCCCGCACGTACTCGCCCGCGACGCGATGCGAGCCCATCCGCCTCGCCGCTCGCGCCGCGAGACCGGGGGCGAGCGACGCGAACGCAGCGCCGACCCGCAGCGGAGCCGGCGCGACATCGAGCTCGGCGCGGTTCTCCTCGATTGCGCGGATCACCGCGCCGGCGACGTCGGCCGGGGTCTTGGTCCCCGTGCCGGGGGGCAGCCGCGCGCCGCTGTCGTGATGCATCCCCGCGCCGCGGATGAAGCCAGGCGTGACGACCGACACCCCGACGCCGCGGCGGGCGAGATCCTGGCGCAGGGCGAGCGCGAACCCGCGCAGGCCGAACTTCGTCGCGGAGTACATCGAGGACGCGGGCGACGCGGCCTTGCCGGCCAGTGAGGAGATGAACACGAGGTGGCCGCCGCCGCGCGCCGCCATGCCGGGTGCGAGCTCCTTGGCCAGGATGATCGGGACGCGCAGGTTGATCTCCAGCATCCGGTCGATCTCCGCGCGCGAGAGGTCCGCCAGCTGGCCCGTCGCGGGCACCCCGGCGTTCGCCACCACGACATCGGCCTCCGCTGCCTCAGCGATCAGGCGGTCGACGTCGTGCCGGGCGGCGAGGTCCGCCACCACCGCGCGACCGCCGATCTCACCGGTCAGCACCTGGAGCTCGGCCTCGCGGCGGCCGCTCGCAATCACCGAAGCCCCGCGTTCGGCGAGCGCGATCGCGATCGCCTGACCCAATCCGCCCGTGGCGCCGGTGACGAGCGCGGTCGCTCCGTCGAGTTGAACGCGGGCAGTCGGCATTACCAGGAGACTATGCCCCGTGACGGAGGGTGATACTCCGTTTGTGCCGCCGCGGCAGGTCATCGCGCTGTTCGGGCCGACCGGCGTCGGCAAGACCGCGGTGGCGATCGCGCTCGCCCGCCGTCTGCGCGCCCGCGGCGAGGACCCGGTCGCGGTCTCCGCTGACGCCCTGCAGGTCTACACCGGGCTGGAGATCCTCACCGGCGCTGCGACACCGTCGGACCGAGCCGAGCTCGAGCACCGCCTGCTGTCGTGCGTGCCGCTCTCCGACGAGTTCAGCGCCGGGCGCTACGCGGAGCTTTCGCACGCCGAGATCGACACGCTGCTGGACGCCGGGCGGCGGCCGATCGTCGTCGGCGGCACCGGCCTCTACCTGCGCGCGGCGCTCACCGAGCTGAGCCTGCTCCCGCCGCCCGCCGACGGTGTCCGGGAGCGCTGGGTGGCCGAGCTCCAGCGCGTCGGCCCCGCCGAGCTCCACGCACGCCTTGCCGCGCGCGCCCCGTGGGCGGCCGAGCCGCTTCCCGCGACCGACGGCCGCCGCATCGTGCGCGCGCTCGAGCTGCTCGACAGCGACGCGCTCCATCCGCCGCCCGGCGGAGTATCGGGGCGGCCCGGTCGGACCGAGTCCGAGCTGTGGACCGCTGACACGCGCCACCCGACGCTGCTCGCCGGACTGGTGATGGATCGCGCCGCGCTCTACGCCCAGATCGAGGCGCGCGTCGACGCGATGGTCGCGGCCGGGGCCGCCGAGGAGGTGCGACGCGCGGCCGCAGCCGGGGCGTCGCCCACCGCGCGCAAGGCGCTCGGGTTCGACGACCTGCTGGCCGGCGACATCGAATCGATGAAGCGCCGCACCCGCAACTACGCCCGCCGGCAGCTGACCTGGATGCGCAAACTCGCGGGAGTCGTCGTCATCGATGTGACCGGGCGCGAGCCGGACACGGTGGCCGCGGAGATCGAGCGCCGGCTCGACCCGGAGGGCGAGTCGTGAGCACGTCGGGCCGGCCGCATGCGTCGAACGGCGCGCCTTCGGCACGCACGCGCCTCTCCGGGGCGCTCGGGCTGATCGTGGGGCTGGCGCTCGTGCTGGCCCTCGCGGCGGGCTACGTCCACGACATCGCCGGCAGCTCCGATCAGTTCGCCGACCGAGCGACGAACGCCCTGCAGGCGCCCGCGGTCCGGGCGGTGATTGCGCGGCGGGTCACCGATGATCTGGTGATCCGGCACGCCGGCCAGTTGCTCGCGGCGCGGCCGCTGGTCCAGAGCGTCGTCGCAGCCGCCATCGGCGGCCGGGCGTTCGGAGATCTGTTCCGGGCGGGCGTCCGGGATCTGCACCGCGCCGCGGTGAGCGGCGATCGGGACACGGTGACGCTCACCATCGCCGACGCCGGAACGCTCGCCGCCTCCGGACTCGATCTCGTGCGCCCAAAGCTTGCCTCCAAGCTCCGGATCGAGGACCGGGTTCAGCTGTTCCGCGACCACGTCGCCGGTCTCGGCGCGGTGCTGGTGCGGATCGCCGCGCGCGCCCGCCTGACGACGCTCGTGCTGGGCGTGATCGCGCTGCTGGCCGCGATCGGCTCGGTCCTGCTCGCCACCGACCGCCGACGGGCGCTGAGCGGCGTCGGCATCGCCGTCGCCGTCGCCGGGCTGCTGCTCGTCGTCGCGTGGCAGGTCGGGTCGGTGCTCGTCGGCCACGCGGTCGCAGCCGACGAGGACCGCGCCGCGGCCGAGGCGGTCTACCGGGCGTTCTTCGGCGACCTGCGCGTCGAGGCGTGGGTGGTCGCGGCCCTCGGCGCTGTCCTCGCCGCGGCGGCGGTCTCGGTCGTGCGGCCGGCCGCCGTCGAGGAGCGGCTGCAGAGCCTCGCCCGCGTGATCCTCGGTGAACCGCGCCGCCGCTGGCAGCGCGCCGCACGCGGCCTCGTCCTGCTCGGGCTGGGGGCGCTCTGCCTGCTGGACGCGGGCGCGGTGGTGACGCTGCTCATCACCGGTCTGGGCATCGTGCTGGTCTACCGCGGCGCCGCGACGCTGCTCGCGCTCGTCCAGGAGCTGATCGGGCCGCGCGCACCGGCGCCCGGAACCGGCGCCATCGCGCGGCGAGCGGCGGACCTCCAGCCCGAGCGGATCCCCGGCCGGCGCACCGCGCTTGCAGTGGTCGTGGTCGCGATCTGCGTGGCCGGCGCGATCGGCGGGCTGGTCGGCTCCGACGCCCTGCAGGCCAGCGGTCCGGCCCCGGCGCCCTGCGACGGCAGCCGCCGGCTGTGCGACCGGCCGCTGCCCGACGTGGCGCTCGCCGCGACGCACAACGCGATGTCGGCGCCGCTGCCCGGGTGGTACGGCGCCGAGCAGGAGGTCGGGATTCCCGGCCAGCTCCAGGCCGGGGTCCGGGGGCTGCTGATCGACACGCACGAGGCGGTGCGCCTGAAGAACGGGCGCCTGCGCACGGTGCTCGACGGGCCCTATGCGGGCGGGCCGCTCGGCGACGTCTCCCCCCAGGCACGGCGATCCGCGGAGCACCTGCGTGAGAAGATCGGCTTCAAGGGCAGCGGCCCGCGCTCGATGTACCTCTGTCACGGCTTCTGCGAGCTCGGCGGCACCCCGCTGCCCGCGGTCCTGGACCAGATCGACGACTACCTCGTCGCGCACCCCCAGCAGGTCCTGGTGATCATCAACGAGGACTATGTGGCGCCGAGCGCCTTCGTCAAGGCCGTCGACGACGCGGGCCTCGGCGCGCTCGCCTACCGCGGTCCCACCGCCACCGGCCGCTGGCCGACGCTGCGCAAGATGATCGCCTCCGGCGGCCGGGTGGTGTTCCTCGCCGAGCACCACTCGGGCGGGGCGCCGTGGTACCACCTCGCCTATCAGCGGATCCTCGAGGAGACGCCGTATGCCTTCTCCAAGGCCTCGCAGCTGACCGATCCGGCACAGCTCAGCGAGAGCTGCCGCCCCGGCCGCGGCCCGAAGTCGGGGGCACCGCTGCTGCTCGTCAACAACTGGGTGTCGACCGATCCCGTCCCGCTCGCCTCCAACGCGGCGAAGGTCAACGCCACAGCGCCGCTGCTGCGCCGGCTGCGGACCTGCGAGCGCCGGCGCGGCCACCTCCCGAACCTCGTCGCGGTCAACTTCTTCCGCACCGGAGGGGTGATGCAGGCAGTCGACACGCTCAACGGCGTGCCGGCGAACGCCACCCCGTGATCGGCGTGATCTCTAGAACGCGGCCACGAACGGGTACATGATCACCGCGAACGCGACGACGGACACCGCCCAGGTGCTGGTCAGCCCCCGCGCCCATCCCCGCCGGGTCCGCCACAGCTGGGAGGCGAGGATGGTGAGGGCCAGGTAGATCCCCGGCATCACCGAGAGCATGTAGTAGAGGTAGCTGATGCGGTGCTCGAAGGCGCTCTGCAGCTCGTACGGCCCCCAGGTGCCGAGGAACCAGGCGAGCGACAGGACGGCGAGCTGGGCCTCGCCGGCTGAGCGTGGGGCGAGCCGCCGTGGCCACCCAACCAGGCGAACCAGGCACAGCAGCAGCGCCGGGATCGTGAGCGCGAGGATCGGCGGGCTGATCTCGCCGAGGAACTGGCATACCGGCAGGATCCCCGCCGCGTGGCCGGGCAGCGGGGCGCTCACGCCGAGGTAGGTGATCGCGCCCTTGTCGAACAGCCATTGCCACGGATAGGAGGCGATCCCGCTCGCTCCATGCGGGTCGGTGAGCGCCTCGGCGTAGGTGACGATGTGCCACAGATGGGCGAACGGGCCTCCCGTGATGAGTTGGCGCGCGCTGTCCGCGTACGGGGTGGCGATCAACCCCATCACCCACAGGCCGAGGATGAACCCCGCGAAGCTTCCCACCGCGACCAGGACCAAGCGCAGCAGCGCCGGACGCAGCCGCCACTGCGCGGGCAGGGAGCTGTCGCGCCGCGCGAGCCCCACGCGCCCGAGCTCCAGCAGCCCCAGCACGATCAGCGCGTAGGGCGCCACCTCCTTCATGCAATCGGCGAGTGCGAGCAGGAGGATCGCGGGCGCCAGCCGGCCGCGTAAGTAGAACGCGGCGCCGAACAGCATCGGCGCGAGCGCGTAGACATCGAGCGTCCCGATCCTGCCCGAGACGATCATCAGGTTGTCGGCGGCCATCAGCGTGGCCGCACAGACCGCCGACCACCGTCCGCCACCGGCGGAGCGAACGAGCGCATACATGCCGAGGATCGCCAGCGAGCCGAAGATCACCGATCCGATCCGCCACGCGAACGGCCCGTCGCCGAACAACTCGATCGCGCCGGCCATCAGCAGCTTTGCCCCCTGCGGGTGCTCGGCGTTCGGATCGGTCCCCAACGGCGAGTGGTCGTAGTGGGAGCCGGCGGGCGGGCGGATGTGGGCGATCACTCTCGCCGCGTTGACGTAGTACGCCTCGTCGAAGATGAGCGTGTGGTTGTTCGCGGTCCTGCACGGCAGCGTGCAGGGCTGGCCGAGCTGGTACGTGCGCGCCCCGAGGGACAGCAGCGAGACGAGCGCGAGCACGAGCAATGGAGCGGCCGGGGAGCGCAACACCGCCCGGACTGGTGCCGGAGTGGTCGTCGTCATGAGGACGCCTAGACTGCCGCCGCGTGGAGTTTGAGAAATGGCACGCCCTCGGTAACGACTACCTGATCGTGGAGCAGGATGCGCTGCCGTTCGAGCTGACGCCCGCTCGCATCCGCGCGATCTGCGCCGGGCACACCGGCGTGTTCGCCGACGGAATCCTGCTGCTCTCGGCGCCCGACGAGCCTGGATTCGTCGCGCGGCTACGGATCTTCAACCCCGACGGGTCGGAGGCGGAGATGTCGGGCAACGGCTCACGCGAGGCGGTGCTCTACCTGCGCCGCCGCGGCTGGGCGAGCGCGGATCAGTTCTCGATCCAGACCGTGGCGGGCGAGATTCGCCCGACGATCACCTCGCCGACCACCGCCTCGGTCGACCTCGGGCGTGCCCGTCTGCAGACCGCCGACTACCCGGGCGGCGCGTCCGACGGCCGCGGGGAGCTCACCGACGACCACGGCGGCCACGCGCACACCTGGTCCTTCCAGCACGTGGTGATCGGAAACCCGCAGTGCTCCATCCGGATGGGAAGCGAGGCGGAGCTGGTCGATCTGAAACTCTCCCACCTGGGCCCGGGCATCGAGCGCCACAACCAGTTCCCCAACCGGACGAACGTCTCCTGGTACACGCCACTGGCCGGCGATCGGATCCGCGCGCGCATCTTCGAACGGGGTGTGGGCGAGACGAGCGCCTCTGGCACCGGAGCGAGCGGCGCGGCCATCGCCCACGTGGTGGCCGGAGGCGACTCTCCGGTGACGGTGGTGCTCGACGGCGGCGAATTGGTGGTCGAGGTGGGGGAGGACCTGCACGTCACCCTGAGCGGCTGGGCGGTCCCGGTGTTCTCCGGTCGCCTGTCCGCTGAATTCGTCGAGGAGCTTCATGCAACCGAGTAGGCGCCTGCAGCAGATCCCGCCGTACCTGTTCGCAGAGCTCGAGCGCAAGATCGCGGACAAGCAGGCGGCCGGCGTGGACGTGATCTCGCTCGGCATCGGCGACCCCGACACGCCGACCTACCCGCCGGTGGTCGCGGCCGCCCAGCAGGCGATCGCCGACCCGGGCACCCATCGCTATCCCACCAACCGCGGTCGACAGGAGTTCCGCGAGGCGCTCGCCGCGTTCTACGACCGGCGCTTCGGCGTTGCGATCGACCCGGCGGCCGAGGTGATGCCGGCGATCGGCGCCAAGGAGTGCATCTTCAACCTGTCGCTCGCGTTCCTGGACCCGGGCGACATCGCGCTCGCCTCCGACCCCGGATATCCCGTATACACCGGCGGGCCGCTGATGGCGGGCGCTGAGTCGCACCTGATGGGTCTCGTGCCCGAGCGCGGCTTCGCCCCCGACCTCGGCGCAATCCCCACCGAGGTGCTCGACCGCGCGCGGCTGATGTTCCTCAACTACCCGAATAACCCGACCGGTGCCGTCGTGCCGACCGGGCTGTTCGAGCAGGCGATCGAGCTTGCCCGAAGGCACGACTTCCTGGTGGTCCACGACAACGCCTACTCCGAGACGACGTTCGACGGCTACGTCGCGCCCTCGTTCCTGGCCACGCCGGGTGCCAAGGAGGTCGGCGTCGAGGTCTTCTCGCTCTCCAAGGGCTACAACATGACCGGCTGGCGATGCGCCGCGATCCTGGGCAATGGGGACGCGATCGCCCAGTTCTGGCGGCTGAAGTCGAACGTCGACTCGGGGCTCTTCGAGGCGATCCAGTTGGCGGGCGTCGCCGCGCTCGGACCGGAGGTCGACGCCTCGGTGCGGGCGATGAACGAGGTCTACGCCCGTCGCAGGGATCTGGTGTGCGACGCGCTCGCCGCGGCGGGGGTGGAGGTGGCCCGGCCGAAGGGCACGATCTACGTCTGGGCGCCGATCCCTGAGGGCTACGAGAACGCCGCCGCCTACTGCGAGCACGTCCTGGAGCAGGCCGCCGTGGTGATCTCGCCCGGGGGCGCCTACGGGCCCAACGGCGAGGGGTTCTTCCGGATCTCACTCACCTGCCCGGAGGAGCGTCTGATCGAGGCGGTCGACCGGCTCAGCCGCCTGAGCGGCTGACCGAGGGCCGCTCCGCGCTCACGGTGGCGCTCACGAGCTCACAGGCTCGGGCGACCCGAGCGTCCGCACGGGTGGCGCGGCCGCGGTCGCTTGCCGACACGCTCGCCGGGCCGAGCCGCTCTCTCGCGCGTTCGATCTCCGAGCGGTCGAGCAGATGAATGACCTGGGTGCCCGGACCGCCGAGCTCTGAGGCGAGCACGCGCGCCATCGCCTCGACCTCGAGCGCGGCCGCGTCTGCTCTGAGTCCCGCGAGCGCCGCCGCCGTGCCGGCGAGGTCAAACATGATCTGGCTCTCGTTGCGCCGCAGTTCGGCCTCCTGCAGGGAGCGGGCGTACAACTCGAGGGCGTCGACGGTGCGCCCCTGGGCGGCGGCGATGTCGCCCGCGACCGTGAACCGCTTCCAGGCCGACGCCACGTCGGTGCGCTGTAGGAGCTCCGTTCCGCTTTCGAGGGCCCGGGCCGCGGCATCGAGCTCGCCGGCGGCGAGCAGGGACTGCGCGTGCATGACCAGCGCCGCGCCGAGGTCGGCGTCGCCTGCGAGCCGAGCCTGCCGGACTGCCTCCTCGGAGTCGAGGACGGCCTCGGCGGTGCGCCCGACAAACGTGAGCGCCAGGCAGCGCATCGTCAGCGCCGCGGCGCGTGTCTGCGGGTCGTCGGCCGCATCCACGGCACGGTCGGCGTGCGGCAACGCCTCCTCGGTGCGTCCGACGAGCAGCGCCCAGACGGCCCCGATCCCGGCGGTGATGACCGCATCGGCGCTCGATGGCGGGTCGGCGAGCAACGGCTCGACGGTGTCGACCGCCTCGCGCAGTTGACCCAGGTCCGCCGCCAGGATCGCGTGGCCGGCGGCGATCGTCTGCGCGACCTCGGGAGCGTGCGTCCGGGACCACTGCAACGCGCGGCGCCGCTCCGCCGTTGCGGCCACCGCGCGGTCGTACTCCGCCCGGCTGACCGACGGAGTTCGGACCGGCCAGATGATGTCGCGCTGGTGCTCGGCGTGCGCTCGTCGCCAATGGTCCCCGTCAGCGGCGTCGTCAAGCTCGTCGGCCGCGATTCGCCGCAGCCCCTCCGGCAGCCCGAAGCGGATCCGGCCGTCGCCGTGCTCGACGCGCCTCACCAATGCGACCTCGAGCAGCCGGAACAGCTCGCCGATCACGTCCAGCTCGTCCCCGCCGCAGACGACTTCGAGCTCCTCGAGCTCCACCGGGCCGGCAAACGCGCCGAGCCTGGCGAACAGCGTTTTCGTGGCGGGATCGAGCAGGCGGAGGCTCCACTGGACGGTGGCGCGCAGTGAGCGCTGCCGCGCCGGGCGGTCGGAGCGGTCGTCGCGCAGGACGTCGGGTGAGGCGCGCAGGCGCTCCGTCAGCTGAGCGGGGGAGAGCAGCGTGAGGCGGGCGGCGGCGACCTCGAGCGCGAGCGGGAGTCCGTCGAGCAGGTGGACGAGCTCGATCAGCGCGTCCCGATCGCGCCCGCCGACCGAGATCCCGGGGTTACGCCGCGTCGCCACGCGCGCCACCAGCGCGAGCGCGTCCGCGTCGTCGAGGGCGTCGAGTGCGACGACGAGCTCTGCGGAGAGATGCAGCGGCGCCTGAGAGGTGGCGAGCACCTGGAGATCCGGCAGCGCGCCGAGCAGGGCGGCAAGCTCGGGGACCATCCCGATGACGTGCTCGCAGTTGTCGAGCACGACGAGCGTCCGGTCGCGGGCACGCAGCCGTGCGACGATCGCCGCGCTTGCCGTCCCCTCGATGTCAAACGTCGCGCCGACCGCGGAGGCGATCGCCTTGGGGACATCCTCGGCGTCCTCGAGGGTCGCCAGGCTCGTCAGCCAGACGCCACCCGGAAACGCGTCGAGGAGCTCGCCCGCGACCGCGAGGGCGAGGGTCGTCTTCCCCGCGCCGCCCCGCCCGGTGATCGTGACGAGCCGCTCGCGGTCAGTGATGAGCGCATCCCGGATGCGCGCGAGGTCATCGTCGCGGCCGACCAGCCTCTGCGCGCCGGCCGGGAGGTTATTCGGACGCCTCGCCTCAGCGCGGGGCGGCGGGAACGCCGACGCCCCACGGCCGTCGATGACCGCGCAGAACAGCGCCTCAGGCTGGGGGAAATCCTTCAGCCGGTGGATCCCCACTGACTCGCTGACGACCGTCTCCGAGAGCATCCGGGCGGCAATGTCGCTGAGCAGCAGCTGGCCACCGTGGGCCGCAGCCGCGATCCGCGCGGCGCGGTGAACCTCCAGGCCGACGTAGCCGGTGCCCGCACGCACCACGTGGCCGACGTGCAGCCCCATCCGCACGGTGACCGCTCCCGCCTCCGCCGGCCACGGGTGCGCGGCGAGCCCTCGCTGCGCGGCGAGCGCGGCCCGGCCCGCCGCCGCCGGGTCGGCGAACGTGGCGAAGAACGCGTCTCCCTCGGTGCCGTCGATCCAGCCGTCCTCGGCCGTGATCGCGCCGCCGACGATCGCATGGTGAGCCGCAAGGACCTCGCGCCATCCAGGCCCGAGCGTTCGCGCCAGCTCGGTGGACGATGCGACGTCGGTGAACAACATCGCGATCGTGCCGACCGGCGGTGCGGCGGACGCCCCTTCCACGGTCGGGAGTCTACGGGCGCAGGCGGCCCCTCACGTATCCGGCCGAGCTACCATGAGATTGTTTGGCTCCGTCTGAGATCACGACGAACGGCAGCCGGCCCTCGCGCCGCCCGCAAGACGCCCGCCCACCCGGACGGGCGCGTCAACGCGCTTACATGATCGCCGCGCTGCCCGCAGGCCAGGACGACCACCTCGAGGAGCTCGAGGAGCTGCTGCGCACCGCGGGCGTGGCCGCCGTCGGCAGGGCCATCCAGCACCGGGACACGCCGCACCCGAACTCGTACCTCGGGCCGGGCAAGCTCGAGGAACTGGGGGCCGAGCTGAAGGCGGCGGACGCGAACCTCGTCGCCTGCGACGACGAGCTCACGCCACGTCAGGAGCGCAACCTCGAGAAGGTGCTGGAGATGCCGGTCGTCGACCGCACGGCGGTGATTCTCGACATCTTCGCCGACCACGCCCATAGCGCGGAGGGCAAGCTCCAGGTCGAGCTCGCCCAGCTCGAGTACAACCTCGCCCGGATGCGCGGCCTGTGGACCCACCTCGAGCGGCTCGGCGGCGGGATCGGTACCCGAGGCCCTGGCGAGTCCCAGATCGAGACCGACCGCCGGCTGGCGCGTGACCGGATCTCCGCGCTGAAGCGACGCCTCGCGCAGGTCCGCTCGACCCGCGGCGTGATGCGGGCCGAGCGCGAGCGGGCGCATCTGCCTCAGATCGCGCTCGCCGGCTACACCAACGCCGGCAAGTCGACGCTGCTCAACGCGCTCACCGGTGCTGAGGTGCCGGTCCGCGATCGCCTCTTCCACACGCTCGATCCGACCACCCGGGTGATGCGCTCCGGGGGGCGGGATTACCTGATCACCGACACCGTTGGGTTCATCCGCAAACTGCCCCATCAGCTCGTCGACGCGTTCGGGGCAACGCTCGAGGAGACGATCCGCGCCGATCTCATCCTGCATGTCGCCGACGCCTCCGCCGAGGAGGACGAGCTGCAGTCGATGACCCGTGCGGTGGAGGACGTGCTGGAGGAGATCCACGCCGGCGAGGCGGCGAGCGTGCTCGTGCTCTCCAAGGCCGACCAGATCGACTCCGAGCGGCGTACCGAGCTCGCCCACCGTCACCCCGACGCGATGCTCGTCTCGGCGCGGACCGGGGAGGGATTGCCCGAGCTCGTGGCGCGGATCGAGACCGAGTTCCGCCGCCGGCTCGCGCCCGTCGAGCTGCTCGTCCCGTATCGCGAGGGCGGCCGGCTCGCCGAGCTTCATGAGATCGCCGGTGACCTCGAGCGCGAGGACACCCCCGAGGGGGTGCGGATCTCGGCGCGGCTGCCCGCAGGGGTCGCGGCCCGGTTCGCGCCGTTCACACTGAGCGCCCCCTCTAAGGCGTGAAGCCGGTGTCCGCGACGCCGGCGCCGCTGCGGGTGCGGCGGCTCGATCCGCGAGCCGTGCTGCCGACGCGCGCCCACCCGGGCGACGCCGGCCTGGACCTGCGCGCGCTCGAGGGCGGGACGCTGGCGCCCGGAGAGCGGGTCGGCGTGGGCACCGGAATCGCGGTCGCGATCCCCCGTGGACAGGGCGGTCTCGTGCTGCCGCGCTCCGGCCTGGCCGCGCGGCACGGAATCGCGCTCGTCAACGCGCCGGGGCTGATCGACGCGGGTTACCGCGGGGAGCTCCGGGTGCTGCTGCTCAACACCGATTCCGCGGCGCCGTTCACCTGGTCGGCAGGCGACCGGATTGCCCAGCTGGTGCTCGTCGAGGTCGGTCTCGGCGAGGTGGCAGAGGTCGTCGAGCTGGAGGAGTCGGTGCGCGGCGCGGGCGGCTTCGGCTCCAGCGGCGTCTGACTGGCTGGGCGCGGTCACAATCGCGGGCGCCCATGCGACTGACAGGGTGACATGCGCGCCATCCGCTCCCCCGAGAACTGGGATCCCGATGCGTTCGTAGCGTTCTACCGCCGCCACGAGCGCGCGGTGGCGACGTTTCTGATGCGCCGCACCGGCCGTGCCGAGCTCGCCGCCGACCTCACCTCGGAGGTCTTCGCCGCGGCGCTGATCGCCTTCCGTGACCGGGGCGAGCCGGCCGTCAGCGAGCAGGCATGGCTGTACGGCATCGCCCAGCACAAACTGATCGACAGCTACCGCCGCGGCCGTGTCGAGGACGCGGCCCGGGTCACGCTCGGGATGCGCCCCACGGTGATCGACGACGAGTCGCTGCGCGCGATCGCGGCGCTCACCGCCGAGACGCCGGCGCTGGAGCTCGTCGCCGCGCTCCCCGAGGAGCAGCGCGTCGCGGTCACCGGCCGGGTGATCGAGGAGCGCACCTACGACGAGCTGGCCGCGTCGCTGGGATTGTCCGAGCAGGTCGTCCGCAAACGAGTCAGCCGCGGCCTGGCGCAGCTGCGCGCCGCGATGGGAGGGGAGCGGTGAGCCTGTTGCCGAGCGTCGAGCAGGAGCTGATGCGGGTTGCGCGCGCGCCCGCCGGAGGGTCGAGCGCGCGCATCACGATGCCTCGCCCGCGGCTCTCCGGGGCGGTCCTCGCGGTCGCCGTGTCGGTCGTCGCGCTGATGATCGGCGCGGGGTTCCTGGTCGCGCTGCACGGCGCGCGCGGGGGGCCGGCGGCCCCGCAGACGCCTCCCCCGGCCGCAGGCCGGCACGCGTTCCCCGGCGCGCCCCGGCCTGCGCGGGGGCGCTTCACCCAGCACGGTGTGTTCATCTGTCAACGGCGCGAACGCAATCGCTATCTCCCGCACGCCGCGGGGTGCGTGTCGTCGGTGCTGCGTGCCGACCTGACCGGTGACGGGCAGAAGGACCTCGTGATCCTCTACGCGGACCTCGGTTTCCGCCGGACAGCGGGCGGTTGGGGCGTTGAGGGGTTCACGCTGGAAGTCGTCCGGCCCGGTGGCGCGATCACACGCAAATCGGTCCAGGCCGACCCGTTCCCGTCGGTCACGCGCGTTGGGAACATCAACGGCGTGCCGGGCGACGAGCTCGTGCTGCACACGGAGGACATCTCGAGCGGCGACGGCTACCGGGTCTACACCGAACACGCCGGGCGCCTTCGCGACGTCTCGCCGTTGCCGCTGTTTGCCGGTGGCGACAGCGCCGACAAGGAGGGGTTCGCCTGCACACCGCCGCCCCGTCGCCGGTTCGTCGTGCGGGTGATGAGCCTGCTCGGCGCGACGATCGACGGCCGTTGGCGCTGGACGGTGTTCACGTTCCGCTGGCAGCCGAGCGGCGTCAAGCTCCGCCGCGTCAGCCGGCGGACCTTCGTGCGCCGCGGACTTCCGGGACGGTCGACGATGGCGGCCGGCGGCGGCTGCGGCAGAGCGGTCGGCGCGGGCACGAGCTGACCCGCCGACCGGGAGTCTCGATTTCCCCCGGACCAGGTGAAAATCCAGACTCGGCGCGCGTCCGGCTGATCTGGAAGGATGGCGCGCCATGACTCACCGCCGCCTTCGCCTTGCGATCGCTGCCACGACTGCGCTGCTGGTGGCCGGTGGCGTGACGAGCGCCGCATCGGGCCCGGCGACCGCGGCGGGGCAGGTCGGCCACGCCGACAGCGGCCCGGTCGCCCACGCCGACCAGGCGGCGACGCTGCGAGTCGGGTCGGTCACCCTGCGTCCCTGCACCGGCGGGTTCCCGGGATACTGCGGGCACATCGAGCGCCCGCTGGACCCCGGGCTGAAGGGGACTCCACGGATCCCGATCGAGATCGACGAGGTCCCCGCCCGCGATCGCAACCCGCACGACCCGACGATCGTCGCGGTGGAGGGCGGTCCGGGCTATCCCTCCAGCGGGACCTACGCCGAATACCTCGGCACCTTCCGCGGCGCGATGGCCCACCACAACCTGCTGATGGTCGACAACCGAGGCACCGGGCGCTCCGCCGTCATCCGCTGCCGGCAGCTGCAGCGCTATCACAAGAACAGCCCTGCCTACGGCCCCGTGTTCGACCGGCTCGTCGGCGACTGCGCGACGAAGCTCGACCGCGAGTACCACACGGCGAGCGGGACCCCGATCCACGCGGCCGACCTGTTCGCCACCGAGTACGCGGTCACCGACCTGCACGTCGCGCTCGACCGCCTGCACACCGGCAAGGTCACGCTCTACGGGGATTCGTACGGCTCGTGGTTCAGCCAGGCGTTCATGGCCCGCTACCCCGACCAGCTGCGGGCGGTGATCCTCGACTCGACCTACGCCGTCCACGACCTCGACCCCTGGTACGGATCGTCCGGTCTCTCAGGGCGCGCGGCGATGGACCGCGTGTGCGCCCGCAGCCTTGCCTGCCGCGTCGACGCCGGCCACCACGGGTCGCCGGTGAGCCGGCTCGCGCGGCTGCTCGATCGTGTTCGGCACCATCCCATCGGCGGCACGGTGCTCACCAACCACGGTCCCGTCCACTCCGCTATCACGCCGACGGCGCTCGTCAACCTGTTCCAGGACGGAGGCTCGGATCCCTACCCGTGGCGGGTGTTCGACGCGTCGGTCCGCGCGGCGCTCACCGGCGACCCGACGCCGATGCTGCGCTCGATCGTCGACGACAACTTCAACGGCGGTGTCGCCAACCCACTCGACTTCGGCGACGGGGACTACATGGCGGTCAGCTGCACCGACTACCCGCAGCTGTTCAGCCTCGACGCACCGGAGGCCCAGCGGCCGGCGCAGTACCGCCAATCGCTGGGGAGCGCGCCGCCCGGCGTCTTCCGGCCGTTCACCGCGGCGGAGTGGGTGACGATGTCCGGCTACTCCGAGACATACGACGCGTGCCTCGACTGGCCGGTGCCGGTCCACTCCCAGCCGATGATCGCGCCGGTCGGGCCCCGGCGGCTGCCTGCGTCGGTGCCGCTGCTGATTGTCGGCGGCGACCTGGATGACCTCACGCCGCTGCACGACGCCCGTCGCTTTGGCCCGACGCTCGGGCGCGATGTGCGCGTCGTCGACCTCCACAACACCGTCCACGTCACCTCGGAAGGCGACACCTACCTGGATCTGGGCGCGCGCTGCGTGCGGTCGATCATCGACCGCTTCGTGCTCGACCCGGAGGCCCTGCAGACGATGAGCACGCGCTGCGCGGCGCGGATCCCGCCGCTGCAGACGCCGGGCGCGTATCCGCGTTCGCTCGGCGCTGCCCGGCCGGCATCGATCATCTCCGGCCCCCCGCTCAGCCTCGCCGGCCGCCGCGCGGTGACGGTCGCCGCCGGCGCGCTGGCCGACGCGACGATCCGCTTCCAGGAGTTTCTGCCCGACCACGGTGTCGGTCTGTACGGCGGGACCTGGAGGTTCACCGGCGGAGATCGCTACGTGCTGAGCGGGATCCGGTTCACCACCGATTCGAGCGTCACCGGCGCCGGGAGCTACCGGCCCTCGGACGGCGCGACCGCGGGAACGCTCACCGTTCGCGGGCGGCGTCTGGCGCCGGTCACGGTCTCACTCGACTGGGACGTACGCTCGCAGTTCGCCCGCGCGCGCGTCGGCGCGACCGCGCTCACACTGCCCGCCCCCTGAGCCCGGCTCAGTAGTCCGACGGCGAGAGCGGCCCGAGCAGGCCGTGGGTCTGCAGGTACTGCTGCGCGATCGTCGCCGGGGGCAGGTTGGCGACGCTGACGGCGTTGTTGAGTTGACGCATCGTCGACAGGGTGAGCGTGCGGTCGACCCGCTCGATGGTCGCCGCGAACGCGGGACCCTCCTGGCTGAGCGCCTGCTGCGTGACCACCGGGACGACGTTGCCGTAGCCGAAGACGTCCTGGGGATCCTGCAGCACGCGGTAGTCGCCGGTGGCGAGCTCACCGTCGGTGGTGTTGATGAACGCGGCCTGGACCGTGTCCGCGTCGAGCGAGGTGTACTCGTCGCCGACCGCCAGGGGTGTGAACGTCGTCGGCGCGACGCCGTAGCGGCTGAGCGCGCGCAGCCCCGAACGGTTGGTCTTGAACTGGACCGCGCCGCCGATGGCCATGGTGTTGGCCACGTTGAGCAGATCGCCGAGGCCGTGCAGATGGTTCTCGTCTGCATACGCATCGGTGACCGCGACGCCCGTGGTGTCGCTGAACGGCGTCGGCGCGAGCAATTGGAGCCCATGGCGCGTGGCCCACAGCTGACCCACATTGAGGGCCTCCGCGAGCGACCTCATCGGGCGTCGGTCGTGGGCGAGGGTCTCGACCACGACGTTGATGTACTCGGGATACATCGCAAGGTGGTGCTCTTTGAGCGACCCGAGCACGACGCTCGTCGGGCCGATGTTCTGGGTGATGTTGACCGTGAACCCCTGCGCCTTCAGTGCCTGCAGGTACAGCTGCCCGAGCACGAACTGCTCAGCGTAGTTCTTGTCCCCGATCGTCACCGTCGGCTTCCCGGTTCCAGGAAGCGTCGCGGTGGTGGTGGTCGTGGTCGTCGTCTGGTCCGCGGCCGTCGTGGTCGAGGTGGATGTCACCGTGCGCGATGTCGTCGTGGTCACGGTGTGGGAGGAGCCCCCGCCGCAACCCGCGATCGCGAGGGCAAGGACGGCTGCACCGAGCAGCGAGACGAGCCCGGGGAGACGGCCCCGCGGGCGAGACGGGTGGGGCAGAGGATCCATCAACGGCTTGCCGATCATATGCAGCGATGCGCTCCGGCAGTGGCCTTCAGACGCCCGCTGCACGCCGCGCCTCCGCGTGAGCAGCGTCCTCCAGCCGGTCCTCCAGCGGTTCCAGCGCGGAGAGACCGAGCGCGGTGCGGATCAGCCAATCGCCGAACCATGCGTTCTTGGGCAACAGCGGCCCGTGCAGATAGGTTCCGATCACCGAGCCGGCCCGCACCCCCTCGTGGCCGTCATTCCCGTTGTTGCCGTGGCCGCGCAGCACCCGGCCAAGCGGCACCGCTCCGCGTGCCAGCACCGTGCGTCCGGCGTGGTTCTCAAAGCCGGCGAGCACGCGGCGCTCTCCCGGCGCGAGCTCGACTTCGATCGCGACGTTGCCAATCAGGCGCGGACCGTCGGAACGGACGGTCTCCAGGTCGACGAGGCCCACCCCGGGCAGCGTCTCGGTGGGGTGGGCGGGGTCAGTCACATAGGAGTGGCCGAGCAGCTGGTAGCCGCCGCAGACCGCGAGGATCACCGCCCCGCGCGAGGCGGCCGCGTGCAGCGCGTCGCGCTTGACCGTGGCAAGATCCCGCGCGCACAGGGACTGGTCGCGGTCCTGCCCGCCGCCGATGTAGAAGAGATCGGCCGAATCGGGGTCGAGCTCCTGCCCGAGACGCGCGGCGGAGAGCTCGAACCCGAGACCGCGCCAGGCGCAGCGGCGCTCGAGCAGCAGCAAGTTGCCCCGGTCGGCGTAGATGTTCATCAGATCCGGGTACAGCGCGCACACCCGCAGCGTCGACGCCTGATCAGCCACCGAGCACCACCACCGTGGAGCCGACGTAGTCCGGCGTCGTCGCCACCGCTTCCCGGGGCGCGGGGGTGAACCCCGCCGCGCGGCCCTCGGCCTCGAGCAGGTCGCCGTCGAGCGCCTGCAGCCGCACGAGGTCGGTCTCGGCGGCGAGCTCGCCCGCAACCGACACGATCTCGCGGCGACGCTCGAGCACGAAATGGCCGCCGTCCGGCCGCACCGCAAGCGGCCGGCTCGAATACACGATCCCGTCGAACTCGCCGACGTCCGGCAGTGGCTCGGGCGAGCCGTTGGCCACCTCGAAGGGCTCAAGGGCGTCGGCGATCGCGATCGCGAGCACTCCACCTGGCCGCACCGCCGCGCGCGCTTGCCGGAAGAACCGGCCGCGGGCGGCCGCCGCGTCGAGGAGCTGGATCGTCTGCATCGGAACGATGCAGAGCGGGACGGGGGCGGGGAGAGTGAACTCGCAGGCGTCTGCGCAGATCGCGTGCACGCCCGTCAGACCCGCGGCGCGCGCCCGCTCCTCCAGCGCGCCGAGCAGCGCCGCGTCGCGGTCGAGCGCGATCACCTCGTGGCCGGCCCGCGCGAGCTCCAGCGAGACGCGCCCGGTCCCGGCGCCGATGTCTAGGACGGGACCGCCGCGGCGAGCCGCGAGCGTGCGCCACAGCGCAAGGTCCTCGTGGTAGGAGCCGCACTCGAGGTCGTGCCAGATGACATGGGCAGCGGGGCTCATACGGACTCGCGGGACCAGAATTCCTCGACGTGACCGCGGCGGGTGAGCTCCGCGCGCAGCTCCAGCAACGCGGTGTAGGTCGGCAGCGCGAACACGCGTCCACCGCGCGCGCTGGTCAGCGCGTCGTCGAGCGCCGCAGGCAGCGCCGGGACGACGTGCAGCCGATCGGGCTCGATGCCCGCATACTTGAGGCGAAGGGCGAGCTCGGCCGCGCGGGTCCCGGCGCAGGTGACTCGGCGTGTCCGCCCGGCGAGCAGCTCGAAGTCGGCGTCCCACACCCAGGAGATGTCGCGGCCGTCCGCCGTCCGGTCGTTGAGCACGCCGAGCAGGTCGAGTTGCTCCTCCTCGAGGCGCAGCGTGCGCAGCACCTCGTTGGCGCCCGCCGGGTTCTTGATCAGCAGCAACGAAAGGGTCCGCTCGCCGATCACGATCCGCTCGGCGCGCCCGAACGCGGCGCTCACCGCTCCGAGCCCGGCCGCGATCGCCTGCGGGGCGATCCCGACCGTCGTGCACAATGCTGCCGCGCCGAGCGCGTTGTACACGTTGTAGAGCCCGGGGAGCGGCAGCGAGACGTCGACCGTCCCGGCGGGGGTGCGCAGCTCGAATGATGCCGCGTCGGTGCGGAACAGCCGGACGTTCGTCGCGCTCACGATCGGCTCCGGGCGCCCGGAGCCGCAGCCCGGACAGCGGTAGATCCCGAGATGGCCGAGGTAGACCGCCTCGTACTCGTACGCCGTCCCGCACTGCCGGCAATGCTTGGAGTCGGCCGCGTGCTGCATCTCGCCGAGCGCGAGCGAGCGGTCCTCAACACCGAAGTAGACGGTGCCGGCACGACCTCGGCCGAGGTCGGCGATCAGGGGGTCGTCGGCGTTGAGCGCGAGCTGGGCGGTGCCATCCAGCCGGGCCACCATCGCCGCCCACCGATCGGCGATCGTTTCGAGTTCCCCGTAGCGGTCGAGCTGGTCGCGGAACAGGTTGCCGAGCAGCAGCGAGCGCGGCGCGAGCCCCGGCACCACCCGGTCCAGCCAGAACTCATCGACCTCGAACAGCCCGAGCTCGCCATCGATCCGCCCGCCGCGACCGGCCGCCGCCGCCAGTGTGGAGGCGACGCCCGAGGCCATGTTGGCCCCCGCGCGATTGTGCACGAGCCGCAGGCCCGTGCGCTCGAGGATCGCGGCGGCCATCGCCGCGCTCGTCGTCTTGCCGTTGGTGGCCGAGATCGCGACGCTTCCCTGGGGCAACCGCGCGGCGAGACGGGAGATCGCGTCCGGATCCATGCGCATCAGCAGCTTGCCGGGCAGGCTGGTCCCGCCGCCGCGGCCGGCGAACCGGGCCAGGCGCCCGGCTGCGCGGGCGGCCTCCACCTTCACGTCGAGGGCCGTCATCCCGCGTCCGTCGCGGTTGGAGCCGCCGAGCCGGCAGCGCTCCACGGGGCGGGCTCAGGCGCCGCTGCGGGGACGACCACACGCATCGCGCCCGGCAGCACCGAGATCCGCGCCGGCAGGTCGGCGATCGGGTCGCCGTCGGCATAGACCTGGAATGGCCGGGAGGCGGCGATCTCGATGGTTCGTGCTCGGATGACCTCGACGACCGGCTGGTTGACATGGGCCCCGGTGAACACGGTGGGCATGAGGGTGAGAAAGCGAGCGCGGGTCAGCTCGTGGATGATGACCACGTCGAGCTGGCCGTCATCGAGGTCGGCGGCGGGAGCGAGCTGCATCCCTCCACCGTAGGACCGTGAGTTCGCCGCCGCGACCGTGTAGCCACTGACCGTCCGCGGCCGTCCACCGTCGATGGCGACCGTGAACGTCGCGGTTCGCCAATGCATGAGCGCGCGCAACGCCCCATAGGCGTAGACGAGGTTGCCGCGGATCAGGCGTGCCTGATTGGCGATGCGGTTGGCGTCGGAGTCAAAGCCGCAGGAGGCGATCCCGATGAATGCCCGCCCCTCGACCTCGCCGAGGTCGAGCGCACGTGGCTGTCCCGATGCGAGCACCGCGCAGGCATCGACGGGGTCGAGTGGGATCCCGAGACCGCGGACGAAGTCGTTGCCACGGCCGCCGGGCAGAACCGCCATCACGCCATCGGTCCCCCTTAGCGCGTCGGCGATGGCACCGATCAGACCGTCGCCACCGAACGCCACCGCCAGTTCTCCGGCGACCGCCGCCTCGCGCGCGAGCGCGCGCGCATGCGACAGATCTCGAGTCTCGGCCAATCGATGAGCCAGTCCGAGCCGGCTCAGCTCCTGCCGCACCGGATCGAGCGCCCGGCCGGCACGGCCGCCGCCCGCGAGCGGGTTGACGATCAGGCAGAGCGGAGCGCTCATCCGGCCGCGATGACCAGATCGTGGAGCGTCGCCGCGATCTGGATCGGTGCCGGATCGGTTGCCGCCTCGGCCTCGGCGCGCGAGGTCACCCCGGTGAGCACGATCGCGCCATCCAGCCCGGCGGCGGCCGCCCCGGCGAGATCGGAGTCGAGCCGGTCGCCGACCATCACCGAGCGCCCCGGCCCGAGCCGGTCGAGCGCGGCGCGGAAGATGAGCGGGTCGGGCTTGCCCGCATTGCGGACGGTGCACGCGGTCGCCTCCTGCAGGCCCGTGACGAGCATGCCCGTACCCGGTGAGGGCCCGTCGGCGGTCGGATAGGTCGCGTCGCGCCCGGCGGCGACCAGCTCGGCTCCGGAGAGCAGCGCGCGCGTGGCGGTCCGGAGCTCGGAGTAGGTCAGGCCCTCGTGCGCGGCGACGACAACCACTTCGGCGCTCGCCGCCAGCTCGGAGCCGTTGAGGATCCGCATCCCGGCCTCGGCCACGTGCCGGTGGATCGCCGGCGAGCCGATCACGAAGGCGGAGCGGCGCAGCTGTCCGTCACCGTTCTCGGTGGCGAGCAGGAACTGGATCGCCGCCCCGACGGTCACGACCTCCTCAAGCGATGCCTGCAGGCCGAGCGACCACAGCTTGCGCACATACTCCTCGGGCGCGTGCGCGGCGTCGTTGGTGATGAAGCTGAGCGTCACGCCGCCCGCGCGCAGCTCGGCGAGCGCCTGGCGGGCGCCGGGCGTGAGCTCGTCTGAGACCCACACGCAGCCGTCGAGGTCGAGCAGCACGTGCTCGTAGGAGCGGATGAAGGTCGAGAGCGCCATGATCGTTGGGAGGCTGGACAGGGCCGACGGCCGATTATCACGACCGCACGCGGCCCCCCGATCTGAGGGTATTCACCAACCAGATTTCACTTCTGGAAGGTTCTGGGGTACAAATGAGCGCGAAGACGAGCGCCGGGCGGCAACCCGACGCTCTTTCCTTCGCATATCCAGCAGGACACCGACGAGAGTGGAGCTCGCCAATGCAGATCAGAATCACAGGCTGATCATGTGGGGGAGGGCCGACGGTATCCGCCGGCGCTCCCCCGCACACCTTTCGCATCGGAGCGTGGCGCACGCTGCATGAATCGTCCAGGGGAACTGGACATCTGTTCAGGTCGGACTTGACGGCGCCGATGGGCTCGGCATGGAGACCGACACGCTCCGGCCGCGCCCTTCGCTGCTGACGTTCGCGCAATGCCTGTCGCTTGCTGGCGGGCTCGTGCTTGCGGTCCTGGTTCCGAATCTCGGGCACTGGCGTCTCTGGCCGCTGCTCGTGATCGCGCTGTATTCGCTCGGCTCCGAGATGTTGACGGTCGACTCCAACGTCTCGAAAGTCGGGATCTCCGGAAGCTCGGTGGGCATCGTGCTCGCGGCGGTCCTGTACGGCGGGCCGCCCGCGGCGGCGATCGACGTGCTCTTGATATGCGTGTGCTGGTTGCGCTCGCGGGAGCCCGGGATCGGCTTCCGCCAGAACCTGGTGAGCGCCATGTGGTTCCCGATGCTTACCGGCATTGCCTTCCATGCTGTGACGTCGGCCGTTGGCGCGCGCGAGGACACGCTGGCATTCGTGCTGCTCGTGTTCCCGGCCGCGCTCCTCGCCCTCGCGCTGAACGGGTGGATGATCGCCGTCGGTGTGCGCTTCATCAGGGGGCGACCGGTCGGCCGGACGATGATCGCGATCGTGCACCCGGTGCTCGCCGCCGAGCTGTTCTCGGCGATGCTGGCGGTGCTCGGTGCCTTCATCACGATTCGGCTGCATCTCCTCGGCCTGATCGTGCTCGGGCTGTTCCTCGCCATCACGCAGTATCTGCTCCGTGAGCTGATCACATCGAAGCAGCGCCACGAGCGACTGCACACGATGGCGACGACCGACGAGCTCACCGGCCTGGCCAACCGCCAGCAGTTCCACCAGCGGATCGAGCACCGGATCGCCGATCCGGAGCCGGGGCTGCGGTTTTCCGTGCTGCTCATGGACCTCGATCGCTTCAAGGAGGTCAACGACACGCTCGGACACACCTACGGCGACCGGTTGCTGCGCGACCTCGGGCCGCGGCTGGTCGCGGCGGCCGGAGACGAAATTCTCGTCGCCCGGCTGGGCGGCGATGAGTTCGGGGTCCTGCTACCGCGCGGCTGTGACGCTCGCGGCGAGGTCACGCCGATCGTCGAGCGGCTGCTGCAGACCGCCGGCCAGCCGTTCGCGATCGACGACCTCACGATTGAGATCGGCGCCTCGATCGGCGTCTCGCGCTTCCCCGACGACGGCGAGGACGCGACCGCGCTGCTGCGGTGCGCCGACGTGGCGATGTACGCCGCCAAGGAGGCGCAGACCGGCGTGAAGTTCTACACCGCCGAGCAGAACCAGCACACCAAGCGGCGGCTGAGCGTGCTCTCGGACATCCGCCGCGCCCTCACGCGCGACGAGATCGTCGTCCACTACCAGCCGATCGTCGACCTCGAGGACCGGATGGTGAGCGGCGCGGAGGGCCTGGTGCGCTGGGAGCACCCAGAGCACGGGTTGATCCCGCCCGGCGCGTTCGTTCAGTCGGTCGAGCAGAGCGGGCTGATCGGACCGCTCACGCGCCATGTGCTCGAGCACTCGATCGCCCAGTGCGCTCAATGGCGGCGCGAGGGACGCGAGATGTCGATCGCGGTCAACCTCTCGGTGCGCAACCTGCTGGACCGGGACCTGCCGCGCGAGATCGCGCGCCTGCTCGGGACCTACCAGGTCCCGCCCGCTTCGCTGCACCTAGAGATCACCGAGTCGATGATCATGACCGACCCCGAGCGAGCGCTGGCGACGGTCGGTCGCCTCTCCGAACTCGGGGTGCGGCTGTCGGTCGACGACTTCGGCACCGGCTACTCCTCACTGGCGAACCTGCGGCGGCTCCCGATCAACGACCTGAAGATCGACCGCTCGTTCGTCTCGCCGATGATGGAGGACGAGAGCGACCTGATCATCGTGCGCTCGACGATCAACCTCGGCCACGACCTTGGTCTGCGGATCATCGCCGAGGGCGTCGAGGACTCGGCGACGCTCGAGCACCTGGCGACGCTCGGCTGCGACCTGGCCCAGGGCTACCACCTGAGCCGGCCGCTGGCGGCCGATGCGTTCGGCCGCTGGCTGGCGGACACCCCGCGCCAGCCCGGCGCCGGTTCACTGCCCCGCAGCACGCACGTCCCGGGCGCGACGCCCGGGGGCTGGACGAGGACAGCTTCGGGCCTCGTGGTCACCTCGCCCGACGCCTAGCGCGTCGCCGCGTCGCAAGCGCGCTCAGAACAGCGAGGCCTGCGGCTCAGCAGCCGGTGGGTCCAGGCAGTCGGGCTCGTCGTGCCGGGCGTCGTTGACGGCAAGGCCGACCTCGGTGAGGGCGGTGTGCTCGGCCGGCAGGCCGGCGAGGATCTCCTGCAGCGCGCCCGGTGGGGTCGCGGTGTCCAGCCAGTCCTCTTCGTGTGCCGGGTCGAGGATCACCGGCATGCGGTCGTGGAGCAAGGCGATGCGCTCGTTCGCCGGACGGGTGATGATCGTGCAGGAGCGCACCGTCTCCTCCTGCTCGCCGTGCCAGATCGACCACAGCCCGGCGAACGCGAACGGCGCGCCGTCGTCCCGGATGATGTGAAACGGGCGCTTGGGGCCATCGGCCGCGCGCTGCCATTCGTAGAAGCCGTCGGCGACGATCAGGCAGCGGAACCGCTGGAACGCGGTCCGGAACGCCGACTTCTCCGCGACGCTCTCCACCCGCGCGTTGATCATGCGTGCGCCGATCTTCGGCGACTCCGCCCAGCTCGGCACCAGACCCCAGCGCAGCATCTCGCCGCGCGGGTTGCCCTCCCGGTCGGTCGTCACCGTCAGGACCTCGTCGGTCGGTGCGACGTTGAAGCGGCGGCGGATCTCGACCGATTCGCCGACCGGGAATCGCGCTCGGATCTGCGAGGGATCAGGGGCAGCGAGGCTGTAGCGGCCGCACACGGCGCGCTCAGCGCGTGCGCGCCGCCAGGCGCTCGGAGCGTTCTGCCTGTGCGCGCTTCTGCCGCCGTCGCCCGAGCACGATCAGCACGACGAAGACGACGACCACCAGCACGACGCCCCAGAAGATCCGGAGGTCGAGCGACAGTCCGCCGGCCGCAAGCGCGATGCCGGACACGATCCCGAAGCCGGCGAACAACACGGCCGCGAGCGCGACCAGCACGATCAGGATGCCCCGCAGCCGGGCGAGGATGCCCGCGCTGGAGGGCGGAGCGACGACCCCCATGATCCGCAGGCCCCACAGCTGGCGGTTGGTCGGACCCTCGACGCCGAGTCGCTCGGTCGCCTTACGCAGGTCCTCTGGCCGCCGCTCGGCGAGCGCAAGGGATGCGTCGGCCATACGCCGGATCTGCATCCGCTCCTGCGGGCGGGCGGCCGCAATCGCACGCTGGAAGTGAGCGCGCGCCTTCTTGGCGTCGTAACGCTCCGCCGCGCGGGCGCCGAGGATCGCCTGGGCCGCGGACTTGTACCTGGTCTCGGACTCGAGCTCCTCGTCGCTCTTGGACTCCATCTGCTGCATGGCGGCGAGCTGACCCTTCTGCTCCATCCGCACGACGCGCTGCTGCTTGGGCATGCAGATGAGTCTAGTCCTCGACCCCTCCCGGCCGGGGCCTCATTTGTGCTCCTCGCCGAGCGCCGAGATGCCGAGCGCCTGCGCCCACAGGCCGGCGCCCGAGACGATGTCCACCCAGGGCATCGCGGCCCCGCGCAGTCGCTCCACGCCGCGCAGCTCCTCGAGGCGGTTGGAGCGCAGCTCGCAGCGATGGAGCTTGGCGCCGCGGAGGTCGGTGGCGGTCATGTCGCAGCCGGTAAAGCGCACGCCGTCGAGCTCGGCCTCCAGGAAGTCCGTTTGGGAGAGATCGCACTCCTCGAAGGTGACGCGCTGCAACCGGGCGCCGCCGAACGACGCGAGGTCGATACGGCACCCGTGCAGCGAGACGTCGCGCAGGACGCCGTCGGTGAACGTCAGACCCGTCATCCGGCAGTTGGTCGCGCACACCCGGATCCAGCCGCCGTGCGGACCGGCCCGCAGGTTCGCCAGGTCGCAGCCGCGCAGCTCGACGTCGGTGAGCTCGACGCCGTCGAGCTCGGCCCCGGCCAGGCGCGTGGCGTGCAGCCGCGCCTCGCGGATCGCCACCCCTGGCGCGCGGGCCCCTGAGAGGTCGCTGTCGCCGAGCTCCACCTGCTCGAGAACGGTCTCTGCATCGAGCGTCTCGAGCGCGACCTCGTCGAGCGAGTCAGGGACTGCGGGCTGGCGGGGGAGGGGGAGCGGGTCGCTCACGCGACCATCGTGATCTTCCGCGCCCGAACGGACGTGAGCGCCGCGACCGCGAGCCCCCCGCAGCTCACGATGAACGGCGCGCTCACGCCGCCGGGGCCGATCAGGGCACCCGCGAGCGCCGAGCCGGCGGCGATCCCTCCGACGAGTGCCGAGGCCATCCATGTGAACGCCTCCGTTTCGGCGCCGTCAGGGACCACGCGGCCGACGAGCGCGTACTGGCAGGAGAACACCGGCGCGATCGTCAGACCGCTGAGGAACGCACCCACGAGCCCGAACGCGATCGAGTGGGCGAACACCAATGGGGCTGCGCACAGCACCGCTCCGGCGAGCAGACGCTGGTAGCGCTCGGAGAGTCCGAGGCTCCAGTCGCGCGAGCCGTGCAGCAGGCCGCCGGCCATCGACCCAAGGCTCCACGTCGCGAGCAGCAAGCCGGTCGAGGCACGCGAGCCTGCGTGGAGGGCGAGCGAAGGCAGTCCGACCTCGGTGGAGCCGATCGCGAAACCCATGAGTCCGATCGGCAACAGCAGGGCGCGAAGCTCTGGCAGGTCACGCAGGCCACGGGACCTCGAGTGCGCGGGAGTCGGTGGGCGCACGCGCGAGGTGGGCATGCTGACGAATAACACGGTTCCGGAAAGCGACACCGCGGCGCAGAGCAGCAGCGCGGCGGACGGCGAGCCGACGGCGATCACGACGCCGACGACCAGCGGCCCGGTGATCCAGATCAGCTCCTGGATGACCGACTCCAGCGCATATGCCGCCTCCTGCGCAACGTCATCGACGATCACCGCTCGCAGCAACGCGCGGACCGCGGGTGCGATCGCCGGCAGCGCGGCTCCGATCGCGGCCGAGATCAGGACCAATGCGATACCCGGCGCATGGGCATGGGCGCACAGCACCAGCGCGACGAACAGCGCCGTTTGGGCCACCGCCCACGGCACGAGCACGCGGGCGCGGCCATGGCGGTCGACGAGCCGCCCCTGCAACGGCCCCACGAGGGCGATGGCGACCGCCTGGATCCCGACCGCAAAGCCAGCGATCGCATAGGAATGGGTGGCCTCCCGCACGAGCAGCAACGTCGCCAGGCCCGACATGCCCTGCGGCAGCCGGGCGAAGACGCCCGTCACGTAGAGACGGAGACTGCCCGGCGTAGCGAGAACGGCACGGTAACGGGCAATCATGCCCTCAGCCTAGGCGTCGCGGGCGGGCGGACGGGCACAGCGTGATCGACGAATGTCGCCGGCGCGGCACATGCCCATGAACAGCCATTCATGCAATGATGTGTGCATGAGTCATGGCACGGAACCGGACCTCGGGCTGCTCGTCCAGCGGGAGACATCGCGGCTCGTGGCCGACACGATGCAGGCGCTCGCGACCCCGAGCCGGGTGAGGATCCTGGGCGCCCTCGCCCTGCGGCCGTGCTCGGTGGGCGAGCTCACCGCCGCGGTCGACATGGAGCAGTCGGCCGTCTCCCAGCAGCTGCGCGTGCTGCGCCATCTCGGACTCGTGATCGGCGAGCGCCGCGGCCGGCAGGTGATCTACGCACTCCACGATGAGCACGTTCAGGTGCTCCTCGCGGAGGCGCTCGCGCACATCGACCACCTGCGTCTCGGGCTCGCCGCCCCGCCCGTCGGCGAGGCCGTGCCCGCATGAGCCTCGGCGCTCCGGCGTTACTCGTCGCCGCCGCGGGCGTCGGCTTCGGCCACGCGATCCTGCCCGATCACTGGATGCCGCTCGCGGTCGTCGGCCGGACGCAGCGCTACCCATTGCGGCGGGTCGCACGCGTCTCGCTGCTGGCCGGGATCGCCCACGTGCTCGTGTCGGTCGTGCTCGGGACGGTCATCGTCCTCGTCGGCCTGCAGTTCCGCCATTCGGTGCAAAGCGCGCAGGACACCGTGGTCGGCGTGATCCTGATCCTCACCGGCGTCGCGTTCGCGTTGATGGAGCTGACCGGGCATGGGCACCACCATGGCCCGGATGGGCACACCCACGATCACGAAGGTCACGGACATCACCACGATCACGTCCATGACCACGACGAGGCGGACCGACGCTCACGGTTCGGCGGCCTCGCCTCGATCATGGTCCCGTTCGGCGCCGCCGCTTCGCCCGACCTGACGATCCTGCCGGTGTTCCTCGCCGCCTGCGCCTCCGGAGTCGGCGCGGCGGTCGGGTCGGTCGCCGTGTTCGCCGCGGTGACGATCGGGACGATCGTCGCGCTCACCGTGGCCGCTGCACGCGGCGGATACCAGATCAGGGGAGCGTGGCTGGAGCGCTGGGGCAACTCCTTCACCGCGCTCGTGCTGCTCGTCATCGGCGCACTTGTGCTGACGCACATCCTGTGAGTAGATTGGTCTGGGCTGCGTGAGTGATCAGCAGCAGAGGGCACGGCGAGCAGAGCAGGAGGACCGGATGAGATCAGCAGTGTTCCGTCGGCGGTGGATGATCCTGACCGCGCTCGTTGTCGCGGTTGTGAGTGTGGGGACGGCGCGGCTTGGGCCCGCGGCGGCGAGCGCCGAGCCCACCTGCTCCCATTACTCGGGCAGCGGCATCCCGCCGGGCAGCGGGATCCCGCCATGGGGCTTCCACGCCACGCAGTCGCTGTCCGGTCACCGGCACGGCTACTCGCACGGCTGGGGGAACATCGACCTGGACGCGAGCACGATCTCGGGTCGGATCTGCCAGTACGTCTCCCAGCCCGGCGCCGGGACGCGTGCGATTGCGGTGCAGTTGCAGCGGCACATCGTCTACCACACGCACGACGGGCAGATGTGGGGCTACGCGGGCAACATCATCAAGGTCAACGTGAAGGTGATCGCCAGCAGCGACCCCAAGTGCCCGGTCGGGACCCTCGGCCGCGTGACGATGTACGGCAGCTACAACGGCGTCCGCAGTGACAGCATCCAGTTCTTCTTCAACTCAGGCTGCTGGTACCAGAGCAACCTCTACAAGGGCCCCCAGGTCGACGCGCAGGTCCCGCCGCTGTAGACGTCATAAACGGAGGGCCCCTCCGTTTATGTGATAGGGTGGACCGCTCCCGATACGAACGGAGGTCCAGATGCCCACCATGACCGGCCCACGCCCGGGAGGGGTCCACCGGCTCGGCGGACACGAGGTCGCCCGGATCGGCTACGGCGCGATGCAGCTCACACCGCACGGCGCGCCACCGATCTCCGACGAGCTCGGCATCGAGATGCTGCGCCGCGCGACGGCGCTCGGCGTCGACCACATCGACACCGCTCAGTTCTACGGAGCCGGGCGTGCCAATGCGCTCATCCGCGCGGCTCTGCACCCATATCCGGTGGAGCTCACGCTCGTCACCAAGGTCGGCGCTCGCTCCGAGGGCGGCGGACTCGTCGCGGCCCAGCGACCCGAGGAGCTGCGCGCGCAGGTCGAGGAGAACCTCCGCACGCTCGGCGCCGACCACATCGCGGTCGTCAACCTGCGGCGCCTGGACGCGCCGCCCGGCATTCTCGCCCAGGGTGAGCAGAGCGTCGATCTCGACGCCCAGCTCGCGGAGCTGACGGAGCTTCGCGATGAGGGGCTGATCGGTGCGATCGGCCTCAGCAATGTCTCAGTCGAGCAGATCGAGCGCGCGCTCCCGATCGGCATCACATGCGTGCAGAACTCCTACAGCCTGCTCGATCGGGCCGGCGAGGCGGCGCTCGAACTGTGTCGCGGGCTCGGAATCGCCTGGGTGCCGTTCTTCCCACTCGGCTCGGCGTTCGCGGGCCTTCCGAAGGTGACCGACGACGCGGTCGTCCAGCAGGTCGCGGGCGAGCTCGGGGCGACCGCCGGTCAGGTCGGGCTCGCATGGCTGCTGCGTCGGGCGCCGAGCGTGCTGCTGATCCCCGGCACGCGCGACCCGGACCACCTCGCCGAGAACGTCGCCGCCGGAGGGCTCTCGCTCAGCGACGAGATGCGCGCGCTGCTCGACGAGGCCTCTCGCGTTCACGCCGAACCCGACTGAGCCGTCACAGGTCCGCGCCCGGACCTTACGCCGTAAGCTTACGGTGTAAGGTCCTTGTGCGGTGACCAGATCCGAGACATCCCAGGAGCGTCACGTGCCGTTGAACCGCGAGGCGATCCTCGATGGTGCGATGGCGCTGATCGAACGCGACGGGCCGGAGGCGCTCAGCATGCGCAAACTCGGCGGTTCGCTGGGGGTTGAGGGGATGGCGATCTACCACCACTTCTCAGGTCGTGAGGATCTGCTCGCCGGGCTCGCCGATCGGCTGCTGCGCCCGCTCGAGGAGCTCGACCTCGGTTCGAACTGGCGTGCCGCCTGCCGGACCTTCGCAACCGGTCTGCGTCGGATCGCCGTCGCGCGCCCGGCGACGTTCAAACTTGTCGCGATGCAGCCGCTGCCGGGTCACTCGCTCGGCCCGGTCGAGCGGCTGCTCGAGATCCTGGTCGGCGCGGGCTTTGACCCGGGCTCCGCGCTCGCGGTCTATCGCGCAACCGTCAGCTATGCGCGCGGGTACGCGCTCGGTGAGTCGACGGGGTTCACGGTTGACGCGGCGGGGCCGGGCGGCCTGGAGCGTCTGCTCGCCCTTCGAGCGGACGAGTTCCCGATCCTCGCCGGCAGAACGGCGGAGCTGATCGAACTCGATGCCGATCAGGCCTTCGAGCTCGGACTGCGCGCGTTGCTCGCGGGGCTTGACGGGCCATCGCGGGCCGACAGTGATGAGTGAAGCGAGGTCGACGCTCGCGGCCGAGGGCCACGCGAGTCCGACGTCGGGCGCGCGCACGCAGGCACGCAACTGGCTCGCCGCCTCGAAGCTCGGTCTGGTGGTGATGGCACTGGTCGTGGGGGCCATTGCGGGGCTGGGCGCGGCGGGGTTCCGGGATCTGATCTACCTCTCCACGTGGCTCTTCACGGGTCATCGGACTTATGGTCAGCTCGGCCACACAGCGAGCCTGCACCTGCCGTTCCTCGGGATCTGGTTCGTCGTGGCGGCTCCGGTGATCGCCGGGCTGGCGTACGGCCCGTTGATCCAGCGGTTCGCACGGGAGGCTCGTGGCCACGGCGTCCCGGAGGTGATGCTCGCGGTCGCGGAGAACGGTGGGCGCATCCGCCCTCAGGTGGCGCTCGTCAAGGCGCTCGCCTCCGCGGTGTGCATCGGAGGTGGCGGGTCGGTCGGCCGCGAGGGCCCGATCGTGCAGATCGGCTCGGCGATGGCGTCCGCGCTCGGTCAGTTCGTCAAGATGAGCGAGGGGCGTCTGCGGGTGATCGTCGCCTGCGGCGCCGCGGGCGGGATCGCGGCGACCTTCAACGCCCCCCTGACCGGGCTGTTCTTCGGCTTCGAGATCGTGCTCAAGGAGTTCTCCGGCGAGGCGTTGGCGGCGACGATCCTGTCCGCGGTCACTGCCGATCTCATCAGCCGCGCGTTCTTCGGCGCGGCACCGTTCTTCGCCGCGGTTCCCCACGACCTGGTGATCTCCAACGACGTGGCGTTCCTGCTGATCGCGGTGCTCGGTCTGATCTGCGGGGCGATCGGCGTCCTGTTCCAGAAGACGATCTACATGGGGGAGGACGTCACCGACGCTCTGTGGCGCAAGCGGCCTCAGTGGCTGCGCCCGGTCGTCGGTGGGGGCCTGCTCGGCCTCCTGCTGCTCGCGCTGCCACAGATGTACGGGGTCGGCTATCCGGTGATGGATCGCGTGTTCGCCGGCAACTATTTGCTGTGGTTCGTCGTGTTGCTGGCGGTCGGCAAGATCCTCGCGACCAGCGTGACGCTGTGGATTGGCGGGTCCGGAGGCGTGTTCGCTCCGTCGCTGTTCATCGGCGCGGCGACCGGTACGGCCTTCGGGGTCGGGGTCCACGACCTGTTCGGCCACGTGGCCGGCCCGCCGGCGCTCTACGGCGTCGTCGGCATGGGCGCGGTGTTCGCCGGCGCCGCACAGGCGCCGTTGACGGCGATCGCGAGCGTCGCGGAGATGACTGGGAACTTCACTCTCACGCTTCCGATCATGCTCGCGTGTGGCCTCGCCTCTCAGCTCGCGCGCCAGATCACCAAGGGCAGCGTCTACACCACGAAGCTGCTCCGGCGCGGGATCGACATCGAGCGGCCGAAGGCGATCGACGCGCTTCGCGCGCTGCACGTCGAGCACGTGATGCAGCAAATCAGCGCGCTGGACGGCCAGCCGCTGCTCTTCACGAGCGACGATGGGTCGCCCGCCGGCCGGCTCGACGGCGAGGCCTGGAGCCGGCTCGTCGGTCCAGTGACGTTGCGTCGCCGTCCACAGATGCTGTTCGACGACGAAGACCTTGAGCAGGCCCGCCGGCAGCTCGTCGTCTACGGCCGCGATGGGCTCCCGGTCCTGTCACACGACGGCCAGCTGCGCGGTTGGCTGACGCGCACCGACGTGCTCGCCGCGCTCACCGACCGACTCAACTCCTCCGAGCGGGACATCGAGCGTGGCGCGGCCGTCGCCGAGCGGGTGGCCGGCGCCGAGGCCGCCGGGCACCCGCCGACCCGCCCGTTGCCCGGACACGAGCTGTTGGAGCTGCGCGTCCACGACGACTCCCCAGCGCTCGGGCGCCGGCTCATCGATATCGACTGGCCGCCAGGCACGACGGCCGTCGCCGTGACCGAGGGTCGCGAGGTGAGAGCGGCACGGCCGGACTTCACGCTGCATGCGGGCGAGCGGGTGCTCGTCCTGGCGCCGGTTGCCGCCGCGCCCAGGCAGGAGGGCAGCGGTCGGGCGTAGTCGGTATAACGCCGTGAACGATCAGGGGTTGCCGCAGATGTTCTGAGCGTGAACGGGGCTTTCGAATAACCCGGTCTACATAAGGCCGATTATCGAGCATTGGAGCGGCAATCGTCCGCTGTGTTGTCCGTTGGTCGTTTGTCGGGATGTTTGCGTCAGACGAGGTCGCGGTCACGCAGGCGCCAGGCGGCTGCCGCGAACATGGTGAGTGTCCAGGCGATCATGACCGCGATCGCGGGCGCGGGCGACAACGTCCCGTGGGTGCCGCCGAGGACGCCGCCCGGAGCGCCGGAGAGCGGGAGGAGGCGACCGACTTTCGGGACCGCCGAGAAGACGGCGGGCTCAATCGCCGCGGCGATGATGATGAGCCCGACGACGGTGGCGATCTGGTTGCGTAGCAGCGCGCCGATGCAGACGCCGAGGGGGCCGAGCAGGGCAGCGACGGCCAGGTTGCGCCACACGACGTCGGCGATGCCGCCGGCGCCCAGCGTTGCGAGCCCGCGGCCGGACAGGACCAGCTCGCCGACGAGGATGGTCGGCACCGTCACGATGATCGAGAGGGCGATACCGGCCATGGAGTAGGAGATCGCCTTGGCGGCGAGGAGCCGCACTCGGTTGGGGGCGGCGAGCACGGCGCCTGTGATCGTGCGATGACGCCACTCGCCCGTCATCGCGATCGCACCGAGGATCACGATGAAGTAGGTGATCGCGCTGTTGGTGAACAGCGCGTGCGCTTTGGTTTCCTTCCCTAGCGCCGCGCCGAGGACGACGAGGGTCAGCGACAGCGCCGCGGCGCCGGCGAGGACCGCGGCGAAGGTACGGGTGGTGCGGAGCTTGAGCAGCTCGGCTTGCAGGAGCGCGGTCATGACTGCACCTCAGTGAGGGCGATGAACGCTTCTTCGAGGGAGCGCGTTCGGGGGGCCAGGCCGAGCACGGACAGCTGCTCGTCACCGGCGATCTTGCCGACCTGTTCTGGGGTGGCGCCGAGGACGTTCAGCATGTCACCGTCGCGGTCGACGTGGTGACCGTGACGCTCGAGCGCGGCGGTCAACAGGACCGGGTCCTGTGCGCGGACCGTGGTCGCGGGGCCATCGTCGCCGCCGAGCACCTGCTCCAGGGGCCCGTGGGCGCGCAGCTCGCCGCCCGCGATCACGACGACGTCGTCGACACACTGGGCGACCTCGGCCAGGATGTGGCTGGAGATCAGTACCGTGCGCCCGTCTGCCGCCTGCTCGCGCATCAGATCGCGCAGCCAGGTGATCCCGGGCGGGTCCAGGCCGTTGGTCGGCTCGTCGAGGATCAGGACTTGCGGGTCGCCGAGCAGGGCTGCGGCGATCGCCAGCCGCTGACGCATGCCCATCGAGTAGCCCTTCACACGCCGGTCGGCGGCGTCGCTGAGCCCGACCGCGGACAAAACCTCCTCGACGCGGTGGGCCGGATGGTTTCCCGTCATGGCCAGAACCCGCAGGTGGTTTCGTGCACTACGACCCGGATGGAACGAGGCGTCCTCGAGCACCGCACCCACGCGGGCGCTGGGCTCGTCGAGCTCGTCGTAGCGCAGCCCGCCGAACGTGGCAGCCCCCGACGACGGCCGCACCAACCCCAGCAGCGCCCGCAACGTGGTGCTCTTCCCGGCCCCGTTCGGTCCGAGGAACCCTGTGACGCGACCGGGCTCGATGTCGAACGAGAGGTGATTGACGGCGGCGACGCCACCGAAGTACTTGGAGAGATCACGGATCTCGACCGGGGCCGTCGGTCGTCCCTCCGATCCGACGGCGAGGGCGACCTCGACGGCCGGCATCATCGACTTGTCAAGTACGGCGTGTGGTGCGGTCATCGCTGCTCCTCAGGTTGGTGAAAGTTGCCTGGGGATCAGTCTGGGATCGCGGCCTGTGCGTGTCATCGCCCGTAGGGTGCGTCTGCGCTCCTTCTCAGCGCAGATCTTTGCCGCTGGCGCCTCTGTCGAAGGACAGAGGCGGGTCTATGCGCCGGGCGTGATCAGCCCGGTCTCGTAGGCGAGGACGACGGCCTGCACGCGGTCACGGAGCCCGAGCTTGGCGAGCAGGCTGGAGACGTGGGTCTTGATCGTGCCCTCGCTGACGAACAGCTCAGCGGCCAGCTCGGCGTTGCTCTTCCCGTGCGCCAGCATCGTCAGCACCTCGCGCTCGCGGTGGGTCAAGGCGTCCAGCCGCGTGCCGAGCTCCGGTCTGACCGGCCGGTGTGCGAACTGCTCGATGATGCGCCGCGTGACTGACGGGGCGAGCAGCGCCTCGCCGGCAGTCACGACGTGCACCGCGTGCAGGAGCTCCTCGGGTGGGGCGTTCTTGAGCAGGAAGCCGCTGGCGCCTGAGCGCAGCGCCTCGAACACGTACTCGTCGCGCTCGAATGTGGTGAGGATCACCACACGACTGTGCAGCTTGTCGTCTTCGGTGATCCGCCGGGCGGCGTCGAGTCCGTCACCGTCGGGCATCTGGATGTCCATCAACACGATGTCGGGCCCCAAGCGCCGGGTGCTGGCCATGGCCTGCTCGCCGTTGGCCGCCTCCCCGACAACCTCGATCTCGGGATCGGACTCGAGGATCATCCGAAAGCCGGCGCGAACCATCGCCTGGTCATCGGCCAGCAGCACACGGATGCTCACAGCCCACCGCCCGAGGTCGGCAGCTTGACGCGCACGGCGAACCCGCCGCCGGAGGCCGGCCCCGCCGTCAGTTCGCCTCCGTGCAGGGCGGCACGCTCACGCATACCGATCAACCCCAGACCGCCCGCGCTCGTCCCTGATAGCCCCGTCGCGCCACGGCCGTCATCGACGATCTCAACCTCGAGCTCATCGGGCCAGTACCGCACGCGCACGTCGGCGCGCGACGCCGCCGCGTGCTTGAGGGTGTTCGTCAGCGCTTCCTGCACGATGCGGTACGCCGACACGCCGATCGTCGGCGGCAACGAGCGTTCCTCCCCTTCGATGCTGACCGCAACAGCGAGCTCGGACTCACGCATGCTCGCCGCCAGCCGCGGAAGCTGGCTCAGGCCAGGACGCGGACCCAGATCGTCCTGATCGCCGGCCTGCCGCAGGAATCCGAGCAGGCGGTGCAACTCCCCCACCGCCTGCCGGCTCGACACCTCGATCGCGGCCAGCGCCCCCTTCGCCTTGACACGGTCACGGTCGATCACGACCCGGGCAGCGCCGGCCTGGACGCCCATCATGCTCACGTGATGGGCGACGACATCATGCAGCTCCCGCGCGATCCGCACCCGCTCCTCGAACACGGCGTGCTCGGCCTGTACCGCGCGTGACTCCGCCACCTCGGCCTGCTCGGCCCGCGCGCGGACGGCAAGGCCTGCAACCCAGGCGACGGCAAAGTCGACGGGAATGAAGACGAGCTGAAAGACCGAATGCCCGGGGATGTTGTAGAC
>DASXZK010000073.1:0-44321 GCA_036501965.1 Solirubrobacteraceae bacterium
CAGCGGCCCGGCGGCACCTGGATCGATGATCGCGCAGCCCATGTCACAGCGATGTAACAGCGTTACGGCGGTGTTAGCGGCACGTCCGTAGAACTCGCGGTACCCCCGGCTTGACCGCCGCGGACACGACATGCACATCCATTGCCTGATCACCCCGAACCGCTTCGCGGTCGCGCTCGTGGTCACCGCCGCGCTGACCGTGGCGGGATGCGGAGCCGGCGGCGGGAGCGGTGCTGGCGAAGGCACAACCACAGGCGGCGACAGCGCGCTCTTCGCGATGTCGCGATGCATGCGCACCCACGGGGTGCCGAACTTCCCCGATCCGACCAAGTCCTCCGGCGGCGAGGGGTTGTCAGTGGTGATGACCCGCGGCAGCTCGACGGTCACCGTCGGTGGCATCGGGTTCAGCGGCCCGGCCTTCACCGCGGCCGAGAAGACCTGTCGCTTCGGCGCATATGGATCGCGACCGAAGCTCACGGAGGGCCAGAAGCAGGGCATGCTGAGGAGCGCCGAGTGCATGCGGACCCACGGCGTCCCGAACTTCCCCGACCCGACCTTCCCCCCGGGTGCAGGCGTGAGCGTCGCGGGCGAGAGCCAGATCAACCGCAACTCGCCCACGTTCCAGTCCGCCGCCAAGACGTGCCAGCACGTGGGCGTCGGAATCCCCGGGGGCGGCTGATGGGCCGGCTCGGCGGCCGCGGCCGCACCGGCGTGATCGCCACGCTCGCGCTGCTCATCGCGGCCGCGGCGATCGTGGTGCTCGTAGCGCACTCGAGCCCCAGCTCGGCGTCCGGCTCTCACCAGTCCGCCGGCACGACGGGAGGCTCGGCGACGGTGCGCCGGCGCAACCTGGTCGCGACCGACACCGAGTCCGGCACGCTCAGCTACGCGGGCGCGCAGACGGTCTACAACCGGCTCGGCGGCACGGTCACCTGGCTGCCTCCGGTCGGGCGCACGATCAAGCCGGGCGGCGTGCTCTACCGAGTGGACGGCGAGCCGGTCATCCTGATGAGCGGCTCGGCACCGGCGTACCGGACGCTGAGCGCGGCCGATGTGGATGGGAATGACGTCCTGGAGCTCAACCGCAACCTCAAGCGGCTCGGCTTCGACGCCGCGGGCATCACCGCCGACGACGTGTGGCAGCCGGGCACGTCACTCGGCGTCGAGGAATTGCAGGAGTCGCTCGGCGAGGAGGCGACCGGCAGCCTGACGCTCGGCCAGGTCGTGTTCCTCCCGGGCACGCAGCTCGTCTCCGAGCTCGACACGACCGTCGGATCCACGGGCGCGAGCGGGGGCTCCTCGGGCGTAGCGCAGGACAGCTCGACGGCGCCGCTCGCCGGATCGGCCGAGTTCGTCTCCTCGACGAACCCGATCTCGACGCGAACGACAACCACGACCACGACCAGCAGCACGACGGCACCCACCGCCTCGACTTCGACCACGTCAACGACCCCGACGGCGCCCAAGCGGGGCGGATCAGACGGCGCGACGAAGGCCCTCTCGGCGCTCGCCAGGCAGCTCAAGGCCGAGACCACGCAGCTGAAGGCGGCCACCACGGCGCTCAAAGCGGCGGCACAGGGCTCCCACCATTCGAGCTCGAGCTCGAGCTCGAGCTCGCATCACTCGAGCTCGCACCATTCCAGCTCGAGCTCGCACCACTCCAGCAGCGGGAGCGCCGGCGGCAGCGCCCAGGCGATCCTTCAGACGACGTCGACCCGCCTCGTCGTCACAGTCGACCTGTCAGCCAGCTCGCAGAGCGAGGCGCGCGTCGGAGAGCACGTCAGTGTCGAGATGCCGGCCGGAAACTCGGTGGGCGCAAAGATCATCGCCGTCAGCCGTATCGCGCAGAGCTCAAACTCGGGCTCGGGCGGCGAGCAGGGCGCCGGCCAGGGCAGCGGCTCCGGGGGCGGCAGCGCGCCGTCGACGGTGCCGGTGACGATCGCGCTCACGGGCCGCCACCGGACCGCGGGACTCGACCAGGCAGCGGTGAGCGTTGCCTTCGTCTCTCGGCGCGCGCGCAACGTCCTGTCGGTGCCCGTCACCGCGCTCGTGGCCACCTCGGGCAGCCGGTATGCACTGCAGGAGGCGAATGCGTCCCACTCCCTGATCCCGGTCAGCGTCGGCCTGTTTGCAGCCGGCGACGTGCAGGTCTCCGGCAGCGGCGTTCATGCCGGCCTGACGGTCACCGACTCACAGGGATGAGCGGCCCGCCCGCACTCGAGCTGGACGGCGTCAGCAAGGAGTACGCGGGCGGCGTGACCGCGCTGCGCGAGGTGAGCGTCGCCATCCCGGTTGGCGACCAGGTCGCGGTCACCGGCGCCTCGGGGTCGGGCAAGACGACGATGCTGACGATCCTCGGCACGCTCGAGCGCCCGACGGCCGGAGTCGTGTCCGTCGCCGGCCGCGGACTCACCGACGCGTCGGAGAGCAACCTCGCCGGCCTGCGCGCCCACCGGATCGGCTTCGTGTTCCAGGCGTTCCATCTCCAGGAGGCGCTGACCGCGCTCGACAACGTCGCGACCGGGATGCTCTACACCGGCCGGCACCTGCGTGAGCGTCGCGCAGCCGCGCGCGAGGCGCTGGACCGCGTCGGGCTCGGGCACCGGCTCGCCCACCGTCCGACGCAGCTGTCCGGTGGAGAGCGCCAGCGGGTCGCGATCGCGCGAGCGCTCGCCAAGCGGCCGGAGATCATCCTCGCCGACGAGCCGACCGGCAACCTGGACTCCCATGCGGGGACGCAGGTGATCGAGCTGCTGCACGAGCTCGCCGCCGACGGCGCGACGCTCGTGCTCATCACCCATGACCCGGCGATCGCCGCCACGTTCCCCCGGCAGATCCACATGCGCGACGGCGAGATCGTCGACGCCGAGCTGTGACCAGCCTCGCCCACCCCGATCGGGCGCATGCCCGGGATCTGGCTCGGCTGCCGCTCGCGGAGCTCGCCTGGGCCTCGCTGCAGGGACTGCGCTCGCGCAAGCTGCGGGCGGCGCTGTCGGCGCTGGGGATCGCGATCGGGATCGGGGCGATGGTGGCGGTCGTCGGCGTCTCCTCCTCGGCCCAGGCCAATCTGCTCGCCGAGATCGACCGGCTCGGCACCAACCTGCTCACGGTCACCCCGGGCACGAGCTTCACCGGGAACACCGAGATCCTCCCCAAGACCGCGACCACGATGATCGGCGGCATGTCTCACGTGCAGAGCGCCGCCGCGGTGTATCAGCTCTCGACCGGGGTCGTGCTCCGCACTCCGTACGTTCCCGCGGAGGAGACCGGCGGGATCGGGGTCGACGCCTCCCAGGACGACCTCCCCGAGGTGATGGACCCCAGCCACTCGCTCATGGCGTCCGGCCATTTCCTGGACCGGGTGAGCAACCGCTACCCCGAGGTCGTGCTCGGCGCGCAGGCGGCCCAGACGCTCGAGCTCGATCAGGTCGGACACCACCTGATGGTCGACCTGAACGGCACCTGGTTCACCGTCATCGGCGTCATGCGCTCGGCCACCCTGGACACCACGCTCGACGACACGGCGTTCATCTCTCTCCCGGTCGCCGAGCGGCTGTTCGGCCAGCAGCCGGATGCCTCGGAGATCTACGTCCGCTCCGACCAGGACGACGTGATCGGGGTCTCCAACCTGCTCGGTGCGACCGCCGACCCGCAGGATCCCTCCGGCGTCCAGATCGGCCGGCCGTCCGATGCGCTGAAGGCGCGGGCTGCGGCCAAGGGCCAGTTCACCACGCTGCTGCTCGGCCTGGGCGCGGTCGCGCTGCTCGTCGGCGCGATCGGGATCGCGAACATCATGGTCATCTCCGTGCTCGAGCGCCGCGGCGAGATCGGTCTGCGCCGCGCCCTCGGCGCCCGCCGCATCCACGTCAGCGCCCAGTTCCTCACCGAATCCGCACTGCTCGCCGCCCTGGGGGCCATCGCGGGCCTCGGACTCGGCGCCGGCGCCACCGCCATCTACGCCGTCGGGCAGCACGAACCGTTCATCGTCCCCACCTACGCACTGATCGTCGCCCCCGTCGGCGGTTTCGTGATCGGCGCCATCGCCGGCCTCTACCCCGCGATGAAGGCCTCCCGGCTCAGCCCCACCGAGGCACTGCGCGCCTGACCCCGCCTACGACGCAAGACCGGTCCGGGGTCATCCCTGAGGCGTAGGCGGCGGGCCTGAAGATCGTCCTTGCGGTCGTTGTGGCGCGCGTGGCTCGTCCGTAGCGTGGCCGGCAGGCTGGGGGACGGCCGTTTCTGACCAACCGGCGCATCGCCGCGCCACGATTTGCGAGGGCAGGTATGACGACCGGAAGCCTCAACAGACCTCGGTCGAAGGTCGACTGGCGCCGCGCGGAGTTCGTGCTGACCGCGCTCGCGTTCCTCGGCTTTCTCACCCTGCCGATCCGGATCACGACGATCTACGGCGGCCTGCCCGCGCACCCCCTGTTCGTCCACGTGCCGGTTGTGTTGATCCCGGTCACGATCCTCGCCGCGATCGTCTGCATGGTGCGGACGGACTGGTTCTCGCGCTACGGGATCGCGCTGGCGCTCGTCTCGATCGCCGCCATGAGCTCGATCTTCATCACGATGCAGGCGGGCAGCGCGCTCGGGGCAGCGCTGCATCTCACCGGGCGAGCCGCGAATCTGATCTCGCAGCATTCCCACGCCGCCCACATTCTCGCGTTCGTCTACGTCGGCTTCACCGCGATCCTGATCGTCACGTTCGCCTCCCAGCGCATCTCCGGTGGGATGGAGACCGGCCTTGAGATCGTCGACCGGCTGCTCGCGCCGCGTGCGATCTTCACAGCACTCCGAGTGCTGCTCGTGTTGCTCGCGCTCGGCTCGGCGGTGATGGTCTTCCGGGTCGGCGACCTCGGCGCCAAGGCGGTCTGGCAGGGCCGCCTGCAGGCGGCGCAGGTCTCGCACACCCAGGGCGGGTGACCTCGGCCCGGATCGGGCGGGGCGGCCGATCCGCAGCCTCCGGCCTCGGGTAGCGTTTCGGGACAGGTGAGCGGCCGCCAGGACCAGACAGGTGCGCCGGCGCCGGTGTCGCTGGTTGTGGTGGCGCGCGAGTGGACCCGGATCGGCGTCACCGGCTTCGGGGGCCCGCCCGCCCACATCGCGCTCCTGCGCCAACTGATGGTCGACCGGACCGGCTGGATGGCGCCGGAGGAGTTCCAGGACGCGAATGCCGCCTGCGGGCTGTTGCCCGGCCCGGCCTCGACCCAGATGGCGCTGTTCTGCGCCTACCGCGTCGCCGGCGTCCCCGGGGTGCTCGTCGGCGGCGTGGGGTTCATCGCCCCGGCAGTCGTGCTGATCATCGCGCTCTCGCTGCTGTTCCTCAGCCACAGCCCGCCGCTGTGGATCCGCGGTGCCGGGGCCGGGGCGGGAGCCGCGGTGGCTGCGGTGGCTGTGCACGCCGGGCGTGGATTCCTCGCGCCCAGCCTTGCGCGGCTGGACGGCGACGGCGTCCGGCGCGCGCGCTGGGCGGTCTACGTGGTGGTCGGGATCGCCGCGGCGGTTCTGCTCGGCCCCTATCTCGTGCTTGCACTGCTGGCCTGCGGAGCCGTCGAGGTGGTCCTCGCCGGCCACGCGCGACCGTCGGCCGCGCTGCTGCTGGCGCCCGGCTCCATCGCAACCGGCGGGATCGGTGCGCTGGCCTGGACCGCGTTCAAGGTCGGGGCGCTGTCGTTCGGAGGTGGCTTCGTGATCATCCCGCTGATGCAGGGGGACGCGGTCCACGTCCACCACTGGATGACGAACGCCCAGTTCCTCAATGCCGTGGCGCTCGGCCAGGTGACGCCCGGACCCGTCGTCGCCACGGTCGCCGCGGTCGGCTACGCCGCACATGGCCTCGCAGGCGCGGTCCTCGCCGCGCTGGTGGCGTTCGCCCCATCGTTCTCCTTCATCCTGCTCGGCGGTCCCCGCTTCGAGCAGTTGCGCGGAAACCGCACCGCGCAGGCGTTCCTCGACGGCGCGGGACCGGCCGCGATCGGGGCGATCTTCGGAGCCGCGATCCTGCTGGCGATCGTGCTCCGGGGCTGGCAATTCGCGCTGCTGGCGGTGGCCGCGGCCGTGCTGTTCCTGTTGCGCCGCGGAGTGCCCGAAACGCTCGTCGGCGCCGGGGTCATCGGGGCGGTGGTCGTGCTGACCGGTGGTGGCCTGCCTCATTCATGAGCCCGGCGCCGCGGAGCGGCGGGTTACGAGAGCGGGTAGGACTCGAGCTCGTCGTCCCCGTAGTAGGCGCCTGCCGCGTCCGCACTGATGTCGACGGGGGCGCCGTTGGTCGCCCATGACCCCTGGCCGGCGTTCTGGTACCAGCCGATCCTGCATCCCGCCCCGCCGCACTCGCCCCAGTACACGATGCTGTCGCCGAGGGCGACGCTGGTGATCGTCTCGCCCTGCCCGGGGTCCTGGTAGTAGAACACCCCGGGGTAGACCCACGGGTACTGCATGACGGCCCCATCGGCGTCGCCGTAGCGGACGACCTCGTCGGTCGCGTCAACCGACATCGCCGTGATCGTGGCGTTGTCGGACACCCACAGCGATGGGGCACCGCCGGTCTTGGGGATGGTGTCGATGTCCGGCCCCGAGGTGTAGAACACCTGCGTCGCGTCCAGGCCGACGTGCGAGAAGCTGGTCCCCGACACGAGCGTCTTCACCGTGCCGCCGCCGATCTTCACCCGGCGGATGCCCTTCTTGTCCGCCCAGTACAGGTACGTCCCGTCGTTGACCAGATCCCGGTTGCCGACGTACGCGGGCGACTGGGCGACAGTCACCGCCTGTCCACCGGACAGCGGCACGCGCTTGATCACCGACCGGTTGAGCGTCGGGTAGTTGGCGACGAAGTACCCGTAGTACTGGCCGTTCACGAACGCCCAGGTGATCGCCTCGAAGTCGGTCGGGTACTTGTGCTGCTCCTGGTAGAGCAGCGTCTCCTGGCCGGGCGCGTTCTGCTTGGAGGCGCGCCAGACCTGCCCGAGTGCATCGTTCCCCGGTCCCGCCGTCCAGTACAGATTCCCCGTCGACGGCGTGACCCGATGCGGCTGGCTGTAGGACAGGACACCCGCATCTGCCGAGGCCGGAGCCCCGATCCCCACGGCGGCGACCGCGCTCGCCGCGCAGACGGACGCTGCGACCGAGCGCCTGAGACCCGTCGGCAGAGCTCGCCGCCGCATTGTGCTGACCCGCATGTTGACCCCCTGAATGTGCTGTTGATCGGAGCCGATGATCCGATGCCCCCGGAGACCGGGAACTTCCAGGCCCCACCTGCAGGACAGAGGCGCCAGCCACCGCGCTGATACGTCACTCGTCTGCCTCCGGAGGCCGGCGCGGCGGGCCGTACGCTGGATCGGTGCTCACGATCCTGCTGATCGCGGTCTCGGTGGGCCTCGACAACTTCGCCGCCTCGATCGCGATCGGACTGGCCGGTGTCGACCGCCAGATTCGGCTGCGCATCGCCGTCGTGTTCGGACTGTTCGAGGCCGGGATGCCCCTGATCGGCCTGGTCGTCGGCAACAGCGTCGCGCACAGCCTCGGCGACTCGGCACACATCGTCGGTGGCGCCCTGCTGATCGCCACCGGCGCACACGGCGTGTACGCGACCGTGCGTTCCGACGATGACGAGGAGCTGAACGTCGTGCTCAGCGCCACCAGGCTCACCCGGTTGTTCATCCTGGGCGCGGCGCTCAGCATCGACAACCTCGTCGTCGGGTTCGCCCTCGGCGCCGACCACGCGGCTCTCGTTCCCAGCATCGTCGCGATCGGCGTCGTCAGCGTCGGCCTGTCACTGCTGGGCCTGGAGCTCGGCGCACGGCTCGGTGAGCGCGTCGAGCGCTACGGAGAGCTGATCGGCGGGCTGGTCCTCATGTGTGTCGGGGTGGCGATCCTCACCCACCTGATCTAGCGGATGAGCTGCAGCGCCAGCGTCGGACACGCCGAGACGGCTGAGCGCGCGAGGCGCTCAAGCTCGTCGGGGACCTCGGGCACATTGAGGATCGGATAGCCCCAGTCGTCGAGGACGATCAGCTCCGGCAGCATCTCGACGCACAGTCCGTGGGCGTCGCACGCGATCGGGTCGACGACGAGCCTCATCGTGCCGCGCGGCCCAGTCGCCGGCCAGGGGTCTCCAGCACCCCGGGACGGTCACACCCGTCGCACGGCCCCTGTTCGGCGTGATCCAGGAACGCCTCGCGGAACACGCGGACCGCGCTGGCGACGAATGCCACCGCGCCGTCCGGGTGCGCGCAGGCGCCCCGTCCCGGGATCTGGGCGAGGAACCGCACCACGTCGGCGAACGCCTCGCGGCCGCGGTGCCCGCGGCGGACGTCCTCGAGCGCCCGTCCGATCGCGGCGAGACCGTGCACGCACGGTCCGCACTGGCCGGCCGATTCATGTGCCATCCACTCGGCAGCACGGGCCGTCTCCGCCACCGAGCAGGCGCTCTCGGGCAGGACGACCACGATCCCGGCGCCGAGCCGTGACCCCGCCTCCTGCGCCGAGACTCTGTCCAGCCGCTGCACGGCGACCTGCTCGGGGCCGATCCAGCCGCCCGCGTACCCCCCGATCAGCACGCCGCGGATCGGCGCGGACGGGCCGCCGGCGTCGCGCAGGAGCGAGGAGAGCGACACGCCGAGCTCGATCTCGTAGACACCGGGGGCATCGACCGCGCCGCCGAGGGTGACCAGCGCCGTGCCCGGATCCTCCGGGATACCGGCCTGGGCGAACCAGCGCGCCCCGTGCCGCGCGATCAGCGCCGCGTGGGCCAGCGTCTCGGCGTTGCTCACGAGCGTGGGCCGGCCGTCGACCCCGCGGTCGGTCACCCGCGGCGGCACGACCGAGGGCTTTGCACCCCGCCCGCCGAGCCAGTTCACGAGCGCGCTCTCCTGTCCGCTCACGTAGCCGGGCGGCACCCGAATCAGCTCAGGACGATGCCGGGCGACCCGCCGTAGGCGCTCCCGGAGCGCATGCTCGACAGCGTCGCTCGAGATGTCGTCGAACTCGTCGACCGCGAACACGACTCGCTCGGCGCCGATCACGTCTCCGACCGCCAGCGCGCCATCAACGACGAGGTGGGGCGCGAGCTGGAGCAGGACCCGGTCCTTGCCACTCATCGGCTCGCCCTCGCATCCGTTGACCACGAGCACCGGGCGGCGGCGGCGCCGGCCCACGGCATCGATCTTGACCGACAGCGGGAAGGCACCGCCGCCGCGCCCGCGCAGCCCCGAGGCGGCCAACTGCGCGCGCAGCTCACCGCCGCGGAAGCGCAGCGAGGATCCGTGCACCTCATGGTGCTCCGCGAGGGTCATCCTGGCGGCGCTCACGCCGGCGAGCAGGCGCGGTGTGCTCATGAGCGGTGCGTCGGGGCCAGCAGCCGGGCCGGGGTCCCGGCGCGACGCGCCCAGCCGCGGCCGAGCGGGCCGGATGGGAGCCAGATCATCACGGCCACGACGTAAGCGAGCGCCGCAGCGGCGGCCCCGAGCCGTCGACCACGGTGCGCGGGCCAGCCGATCGTGACCCGGAACAACCCCGCGGCGAGCACCGTCGCCGCACATGCGATCGCGATCAGCGCCATCCAGCCTTCGCGGATGTCGCTGCCGGTTCCCAGCGCGTGGACGAACGCGACCGGCCACACCGCGTAGGCCAGCCAGTGCACGGCGCGCCACCCCTGATGTCCGAGTCGCTCCCGGATCAGGCTGGTGATCGCAACCGCGATCAGCAGGTCCAGAGCGGTCGCGCCGAGCCCGAGCCAGATCGGCCGGTAGGTGCCCACGAACGGGACGAATGCATCGATCAGCGCGATCGGGGCGAAGCTGTCAAACACCGCCGTGAGGATGTGGACGGTGAGGAACACGCCCGCCAGCAGCGAGGTGTACCGGTGCAAGCCGTCAAGTACGAACCGCGGCAGGAGATCGCTGCGAAGCCGGCCGACCTGCGCGATCCCGAGCGTGGTCGTCACCGTGAGCAGGACGAGCGCCAGCGTGCCGCTCGCTCGCGTGGAGTACCAGAGCCAGGTCACGCCGGCCACCCGGCAATCCGGACCACCGCGCCGTCGACCCCGACCAAGCGCGCCGGCAGGGCCCGGCGCTCGAGCCAGGCCGGAGCCCCGTCTCCCAACACGAGCGCTGCGGTCGCCCCGACGTTGGCGTCCGCGCAGGATCCGGCCGCCACGCTCACGGTCCTCCAGTGTGGTGTCACCGGCCGGCCGGTGCGGGGATCAAGCACATGGTGGATCGCATCTCCCTCGCGCCACCAGCGTCGTACAACCAAGCTGGAGGTGGCCAGACCGCCGGACCGGATCGTGACCGCTTCCTGGCACTCCCGTGCGTGAACGCGGTGGTCGTCGGCGATCCCGATCGACCACTCGCCGTCGGGCGCCGCGCCCGCGACCGCCACGTCACCGCCGAGCGACACCAGGACGGCGCCACCCGTCGCACGATGCGCCGCCTGGCACGCGAGGTCCGCGGCTCGCCCCTTCGCGGTCGCGCCCAGGTCCAGGCCGACCGTCGGCGGAAGGCGGATCATCCCGCCGTCGGCCCGGATCTCGATCGACCGCCACGGCTCACCGCGACGGTCCTCGACCGGTGCCGATCGGGCACGCAGCGGGCAGGCGATGTCGACCGCTGGCATCTCCTCCCAGTCGCGGTCATAGCCGAGCTGCATCAGCTCTCTGGCCAGGGTGGGATCGACCGCGCCGTCCGTCTGCTCGGCGGCCGACAGTCCGAGCTCCACGAGCTCGGCGAGCTCCGGAGAGATCGCGGTCCACTCCCCGGCGGCGGCGTTCACCCGGCTGAGCTCGGAGTCGGCGCGGAAGCGACTGGCAAGCCGGTCGACCCGTTCAACCACGCGCGATGCCGTCCGCTGGGCGGCACGAAGACTCGTGCGTGGGGCGCGCACCACGGCGGTGGTGCCGAGTGCCATCCAGCTGAGGTTTGCCATTCCCCCGGTCACGGGTGGCCTGGTGATGGTCAGGAGCCGCCCGAGGTGACGGCCGCGGAGGTGCTGGGCGCCGGTGCGGGGGTCGTCGCCGGCGCGGGCGTCGTCGCCGGTGCGGGGGTCGTCGCCACGGGTGCGGCGCGTCTGGCGTGATGATGGTGCCGCTTCACCCGGATATGGGCCACACGCTGCGTCGCGGGGTCCCTCACGGGGTGGCGGTGCCTGGCGGCGCTGTGTCTCACGGGGTGGACAACCGTCGTGGCGTGGTGTGAGGAGCGGCCCGGGAACGCCCGCGCCGCCGCGGTGCCGACGATCCCCGCGAACAGGAGCGACAGCGCTGTCAGCGCCTGCTTGGTGCGGCGCAGGCGGCGGACCGCCGCGTCGCGCCGCCGCACCGCGCGGTCACGCACGTATCGAGCCATGTCATCATCCTCATCGGCTTCTCTAAACGGCGATTGAGAGCAGCATGAGAAGGTTCTTCTCCGCCGGTTTGCAGGGAACTTATGACCCCTAAAATCGGTCCGTGAGCACGATCGCGCTGATCGAGGACGAGCCCGGGATTGTCGACTTCGTGAGCCGCGGACTGACTGCGCGCGGCCTGGAGGTGCGCACGGCGCTCGACGGCGACGAGGGTCTGGCCCTCGCGCTCAGCGACGAGATCGAGCTTGTCATCCTCGATCTGATGCTCCCGCTGAGGGACGGCCGTGAGATCCTCGACGAGCTGGTCCGGCAGAGACCCGGGCTGCCTGTCATCGTGCTCACCGCGCTCGGTGAGGTCGAGGATCGCGTCCACGGCCTGCGCGCGGGGGCGGTCGACTACCTGGTCAAGCCGTTCGCGTTCGCCGAGCTCGAGGCGCGCGTCCAGACGCACCTGCGCATGGCCCGCCAGATCCCCGCCACCGAGCTCCGGGTCGGGCCGCTGGTGCTCGACCTGCTCGAGCACCGGGTGATGCTCGGCGGCGACCAGATCCGGCTCTCGAACACCGAGTTCGACCTGCTCAAGTACTTCGTGCGCAACTCCGGCCAGGTCCTCTCCCGCACCCAGATCCTGCGCGCTGTCTGGGGCTATGACCACGATCCGTCGACCAACGGGGTCGACGTCTACGTCGGATACCTGCGCCGCAAGCTCACTCGCCCCGACGGGCCTTCGGTGACGATCTCGACGCTCCGCTCCCGCGGCTACCGGCTCGACGAACCGCGATGATCCGCCGCTCGAGCCTGCGCTGGCGTCTGGTGGCGGGCCTGGTGGCGACGATGCTGGTCGTCCTGGCCGTTGTCTTCGTGCTCGTCTACGAGCAGACCGGCAGCCAGCTGCGCGCGCAGACCAACAGCGACGTGCGCGGCGACGTCACCCAGCTTGCGGAAGCGGCGCGGGCGCTGCGGGCCGGCTCCGCCGCCGGGCTGGCGCGGCGGCTGGAGGGATACGTCCGCGCCCAGCCGTACGCCTCGACCTCGTCGCTGCTGTTCGCGATCGTCGCCGGGCACCGGGCGATCAGCAATCACCCGGAGCTGCTGAGCATCGACGCCAGGCCCGACCAGCGCGAGACGCCTGCCGAGCAGGCACGAGAGACCGCCGAGAGCCGCGCGCTGCGCTCAGACCCCACCGGGCAGCGCACGGCGAGCGTCCCAGACCTCGGAGTCACGCGCATCGACGAGCAGATCATCACCGTCAACGGGGTCCGGGTCCGGCTGGGGGCGGGCGAGTCGCTCGGGACGATCTCGCGCGCGCAGCGAGCGGTCGCCCAGACCTTCCTGCTCGCCGGCGGCGTCGGGCTTGCGCTGGTGTTGATCGGTGCCTATCTCGCCGGCGCCCTGATCTCCCGCCCGTTGCGGCGGATGGCGCGCGTCGCCGCGCAGGTCGATGACGGTGACCTGGGGCCGCGGATGACCGTCTCACCGATGACCAGCCGCGAGATCCGCGTGCTCGCACACTCGTTCAACCACATGCTCGACCGCCTCGCCTCCGCGTTCGCCAACGAGCGCGCGTTCGTGGCCGACGCCTCGCACGAGCTGCGCACGCCGCTGACCGTCATCGCCGGCCAGTTCGAGGTCCTCGCCGCCGACCCGCACCCGACGGTCGAGGAGATCCGGCGCACCGAACGGCTGATCGCCGCCGAGATCGCCCGAATCGCGCGCCTGATCGACGACATGCTCCTGCTGACCCGCTCCGAGCACACGGACTTCCTGCGCCCCGCTCGCTTCGATCTCGCGCCGTTCATCAAGGACCTCTGGTCGACCACGACCGCGGGGCGGCAGCGTCGCTTCGAGCTCTCGCCGGTGCCGGGCGGGCGCCTCGATGCCGACCCGGACCGCCTGGCGCAGGCGCTGCGCAACCTGCTCGAGAACGCGATCGTCCAGACCGCCGAGCCGGACGGGCTGGTCGGACTCGCCATCGAGCCGCTCGCGGGGGGGCGCGTGCGACTCGTCGTCGAGGACGACGGGCCTGGGATCCCCGAGGACCAGCGCGAGCGCGTCTTCGAGCGATTCCATCGCACCGACCAGGCACGCGACCGGGTCTCCGGGGGCGCCGGCCTCGGCCTGTCGATCGTCCGCGCCATCGCGCAGTCACACGACGGCCGGGTCCGCGCCACGGCACGTCGCGGAGGCGGCGCCCGGTTCGAGCTGGAGCTCCCCGGCTACCGACCGGCCCCGCGCGGCGTCTTCGTTCAGAACACCGCCGTCACGTCCGATACTTAGCGGGGCGGGACGCTGCGTGCTGCTCCGCCGCCGCCGCCCGCCGCCGCGGGCGATGTCACAGCGTCGGACGACCAGCGCAACCAAGGGACATGACCACTGAGACCAGAACACTGACGAGTGCAGCGCGGCCGCGTGCGCTCGTCGCGAGCGTGGGTCCGCGAGGACCGCGGCGCAGCTCGCCACTCGAGGAGTTCGAGCAGGTGTACCTGCGCAACGTGGACGTCCTGATGGGCTACTTCGCCCGCAGATGTCGGGAGCCGCAGACGGTCGCCGACCTCACGTCCGAGACGTTCGTACGCGCGGTGAACGGCTTCGCCGGCTTCGACCCCGAGAGGGGCTCGGACAGGGCATGGCTGTTCGGCATCGCGTCCCGCGTGTTCGCCCACCACTGCGACCAGTCCGCCAGCGGGCGGGAGGCCGTCGTGCGGCTCAGCGGTCACCGGCCGCTCGACGTCGATGAGATCGAGGAGATCGCCGAACGGATCGACGGCGAGCGCGCGGGCGCCGAGCTCATGCGCCGCTGCGCCGAGCTGCCGGCGGTCGAGCGGGCGGCAATCGAGCTCGTCGACATCGAGGAGCTCACCCCGAAGGAGGCGGCCATCGCCCTCGGGGTCTCGCGCGTCGCATTTCGAAAGCGTTTGTCCCGGGCGCGGTCCCGGTTGCGAAAGGAGCAGCACACAAATGACTAGGTTCACCGACAATCTCTGGCGTGACCTCGTTCGTGAGCACGGCCCGAGCCTGCTGGAGGCCGATCGGCCTCAGCCGCGTCGAGCCCGCCTGCTGCGGCGCCCGCGGATTCTCGCGGGCAGCTCGCTCGGGCTGGCCGGCGTCGGCGCGGCACTCGTCCTGGTGCTCGGCGGGTCGACGGCGGCGCCCGCGTTTGCGGTCACAAAGGCAAGCGACGGTTCGGTGCTGGTGCATCTGAACTACACCACCAACCAGAATCTGCCCCAGGTCGATGCCAAGCTCGCCTCGATGGGGATCCGCGAGGACGTCATCATCCAGATGGCATCCGGTGCGGCAACGGTCAATGGTTCGGTGACCTGCTCGCAGCGGCCGGGCGCGACCACGCAGGTCAAGGTTCTGGTGGGTGCGAACGGCACTGAGACGATCGCCCCGGGTCAGTCGGGGGGCAACACCGCCGAGGGCAGCTTCCATATGGTCAGCTGCAGCGTCTCCAGTGACTCCGGCTCAGGCAATTCGGGCACCACGGGCAACAGCTGATCTCATGACCGCCGTCGGCGCCCGCCGCGCGCGGGCGCCGACGGCGGCGCGTCTGGCGGCCCGGTCCTCGCGTGGCGCAGAGGACCGGGCCGCCGCCGCGCGCTGGCCCCTGCTGTTGGTGGCCGCGGCGGTCGTGTGGAACCTGATCAGCGTGCGGGCGCTGACCAGCGGGGTGGCGTACCTGAACGACAGCTCGATGCACGAGCAGATGGTCCGCTTCGCCACCGCGCAGCTGCGCGCGGGGCACATGCCGTTGTCGAGCTGGTTCCCGTTCCTGGGCGAGGGCTCGCCGCAGTTCCTGCACTACCAGAGCCTGCCCGCGATCCTGACCGGCGCCGTCGGTCTCTTGACCGGCCCGGACGTCGCGTTTCGCTGGTCGTTCTATCTGCTGTGGTCACTGTGGCCGATCAGCGTCTACCTCGCGGCCCGCGCGTTCGGCGGCGGACGGGGAACGGCAGGTGCGTCGGCGGCGATCGCCCCGTTCCTGGTCAGCGCCACCGGCGTCGGCTACGAGCAGCACGCCTATCTGTGGACCGGCTACGGGGTGTGGACGCAGCTGTGGGCGATGTGGACCCTCCCGCTCGCGTGGGGGTGGAGCTGGCGCGCGCTCCGCGGCGGACACGGCTACGGACGGGCGGTGCTCGCGACCGCGCTGACGGTGGCGCTGCACTTCGAGACCGGGTATCTCGCGCTCGCGGTCCTGCTCTGCTGGCCGCTGATCGCCGGCCGGCCGGTGGTGATCCGCGTGCGGCGGGCCGCGGTGCTGCTCGGCGGCTCGTTTCTGGCAACGGCGTGGGTGACCGTGCCGCTGCTCGCGCAGCGGGATTGGGCCGCCGTCAACGAGGCGCTGCAGGGCAGCGGGCTCGTCAACGGCTACGGCGCCCACCAGGTGCTCGGCTGGCTCGTCTCCGGCCAGCTGCTCGACGCCGGCCGGCTCCCGGTCGTGACCGTCCTCGCCGCGGTCGGCTTCGGTCTGGCGTGGCTCGCCTGGTCATCGGATCCGGACGGGCGCGCGCTGCTGATCGCGCTCGCGGTCTGTCTGCTGCTCGCGTTCGGCCGCACGACGTTCGGATCGCTCGTCGACGTGATCCCGGGCAACGCCGACCTGTTCTTCCGCCGCTTCATGATGGGCGTGCAGCTCGCCGCGCTGCTGCTGGCCGGGCGCGGAGCCGCCTGGCTTGCCGGCCGATGCCTGGGGCTGCTCGAAGCCCGACTGGCGCGCTGGCCGGCCCGCCTCTCCCCTGTCCTCGGGCTCGCGTGCGCCGTCGCCGTGCTGGCACCCGCCTGGTTGCAGCTGGGCGGCTTCGACCGCCGCGACGGCGCAGCGGTCGCGGCGCAGCGTCACGCGGATGCCACACAGGGCGCCCAGCTCGACCGGCTGATCGCCGTCATCAAGCGGCAGGGCGGCGGGCGCACGTACGCCGGGACGCCGACCAACTGGGGCCAGAGCTTCACGGTCGGAGAGGTGCCGGTGTTCAAGTACCTGGAGAACCAGGACGTCGACGAGGTCGGCTACACCCTGCGAACCGCCTCGCTGATGACAAACCCCGAGAACGAGTTCGACGAGCGCAACCCGTCGGACTACCGGCTGTTCGGCATTCGCTACCTGATCCTTCCCGCCGGCCGCACCCCTCCGGTGCGGGCTCAGTGGGTGACCCACTCAGGCCGCTACATCCTGTGGGCGATCCGCGGCGGCGCCTACATCCAGACGGGCACGGTGGTCGGACAGATCACCGCCGACCGCACCAACCTCGGCGCCGGCAACGGACCGCTGCTCCGCTCCGACCTGGCCGCTCACGGCGCCTACCTCGCAGTTCGCTACGGCAGGCCCGGTGACGGCGACGGCCGCCTGCCGTCAGCGCACCAGTCCGATCCCGGCACCGTGAGCGCGGCCCATGCCGATCTCGGCGGCGGTGAGGCATCGGCGACGGTGCGGATGCATCGCCCAGGAGTGGCGGTGCTCAGCGCCTCCTATGACCCGGGCTGGACCGCCACCGTCGACGGCCGTCGTGCACCGACCCACATGGTCGCTCCTGCGCTCGTCGCCGTCGACCTCCCCGCAGGCACCAGCCAGGTCGTGTTCCGCTTCCACGGCTACGGCGACTACGTGGAGCTGCTCGTCCTGAGCGGCCTCAGCCTCGCCGTGATCGCACTCGCGCCGCTGTGGGTGGGAGCCCGGCGGCGGAGGACTGCGACCGGGCCGGGACAGCGTTCCGGCTGACCGTCTCGCGCCGCCGGCCGAGCTGGCCGGTGAGCGACCGGCGCCTGCGCGAGGACTCGCCCTGCCTGGGCAAGATCGCCTCGTCCGCGACGACATGCGCGATCGGGATCGCGAAGCGATCACGGGCACGCTCGACCAGACCCTGCTCAAGCCAGTGGGAGCTGCTCGGCGGCAGTGTCGAGATCACGATCTCGTCGGCCGGAAACTGCGACAGCACGTCCTCGATCGCCAGCAGCGGCACACTGTCACCGACCTCGGCGCTGACCGTCAGGCCGTGTGACGAAAGCACCGCCACCGAGTCCTCGGCGCGGCGGCGCGCCGCCGACAGGGCGTCATCCACGTCGGACAGCCAATGCCGCAGCCGTCCATTGAGCGCGGGCACGACGAGGTGAAAGCACACCGGCGCGCGGGCGGCTCGATCGCGGAGCGCCGAGACCAGCACCGCGCTGGTCGCGGTCTGGCTGGCGACCACGAGCACCCGCCGCACGGGCGTCCCGGCGCGCGCAGGCAGCGGCGCATGATCCCCAGCGGGGCGGAGGTCAGGCATCACGAGATCCTTCCGGTCGAAGGTGAGGAGCGCCGCGTGATCCGGGATCCGATGTCTGGTCGGGCGGCGCTGCTTCTCAAGACGCCGGACCCGGTTATTCCTTCCCGAGACCCTGCGACACCGGACGCTCAGTGACTCTCCAGCGCCTTGGCCTTCGCTTGCTCGAACTGCTCGTCGGTCAGCAGGCCACGGTCCCGGAGGTCGGCGAGGGCCTGCAGATCGTCGACGTGCGTGCGCGGACCTCCCTGCCGCTCGAACCGCTGAAAGGCGTGGACCCGCTGCGCATCCACCGCCTGGTGTTCGTGCATGACGTGACCGCGGATGATCAGGTAACCGAGTACCCCGAGCAGCGGGAAGACGAAGATCGCGAGGACCCACAGCGCCTTGCTCCAGTTGGAGAGATCCGAGCTGCGGAAGATGTCGAACACGACGCCGATGGCGATCCAGATCCACAGGAACATGAAGGCCAGCTCGACGACTGTGAGAAGCCCGTCTCCGAAGGTGAACGCTGCAAACGGGATGGAAGGCATGCCGATCCTCTCTGTTCAGTGGATGGTCATTGTGCCGCAGCCCGAATCACCCGTTCCGGAGGCGCACTCCGGATACGCTAGGCTCATCGCGCTGACAGAGTGGCCGGCCGCGATCCAGCGGGGGCGACGCTCGCTTTTGTTCAACCGTTTCTCACTTTTTGGAGCGCACATGGTCGGCCGGCATGCAGGATTCACGAAGGGGGGCGAGTGATGCGACAGGGTCCGCTCGCCGGTCGATACCCCGCCGTGGCGGGAATGGTCGTCTGCGCTCTGGTGCCGTACCTGGCGCTGTCAGGTGCGCTCGGTCCGATCACACCGCTGATCGCGGGCCGACTGCACATGAGCCTGCAGACGATGAGCATCGGCTCGGGCATCGCCAATGCGGCGTACGCCGCCGGCACGGTGCTGGCGGTCCAGTTCGCACAGCTGCTGCCGCAGCGACGGATGATGGTCCTCTACGCCGCGGTGCTCGTGTTCGCGTCGATCCTCACCGCCGGCGCCCAGGACGCACCGATGTATCTCATCGGCCGGGTGCTGCAGGGGCTGTGCACCAGCCTGCTGCTCATCTCCGCCGCCCCGCCGCTGTTCCTCGGTTTCCCCCGCGCCAGGCTGCGACCGACCGCGATGATCATGAACATGTGCATCTTCGGCGCGGTCGCGCTCGGTCCGCTCATCGGCGGCATCCAGGCCGGGGCGCACGGGTGGCGGCCGCTGTTCTGGATCGTCGCCGGCGTTGCCGGGATCGCTTTGCTGCTCTCGCTGCTGACCTTCGAAGACGCGCCCCCGGCCGACCCGACGGCGCCAAAGGACCCGACTGCGATCGTGCTGGCCACCGTCGGCTCCGCGGCGGCGTTCTTCGGCGCCTCCGAGCTGCTCACGCATCGGTTCCTTGATCCGCTCGCGGTCGTGCCGCTGTTCGGCGGCCTGGCCGTGATCGTCGCGCTGATCGTCAACCAGTCGACTCGCGCCCGGCCGCTCTTGACCATCCGCAGCATGCTGACGAGCACGATCCCGGTGGCCGGCATCGTGATCGCGCTGTTCGCCGCCGCCGCCTCCGTTTCGGCGACCGAACTGTCGGCGAACATGCTCGCCTCCCGCTACGCGCCGCTCCATGTCGGGCTGCTCTATCTGCCGGAGTTCGCCGGCGCGGTGATCACGGCGGTGGCGCTCGGAGTCGTGCTCGCCCGGCGCCAGCTCCAATACCTGCCGCTGGTCGGCATGCTGTTCCTCGCCGCCGGCATCGTCGTCTTCCGGCTCGAGCTGCCGCCGACCCCGGCGCTCACCCTCATCGGCTCAGGCCTGACCGGCATCGGCGTGGGAGCGACCGTCGCTCCCGCGTTGTTCGTCGCCGGCTTCTCGCTCTCGGCGGCCAACCTGCAGCGGGTGTTCGCAATCGTCGAGCTGCTCCGCGCGGTGGCCGCCTTCATGATCGCGCCCGTCTTCGCGCACTTCGCCGCCACGGTCGGAACCGGCCAGTTCGGAGGAACCGGCATCGCGCTCTGGATCGGCGCCGGCCTGGCCATCGGAGGCGCGGCGATCGCGGTCGCGCTGTATGTGCTCGGTGGCGCGAAACCGGCGGCACCGGACATCGACCGGTTCCTGGCCGGCGAGGGACCGGGCTTCCCGTCGCCGCCGTTGCTGGCGCGCGTCCGCGGTCACGCGAGGGCCGGGGTCCCCGCGACTGACGGCGCACAGTGATGCACGCCGTCGACCCGGCGGGGTCCGGCCCCGTCGTCATCGCCTACGACGGCTCCGACCTCGCCAAGCTCGCCATCGACGAGGCCGGCGATCTGCTCAGCCCCGGACGCGAGGCGCTCGTGCTCTGCGTCTGGCAGCCGTTCGATCTCGGCTTCGTGCCCGCCGACGACGCGCCGCTTGACGCCAAGAGCGCGGTCGAGGTCCGTGCAGCCGCTGGGCGCACCGCGGCCGCGGGATCCGGGCTGGCCAAGGCAGCCGGATTTCACGCCCGCCCGCTCGAGGTCGAGTCCTCGCCGGTCTGGAAGGGCATCGTCGAGGCCGGCGAGCAGCATCACGCGAGCCTGATCGTGCTCGGCTCCCACGGCCGCAACGGGCTGACCGGCGTCGTCGTCGGAAGCGTCGCGCGGGCCGTCGCCGATCACTCCAAGCGAACCGTGCTGATCGCGCACCGTCGCAGCTGACGCGGTCAGACCAGGATCTACGATCGCCTCCCCCGGAGATCCCCGAGAACGCGCTCGAGGCGGATCGCGGCCTGCAGCTCCGTCTGACGCGCGCGCAGTGGATGTCCCAGGAGCTGTTCGACGGCGTTGAGCCGATATGCGCCCGTGCGGTCGTTGACCTTGAGCTTTGCGGCGGCCGCGGACGCGTTGAATGCGCACTCGAAGTATGCGCTGAGGGTTTCGCGCAGCTTTGCTCCGCCGCGGCCGGCATCCAAGGGTGCGAGCTGGCTGCGGACGAACGCGCGGGCCGAGCGTTCGTCGGCGAGCAGCACGCATTCCAGTTCGACGTCATCGAAGTAGGTGACCGCGGCGCTCATCGCCACGCCGATGCGGTGGGCAGCGCGCGCCTGCTGATGAGTGCGCCGGAAGCCGTCGGGGCCGATCGCGGCCCGGCCGACCGCGAGCCCGCCTCCCCAGCCTCGGAGTACTGCCGTGAGTGCGCGGTCCTCGCCGGCGGTCCTGCCCGCGAGCCAGCCCCACACGGTCTGGCCGCTGACGGCCACCACGAGCACGCGTGAGTCGAGCGCCTCGGCGAGGCGCGCGAGCTCGGTGTCGGCACCAGCGCCCCAGGCGACCAGTCCGCGGTGGGTCGCATTGAGGTCGTAGCCGAGCTCGCCGCTGTCCACCTCGCCGCCCTCGAGGACATCGCGGATGAGCTGGACCCGGCGTTGCTCGCGCCCACGCAGCAGCCGGTCATGCTCGCGCGTGTACTCGTCGGTGACGTACGGGATGACGGCGTCGACATACGCGAAGAGAAAATGGGTGCAGATCCTCAGCGCGTCGGTGCGCGCCTGGTCGCTGATTTCGGCGGCGGACTCGATGGCGTCGAGCATCGCGTCCCAGCAGACTGCCTGACCGACCCGGTAGGTCTGCAGCAGGTCGGGGAGCGGTACGCCGGCCCGCACCGAGGTCCGCGCCGCCTCAATCGCTTGCGAGGGCGGACCTGAGGGCAACGGGGGGCCTCCATGCGCGAGTTGGGTCAACGCGGCCTGCAGGTTGCCATGGCAGCTCAGGCGCACCACCGCGGTCATGTCGGGGTCCTCGCCGACCCCGGAGTCGGGTACGTCGTCGGCGAACCGCTCGAGCATGCGATCCACGAGCTCGTCCTCTCGCTCGCGCACCACCTGCGTCACACGGTCGATGGCCGTCTGCGCCTCTCCAAAGCTCACCGCGCCGCAACGCTAGTAACCGCCAGGACCCACACGCGCGAAGTTCGCAAATGGCGTGCCGGTTTGTGCGCGACGTTCGTGTAGCGCCCGGACGTGTCCATGCGCGACGGTGCGAGGAGTCCAAGAGAAAGGAGCGAAGTGATGGCGCTCACTGCCACAACGTACCGACCGCCGACCTGCGGACCGAGCTCGCGGGTGCACTGATCACCCCGAGCGATCTCGGGTATGACGGCGCGCGGCAGGTCTACCTCGAAGGCCTGGATCGCCGTCCGGTCGCGGTCGCGCGGGTCGCCGATGCGGATGACGTCGCGCGGGTCATCCGCTTCGCGCGGGAAAGCAACCTCGAGCTTGCAGTTCGAAGCGGCGGACACAGCTTCGCGGGGCACGGAACCTGCGATGGCGGAATCGTCATCGACCTCTCCGGGATGAGCGCGCTCGCGGTTGACGCGCCATCCCGTACCGCTTGGGTCGAGACCGGCATGACGGCGGGCGAATACACGACGATCACGGGCAGGCATGGTCTCGCCACCGGGCTGGGTGACACGGGCTCGGTCGGCATCGGGGGGATCACTCTTGCGGGCGGGATCGGGTTTCTCGTCCGCAGCAGCGGCCTGACCATCGACGCGTTGCTCGCGGCCGAACTCGTGACCGCCGACGGCGAGCTGGTCCGGACGAGCGAGTCGAGCGAAGCCGATCTGTTCTGGGCACTCCGCGGCGGCGGGGGCAACTTCGGTGTCGTCACCCGCCTCCAGCTGCGATTGCGTGAGGTGTCCCAGGTCGTCGGCGGCATGCTGATCCTGCCGGCGACGCCCGCGGTGATCTGCGGCTTTCTGGAAGCGGCCAGCGCCGCACCGGAGGAGCTCTCGACGATCGCCAGCGTCATGCTCGCCCCATCGGCCCCGTTCATACCCGATGCAGGCCATGGCCGTCCGATTCTGGTCGCGCAGATCGTCTACGCGGGGCCGCTGGGCCGCAGCGAGACGGTGCTCGCGCCGTTCCGCGCGCTCGCCCGGCCCTACGCGGATCAGCTTCGGCCGATGCGATACGCCGACATCTATGAGGGCGCGGAGCAGTCACCTCGGTTTGCTTCGACTGCGAACTTCTTCGCCCATTCGTTGCGGGGCGACGGGGCCGAGGCGATCTTGGAGAGCCTCCCGCAGTCGACCGCGACGATGGGGGCGGTCCAGTTGCGCGTGCTCGGAGGAGCGGTGTCACGGATGCCTCACGATGCGACCGCGTTCGCCCACCGCGATCGAGGCCTCTTCGTCAACGTCGCGGCGATGTACGCAGATGGTGGGGAGACAGCGACACACGACGCGTGGGTTGGAGGGGTCGTCGCAGCCCTCGGAGGGAACGGAGCCGGCGGCTACGTCGGATTCCTCGGCGACGAGGACCACTCGACGATCCGGGCCGCCTACCCGGGTCGGACGTGGGACCGGCTTCCTGACGTCAAGCGCCGCTACGACCCGGACAACCTGTTCCGGCTTAACCACAACATCCCGCCCCAGCCAGCGCGTTTGACCACGGCTTGTGACCGAGACGTCGCGTAACCCACGGAGAATCTGAATGAGAATCACAGCCACAATGACTGGCGTTGATCCCGAGCTGGAAGCGGCGATCTCGATCTTCCCGCCGGCCGACCTGTCGGACCCGATCACCGCACGTCGCACTCTCGCCGAGCTCGCCGCCCGCGCGCCTGCCCCTGATACCGCAGGCATGCGAATCGAGGATCGCACGATCCGTGCCGACCCGGACGTACCGGTGCGGATCTATCGCCCGCGCAACCCCCAGGGCGCGATCGTCTGGCTGCACGGGGGCGGCTTCGTCATGGGGGACCTCGAGACCGAGCATCCATGGGCCGTCCGGATCGCGAAGGGCTCGGGCGCCGTGGTGATCTCGGTCGGGTACCGCCGGGCTCCCGAGGATCGCTTCCCCGCCGCCCTCGAGGACGCTTACAACGCGCTGAACTGGGCGGTCGAACACGCGGCCGAGCTCGGCGTCGATCCTGAACGCATCGCTGTCGGCGGCCACGCCGCCGGTGCAGGGTTGGCTGCCGCGGTCGCGTTGCGAGCCCGGGACGAGCAGGGACCCTCGATCCGCTTCCAGCTGCTCAACCAACCTGAGCTCGACGACCGGCAGGAGACCTGGTCGGCGCTGCACTTCACCGATACCCCATTCATGACACGAGCAAAGGTCACCGCATCTTGGCGCCACTACCTGGGCTCCGCACCCGGGTCCGCGTATGCGGCGCCGGCGCGAGCCACAGACCTGTCCGGCCTGCCCGCCGCGTGCATCACCACCGCGGAGTTCGATCCGAACCGCGATGAGGCCATCACGTACGCGCTGCGGTTGCTCGAGGCGGATGTGAATGTCGAGCTCCACCAATGGGCGGCGACCTTCCACGGGTCACAGGCTGTCTTGTCCGCCGATGTGTCACAGCGGCAGATGGCCGAACTCGACGTCGCCCTGCGCCGGGCGCTCGCGGCATGACGACCCTCGCGCGGAGTGTCCCGCTCACCCATCGCCAGACCGCGACGATCGCAATGTACGCGGGGTGCTTGTGCACCGCCGCCGCGGTCGGCGTGGTCTGGATCGACCACACGACGGCCGACCTTCTCGCCGGCCACATCCGCGCGGGCTATCCCGCGTACAGCCAGTCACGCGTCAACTCAGTCTCTCTGTGACCGACCTGCTCATCAGGGACACCTCGGGCGACCCCGGCCTGCCGTCGCTGCTCGGCTGGGTCGGAATGCTCCCCTGCCTGCCCGGCCTCATTGCCGTGACGCTCCTCTGGAGGGATCGCGCGACCCGAGCTGCTGTCGTTGCCGCTCATGCACGTCGGGCATCGAGACGACCGTGGCCGATGCGCCGACGCGCGGGTCGTTGAGAACATCATCATCACGCAGCGCGTGGAGGTACGCCCGATCCTGGTCGATCCGCGCGCGTAGCTGGTCTGCCCCACCGACAGATCCGTGCCCCGGGACGCAGACGCCGACGTCGTCGGCCACCGCCTCGATCAACCGCAGCGCCGCGAGGTAGTCCTCGATCGGGTCGGCGTCGTCGTTGAAGTCGAGCAACGGGATCAAGATGTCGGAGACCAGGTCGCCGGCGACGAGAACCTCGCACTCCTCGATCAACAACGCCGCATGACCCGGAGCGTGCGCCTGATGCTCGATGATCCGAACCGGAGGGCCATCCCATGGAATCCGGTCGGCCTCGGCGGGGAGGCCGGTCACGATGCCGAGCAAGTCCAGCGGTACCTGGTCGACGATGTCCGGTGGCATGAACCGCGCGACGCGGGCCTTGGCATCCGCGTCCGGCAGTCGATCTCGGACAGTGGCCGCGCAGCGCGCTGTGGCGTAACGAGGCGGCGCGCCGAGGCCCGCGTGCCACAGCAGGTGATCCCAATGCGGATGCGTCGAGAAGCCCGCGACGACGGGCTGGCCCAGATCAGAGACGTCAGTTGCGAGGCAGACCATCTCCTCGCCGAGCACCCCGGGGTCGATCAGCAACACGCCATCCTGGCCTTGCACGACCACACCATTGGTCTGCATGAACTCGCTCTGGTGGACCCACACGCGCTCTGCGACCTGCCTCAGCACCGCGCTCCTCCCGCTCGTGGTTTGTGCCCGTCGGTCGAGACGATATGACGCACTACATGGTGCGCGAGGCCACTCCTACCAGACTCTGAAGGCGACCTTCGCGCCGGCGCTCGAGAGCCCCCAGCGATCGGTGGCCGTCGCCTCAAGCTGGTACCGGCCGCGGGGGAGCGGCTTTCCGGCGACCTTGCCAGAGAAGGTGAAGCTGTGAAGGCCGCCCTGCGTCGTGCGTGAGAAGCGCCCGATGAGCACCGTGCGACCGCGGCGATGAGTGGTGACGACGAAGTTCACCGTGCCTGCTTGTGAGTCCCGGAAGGAGACGTGCGTGCCGGGACGGAGGATCGCGTTCCGGGGGGCGTGGGTGACGAACTTCGTGGGGCTGAGACGCAGGTCGCTGAGGCGCGGGTCGGTGATCGTGGTGAAGACTTTGATCACGCTCGCAGTCGTCCCTGACGCATTCGCGGCGACGACCTTCGCGCAGTACCGCGTGCTCGCGGAGAGTCCGGCGATCTGGATTGTCACCTGATGGGTGCTCGAGTCGGTGGCCGAGAGGGTCTGGGTCGCGGTCGTGCTGGAGCCCGCGCCCGTGCCTCCGCCGACGCAGAACGGACTGCTGGCCGGCGCATAGAGGGCATGGTAGGTCGTGCTCTGCCTGCCCGGGTCGATCGATGCCACGATGTTGGCCTCGTGTGGCGAGGTCATCGAGACCGTGCGCACCGCCACCTGAGACGGAGGTCCAGCGGTCGGAGGAGCGGGGGTGGGGCCGGGGGTGCCGGCGGGGGTGCCGGTGGGGGTGACTGCAGAGCCATCGCTCACGGTGGTGAAGTTGACCTGGGTGCCGGCGATGGTGCCCTCGTCGTTGTCGGCGTAGATGGCAGCGCAGTACGACGTTCCCGGGAGGAGCCCGGTCAACGATGCGGAGACGCTGTGGGTGAGCCTGTCCGTCTGCGGGAGCGAGATCGGAGTGCTCGAGTAGGTCGGGAGGCCACTATGCCCTTGCGAGGAGCACCAGCGGGAGTCCGCGAGGTCGTAGGCGGCCCAGTAGGAGGTGGCGAGGCCGGCCGGATTCACCGTGCCGTCGATGGTCGCCGATCCGTCCGTGACACCCGCGGACCCCGTAGTCGTCGCGGTGAACGGATAGCCCGCGGTGAATGCGAGTTGGCCGGAGGGGCTGGTGTAGGTCCCCACCGTGTTGTCGTTCACGGCGACGACCTCGGCGCAGTAGTTCTCGCCCGGTGCGAGTCCCGTGAGCGTGACCGAGACCGTGTGGGCGAGGTTGTCGATGGCCCCGAGCTCCACGTGGCCGGTTGCGTAGGTTGCGCCCGACGGGTCCCCGCCGCCGGTCCCGCACCACGCCGCGCTGGCGGCGTCGTAGGCGACGTAGTAGCTGGTTGCCTGCGTGGTCGGGGTGACCGACCCGACAACGGCCTCGGAGGTGTCGCTGCTCGCGCTCGAGCTCGACACGATGGCGGTCGGCAGGCCGGCGATGAACACCTGCTGGGGTCCGGTGGTCGAGCCGCTCTGGTTGGTGGCGACGATCGCCTCGCAGTACGTCGTTCCGCTCGTGAGGCCGGTGAGCGACACGTTCACGGACTGATCGCTCGTGTCCGCGGAGGGCAGCGTCACCCCGGTCGTCGTGTTGGCCGGGCTGCCCACCTCGCTGTTGCACCACCGGGAGCCCGCGGCGTCGTAGGCGACCTGATAGGTCGTGGTCTGTCCCTCGGCGTTCGCCGTGCCCGACACGACGCTGCTCGATGCGGTCTGATCGACGACGCCTGAGCCGCCGGCGCCGGGCGCGATGCCGGCCGTGAAGTCCTGCGGGGTACCACCGATCGTCTGCGCGGGCGAGCCACTCTGGCCGTTGGAGCCGTTGGAGGCGGCCAGCGCCACGCAGTATTGAGCACCGGGGGTCAGACTCGGCATCTCGACACTCACGTCGTAGGTGCCGGTGTCGGACTGCGCCAGCGTGGTGGGCGCCGAGGACTCGCTGGGGGTACCCACCGTCCCGCCGCTTTCGCACCACGTCGAGTTCAGCAGGTCGTAGACCGCGTAGTAGCTCGTCGTCTGGCCGGACGGGCTGACGGTTCCGTCGAGCTCGGCCGTGGTCGGCGAGTCAGGGTTGACGTCCGAGGTGGTCGCGGTTGGCAGGCCGACGGTGAACGGAGGCGGCAGCGGGGTGAGGGTCTGATCGGGGAGCTGCCCACCGTCGGACACCCCCATCGGGGTGTTGTCGGACTGGAGCGAGACGCAGTAGCTCTCACCCGTGGTGAGGCCGGTGATGTTCACCGTCACGTTGTGCGGGTTCTCGTCCTGGGCGTTGAGGGTCTGGGGCGTCGTTGTCGTGTGAGCGGCGCTGAGGTCGCCGATCTGGCAGAAGTCCGAGCTGACCGGCGCATAGGCGGCGAAGTAGGTCGTGCTCGAGCCGTCGGGATTGACAAAGCCTGCCAGCTGCGCGGTGGTCGCGCTCACCGACTGGATCGACGTCGACTTGACCGCTACATCGGTGGTGAACGTCGTCGTCGGGTTGCTCGTCCCGATGACCTGCCCGCTGGCGTTGCTCGCCTCGATTGCCGCGCAGTACTCGGTGTCCGACTGCAGCGGGACCGACGCGGTCTGATCCGAGATGTTGAAGGTCACATTGTGTGCGACCGCGTCCTGCTGGGGCAGGGAGGTCGCCGGGCTCGTGGTGTAGCTTGGTGAGCCGCTTCCCCCGCCGCTCGTGCACCACGTGGACCCTGCAAGGTCGTACACCACTGAGTACGTGGTCGCCTGGGTGGCGGGATCGACGGTGCCCTGGACCGAGGCGTGCTGGACGCCGGTCGCGGTCGCCGCGGTCGTGGTGACTGTCGGCAGACCCGCCGTGAACGTGACCTGGCCGCCGACGGTCGCCCCGGCGCCGTTGGTGGCCGACAGCGCCGCGCAGTAGGAGGTCCCGCTGGTGAGCCCGGGGACCGCGAGGCTCAGATTGTGCGGATTGGAGTCGGTGAAGCCGACCGAGGCGCTGCCGGTCACCAGCGGAGACCCGGAGCCGCCGCTGGACGTGCACCACAGGTCGCTCGAGGGGGCGTATTCGACCAAGTAGGTCGTCGACAGCCCGTGAGGATTGATCCAGCCGAACACGAGTTCCTGCGTCGCCGTCGTGGCCTGCGGATCCACGACCGTCTCGGTCCTGGTCGTGTCGTTGTAGTGCTCGCCCGTGTGGACAATGGGCGCCACTCCCGCCAGCGCGGTGGCCGGCACCAACAGAGCCGAGATGGCCAGCACGCACGTCACGAGTCCGGCGCGCGCGAGGAAGGCGCCGGCCAGATCGGCCGCGCGAGCAGGGACGCGAGTCATGAGCCGGTCATCGACCCGACCCTCTCAGCCGCTTGAATAGTCAGGTCAGGATTCGAACATTCGGACAAACGTTCGTCCAGCTCGGCTCGCGCCAGATTGTGACACATGAAAAAATGGCAGCCAGGGACCCTTAGAGAGCGAAGGACGGGCCTCGAAACCCCGACCTTCGGCTTGGAAATTGAACGCACACCGTCTCCCCATGAGGCGCGTCCGTCACTTGGAAACCTTCGCTCATGCTGTTGGCTTGCGGCAGCGAGCTTCATCTATCGGTCTAGATCAGTCGGTCCGAACTGGTCCGGAACGGCCAAGCGATCCGAAACACGGCTGGTGAGCGCAGCGGGTGCATCGTCGTCTCGAGGACCGGGACTTGGCTGGTGCGTGGCGCTGCTCCTCGCCGCGCTGCTGCTGTGTTTCATCGCCGGGATCCATTCCGGGCTGCGGTGTGATGACACCTGCGTTTCAGTTGGCGTCGGAGGTAGTCGCCCGGGACCCTGGACCGACTACCGCGAGTCATGGCAATGGACCGTCCAGTTCTGGCTTGCCGCTTCGACCGTTCCACTCGCGGTGCTCTGTCTGGGACTGGCCGAGCGGCGGCGAGCCGGCCTGCGGTTTCTTGCGGCGGCTCTCGCGGTGGGCGTCGCGCTCGCGTGGCTGGTCTGGGTGACCTTTGAGCCGCAGCCGCGCAACGTGCCGGTGGCGCTGGTCAGATTGTGGGGACGCTGGGCGGGATGAGGATGAATCGAACGTGACCCTTCTGGCGGCCGCTTACTCGTGGCCCGTCGCGAAGGAGGCGCCCGCGTAGCGATCCGCGACCCATGCAGAGCACAAGTCCGGGCAGCCTGCGACGGGCTTCTGCCGGGACGATGTTCCCTGGGTGGCATCCGGATCTGTAAGCCTTTGCTTCGATGGCCGTGTTTGATGGGGAGAGATATCTTCGTCGGTTGGGGGAGCGACTGTTGGGTGACGGCGGCCGGGGCGACGATGGGCGGCTGTCGCCGCTGCGCGGCGCGACCGGGGCGCTGGTCATGGTGGGGGTGATCGGCGCTGAGGAGGGGTGGCGGGTCATCGACGACTACCGCTCGGCGGTGAACGTGCGAAGCGGTGAGCCTCGGTTCTTGCACCTGCCCGCGCCGTCGCGTCGCCCTAGCGCCGAGCGTCTGATGCCGCGACAGACGATGGTGATCGACCAGCAAATCGTGGTCGGCCAGGACCGCGTGCTGTTGCGCGACCTCTCGCTCACCGCCGATGGCGGGATTCTGCGCTACCGCGGCTACCACGACGCTCGCAGCCCGCGTGAGGTGGCGCGTCAATACGCGCCGGACGGCTCGCCGTGGCGCGTTAGACGTCCTGAGATCGTCGACTGCGACGGCAACCGCCTGGAGGTGCGGCGCGGAGACCGCGGCTCGAACGGCACAGGCTATTCGGATGCGGAGTGGGAGTTGCGCGGAACGATCGCCCGCGACGCTGCGTGGCTTCTGATCGACGGGACCCGGATCGGACTCAGCCGTCGCGGCGCACCGTCGGAGGTCCGCGCCGAGGCGCTCCCCGCCGAGGATCCAGTCGAGCGGTATCTGTGGCGAGCGTTGGCGGTGGCCGACTCACGATCCGGGCGGACCGTGGACCTGGAGCCGCTGATCCAGGCGCTGCTGGCTGCGGGCACACCGCGTGAGGGGTCACGGCTGGTGCGCGATCTGCGGGCGGTCGCGACCCGCATGCCGGCTCGTCCCCTCTTTCACACAGCGACCCAGGCCACCTCGCCTGGCTCGTTGGTCGCGCCGTGGAACTCTCTACTGGGTCGTCTGGGACGACGTGACGGCCCGGAGTGGGCGCGGGTGATCGACGCAACCGCGCCGATATGTGATGGGGTGCAGGTCGCGGTGCACTGGATCTCCTCTGATCTGGCCGGGTTCGAGGTCGAGTTCGAGGTCACACCTCACGTGCTGGGCGCCGTCGCCCTGGGTGAGCTTCCGGTCGCCTGGTGGGCGCGTGATGACCTCCAGAACCACTACCTCGGGGTACCGACCGGATGGTCTCTTGAGGGAGAGGTAACGCAGGGCACGATGCGCTACTGGCCGGTCCTTGATCCCCGCGCCACGCGCCTTGACCTGGTCACGGGCGTCGACACCCACCAGGCCATCATCTCGATCCGCCTCGGCTCAGAGCAGGATGGATAGCCGATGAGTCAGTGGTGGAGCGGGATCCCCGCAGCGCAGGCCGACATCTCGTGCGGCGGGACCACTCACACCCTACGGTGGGAGGCAGGTGAGCTGACCGCTGTCGACCACGCCGGTCCCCAGCCCACCGCCGAGCGCGACGGCGAATCAGTCCCCTGCCTTGACCTGGTCAGCGCATGGTCTCGGCGCAGCCCGGATCCACACGTGCTCACCCTCGCCTCCCGAGGCCTGAGCGACCCCCTCAACCTCGACCCTGACCTGCTCAGGTTCGGCGGCGGGCCGCGTCGGCAGACCGAGGAGCAAACCCTGCGGCTACTCGCGCTCGGAGGCCGACTGCCCGACCGACTGCAGGCCACCACAGCCGCCATCTGGACCCGGCGTCTGCGCACCGGACACGCCGACCTCCACAACGCACTGCCGACGCTTGAGGCTGCGCTATATGGGCGGAGCCGCCGAACCCTTCGCACATGGCTCGGTGACCCCAGGCTCGAGATCGAGCTCACCATGATCGACCCGACCCAGAAGCCCAGCGTTGTCCGCACCCCGGAAGGGATCGATGTCCACCTGCCATTCAGCTGGCTCTCAGAGGTCTGGGCGCGCGGCCTTGCCATCACCGGCGACCGGCTCTGCCTCGCCGCCGACACCAGCAACGGCCCCGGCTGGACTCTCGCCACCCTGGACCGCGACCTTTCCCAACCCATCCAGCTCACGATCGCCAGCCTCTAGACCACAGCCACGACCGCTTCGATCGATCTGACCCATCCGCCCAGCCACGCGCCCGCGGCCCGAGCGATCAACGCCAGACACTGGCCAGTCCGCAGAGGAAGCTCGTTGATGCTCTCGTCGCCGAGCACGCGTCCGGGGGAAGCGGACGGGCGGCGATGACTGCCTCAGGGGTGATCTCGCCATACAGATGAGGGAAGCTCTCGGTGCTGTCAGTGATGGCCTCGATGCGAACCGGGTTGCGCAGGCGATCTGGTCAAGCTCGAGCAGCAACAGGTCGCTCATTCCTCATGATCGTCGCGACGCCTCGAGGTGCCGTCGACTCCTCAGCATGAACTGCCCGGGACCGGATCCGCCGCAACGCGAGCGCCCCAAGCCAGCGATGCCGATGCTGGGAAGCAGATCTCGTTGGCGCGGCTGCCTCAGCTCGCCCGGCCGATTCGGTAGTTGGGCATCGGCGAGAACGTCATTCGCGTCGCCAGCATCGCACCACACGCTGTGACCGTCATCTCCGGCAGATGATCGGTCCGCCCCGTGGGAGCGTATTCCGGGGCTATCTGCCGGTCGAGCGGTGTGCGGTTCCGCGCTGAAAACCGGAGCGCGACTGGCCCGGCAGACGCCCGCCGCGTGCGCCGCCGCGGATGGGCGACGGCGTCCGGCGTATCAGCAGGCGCAATGCCGGATCGTCGCGGCCGACTTCGGTGCGCGGCGCCAGTTCGGCCGGGTTGACGGTCAGAAACACCGGACCGCGCTTTGACTCCATGACAGCGACGACTACCTTGGATTTGCTGGGCGTGTCGAAGACGATTCCGTCAGCCGCTGTGCCGACGCCAGAAACCGTCACGAGGTCGTTGGGATGAACCATCATCCGAGCTTACGCGGTCGGCCCGGCTCACCTCACACGTGAAGGCAGCCGCCCGTCAAAGGCACCAGCGATCGTCGGACGACTCCCCGGGACGACACAGCCGGCAACGGGTAAGCCCGCCACCGAGAGACGATCTCCGCCAACAACCCCGCCAGGGCGGGAATCACTGCGCCGCCTGCAGGCGGAGTCCAGTGAGCACGACCAGCGCGCATCTTCCGCTCGGGCCCGCGGCGAACGCGTCCCCGGGGTGGCTGGTCGGAGCCGGACGACTGCTCTCTTGGTGGGGGCTCGCGCTTGCGACTTCAACGGCGGGCGATTGTCAGACGAGGCCCCTGAGGATTGACCACATCCCGCGCCGCAGCACTCGCTTCCATGACAAGCCGGACGCTCGGAATCAAACGGTGGGCGATCTTCAGACCAGGGGTCTGAAGATTGACCACATCCCACGTCGCAGCACCCGCTTTCCATGACAAGCCGGACGCTCGGAATCAGCGGCCGAGCGCCCGTTCGTAGACGTCCGCACCCACCGTCGCCCCGTCTCCGCACTGAAAGACTCTGAGGACCGATGGTTCTCGCCCCATAAGTTGCCGCCTGGGTTCAAACCACCAGCCGGTCCCGCCGACTCTCGAGCTTGGCTCCGATCATCTGCCATCCCTGGCCTGTGCCGGCGCGTCACGCTGTCTCGCCCGCGCCCTCGGCCATCGTGAGGAAGCCGACTCTGCACAACTACCCGCACTCCCTCCCTTCATGATCTATGCGGGGGGCGGGTCGTGGGTCCAGACCAAGGCTCCCGAACCCCGGATGAACACTGGGCGCGGGCGGGCTCAGCTACATCACAGTTGCAACAACACCGGCCGTAGTTTCTGTTGTAGTTCTTGAGGTAGCTGCGCGCGCCTCACACAGCTCGAATTTGGTCCGCCAGAACGCCCTCGATGTCGCTGGCCTCAAGCTCGCCGCGGGCGACCGACTGGACGAGCTCCTCGGCGTCGTCGACCGTGAAGACCAAGTCTCGGTCGTTCAGCAGACAGAAGGTGCGCGTCGCTGCCCACGCCAGCCGCTTGTTCCCGTCGACGAGTGCGTGGTTCCGCGCGATCGAATGCGTGAGCGCCGCCGCCTTGCCGGCGAACGTCGGGTAGGCGTCGTCGCCGAACGCGCTCGTCTGCGGTCGCGCCGCGGCCGAAGCGAGCAGCCCCCGGTCACGGACGTCGAACTCGCCAAGTACGCCTGCCGCGATCTCGAGCATGTCGTCGACGCTGAGGTAATCGAGCGACTCGCCGGTCACCGGCTGAGCCGGTCAAGCAGCTCGGCGTCCTCGCTCCGAATCCGCTCGATCGCGGCGCGCAGCCGCTGAGGCCGCTCGGACACGTAGTCCGCGATCGCAGCGCGCGCGACGTCCTGCATCGAGCGCCCCTCCTCCGCCGCCTTGCGCCGCAGCGCGTCAGTCTCCGCCTCGGTCAAGCGCAGGTTCATCGCCACGCCCCGGCATGGTACCACCGTGGTACCAGGAGCCGACCGATCTTTGCCATACGTCGCCGCGAGCAGGGACTTCCAGAGAGCGAACGACGGGCCTCGAACCCGCGACCTTCGGCTTGGGAAGCCGACGCTCTACCAACTGAGCTACGTTCGCGATGCACTGCTTTTGCTTGCCGCCCGGCAGTGCTTGGTCCGATCGGCGCCTTGGGATTTGACGATTCTTCCCAGCGCGTTTCACGGTCCAGCGGCCGACCAGTGACGAACCAAGCTATCAACCACAACGGTTGACCGTGCTGCGGCGAATCGTCCCAGCGAGCAAGGCTCGGTCGGCCCGCTGTAGACGGTCAGCTCGACGTCGCGCGTCCAGAAACCCCCTGGACGCTCCGCTCGGCCAAACGTCCACTCGTGCGTCTTCGGCTTCTTCACACGACCCCGGCGGCCGAAGCTCACTCAGTTCGGGAAGGGCGAACTCGTCGCGAGGCGAGGGCGCAAAGCCAGGGGTCTCTCGCAGACAGCCCAGCCACCCGGTGTCAATCACAGTCTGCGTCTGTGGCGCAGCCGAACGAGGAGGTTTACCGTGCCGTTTGTCCTACACCCGCGCGGGGTGAGGCGACTCGGTCGTCTGACGGCGCTGTTGGCGGCGGCGGTCCTCGGTGTGCCCGCTGTGGCTTCGGCCGCATCGTGCCCGCCGCAACCGACGACGACCCCATTCACGCAGTGGGGAGATGCGGGAAGCTATTTCCTCGCGCCGGGCGGCAACTTCGAGGCTCCGCTGTGGTCGAGCGGATGGATCGCCGCAAACGCCGGGCGCACGCTCGGCAACGAGCCGTTCCACGTCGGTGGCAGCAGCGATTCGTACTCGCTGACGATCGGCGGCGGTGGTGTCGCCGTCTCCCCCGCATTCTGCTTCGACGAGTCGATGCCCTACGTCCGGTTCTTCGCCCATGCTCTTGGGACGGCGGGGAATCTGCAGGTGCGACTCGCCGTGCTGACCGCGGCCGGTCCGGTCAGCTTTCCGTTCGATCGCGTCGCCGATCTGCCGGCTGCCTCGATGGGAAGCTGGGCGCCGACCGGCCAGCTACCTCTGACCAACCGCGCGGCTACGGTGGACGGGCAGGGAGATCCGGCGCGGCTCGTGTTCGATGTCGCCGGTCCCGGCAGCTGGCAGATCGACGACGTCTACGTCGACCCCTACCGGATGGGGTAAGACGCCCGGTCTCGGCGTCGAACCGTGTCCGGCATGGATCGCGATCACGACACCGCCATCCGGCCGGACACGGTCGTCGATCGGCTGCTTGAGGCGAGCTGGGAGTCACGGGAACGCCGTGGCTCCCGGCGCGAGCTGAGCGTGGAGACCGCCGCCGCGGTCCTGTTTGGGAGCCTGGCGGCGGCCCTCCTGCTGCTGAGCGGTGCCGCGAGCGCGATCCATCCCTTCACCGCATGCGTGCTGATCGGCACCTATGCGGTGGTGGCGCGAGTCGAGTTCCCGGTCGGCGCCGGGCACGTCGTTCCGACGCAGTTGGTGCTGGTGCCGATGTTGGTGATCCTGCCGCCCGCCGTGGTTCCGCCCGCGGTCGCCGCCGGCCTTGCGCTCGCCACGCTCCCTGATTGGGTGCGCGGGCGGGTGGCTGGGCGGCGGATGCTGAGCGCGGTGCCTGACGCCTGGCACGCCGTCGGCCCGGCCGTCGTGCTGATCGCCGCCGGGTCGCCGCGGATCGGTACCGGACAGATCCCGCTGCTCGTCGTCGCACTCGCGGCCAGCGGCCTGGTCGATCTCGCCAGCTCGCTGACTCGGCTGTGGCTGGCCGGAATCGTTGTCGAGTGGCGGGTGCAGCTGCGTGTCATCGCCACCGTCTGGGTCGTCGATGCGTGCCTGGCGCCGCTCGGTTTCCTGGCCGCGTTCAGCGCGCGCCACCGTCCGGTGGCGGTGCTGGAGGTGCTGCCGCTGGCCCTGCTTCTCTGGCTGCTGGCGAAGGATCGCAGCAAGCGCATCGATCAGGCTTACGCCCGCCTCAAGCTCGTCGAGCACGAGCGGCGCCGGCTGCGGGCGGCCGTGGGGCGGCTCGGCGACGCATTCGCGGCCAAGCTCGAGCTCCACGCACTGCTTGGCACCTTGCTCCACGGTTCATTGGAGGCAGTGGATGCCAGCGCCGGACGGCTGACATTGACGGGACTCGCCGGCTGGAGTGACCTCTGGGCCGGCGACGCCGAGAGCGCGCGCATCCTCGAGACGGCCCCCAGCATCACCGCGGCACCCGGCGGACGCGCCATCCTCGGCGAGACGGAGCTGTGGACGATCGCCGTCCCGATCGAGATTCCGGCGTCCAGCGCGGTCGTGGGCGCGCTGTGTTTCGCCCGCCGCACCCGTCCATTCGCCACCGAGGATGTCGCCACCGCCGCTGAGCTCGTCGCCAAGGCGCAGCTGGCGGCCGGCGAGATCCTCGGTCACCACGAGCTGCGCGAGCAGGTGCTCACCGATGCTCTCACCGGACTCGGGAATCGCCGCCGGCTCACGACGGATCTCAGTGAGGCCTTCGAGCGCGCCGCTGCGGGCCATCGTGCGTTGCTGCTGCTGTTCGACCTGGACGGCTTCAAGAACTACAACGACACCTTCGGTCACCTTGCCGGCGACGCGCTGCTGACCCGGCTGGGTGCCAAGCTCAGGGAGGCGGTCTCCCCGTCCGGTGCGGCCTACCGGCTCGGCGGCGACGAGTTCTGCGCGCGCATCGATCTAGACGGAGGCGTTCCGGACGAACTCATCGCCCGGGCGTCGGCAGCCATGTGTGAGAGCGGTGCCCAGTTCTCGGTGCGCGGGTCGCTCGGGGTCGTCCTGCTGCCCGATGAGGCCGAGACCCCCGAGGCCGCGATCCAGCTCGCCGACGAGCGGATGTATGCCGCCAAGCGCGGGCGGCCGCGGAGCACGCACAGCCGGACCAAGAGCGTCCTGCTGGACACCCTTCAGGCGATGGAGCCCGCGCTCGATGCCGAGGCGGAGCTCGTGTCCGGGCTTGCCGTGCGGGTGTCCCGGCGTCTCGGGCTGGAGGGTGAGGAGCTCGAGCTGGTGGCCCGGGCGGCGCAGCTGCAATGCGTCGGCAAGGTCGGCATCCCGGACACGATCCTGAACAAGCCAGGTCCCCTCACCCGTCCGGAATGGGAGTTCGTGCGCCAGCACACGCTCGTCGGCGAGCGACTGCTGAGCGCGTCGTCGTCGCTACGACCGGTTGCGGTCCTCGTCCGTGCCCGTCACGAGCGCTGGGATGGACGCGGCTATCCCGACGGCCGGTCCGAGGACAGCATCCCGCTCGGATCCCGCATCATCGCGGTATGTGACGCCTATGGGGCGATGTGCTCGGAGCGGCCCTACCGGCCCGCTCTCAGTCACGAGCAGGCGTGCGGCGAGCTGCGGGCGGGCGCAGGGACGCAGTTTGACCCCGAGGTGGTGCGGGCGTTTCTGACCGAGGTGGAGCTCGCGGCGCAGGAGCGCCTGCGTGACCCGGTACGCGACGCCGCCGAGCACGTGCGCGCGCTGCTCGGGTCAGCGCGCTGATCTCACGCGGTGCAGCGGCGCGAGAGTGTGTCCGCGGTCCGGGCGCGGACGGGCACCGCGTGAGGAACGGGGAAGCGCACCCTCCCCCACCGCCCTCGCTCTACCATCGGATCGCCCATGAAGAAGTTCGTGATCCCGTCCGCGGTGCTGGCGGCTGCGGTGGCCCTCATCGCGCTGCTCACGTGGGGTGTCTCGACGCATCCGGACAGGGCCTCGATCGACTCGCGCGTCGCCCGCCACGACTATCCGGTGGTGCCGGGCTACCGCCAGAACCTGCCGCTGCTCGGCACCAGTCGGACCGCCTCGCTGGCGTCGTTCCATGGACGCTGGATGCTGCTCAACGTCTACGCGTCCTGGTGCACCCCGTGCCACGCGGAGGCGCCGTTGATGGCAAAGGAGCAGCACGTGCTCGCCGACCATCACGCGTTGCTCGTCGGTCTCACATATCAGGACGCCGTCTCCGCGACCGAGCAGTTCAACCGCCATTACGGCCTGCGCGAGCCGGTCCTCCGTGACCTCAGCGGGAGCTTCGTGCACAACCTCGGCACGTACGCGGTCCCTGAGTCGTTTCTCGTCAACCCGCAGGGCAAGATCATGGCGCTGATGCGCCAGGGCGTCTCGACCAAGTGGCTGGCGCACACGGTGCTGCCGCTCATCTCGGGACGCACATGACGCTCCGGCGTCGGTTGATCGCGCCGCTGCTCTCCGGCCTGCTGGCGCTCGCGACGCTGACCGCCACGGCGCCCGCCCAGGCGAACGCGTCGACCACGCAGCACGGCAAGGTCTCGTTCACCGAGGCCCAGCAGCAGTTCAACTGCACGATCTGCCACGAGCCGCTCAACGAGGCCAAATCCGCCGAGGCCTACCAGGAGAACGCGCTGCTGCGCACCTTGATCGCGCACGGCGACACGATGGCCCAGATCCGGCACACGATGGTCGCCAACTACGGCGTCGCGGTGCTCGCCAACCCTCCCAAGCACGGGTTCGCGGTCCTGATTGTCATCGTCCCCGTCGCGGTGATCCTGCTCGGACTTCTGGTGCTCGCGTATACGATTCCCCGCTGGCGCCGGCGAGCGGCCGAGCAGGAGCGACAGCCACACACGCCCGCCCCGGCGATCAGCGACGCCGACCAGCAACGGCTGGCGGCGGACCTGGCTCGCCGCGACTGAGCCCCGCTACATCGAGTCGGGCGCGCTGACTCCGAGCAGGAACAGGGACTGCGCGATCACCTGCCGGGCGGCCTGCGAGAGCGCGATGCGGAACGATTCGACCTCCGCCGGCTCGGCGCCGATCACCTTGCAGTCGCGGTAGAACGCGGTGAACTGCTGGGCGAGCTCAAGCGCGTAGACCGCGATCCGGTGCGGGGCGCGCCGCTCGGCGGCCTCGGCGACCTCGTCAGGGAACTGCGCAAGCGCCCGCACGAGCGTCCGCTCGGCGTCCTCGAGCCCCGCCGAACCATCCCCCGCGTCGGCCCGCCAGCCTTCGCCCTCAAGCGCTGCGGTGACCCGCGCCGCCTCCAGGCGCCCGAGCATCGTGACGATGCGCGCGTGGGCGTACTGGATGTAGTAGACCGGGTTCTCGCTGGACTGCTTACGCGCCAGGTCGAGGTCGAGGTCGACCGTGCGGTCGTGGGAGCGCTGCAGCATGAAGAAGCGGGTCGCGTCGACGCCGATCTCGCGGGTCAGCTCGTCGAGAGTGATGAAGTCGCCGCGGCGCTTGGAGAAGGCCGCCCGCTCGGTTCCCTCGACGAGGTGAACGAACTGCAGGATCGGCATCTCGAGCCGGTCGGGGTCGCCACCGAGCGCCGCGAACGCGGCTTTCATCCGTGGCACGTAGCCGTGGTGGTCGGATCCCACCGGGATGATCTGGCGGTCGTAGCCGCGCTCGATCTTCTCCAGCAGATAGCCGAGGTCCCCGGCCAGATAGGTCGGTTCGCCGTCGCTGCGCCGCAGCACGCGGTCGGCGTCATCGCCGAACGCGCTGGAGCGCAGCCAGAGCGCGCCCTCGGACTCGTAGGACTGCCCACCACCGGCGACGATCTCCAGCCCGCGCTCGATGTAGGAGGGCGAACCCTCGTGGACCGTCCGTTCGGAGAAGAAGCGGTCGTAGTGGACGCCGTAGCGCTCGAGCGTCTGCTTGATCTCCTCGATCAGCAGCGTCGCGGCCGCGGTGCCCGCCTCCGGAGCACCCATCTCGGCCGCGCCGTCGATCTGACGCGCGACCTCGGCGACGTACTCGCCCTGGTAACCGTCCTCGGGCGGGTCCTCCCCGCGCGCCCGCGCGACCACCGACTGGCCCAGCCGGGTGATCTGCCCGCCCGCGTCGTTGAAGTAGTACTCGCGCGCGACGTCGTGGCCATGGTGGGCGAGGATTCGCCCGAGCGCGTCGCCGTACGCCGCGGACTGGCCGTTGGCCGCCACCATCGGTCCGGTCGGATTGGCGGAGACGAACTCCAGCAGCACGCGCTCGGCGCCGCCTTCTCGACGCGCACCGCCGCCCCCGAACGCCTGGCCGGCCTCGAGCACGCTGACGAGCGCACGCCGGTACCAGGCGTCGCTCATCGTCAGGTTGACGAACCCCGGACCGGCGACCTCGAACGAGCTGACGTCCGACCCGAGCTCGGCCGCGATCGTGGCCCCGACGGTCTCGGCGACCTCGCGCGGCTTGGCTCCGAGCGCCGGCGCGAGCAGCATCGCGACGTTCGTCGAGTAGTCGCCCTGGCCCGCCCGCTTGGCGCGCTCGACCTGCAGCCCGGATGGGGCCGCGGCTCCCTCCGGGTCGGCCTCACCGCTGCGGGCGGTGATCGCGACGCGGGTGACGAGCGCCCGCAACGTCGACAGCGGGTCGAGTCCCATCCGGTCGTGCCCCGCCGCGCTCATGACGACGCCCCGGCGACCGCGGGCTGGAACTGGGCCTCGAGCGCGCCGAGCGCGTCCGGGCGACCGATCGCCACCAGCATGTCGCCGGCCTCGATCACGCGATCGGGCGCCGGCTGGGGCTCCAGCCCGCCGTCGGTGCGCCGCAGCGCGACGATCACGGTCTCTCCGCGCACCGCGTCGATCGACCGCCCGACACCACGACAGGCATCGGGCACCTCGATCTCCTCCATCCGGTAGTCGGCGACCTGGACGGCACCGCCGACCTGCGGGTGCAGCGCGGTCCGCGCCATCTCCGAGCCCGACGTCTTGTACGGCGAGATCACGCGGTCGGCGCCCGCGCGCCGCAGCTTCTTCTCGGAGTCGTCGGCCGAGGCGCGGGCGACGATGAACACACCGGGTGCGAGCTCGCGGGCGGTGAGCGCGATGAAGATGTTGTCGGCGTCGGAGTCCACGCAGGCGATCACCGCGCGCGCCCGTTCGATCCCGGCCTCCAGCAGCACGTCGTCGTCGGCGGCGTAGCTCTCGATGAAGCTCACCCCCAGCGTCTCCGCCATCTCGCGGTTGCCAGGCTCGGAGTCGATCGCCACGTGGGCGACCCCGGCGGCGAGCAGATCCCGCGAGACCTGGCGGCCCACGCGGCCGAAGCCGCAGACAATGACGTGGTCGGTGAAGGAATCGATCATGCGCTGGGTCCGTCGCTGCTCGAGCAGGCCGTCGAGCTGGCCGGTCACGAAGAACTCGGCGACCGTCGCCAGCCCGTAGAAGAGCGTACCTATGCCGAATATCTCGAGCAGGACGACGACTACGCGGCCGGACGTGGCGTGGGGATCCTGGATCGATCCAAGCGTCGTCACCGTGTCGAGCGTCCACACGAAGCCGTAGCCGACCGACACGCCGTCGGTGAGCGTGAACGCGATCGATCCGGCGACGACGAGCACCGCCAGAGCGATCAGTAGGGCGACGAGCCGGCGGGTGAACATGTGCAGCTCACGCCGGGAGCGATCGCGCTGCGCCAGTGCGCTGCGCCGTCGCTCGACGTCCTCATCGTGCTTGCGCGCCCGTCCCCGGTCGGCCATCAGTAGTGGTAGGGCTCCCCGGCGATGATCTTGTGCGCTCGGTAAAGCTGCTCGAGCAGCACCACCCGCGCCAACTGATGGGGCAGCGTCATCGAGCCGAGCGACAACGAGTGCTCGGCGCGGTCGACCTGGAGCCCGCCGAACGGACCGCCGATCACGAAGCAGAGATCCCGGGCGCTCACGCGGCGTTCCTGCACCCACTCCGCGAACGGCTCCGACGCGAACGCCTCGCCGCCCGCGTCGAGCATCGAGGTGAACGCGCGCTCGGGGATGCGGCGCGCAACCGCGGCGTCGTCACGGACCTCAATCAGCTCCAGACGGGTGTGTCCGGCGAGCAGCTTCTGGTAGTGCTGGACGTCATCGGCGAACGGCGGACGCAGCTTTCCCACGGCGACGACGGTGATCCGCACGGTGGGGGCATACTACGGCGATATGAGCGATCCGAATCAGCCTGAGCGCCACATCAACATCCATTTTGCGCCGGAGGTCATGGCCGGCCACTACTCGAACTTCGCGAACGTCAGCCACTCCGATTACGAGTTCACGATCACGTTCGCGCGCGTGGACCACGAGGTGGAGGACGCCGAGATCCCCGGGGTGGTCGTCTCACGCCTGAACCTGTCGCCGAAGTTCATGCGTGAGCTGATCGACGCGATGGAGGACAACTTCGCCAAATGGCAGACCCGCGAGGGCATCAAGAACCTGCCCGAGTTCGGCGGCGGCGGGATCACCGGCACCGGCGGCGCGCCCGGCGACTACACCGACGACGAGGCCTGAGCGCTGCCTGAGCGCGCCGGGCAGGATGCCGTCTGCGGCGTCCTGCTGCCCACGTTTGACCCGACGCGCACCGGCGCCCGCCTGCCGGTCACGGAGGCGGCGCGGCTGGCCGAGGAGCTGGGGTTCGCCGCGCTGTGGGCGGGCGACCATCTCGCGTGCCCGGCGCCGGGGCTCGACGCCCCTGCCGCCCTCGCCGCTGCGGCCGCGGTCACCGGCCGGATCGGGCTCGGGTTCAGCGTCATGCTGCTCGGGCTTCGAGCGCCCGCATGGGCAGCGAAGCAGCTGCAGACGATCGATCATCTCGCCGGTCCAGGCCGCCTCAGGTTGGGGGTCGGCGTCGGAGGCGAGTTCCCCGAGGAGTTCGAGGCCGCGGGCGTCAACGTCCGTGAGCGCGGCGCCCGGCTCGACGATGCGCTCAACGTGCTGCCCGACCTGCTGTCCGGCCGGCCGGTCGAGTACGCCGGGCGCGCGGTGAGCGTCCGCTCACCCGCCCTGGGTCCCGCGGTCGCGTTATTACCCCCGGTCTACATCGGCGGCCGCGGCGAGCCGGCGCTCCGCCGCGCCGCGCGCGTCGGTGACGTATGGCTCCCGATGTGGCTCTCGCCCTCCAAGGTTGCCGAGCGCTCGGCGCAGCTGGCGGAGATCGCGCTGGAGCACGACCGACCGGCTCCCCGCACCGCGCTGCTCGTGCTCATCCGCGTCGATGACGACCGCGCCGGCGCCCGCGCGGTCGCCGACGCCCACCTGCAGGGGCAGTACCGGATGGGCCTTGACAAGGTCGAGCACTGGACGGTGCTGGATAGCATCGACGGCGCCGTGGAGAGACTGAGCGAATACCGGGCGGTGGGGGTCTCGGAGTTCCTCATGCTCACGCTCGGGCCCGACGCGCTGGATCAGTACGAGTCACTCGCCGAGGTCAACGCCCGGCTCAGCGCCTCGTGAGCACCGCCTCCGCCTACCGCTACGACGCCTCCGCGCTGCGCGAGGTGTTCGAGCACCGCTTCACCTACGTCGCGGGCATCGAGCGCAACAGCCACCGCTTCGCCCGGCACGGCGCGCTGCGCGACCCGGCCTCGGGTCGCAGCTGGACCTACGCGGAGCTGTGGCGCGACGCCGGACGGCTGGCGGACGCGCTGCGCTCACAGCGCGTCGCGCCCGGCGACAGCATCGTCTATGCGCTGTTCAACGGACCGGAGTTTGCGCTGCTGTGGGTCGCCTGTCTGCGCCTCGGGGCGGTCGCCACGCCGATCAACTTCCGCCTGTCCGCCGGGGAGATCGCACACGTGCTCGACGACTCGCGCCCGCGTGCCTTCGTGTTCGACGAGGCGCTCGAGCGCACTGCCGCGGACGCCCTGACCCGTGCCGAGCACCAGCCGTCGCTGCTCGCGGCGGTCGGCGAGGCGACCGCACCGGCCTTCTCCTTCGAGGAACTGCTCGCGTCGGGCGATCCGGCGGCCGAGGTCCATCCCCCGGACGGCACGACGATCTACGACGAGACGACGCGCCTCTACACGTCGGGGACGACCGGCATGCCGAAGGGCGTGTCGCTGTGCAGCCTCACCGAGACCCTGTCGGCGCACGATGTGATCATGCATTTCCCGCTCGAGCCGCAGGACCGCACGCTCAACATGACGCCGTGGTTTCACCGCGGCGGCCTGTACTCCGGCGGCCCGAATCCCGTCTTCTACGTCGGCGCCGAAGCGGTCGCGCTGCGCCAGTTCGATCCTGCGACGGTGCTCGATTGGGTCCAGGCGTACGGACTGACGTTCCTGATCGGCGCCCCCACGAACCTCGCGATGCTGACCGCCGAGCAGCGGCGCTCACCCCGCGACCTGGCGAGCCTGAAGGGGATCGTCACGATGGGCGCTCCGCTGGATCGCGAGGCGTGCCTGCGCTACCAGGACACCCTCACCGCGCGGATCTTCAACGGCTACGGCACGACCGAGGCGTTCTGGAACACGTTCCTTCGCCCGGGTGACCTGCCCGAGCATGCGGGCTCCGCCGGCCGCGCCTGCACCGATGACGACGTCGCCGTGGTGCGCATCTACGAGGACCGGCTGGCGGATCCGAGCGACACCGTCGCCAAGGACGGCGCGGAGGTCGGGGAGGTGGCCGTGCGCTCGGTGAAGTCCGGCTACGCCTACGTGAACAACGCCGCCGAGCAGGCGGAGCGGTTCCATGACGGCTGGCTGTACATCGGCGACCTCGCCACCTGGGACGAGGACGAGTACGTGACGATCGTCGGCCGCAAGGACGACATGATCATCTCCGGGGGCGAGAACGTCCATCCCACGCAGGTCGAGGCGGTGCTCGCCGAGCACCCGCAGGTGCAGGACGCGGCCGTCGTCGGGCTCCCGGACGAGCGC
>DASXZK010000074.1:0-14140 GCA_036501965.1 Solirubrobacteraceae bacterium
GAGATCGGGAAGCTCCTGCCGTCCCTAATCGACGCCGGCTACGTCCGGACGTACGGGCACACGCGGACCGGCTTCCTATGGCGCTTTACGTCCGCGGGACTGACACGCGCGCAGAAGATGCGCGATTGATCCAAGCGGACCTCCGCTATCTCGCGGCCAGCCGTTCAGCCCTACGTCGCGCCCTGGCCCGTCCCGGGCTGGTCGATGACGCCTTCCGGCACTCGCTCAACCAATTCAACACGATAGCCATCGGGATCGCGCACGAAGCAGATGCGCGAACCGCCCTCACGCAGCGAATAGGGCGGCTTCTCGGGCTCGATGCCCTGGGCGGCGAGGTGCGCGAGGGTCCCGTCGAGGTCGCCAGCGCTGACGGCGATGTGGCCGTAGGCGGTGCCGAGCTCGTAGTGCTCGACGCCGTAGTTGAAGGTCAGCTCGAGCCGGGGCTCGTCGCCGTCACCGGGCAGGCTGAGGAAGACATTGACCGCCTCCTCGCGGATTGGCATCCGGCGGATCTCCTCGAAGCCGAGCGCCTCGTAGAAGGCGACCGAGCGATCGATGTCGGTGATCCGGTAGCAGGTGTGGATGAGGCTCATGGCTAGGAGACTACCCCCGCGCCCGCTCCGGGTAGCCTGCGACGCATGATCGTCGAACGCTCGATGAGTGACGGCTTCCTCACGAACAACTACATCGTCGCCGACGAGCCCGGCGGCCACGCGGTGATGATCGACGCGGGCGGCCCGGTCGCGCCGTTGATCGAGTTCGTGAAGCGCGGTCAGCTCACGCTCACCCACATCCTGCTCACCCACCATCACGGCGATCACGTCGTCGACCTCGACGAGGCGGTCGCGGCGTTCCCGGACGTGCCGGTGCTCATCCACGAGCTCGAACGGGGCGAGGTCCCGCAGGCGACGGGCACGCTCGCGCCCGGCGAGACGATCCGCACCGGCGCGCTCACGATCGAGCCTTTGCACACCCCCGGCCACACCGCCGGAATGCTCTCGCTGCTCGTCGACGGCACCGATGTGTTCACCGGCGACACGCTGTTCAAGGGCTCGGTCGGCGGCGTGCGCGCACCCGGCTCGACGAGCTACGCCGACCTGAAGTCCTCGATCATGGACACGCTCATGTCGCTCCCGCGCGAGACGCGCGTGCATCCGGGCCACACCGACCCGACGACGATCGGCGACGAGCTCGAGCACAACGGGTTCATCCGCATCTGGCGCGGAGTCGACCCCGAGGGCAGCGAACCCTGCACCGCGCTCGGCGAGCCGGCGACGCTGATCCTGCTCGGCGACGACTACGACGGCGGCCACAAGGCGTGGGTGCGCTGGCCCGACGGTTCGGACGACATCGTCCCGGGCTCACGGGTCGAGACGCGCGACTAGATACGGACGTCGCTCGTCCTCGGACGGCCAGCCGGCGAGCTCGCCCGCTTGGCCCCGGTTGACGGCGCCCTCCTGATCAGAGAACTCCGGTCTGCATCGCGACGTCATTGCGTCGTGGGGCGAGCGCGGTTACTATTTCGGACATCAGCGGACAAATGGCAGAAAATGGCCCTCCGCATTCGCCAGGCGCGACCGCGCGCCCGGTTCGCATCGGTGTCGTCGGCGCCGACCTCGGCGTGATGGCAGTCCAGGAGGCCGCCGCGAACGTTCCCGCGCTCGAGGTCGTGCCGCTCGCCTATGAGCTCGAGGATGAGGCGGCGGAGCTCATCGCCGCGGCAGCTCGCCGGATCGACGTCGCACTGTTCTGCGGACCGGTGCCCTACCAGCTCGCCCGAGGCGCGATCCCCGCCGCGCTGCCGGTGACCTACATCCCGTATGACGGGTCCGGTCTGGTCAAGGCGTTGTTCGACTTCTACCGGCTGCCTCAGGAGGGCCCGAGCGCCTTCAGCATCGACAGCGTCCCGCGAGAGACCGTGTTGCGGGGCGTGCACGAGGTGGAGCTCACCGGCGTCGACGTCGTGGCGATCAGCGACGGGACGGTGCTCCCGCGCGAGCAGCTCGTCGAGCGCCACCGTGAGCTGTGGCAGCAGGGGCGTACGCGTGCCGCGATCAGCTACATGCGCTCGGTCGAGCGCGCGCTGGATCGAGACGGAGTGCCGACGATCTACGTGCAGCCGCTCGCCACCTCGGTCCGCCTCGCGCTCGAGCGGGCGCTGTTGATGAGCGAGAACCGCTTCAACGAAGCCGCACAACTCGTCGTCATGCTCGTCCAGATCGCGCTGCCCCCGGCCGACGGCTCGACGCGCGCGCAACAACTCGACCTCGCCGCCTCCAGCTTCCTGCTCGACGTCGGCGAGGAGATCGCGGCGGCACTCCTGCCGCTGGGCGACGGTCTGTACGCCTTCTACACGACCAAGGCGGGCCTGGACCAGATGCCGGACTGGGCGCTGGGCGAGCTTCCGTTCCTGCAGCGCACAGTCGACGTCCTCGGTATCGACCCAAAGGTCGGCATCGGCTTCGGCGGCACCTCCAAGGAGGCACAGTCCGGTGCGATGCGCGCGCTCTCGCTGGCGCGGGAGGTCTCAGGAGCCTCGGCGTTCGCGGTCCTGCGCGATGCGAGCGTGCTCGGGCCCCTCAGTAGTCGCTCGGCGGCGGTCCGCCAGACGCGCGTGCACGATCCCGACCTCGTCCAGGAGGCGCGGAAACTCCGGGTCGCCACCAGGTCGCTGGCGCAGGTGTACTCCTACCTGGCGAGCTTTCAGACGATCGACGCCGAGAAGCTCGCGCGGCTTCTCGGGGTGTCTGACCGCAGCGCGCGTCGGACCGTCAACCGGCTCGTCGAGGTGGGGCTGCTTCAGTCCGCCGGCGAGGAGTCGGTGCACCGTCGCGGCCGACCGCGGCAGCTGTATCGCCTCGCCCCGCCAGGAACCGACGCGGCCGAGCCGTACGACGGCCTGGAGGCGCACTCGTGAGACCGCGGCTGGTCGTGTCGATTGCGGGCGTCCTCGCCGCCGCCGCGTTGAGCGGATGCGGCGGCAGCTCCGTCAACCTCGGCACCCCCGGCGCTGCCGTCGGCGGCAAGGTGCCGGGCGGGACGCTTCAGGTGGCGATCGCCTCCGCGCCCGATCAGCTGGATCCGCAGAAGACGACCTCGTATCCGAGCTTCGAGGTGCTCGACAACATCTACGACACGCTCGTGGCGCCGGACCCCAAGACGCTGCGGATGGAACCGTCCCTGGCGCAGAGCTGGACGGTCAGCCGCGACCGCCTGCGGTGGACCTTTCAGCTGCGCCGCGGTGTCAGGTTCGACGACGGCTCGGCGTTCGATGCCTCCGACGTCGTCTACTCATACGACCGGATCATCCACGGCAAGCTGCCCAACGCCTACCGATTCGCCACCGTCAAGGCAGTGACTGCCCGTGGTCCCCATGCCGTCGTGCTCACGCTCGCCAAGCCGACTCCGAATCTGCTGTCGGACATCGGCGGATTCAAGGGGATGTCGATCCTGCCCAAGGGGATCGCGAGCCGTCTCAACCTCGCCACGCACACCGACGGCACCGGTCCATACATGCTGCAGTCTCAGAACCCCGGCTCGATCACCCTCGTCGCCAATCCGCATTACTGGGGAAAGGGGCCATACGTTGACAGGGTCGTGTTCCAATTCATCCCCAACGCGACGACCGCAGTGACCGCACTGGAGACGGGTGAGATCGACTGGACCGACAACATCCCGCCCCAGGACATCTCCAACCTCCAGCGCAACGACACGCTCAAGGTCGCCACGGTGCCGAGCACCGACTACTGGTACATGACGGTGAACGAGCAGCGGGGGCCGTTCGGCAACCCACTCGTGCGCCGGGCGATCAGCTACGCGATCAACCGCAAGGCGATCACCGAGGCGGCGATGTTCAACGCGGCCACCGTGAACGAAACGGCGATCCCCAAGACGAGTCCGTGGTACTCGTCCTACAGCCCCTACACCCAGAACCTCGATAAGGCACGGGCGCTGCTCAGGCAGGCGGGTGTCTCGCACCTCTCGATGGGGCTGATGGTCACCAGCGAATATCCCCAAACCGTCGAGGCGGCACAGGTGATCGCCGCCGAGCTGGCGAAGGTCGGCATCCAGATCAACGTGCAGACCGAGGACTTCTCGACCTGGCTGGACCGGGAGAGCAAGGGCGAGTACGACTCCTTCATCCTCGGCTGGCTGGGCAACATCGACCCGTCGGACTACTACTACGACCAGCAGTACTGCAAGGCGGCCGACAACTTCCAGCACTACTGCAACAAGCAGGTCGACCGGCTGCTCGACACTGCGAACACGACCAGTGACACGGCACGGCGCAAGCAGCTCTACGACCGAGCGGCCCGGCTGATCGTCGACGACAACAGTTACATCTACCTGTACAACCCGGACGTCGTCCAAGCGTGGAGCGGCAAGGTCAAGGGCTTCATCGCCCGGCCGGACCGGGCGATCAACTTCAACACGGTGAGGCTCTCGAAGTGAGAGGCGAATCGTGATCGGCTACGTCGTCCGCCGCACGCTGCAGGCGATCGTCGTGCTGTTCGGCGTCAGCATCGTCGTGTTCGCGATCGTGCACCTCGTGCCGGGCGATCCGATCCGCCTCGCGCTGGGAACGCGGTTCAATCCGCAGGCCTACGACGCGCTGCGCCGGCGGTCCGGACTGGATAAGCCGTTGGTGCCGCAGTACTTCTATTGGCTCGGTCACGCGCTCACCGGTGACCTCGGGGTGAGCTTCCGCACCGGCCAGCCGGTCACGCAACTGATCGGGCAGCGCATCGGGGCGACCGTGTCGCTGGCCGGCGCCGCGCTGGTCGTCGCGCTGGTGATCGCGGTCCCGCTGGGGTTGCTATCCGCGCTGCGGCCGCGCACGTCGTGGGACTACGGAGCGACCGTGATCAGTCAGACGGGCATCTCGATCCCGGAGTTCTGGCTGGCCATTCTCCTGATCCTCGTCGTCGGCGCCAAGCTCGATTGGCTCCCGTCGGCGGGCTACGTTCCCCCGGGCCAGAGCGTCAGCGGCTGGCTGGAGCATCTGATCCTCCCGGGCATCGCGGCCGGCGTCTCGTCAGGATCGATCCTCACGCGCTTCATCCGCGCCTCGGCGCTCGAGGCACTCGGACGCGATTACACGCTGACGGCGCGCTCCAAAGGGCTGCGTGAGCGCACGATCATCGTCCGCCACGTGATCCGCAACGCGCTCGTGCCGGTCGTGACCGTGACCGGAGTGCAGCTGGCGTACCTGCTCTCCGGCGTCGTCGTGGTCGAGGTCGTGTTCGCCTGGCCGGGGCTCGGGATGCTCGCCCTGCAGTCGGTCCAGTCCCGCGACTACCCGGTCCTGCAGGGGGCGGTGGTGTTGTTCGCAGCGTTCTTCCTGATCGTCAACCTCGCGGTCGACCTGCTCTACGCGCGGCTGGATCCGCGGATCGGCTACGCGTCCCGATGAGCACCACCGTCGCCCCGGCCTCGACGGCCCTGCCGGCGCGCCAGCGCGGCGAGACCCTGCGGCTGCTGGTCCGCAGCCGGACCGCGGTCGCGGCGCTGGTGGTGCTGCTGGCGTTCATCGTCGTCGCGGTGTTCGGGAAAGCGCTGGCGCCCTACGGCTACAACGGCGTCGACGTCGCAGACCGCCTCCAGGGACCGAGCGTTCATCACTGGTTCGGTACCGACGAACTGGGCCGCGACGTGTTCTCACGAGTGCTGCTCGGAGCCGCGGTCTCGCTGAAGGTGGGCGCGGTCGCGGTCGGCATCTCGCTGCTGGTCGGCGTTCCCTGCGGCCTGATCGCGGGGTTCTACCGGGGTCTGATCGACGATGTGTTGATGCGCGTGATGGACGTGCTGTTCGCGTTCCCGGCGATCCTGATGGCGATCGCCGTGTTGGCGATCCTCGGCCCCGGGTCGACGAACGCGATGGTCGCGATCGGGATCGTCTACATCCCGATCTTCGCGCGCGTGACGCGAGCCGCAGTCCTCCCCGTCCGTGAGGAGGTCTACGTCCGCGCAGCGCGCGCATCCGGTGCGTCCGATCTGCGCCTGATGCGGCGTCACCTGCTGCCGAACGTGCTCGGGCCGATCATCGTTCAGACCTCGATCAGCTTCGCCTTCGCGATCCTGTCGGAGGCTGCGCTGTCGTTCATCGGCCTCGGCACCCAGCCTCCCCACCCGTCGTGGGGGCTGATGCTGTCCGACGGCACCGACTTCATCAATCAGGCGTGGTGGATGGTGGTGTTCCCCGGAGCGGCGATCTTCGTCGTGGTGCTCGCATTCAACGTCCTGGGCGACGCGCTGCGCGACACGCTGGATCCGCGCCAGCGCTCGCTCATCCGCAGCGCAAGGGGCGCGTGATGGCCGCTCTGCTGTCAGTACGCGACCTGCGGGTGGCGCTCGGCAAGGCGCAGATCGTCAATGGGCTCTCATACGAGATCGATGCCGGCGAGACGGTCGCGATCGTCGGCGAGTCGGGCTCGGGCAAGACGATGAGCGCCCTCGCGCTACTGGGGCTCGTGCCGCGTCCGCCCGCGGTCGTCAGCGGTGAGGTTCACTTCGACGGCGCCGATCTGGTGTCGGCGACTCCCGCCCATCTGCGCTCGGTCCGGGGCGCCGGCATCGCGATCGTCTTCCAGGATCCGATGACCTCGCTGAATCCGGTGCTCACCGTCGGGCGACAGCTCACCGAGGGCATGGAGGAGCACCTCGGGCTCTCCAGGCGCGCGGCACGCGAACGAGCGGTCGAGCTGCTGGAGATGGTCGGGATCCCCGACCCGCGCCAACGGCTGGACGAATACCCGCACCGGCTCTCGGGCGGGATGCGTCAGCGCGTGATGATCGCGATCGGCCTCGCCGCTCATCCGCGGGTCCTGATCGCCGATGAGGCGACGACGGCGCTCGACGTGACGATCCAGGCGCAGATCATCGAGCTGCTCGGGCGACTGCAGCAGGAGCTGGACATGGCGCTGATCTGGATCACCCACGACCTCGGAGTCGTCGCCGGAATCGCCGATCGAGTGCTCGTCATGTACGCCGGCCGGGTGGTCGAGCACGGGACCGTCGACGCGGTCTTCGACGCCCCGCAGCATCCGTATACGCGTGGGCTGCTGCGCTCGATCCCGGTCCTCGGCCGCCATGCCGACGAGCTGCCCTCGATCCCGGGCGGTCCGCCGGATCCGGCGGACCTGCCCCCGGGGTGCCCGTTCTGGCCACGGTGCGAGGTGCGTCGAGACGAGCGGTGTCGCGGCGAGGTGCCACCGCTGCGCGAGGTGGCTCCCGGTCATCTCGTGGCGACATTTGAGAAGGAGCGGCTGTGACCGAACCGCTGCTGCGAACCGAGGCGCTGCGGGTGGCGTTCGCCGTCCACGGCGGTGGAGCGGTACGGCGGACGATCGGGCATGTCCGCGCCGTCGACGGGGTCGACCTCGAGGTGCACCGAGGTGAGACGCTCGGGCTGGTCGGAGAGTCGGGTTCGGGCAAGTCGACGCTCGGGCTCGCGCTGCTGCGGCTCGTCGAGCCGACCGGTGGGCGCATCGAGTTCGACGGCACCGACGTCACTGCGCTGTCTCGACGCAGCCTGCGCGCGCTGCGACGACGCATCGCGATGATCTTCCAGGACCCGTACGCCTCACTGAACCCGCGCCAGTCGATCGCCGACACGATTGCCGAGCCGCTCGAGATCCACGGCCTGCATCCCGGTCGCGGCGCTCGGGCGCGTCGGGTCGCGGAGCTGCTGGAGATGGTCGGCCTCGCCTCCGAACTCGGCAACCGGCGCCCACACGAGCTCTCCGGCGGCCAGCGCCAGCGCGTCGGCATCGCCCGCGCCCTGGCCGGTGAGCCGGACTTCATCGTCGCCGATGAGCCGATCGCCGCGCTGGACGTCTCGATCCAGGCTCAGGTGCTCAACCTGCTGGGGCAGCTGCAGCGGGACCTCGGACTGACGCTGCTGTTCATCGCCCACGACCTCTCGGCCGTCCAGCATCTGTCTGACCGCATCGCGGTCATGTACCTCGGGCGGATCATCGAGGTGGGGCCGCGCGAGACGCTCGTCGCGTCTCCTGGACACCCATACACCCGCGCGCTGCTCTCGGCGGTCCCGATCCCCGACCCGTCTCGGGAACGCGAACGGCGGCGGATCCTGCTCGAGGGCGAGTTGCCGAGCCCGATGGCGCCGCCGAGCGGATGCCGGTTCCGCACGCGCTGCCCGGAGGTGTTCGAGCCGTGCGACCGGATCGATCCGTCGCTGCAGAACGTCGGCGACCGGCACTGCGCCGCGTGCCTGCAGCATGGCCTGATCGGGGAGTCAGATCCGCGCCATGGGGATGTCGGCGCAGCGGTGGGCGCGCAGGACGGCGCGAAGAACCGGGACCCCTAGACTCGGGAGTCGTGTCCAAGGACAAGATCCCCACCTCCCGGGTGGGGAGGACGGCGAGGATCGGGAGTCTGGCCGCCGGTCAGGCGATCCGGCAGGCGGGGACGCGTGCGGCCAACGTCGCGCGCGACGAGCAGGGCCGCAGCGCGGCGCTGGAGCGGCGCCACATCGAGGCGGCCGAGCAGATCGTCGAGGCGCTCGGGACGATGAAGGGCGCCGCGATGAAGGTCGGCCAGGTGCTGTCCTTCCTGGACACGGGCCTGGTGCCCGAGGAGTACCGGGAGGAGTTCCAGCGCAAGCTCGGGGCGCTGCGTGACGCGGCGCCGACGGTGGCGTTCGGCCAGATGCGCAAGGTGATCGAGGCAGAGCTCGGCGACAAGCTCTCCGGCGTGTTCGAGGACTTCGACACCGAGCCGATCGCCGCCGCCTCGATCGGCCAGGTCTACCGCGCGGTGCTGCTCGACGGGCGCGAGGTCGCGGTCAAGGTCCAGTATCCCGGAGTCGCGGCTGCGGTCCGGGCCGACATGTCGAACCTGGGGCTGATCCTGCGGCTGGTCAAGCGGATCGCCCCCGGCCTGGACCCGCAGGCGATCGGCGAGGAGATCCGGGCCCGCATCGACGAGGAGCTCGACTACGAGCTGGAGGCGCAGAACCAGCGAGCGCTCGCACGCATCTTCCGCGACCACCCGTTCATCGTCATCCCCGGGGTCGTCACCTCGCTCTCGCACGAGCGGGTGATGGTCTCCGAGTACGTTCACGGGACCGGGTTCGAGGAGCTGAAGGCTGCGCCGCAGCCTGAACGCGACCGGATCGGCGAGATCGTCTTCCGCTTCTACTTCGGCTGCCTGTACCGCCACGGCCAGTTCTCCGGCGACCCTCACCCCGGCAACTCGATGCTGCTGGATTCGGATCCCGCCCACCCCAAGATGGCGTTCTTCGACTTCGGCCTGTTCAAGCGGATGCCGCCCGGGACCGTCGAGCTCGAGATCGAGGTCGCGCGGGCGATCACCGAGGGCGACGCCGACACGATCATGCGTCTGGGGACCGAGGTCGGGTTCTTCGGCAAACCCGACAAGTTCAACCCCGATCGCGTGCTCGCGCAGTTCCGTGCCTCGACCTCGTGGTACACGTGCGACCGTGAGCTGCAGCTCACGCCCGAGTACGCGACCCAGGTGCTGATCGACATGAGCGATCCGCGGTCTGAGTACTTCGGCGACCTGCGTCACGAGACCGCGCCGCCAGACCACATCTTCGGCCGGCGCATGGAGGTGCTGACACTGGCGGTGATCGCGCAGCTGCGCGCGCGCGGCAACTTCCACCGGATCGCGCGGGAGTGGTTCTACGGTGACCCGCCCGCGACCGAGCTCGGCGTCGAAGAGGCCGAGTTCTACGCCGCCCGGGCCGCCTGACCAAACCTGTTCAAGCCTGGCCGGGTGCGGCCGACTACGGAGGCATGACCGGAGGGACTGCGTCCGTGAACGCGCGCTACCTGAGCATGCTCGGTGCTGAGCAGCTCAGGGGGGACCAGCTGCTCTCGCGGCTGCTCGTGTCCCAGTTCCCGATCGCGATCGGCCTCGCCGCGCTGCACGGGATGTGGATCGCCGGCATCGGCATCGGGCTGGCGCTGTGCGTGATCCCCTGGTTCGTGGTCGCCGCTCGCCCCGGGACGCTGGTCTCGCGGTTGACGATCGCCACCGCGTTCATGGGCTACGCCGCGCTGTTCATCGACGAGGCGCACGGCGACACCGTTTTCCACTTCTACATCTTCGTCGAGCTCGCCTTCCTGATCGTCTATCGCGATTGGCGCGTGCCGACGTTCGGTGCCGCGTTGGCGGCCGTGCACCACCTCGGCTTCTTCGTGCTGCAGCACGCCGGCGTCGGGGTCTACGTGTTCACGCCCTCGATGGCGATGGGCGGCATGAGCTTCATGGCCGGCCTCGGGATGGTCGCGCTGCACGCCGCGTTCGTCGTGTTCGAGACCGGCGTGCTCGTCTACCTCTGCGTGCAGCTCGACGGCGAGACGTTGCGGAGCGCGACGCTGCTCGACGAGCAGGACCGAACCCAGCAGGTGATGACCGCGCTCGCTGGCCGGCTGCAGGCCGGTGACCTGACGACCGAGCTCGGCGGCGAGGACGACGGCGCCACCAGTGAAACGCTGCGCGGCGGTATCGGCAAGGTCGCCCAACTCGTCCGCGGGATCGATGTCAGCGCATTGTCGGTTGCCGCCTCCTCCCAGCAGGTCGCAGCCGCGACCGCCGAGTCCGAGCGAGCGGTCGCCGAGGTCGCGGCCACGCTCAGCGACATGGCCGAGAGCGCCCATCGCCAGGCGCTCGCCACCGCCGAGGCCCGTCGTTCAGCCGCAGAGGTGAGCGCCGCGATCGAGGACGGCACCGATCACGTCCGGTTGGCCAGCAGCGCCGCCGAGGAAGCGCTGCACACCGCCGACGAGGGACGCAAGGCCGCGGCCGTGGCCACCGAGACCGCCCAGGAGCTGAGCCGCTCTTCCGAGAATGCGTCGGCCGCAATCGCGGAGCTCGCGCTGAAGTCCGGCCGCATCGCGTCGTTCGTGGGCACGATTTCCGCGCTCGCCGAGCAGACGAATCTGCTCTCGCTCAACGCCGCGATCGAGGCCGCGCGCGCCGGCGAATCGGGCCGCGGGTTCGCGGTCGTCGCCGAGGAGGTCCGCAAGCTCGCCGACGGCTCGCACGAGGCCGCCGAGTCGATCGCCCGCATCGTCCAGGAGATCGAGGGCGACACCGGTCTTGCCGTCGAGGCGGTCGACGCCGGTACGGCCCACAGTCAGCGCTCGGTCGAGACGATCACCGTGGCCGCGGCCGCGTTCGAGCGGATCGTGGAGGACGTCCAGCGAATGCGTGAGTGCGTCGTCGAGGCCGAGAGCTCGTGTGCGGTGGCCCGGACCGGGGCCGAGGAGATGCGCGTTTCGATGGAGCAGGTCGCAAGCGAGGCCGAGCAGGCCTCGGCCGCCAGCCAGCAGGCGTCCGCCGCGACCGTGCAGACATCGGCCTCGAGCCAGCAGGTCGCCGCGACCGCCCAGGAACTCGCCCGCACCGCGGACGATCTCCGAGCGCTTCTCGGCGGGTTTCAGCTCGCCGACGCCGCCGCCTGAACCGCGGTCACGCGGTCAGCGGCCGCGAGCCGAGGGCGCGCTGACCGGCGACCGCGATATCCGCGGGCTGCTCGGGATCGAACTCGCCGATTCGCGCAGCCTGCTCGCCACGGCGGCGCGGACGCCAGACTCGCAGGTACTGCGCACCGACGTAGGAGCCGACGACGACCGCGATCGCGAGGAACTGGGCGAGGAAGGTCGGCCAGTTGTTGAAGAGCGAGAACCAGGTTCCCATCCAGCCGGGGAGGCCGAGCCACGAGATGTGGCCCCAGCCGATCCAGCCGGCGAGCTGCATCTCGTTGATCTCCTCGCCGACCTGGATGAGCAGCACGAGCAGCAGCAGGACCCCGGTGATGATGAGCAGCTTCTTGTACGGCAGCCGCGCATGCATGACGAACGTGAGCACGCCGAGCGCACCGGTGAACAGCAGCCCGAGCACGACGCCCTCGAGCACGACGCCGGTGCCGTAGACCTCCCGCAGCCCCTGAAGGAAGATGACGATCTCGAACGCCTCGCGGTACACGGAGGAGAAGCCCAGCAGCGCGAGGCCGAGCAGCATCCGGCGCTTGTTGAGCTCTCCGTTGGGGCCGTTGAAGAGTGAGCGGCGACGCTTGTTGTGCGAGGAGATCCAACCCGTCCAATAGACCTTGTGGAAGAACCAGTTCATCACCACGAGCAGCACGATGATCGCGGGGATGCCGGTGGCGGCCTGGATCGTGAGCTCGTTTGTGGAGCTGAACAGCCCGATGAACCAGACGACCGCGAACCAGGTCAGGATGCCGGCGCCGAAGCCGACCGCACCGCCCGCAGCGATCGGGCGGCGGTAGAGCGTGTTGGCACCGCGCAGGCTGGCGGTGATCGCGGCGAGCACCAGGATGCACTCAAGGCCCTCGCGGAAGACGAGGATCGCGGAGTCGATCACGACGGTCGTGCGCCCGAGCTGATGCGGGTTGGCGACGGCGGTCGGGTCGGCCGTTCCCCCCTGGGCATGCCAGCCGAAGATCACCGCGAACACGGCGACGGCGAGCACGATGCCCGTCCACGCATACATGGAAGTCGACTCGCTGCGGTTCCTCGTGGAGCGGGTTGTGGAGGTGGTTTCTGACACGATGACCGTCCGACTCGGGGGCGATTCAGGGCTCTCTCGAGCGACCTCGCGGGCAGCGTATCAGAATTAGGCGGCCCTAATTAGGTCGACCTAACGATGTCTCTTCTCAGACCGTCTGGACCTGGAACAGCGAGGTCGTTCCGGGCGAGCCGCTCGGCAGCCCGGCGGTGATCCCGATGCGCTCGCCTCGCCGTACCCATCCGAGCTCGACCGCCCGCTCGGCGGCGGCGGCGATGATCTCCTCGGTCACCTCGTAGCGCGGGAGGAACGCCGACTCCACGCCCCACATCAGGTTGCAGCGGCGGATCGTCTCGTGACCGGGCGACAGGCAGTAGATCGGGACGTTCGGTCGATGCTGGGAGATGAGCCTGACCGAGCGCCCGGAGAGAGTCGGGATCACGAGTGCCGCCAGCCCGAGGTCGCGCGCCGCGGCGACGGCGCTGTAGGCGATCGTGTACGCCGGATCACGGGCGTCGCGGCGCACGCGCTCCTCGTTCCAGCGGTCGTAGGGCAGCGAGCGCTCCGTGTGCTCGGCGATCGAGGCCATCATCTCGACCGCCTCGACCGGGTAGCTGCCGACCGCCGTCTCCTGGGAGAGCATCACGGCGTCGGTGCCGTCGAGGATGGCGTTGGCGACGTCGGTCGCCTCGGCGCGGGTGGGCCGCGGCGAATTGACCATCGAGTCGAGCATCTGCGTGGCGGTGATCGACGGCCGCGCCAGGTTGCCCGCCGTCCGCAGCAGACGCTTCTGGACGATCGGCACCTCCTGGATCGGCAACTCGATCCCGAGGTCGCCGCGCGCCACCATGACCACGTCCGCCGCCCGAATGATCTCGACGTGATTCTCGACCGCCTGGGGCTTCTCGATCTTGGCGATCAGCGGCAGCCGGGTGTGGGTGCGGACCTCAAGCACGTCGGAGGCCTCGCGCACGAACGACAGCGCGACCGCATCGACGCCGATCGACTCGCCGAAGTGGAGCATGTCGATGTCCTCGGCGGGGACCGCCTGAAGGCCGCGGGTGGACCCGGGAATGTTCAGGCCCTGCCGGGTGGCGACCGAGCCGCCCACCTCGACGGCGGTGTCGATCTCACCGTCGCCGAGGCGGATCGCCTCGACGCGGAGGCGGATCGCCCCGTCGGCGAGGTAGATCACGTCGTCGGGATCGACCGCCTCGGCGAGGCCTGCCCACGACACCGACATGCGGGTGTGGTCGCCCTCATCGGTGGAGCCGCAGTTGAGCAGCAGCTTCTCGCCCGGCTTGAGCTCGGCGATGCCGTCCTTGAGTGCACCGATCCGCAGCTTGGGGCCGGGGAGATCCTGGAGGATCGCGATCTGGCGGCCGACTGCCTCGGAGGCGGCACGGACCCGCTCGGCGTTCTCGGCGTGCAGCTCGCGGCTGCCGTGCGAGAAGTTGAAGCGCGCCACGTCCAGCCCGGCCTCGATCAGGCGGCGCAGGACCTCCGGCTCCCGTGAAGCCGGTCCGATGGTGGCGACGATCTTGGTTCGGCGTGACATCTCCTCTAGCCCGGAAAGTAGCCGACGGACAGGACCGGTCTCGTTAACGACGTGTGAGCGCGC
>DASXZK010000075.1:0-70822 GCA_036501965.1 Solirubrobacteraceae bacterium
CGGCCTCGCGCGCGATCGCGATCAGGTGGAGCACCTGGTTGGTGGATCCCGAGACCGCCAGCCCGACGCGGATCGCGTTCTCGAACGCCTCCCGGGTGAGGATCGTCGACGGCGTGATGCCGTCCTTCACCAGCTCGACGATCCGGCCGCCGGCCGCCTTGGCCGCGCGCAGCTGGGCGTTGGAGCCGGCAGCGAGCGTACCGGTTCCCGGGAGCGCGAGCCCGAGCGCTTCGGTGTACATCCCGGCCGTGTTGCCCGAGGTTGCGGTGTCACAGGCGCCGGGTCCGGGGAACAGCCCGTCCTCCCAGTGGGCGAGCTCCTCCTCGGCGAGCGCGCCGCGCCCGACCTCGGCGACGCCTTCGTAGACGGTCTCCAGGAACAGCCTGGTCTCGCCCCACCGACCGGCGGGGGTCGGGCCGCCATAAAGCATCAGTGCGGGCAGGTCGAGCCGCGCCGCCGCCATCGCCATGCCGGGCACCACCTTGTCGCCGGAGGCGAGCAGGAACAGCCCGTCGAAGCCGTGCCCCTCGGCCATCAGCTCGACCAGGTCCGCGACGATGTCGCGGCTGGGCAGCACGTAGCGCATCGAGCGCGCGGCGAACGCCTCGCTGTCGGTGACATGGAACGCGTTGAACTCCGCAGGAGTGCCGCCGGCCGAGCGGATCCCGGCCTTGACCGCGTCGGCCACCATCCGCAGGTGGACGTTCTCCGGTGAGAAGTCCTGGTAGGTGTTCGCGACGCCGATGAGTGGGCGGTCCAACTCGGCGTCGGTGAAGCCCGCGCCCTTGATCCAGGCCCGCTGCAGGGTGCGGTCCAGGCCCTTGAACTGCTGCGCGCTGCGCATCTGCGATCGGTCTCCTCGTGCGTCGGGCGAGATTTGCTTTCGTCGTTTGCAGACTATACTATTGTCTACAATCTGACTGCTGACGATCTCGCGACGAAAGACCTCACCGACGTGACCGACCGCCCCGCCCTGGAGATGCTCAAGCTCGAATCGACGCCGACGATGGTGGCCGAGCGCGTTCGCGCGGGGATCCTCGACGGCACCTTTCGGCCCGGCGCCCAGCTCGGCGAGGTCGACCTTGCGGCACAGCTGGGGGTCAGCCGCGGCCCGGTCCGCGAGGCGCTGCAGCGACTGATCCATGAGGGGCTGGCGCGCGCCGAGCGCAACCGCGGCGTGTTCGTCGTCGACCTCGACGTCTCCGACGCGCGCGATGTCTACTTCGTCCGCGATGTGGTCGAACGGGCCGCCGCCGCACAGCTGACCGACGAGCCGGACCCCGAGGTGCTTGCCGAGCTCACCGACGTGGTCGACCGCATGGAGCGGATGAGCGACGCGCCCTGGCCCGAGCTCGTCGACGTTGACCTCGAGTTTCACCGCCTCCTCGTCCAGGGAGCGAAGAGCCCTCGCCTGGACCGGACGTTCACCACGCTGCTGGCCGAGACGCGGCTCTGTCTGCTGTACCTGGAGAGCTTCTATCCCGACCGCGCGGAGCTCGTGGCCGAGCACCGCGGGCTGATCGCGGCGATCCGATCGGGTGAGCACGCGCGGGTCGCCGAGACCGTCTCCGAGCACATGTCGGCCGCGCGCACGCGGATCGAGACCGACCAGCGCCGGGCGCAGTCCGCGGCGGACGGCGACTGACGGTGGCAGCGCCGGCCGACAGTCACGACGTGATCGTCGTCGGCGGCGGCCACAACGGACTCGTCGCCGCCTTCTACCTGGCACGTGCCGGCCTGCGACCGCTCGTGCTCGAACGCCGGGAGATCGTCGGCGGCGCGTGCGTGACCGAGCAGTTCGCCCCCGGCTACCGCGCCTCCACCGGCGCCTACGTGCTGAGCATGCTGCGCCCCGAGGTGTGGAGCGACATGGAGCTCGTGCGACGCGGCGTCCACGTCGACCCGGCCGGCCCCAGCCTGACGCTGCTGCCCGACGGGGCGACGCTGTACGTCCACGACGACACGCCCGCCACCGCCGATGAGATCGCCCGGTACTCGCGGCGCGACGCGGCGGCGTTCCCCGCCTTCGAGCAGGAGCTCGCCGCGCTCACCGCGGTGCTGCTGCCGACCTTCGACTGGCCCGCGCCCGACCTGGCCGTGCGCCATCCGCGTGACCTTCGCGGCCTCGCGCGCCTGGGCCGGCTGTCGCTTGCGCACCGGCGCCGGCTCGCCGACACGCTGGGCCTGCTCACGTCATCGGTCAGCGACTACCTCGACCAGCGGTTCGAGAGCGACATCGTCAAGGCGGCGCTCGGCTGGCACGCGATCAACGACAGCACGGCCGGCCCGTCGTCGGGCGGGACAGGGTTCGTGCTCATGCACGATCACGCCGCCGGGACCGAGGACGGCGGGGTTCGGCAGTGGGGCTTCGTGCGCTCTGGGATGGGACGGGTGACCGAGGCGATGGCCGAGGCGGCGCGGGAGGCCGGAGCGGTGATCCGCCTGAGCTCGCCGGTCTCGCAGATCACCTCCCGCCGCGGACAGGTCGACGGCGTGGTGCTCCAGAGCGGAGAGCAGATTCCGGCGCCGCTGGTCGTCTCCGGCGCCGATCCCAAGCACACCTTCCTCACCCTGTGCGAGAGCGGCACGCTGCCCGAGTCGTTCCGGACGGCGATCGAGCGGTTCCGGTGCGAGGGCACCTCGATGAAGATCAACCTCGCCGTCAGCGAACTGCCGAGCGTTCCGTCGCTCGGCGGCTCGGGCGTGCAGCCCTACCACCGCGGGATCATGGAGGTCGGGCCTCCGCTCGGCGACCTCGATGTTCAGCAGGCGCAGGCGCGGCGAGGGATCGCGGCCACCGGCACGCACATCGAGCTGTGCTTCCCGAGCGTGCACGACCCGAGCCTCGCACCCGAAGGCCGGCACGTGATCACGATCGACGTCAACTCCCAGCCCTACCACCTGGCGGAGGGAAGCTGGGACGAGCGCAAGGACGCGGTCGCCGACCGGGCGATCGAGGAGCTCGGCGCCTTGATGCCCAACCTGCCGGGCTCGATCCTGCACCGCCAGGTGCTGAGCCCGCTCGATCTGGAGCGGATCCTCGGGCTCACCGGCGGCCACGCCCTGCACGGCGAGATGTCACTCGACCAGCTGCTGTTCCTGCGGCCGGCCAAGGGCTATGCCGACTACCGCACGCCGCTGAAGGGTCTCTACCTATGCGGCGCCGGCACCCACCCCGGCGGCGGGGTCACGGGCGCCAACGGTCGCAACTGCGTCCAGGCGATCCTCGCCGACCGGCGACGGCGGTGGCCACGATGAGCGCCTGGACGCTCGAGGCAGGCCCGTTCGCGGGGCGCTCGGTTCCCGACGTCCGCCACGCGCCGCCCGGGCCTCGCAGCGCCGCGCTGCTCGAGCGCCAGCGCGCGGTCATGTATCCCGGGTTCGCCGATCACGTGGCACCCTTCGTGATGAGCCGCAAGCACGGATGGGTGGTGGAGGACCTCGACGAAAACCTCTACCTGGACATGGCGAGCGCGAGTGCCTCGGTACCGCTCGGCGCCGGTCGGCCGGAGATCCTCGAGCCGGTCGTCGCCGCCCTGGGCCGCTACGGCAACGAGGACACCCACGCGATCCCCTCCGAGCTGGTCGCACCGCTCGCCGAGCGCCTGCTCGACTGCGCGCCGCCGAACCTCCGTCGTGTCGACATCGCGCTCAACGGCACCGAGGCCGTCGAGACCGCGGTGCGGGTCATGCGCCGCGCGACCGGCCGGCCGTTGATCCTCGGGTTCCTCGGCGGCTACCACGGTGAGACGACAACGACCGCGACGCTCGGAGCCGAGGCCGCCGAGATCGGACACGGCGCGCGCCACCTCAGCCCCGGCTTCGTGCACGTCCCCTACCCCAACCCCTACCGGACGCCATTTGCCCCGCCGCGACCTGGCGGCACCGGGGACGCGACCGTCGACTTCATCGCGGACCATCTGTTGTTCCACGCGATCGACCCCGCCGACGTCGCCGGCGTCATGATCGAGCCGGTGCTCGGTTCGGGCGGCGTGATCGCACCGCCCGACCCGTTCTGGCCGGCACTCGCCGCACTGTGCCGTCAGCACGGCTGGCTGCTGTGCCTCGACGAGGTGAAGACCGGCTTCGGGAGGACGGGCACGGTGTTCGCGGCCGAGCGCTGGGACCTGCGCCCGGACCTCATGTGCCTGGGCAAGGCACTCGGAGGCGGGGTGATGCCGATCGGCGCGCTGCTCGGCACCGAGGAGGCGCTCGGCGGCTTCGACGATCTGTCGACCGGCAGCACGTGGAGCTGGCTGCCCGCCGCCTGCGCGGCGGCGCTGGCGGTGCTCGACGAGCTCCAGCGCCCCGGTGTACTCGATCACGTGCGTGAGATCGAGCGCGCTGCCCGTGAGCGGTTCGGCGCACTGGCCGACCGCTTCCAGGCCATCGGGGACGTGCGGGTGATCGGCTGTCTGATCGCGCTCGAACTCGTACGCGACCGGACCTCCAAGGAGCGGGCCACCGAGCTGCAGGATGCGCTCGCGCGCGAGTGCCTGAATCGTGGCCTGCTCGCCGACTCGAGCACCACCTCCTACAACATCCAGCCGTCACTGGTGACCCCGCTCGGGGTCATCGAGGTCGCGGCACAGATCGTCGAAGCGGCGCTCGAGACGGTTCTCGCCGGCGCCGCGGCCCGGGGCGCGGAGTAGAGCGGTGCGCGGCGCGGACTACATTGTCAAGCGCGTCGCGTTCGCCTGCCTGACGATCTTCGTCGCGATCACGATCAACTTCTTCCTGTTCCGGGTGCTCCCGGGGACGGCGGTGACCAATCTGGCGCGCGTCCCCAACGCGACCAAGCAGCTGCGCGAGGCGCTCACCTCACAGTTCGGTTTGGACAAGTCCAAATGGGACCAGTACGTGCTGTACCTCGGGCAACTGCTGCACGGCAACCTCGGGGTCTCCTACGCCAACCGCCAGCCGGTCGCCTCCAACCTGTGGACCGCGCTCACCAACACGCTGCCGGTGGTCACGATCGCGACCGTGATCTCACTCGTGCTCGGGATCGCGACGGGGGTCCTCTCGGCGTGGCGCCGCGGCGGTTTCATCGACCAGTTGAGCACGAACACCGCGCTCGTGTTCTACTCGTTCCCAACTCAGTGGATCGCGCTCATCCTGCTGTTCGCGCTCTCCCGCTACCTGCCGACCGCGGGTACCGACGACCCGTTCCTGCTCCACCAGCCCCCGTTCTGGCAACACCTGGAGAACCTCGCCCAGCACATGGTCCTGCCGGTGATCACGCTGGTGCTGACGCTGTACGGCGGCAACACCCTGATCGTCCGCTCGGCGCTGCTCGAGACGCTCGGAGAGGACTACGTGCTCACCGCCCGCGCCAAGGGGCTTCGCCCGCGGCGCGTGATGCGCACGCACGCGCTGCGCAACGCGATGCTGCCGATCGTCACCCTGGTCGCCCTGTCGCTCGGGTCGATCGTCGCCGGCGCGATCCTGATGGAGGTCGTCTTCTCCTGGCCGGGCATCGGCGACGCGCTCTACCAGGCTGTTCAGCAGCGCGACTACCCGATGCTCGAGGGCGGGTTCCTGATCGTCACCGTGTCGGTCGTCTTCTTCAACCTGATCGCCGACCTCTGCTACTTCGTGCTCGATCCGCGGGTGGCGCAGTGAGCTCGACCGTCGCAGGCCTCCCCACCGGTCCGCTCGAGCCGAGGGCCCACCGGACGCGGGCGACGCTCGCGCTGCTGCGCGCCCGCCCGTCGGCGACCGTCGGCCTCGTGATCCTGCTCGTGTTCGTGATCCTCGCGATCATCGGGCCGCTGATCGCCCCGTTCTCGACGACGCAGGCAACCGGCATCGTCTACGCCGCGCCGTCGGGCAGGCACTGGCTGGGCACGGATGACGGCGGCATCGACGTGTTGAGCCTGGTCCTGGTCGGCGGCCGCACCTCGCTGCTGGTCGGGGGCGCCGCGACGGTGGTGGCGATGGGCATCGGCGGGATCGTCGGTGTGCTGTCGGGGTATTTCGGCGGGTGGGTCGACACCGTGCTGATGCGGATCACCGATTACTTCCTGGTGATCCCCGATCTCGTGCTGATGATCGTCGTGGCGACGGTCTGGGGCCCGAGCCTCAGCCACGTGATCCTCGTGATCGGGATCCTGTTGTGGACCTCGACGGCGCGCATCATCCGCGCTCAGGTCAAGACGCTCAAGGAGCGACTCTTCGTGCGCCGGGCCCGCGCGATGGGTGCCGGCCACACGCTCATCATCGTCCGCCACATCCTGCCCCAGATCGGCCCGCTGCTGATCGCCAACACGGTGCTCACGGTCGCGACCGCGATCTTCGACGAGACCGCTCTGGACTTCCTCGGCCTGGGCGACCCCAACAGCGTCAGCTGGGGGGTCATCCTCGAGCACGCCAACGACCGCACCGCGGTGAGCTACGGAGCGTGGTGGACCGTCGTCCCCGCCGGACTGTGCATCGCGCTGGTGATCGTCGCCTGCTACCTGCTCGGGCAGGCGATCGAGGACGCGCTCAACCCGCGTCTGCGGGTCGCCCACCTCTCGGTCAACAAGTGGAAGCTGCGTTCGCTGGTCGGGCGGGGGCCCGACGCGTTGTGAGCGTGCACGATGGGAGCGCGCCGGCGAGCCGGCTGGAGGTCCGGGACCTGCACGTGTGGTTCGAGGTCGACAGCGGCGAGCTGCACGCTGTCCAGGGCGTTGACCTCGACGTCCCGGCCGGAGAACGGATCGGGCTGGTCGGCGAGTCGGGGTGCGGCAAGACGACGCTGATGATGGCGATGATGGGGCTGCTGCCGCCGAGCGCCACGGTCGCCGGTGAGATCCGCCTCGACGGTGAGAACCTGCTGACGGGCGGCGAGAGCTCAATGGCCGCCCATCGCTGGACGGACATCGCGCTCGTCTTCCAGGGCGCGATGAACGCGCTCAATCCCGTCAAGCGGATCGTCTGGCAGATCACCGAGCCGATGCTCGTGCACCACACCGAAGACCGGGCGGGAGCGCGCCGCCGGGCGATCGAGCTGCTCGAGCTGGTCGGCTTGCCCGCCCGCACGTCGAGTCTCTACCCACACGAGCTCTCCGGCGGAATGCGCCAGCGCGTCGCCGTCGCGATGGCGCTCGCCTGCCGGCCGAAGATCCTGCTTGCCGACGAGCCGACGACCGCGCTCGACGTGATGGTCCAGGCGCAGCTGCTGGACCTGCTCACGTCGCTGTCGGCGGAGCTCGGTCTGGCCCTGGTGCTCGTCACCCATGATCTGCCGATCGTGATCGAGACCTGTCAGCGCGCGGCCGTCATGTATGCGGGCCGGATCGCCGAGGAGGGCTCGATCGCCCGGCTCACCGCCGAGCCCGCCCACCCGTATACGCGGATGCTGCTCGCCGCGACCCCCGACCTCGACGACGACCGCCCGACCCGTTCGATCGACGGGGCCCCGCCGCGGCTGGACCGGCCGATCGTCGGCTGCAGCTTCCGGGACCGGTGCGATCGGGTCGGGGACCGCTGCGCCACCGAGCTGCCACTCCTGCGCCCGGTGGCCGGTGAAGGCGGGCGTGAGCTGGCCGCCTGCCACCACCCCGGCGCTCCGGCCCCGGACGCCGGCCGTGAGAGCGAGGCCGCCCCCATCGCCGGTCCGAATCACGCTCACACCCTGGGCGGCGACGGACGGCTGATCGCCGAGATCCGCGATCTTCACGCAAGCTTCCCGGTCCGGCGCGGGGTCGTCGGCACCCTGTTGCGCCGGCCGCGCCGGGTCGCGCACGCGGTCGACGGGGTCTCGCTCACGCTGGGGCCCGGGGAGCTGCTCGCGCTCGTCGGCGAGTCGGGCTCGGGCAAGACGACCACCGCGCAGACGATGCTCGGCAACGTCGCCATGGACGCAGGCAGCGTCACCCTCAACGGGGTCGACATCGCAACCGTCCGCCGGGCCGGCCACAAGGCCCTGCGCCGCGAGGTGCAGCTCGTCTACCAGGACCCCTACGAGGCGCTCGACCCTCGGCTCCGCGTCCGCCACCTGGTCGCCGAGCCGCTGCAGGTGCACCGCATCGCGCACTCCCGCGCGGACCGTGCCGCGCGGGTGGCGGCCGCGCTCACCCAGGTGGGACTCACGCCCGTCGACCTCTACCTCGAGCGCTATCCCCATCAGCTGTCCGGCGGCCAGCGCCAACGCGTCGCGATCGCCGCCGGCCTCGTGCTGGAGCCCAAGCTGCTCATCGCCGATGAACCGGTGAGCATGCTCGACGTCTCGATGCGGGCCGGGATCCTCAACCTGCTCGACGGCCTGCGCCGCGACGGCGACCTGGCGGTGCTGATGATCACCCACGACCTCTCCACGGTGATCCACCACGCCGACCGGGTGGCGGTCATGTACGGCGGCCGGATCGTGGAGCAGGGCCCGACGCGCGAGGTGATCGCCGACCCGCGCCATCCGTACACGGCGGCGCTGCTGTCGGTGGTGCCCTCGCGTCACAGTTCAGCTGACCGGGAGCGGACGCTCCTCAGTGGCGAGGCGCCGAGCCCGGTGTCACTCCCGTCGGGGTGTCACTTCCATCCCCGCTGTCCGGTGGCGAGAGGCGACTGCTGTCTCCTCGACCCGCCCGAGCGAACGGTGGGCAATGGCGAGCACACGGTGTCATGCGTGCTCGCGTGAGAGCGGCCCGGTGGGCGGGTGTACTGCTCGCGGTGGTGGCCGCGCTGGTCTGCTCGGGCTGCCAGCCGTCGGAGGGCGCGGGCCCCGCCACCGACTTCCTGCGGATCGGAACGATCGCGATCGTCAACTCGCTCAACCCGTGGGAGACGACCGACCAGCTTCCGCTCGACACGCAGACCGAGATCTATCCCAAGCTCCTGCAATACAACCTGAAGACGCTGCGACTCGCCCCGGCGTACGCCACGTCCTGGGGCATCACCGATCACGGGCACCTGATCACGTTCAAGCTGCACCCCCACACCGTCTGGTCCGACGGCCATCCGCTGACCGCATCGGATGTCGCCTGGACGATCAACACGATGGTGAAGTTCCAGCGCGGCGCGACCGCTGCCTGGGCGAGCGCGGTCGCCGGGATCACGCGGGCGACCGCGCTGTCGCCCGACCGGGTGTCGATCACCTACCGCACACCCGGCGGCGATGCACTCTCCAACCTCGAACAGATCCCGATCATGCCCGAGCACGTCTGGGCGAAGGACGCAGTCGGCAAGGGCAAGGCCCTGGATCAGCCGACCGGCGCGCCGACGAGCGGGCATCCGGTTGTCGGCGCCGGGCCGTTCCTGTTCGTCAAGTACGTCCCTAATCAGGTGCTGCTGTTCATCCGAAACCCGCGGTGGTTCGGGCCCAAGCCGAAGATCAAGGGGTTCGGAGTCGAGCTGTTCGCCAACGACGACGCGCTTGTCGCCGCGATGACCGCGCACGACGTCGACGCGGCGACCGGCGACCCGAACCTCCCGCCGACCGACATCCGGCCGCTGGCCCGCGCCCACATCCGGATCGAGAAACGTCCGTCGGTGGCCTTCAACGACCTCATCATCAACACCAACCCCAAGAAGGTCGGACATCGGGAGCTGCTGAACCCGCTGGTGACCAAGGCATTTGAGTACGCCACCGACCGGCGTGAGATCGACGACATCGCCTACCTGGGATATGCGCAGACCGGCTCCTCCATCATTCCGCCGGCGACCGGCTCGTGGTACGACAGGTCGGTCAAGCCGCTGCCCTACGACATCGCGCGCGCCAACCAGCTCCTGGATCAGGCCGGCTTCCACCGTCACGGATCCGGGGGTCTGCGCTGGGCCGACGGCCACCCGATGTCCTACACGGTGCTGCTCTCCCCCGATAACGGCGGCGAGGGTCTGCGGACCGGCGAGATCATGACCAACGACTTCCTCAAGATCGGCGTGAAGCTCACCTTCCAGACGATCGACGACGACGCGCTCCAGAGCGAGATCGAGGCGGACCACTACCGCAAGTTCGACCTCGCGATGTGGGGCTGGGACACGTTCATCGACCCCACCTACATGCTCGACAACATGACCTGCAGCCAGTACTACTCCAACAGCGACTCGGGCTACTGCCGCAAGGACTATGACCGGATGTTCGCCGAGCAGGAGCGGACGGTGAATCCCACCAAGCGCCGGGCGATCGTCTACCGGATGCAGCGGATGGTGTACAACGCGCGCCCCTACATCGTGCTGCAGTACCTCGATGTCCTCGAGGGGTGGAGCCGCACCTGGTCCGGGGTCGTCGACTCGCCGGACGGGTGGCTGAGCCAGCTCTCCTACGAACCGCAGCTGGAGGTGCACCTCACCCGATGACTCAAACCCATGGGACACTGCTCGACTCGGTCGCCGAGCGGCTGGAGGAGATCCGCTCCGCGGGCGGCGGGGCGCCGCCACCCGTGCTCGCCTCCGCGCAGGGACCGACCGTGATCGTCGACGGGGTCGAGCTGATCAACCTCGCCTCCAACGACTACCTCGGGCTCGCGGCACATCCCGCGCTGGTGGCGGCGGCGGCCGAGGCGCTGCGCGAGTACGGCGTGGGCTCGGGCGCGGTGCGGCCGATCGTCGGCACCATGGACGTCCACCGCGCACTCGAGCGGCGGTTGGCCGAACTCAAGGAGGCCCCCGACGCACTGCTGGTTCCCTCGGGGTTCACCGCCAACAGCGGGACCGTGGGCGCGCTGCTGGGCAAGAGCGACGCAATCGTGTCCGACGAGCTCAACCACGCCTCGATCATCGACGGCTGCCGCCTCTCCGGCGCGCGGATCTCGGTCTACCGCCACGCCGACGTCGCCGACGCCGAACGCGCCCTGGAGGCGGTCGCCGACGCCGACCACGTCCTGCTGGTCACCGACGGGGTGTTCAGCATGGACGGCGACATCGCGCCGCTGCCGGAACTGCTGGCGCTCGCTGACTCCCACGGCGCCACCGTGATGGTGGACGACGCCCACGCGACGGGCGTGCTCGGCGAGACGGGCAGCGGGACCGCCGAGCACTTCGGCTGCAGCGGCCGGGTCCCGATCCAGATCGGAACGCTGTCGAAGGCGCTCGGCACGCTCGGCGGGTTCGTCGCCGCCTCGGAGCCGGTCATCGACTACCTGCGCGTCCGCGGCCGGCCCTACCTGTTCAGTACCTCGCAACCGCCGTCGGTCGCGGCCGCCGGCATCGCCGCGGTCGAGCTGCTCACCCGTGACGCCGCCCGCCGGCTGCGACTTCGTGAGAGCGCCGAGCGATTCCGGTCGCGGCTGCAGCGCCTCGGCTACGACACCGGCGCGAGCGTCACCCCGATCGTCCCGGTGCTGCTCGGCGAGGAGCACCGGGCGACCGCGCTCTCGGCCGCGCTCCGCCGGCGGGGCGTGCTCGCCCAGGCGATCGTGTTCCCGACCGTCGCGGCGGGGAAGGCACGGGTCCGGGCGATCGTTACCGCGGCCCACAGCGACGACCAGCTCGACGAGGCCCTCCGGGCGTTCGCGGCGGCGCGCGACGAAATCGGCTAGGCCTGCTCGCCGAGCGCCTTGGCGAGCAGGTCGTGGAGCGTGCGGCGCTCGTCGTCGCTGAGCTTTGCCAGCACCTCGCCGGAGACCGCCTCGCGTGCTTCGATCGCGTGGTCGAGCTGGGCGCGGCCGGCGTCGGTGATGGAGACGAGATGCCGGCGGCGATCGGAAGGATCGCGCTCGCGTGTGATCCATCCCTCTGACTCGAGCTCGTTGAGCAGGATCACCGTGTTGTTGGCGTCGATGCAGAGATGTTCGGCGAGCTGGGCCTGAGAGACGGAGCCCGGGATCGCCCACAGCGCCATGTAGTGACGCAGCGACATGCCCATCGCCGACTCGGGGGTGGCTCGCTGGGACTGCTTGGACAGTCGCGCGAGCAGCACGAGGGTGCCGATCCGGCGAGTGGCGGTCATGTGAAGATCCTACACCTATTCACTGATTCTCACTTGCAGAACGATCATCACTGTGCAAGGATGATCAACATGCCAGCCACGAATCACCAAGCACGGGTGGGCGGGGTCGAATCCCGGTGGATCGCGCTCGTCGTGGTCTGCCTCGGGCAGCTGATGAGCGTGCTCGACTCGACGATCGTCAATGTTGCCCTCCCCCACATCCAGCACGACCTGCACTTCAGTCAGTCGAGCCTCACCTGGGTGCTCAACGGATACCTGATCACGTTCGGCAGCTTCCTGCTGCTCGGTGGGCGGCTCGGAGACCTCATCGGGCGCCGGCGCATGTTCCTCTCAGGCGTCACGCTGTTCACTCTCGCCTCGATCGGCTGCGGCTTCGCGGATTCCCAGACGCTGCTGGTCGTCGCGCGCTTCGTGCAGGGCCTCGGCGGCGCGGCCGCGGTGTCGGTCACGGTCGCGATCATCGCCGCCGAGTTCCCGCAGCCACGGGAGCGCGCCCAGGCGATGTCGGTGTACATGTTCGTCATCGCGGGCGGTGGCTCGCTCGGGTTGATCCTCGGTGGCGTGATCACCGAGCTCGTGAACTGGCACTGGATCTTCTTCATCAACGTGCCGATCGGCCTCGCCGCGATCGCGCTCGGCCGCGCATGGATCGCCGAGAACCGTGGCCTCGGCATCAGCCGCGATCTCGACTGGCTCGGTTCGGCGCTCGTCACCGCCGCGCTGATCTGCCTCGCCTACGCGATCGTCACCGCGAGCAACCATGGCTGGGGCTCGGCCCACACGCTCGGCTTCGGCGCGGGCGCCGTTGTCCTGCTGCTCGCGTTCGTGCTGCTCGAGCACCGGCTGTCGACGCCGATCATGCCGTTGCGTGTCTTCCGGCTGCCGGGCCTGGCCGCCTCCAGCCTGATCCGCGGCCTGCTCATCATCGGCATGTTCGCCACCTTCTTCGTCGGGGTGCTCTACCTCGAGCGGATCCGCCACTACGGCGTGCTCACCACCGGGGTGGCGTTCCTCGCCCAGACGCTCGTGCTCGGCGCGCTCTCACTGGGACCGACGGCGCGGCTGGTCGGCGCCTTCGGGCCCCGCCGGGTGCTGCTCGCCGGGCTGGTGCTCGCGGGCGCCGGGCTCGCGCTGTTCTCTCAGATCGGCTTGCACACCGGCTATGCCCCTCAGCTCGTCCTCTCGATGATGCTCGTCGGCGCCGGTGCCGGCCTCTCGTTCATGCCGCTGCTGACGATGGCGATGGCCGATGTCCCCGCTGCCGACGCGGGACTCGCCTCCGGCATCGTCAACACCTCGCTGCAGGTGTCCGCCGCGATCGGCGTCGCGGTTCTGGGCACGTTGTCGAGCGAGCGCACACGCTCGCTGCTCGCGGCCGGGCACGCTCCGTCGAGCGCCCTGCTCGACGGCTACCGGCTCGCGTTCGTGGTCGCCTCCGGCTGCGTCGCCGCTGCGATCCTCGCCGCGGTCGTCTGGTTCGGCGCGCCTCGGCTCAGGCGGATGGTGGGAACGCCATCTCCGCAAGCGTCCTGACCGTCGTCCAGTTGCGGGCGGTGGCGGCGATGCCGAGTTCCTTCGCGGTGAGCGCCTTGGCAAGCTTGGAGCGGGCGATCCCGTCGGGATGGAAGGTGTAGAGCTCGCGGCCGTGGGCGGCGACGCGCTCGGAGCCGAGCGCCAACTGTTCGAGCTTCTTGACCGCGGCCGCGGGCGCGCGCTCGGCGAGGAACGTCACCTGGTAGCGCTTGGGCTCATCGGCGGCGCCCGGGATCGGGTCGTGCTCCAGCACCTTGACGAGCTGGGCTGCGCTGCGGGCGCACACCGGCACGTCGAAGCCGAACCGCTCGGAGATCAGCGTCGCGACGCGGGACTCGAGCTCGGCAGGCTTCGATCGGGACTCGAGCACGATGTTGCCGCTCTGCACGTAGGTGGCGACGTCCTCGTAGCCCGCGTCGGTGAGCAGCGCGCGCAGGTCGGCCATCGGGACCCGCCGCGAGGGGCCGAGGTTGATGCCGCGCAGCAGCAGGACATGGCGCGCCATCGTCAGCCTTTCGGTGGGAAGCGCCCCATCAGAACAGCCGTTCCTGCCCGCGCATCCGCTCTGCGCGCCCGGTTCCGGGAGCCGGCTGGCCGAGCACGGCGGCGAGCTCAGCGGCGAGCGCCAGCTCGGAGCGAGACGCGATGAGCGGTTCGTCGATCCCCTCGACGTGGACGAGCGTCCGGCGGCCGTCACCGCGCTCGTCGCCCTCCAGCGGGACGAGCGCGTAGACCCGGTCGGCGCGCACGTACTTGCCGTAGCCGAGCGGAACCATCGGCGTGATCGAACGCGCCATGCGCGGATCCTACGCACCGGCGCGGCGTGAGCTGGGCATCAAACGCAGGCAGGGCCTGCGTTTGATGCCCAGCTCGCCGGCGGTCTCAGTTGAGGATGAGGGCGAGGCGGCGCTCGAGCACGTCGGTCAGCACCTCGCGCACCGAGCCCTGCTCGAAGCGCTCGACGAGCGCGGCGAGGAAGCCCTCGATCACGAGCTGCTTGGCGACATCCTCGCGCAGGCCGCGCGAGCGCAGGTAGAAGAGCTGCTCAGGGTCGACCTGGGCGACCGCTGCCGCGTGCGTGCAACGGACGTCGTTGGCCTGGATCTCGAGGCCCGGGATCGCGTCGGCGTGGGCGCGCTTGGAGATCAGCAGGTTGCGGCTCTCCTGGAACGCGTCGGTCTTCTGGGCACCCGGGTCGACGATGATGTTGCCCTTCCAGACGGCGCTCGAGCGGTCCTGGAGGACCCCGCGGAACGCCAGGTCGGACGTCGTGTTCGGCGCCGCGTGCTCCTGCGTGGTGTCGAAGTCGATGTGCTGGCGACCGTGGGTGGCGTAGGCGCCGGTCACGCGGGCGTCGGCTCCCTCGCCCGCCAGGCGGGTCTCCATCAGCACGTGCCCCGACTGTGAGCCGAAGCCGAGCGCGACCCAGTCGAGGCTCGCGTCCCGGCCGACCACGCCTCGCTGCGCGCCGAACACCCAGCTCTTCTCCGACAGCCCCTGACCGCACAGGTAACGCAGCCGGGCGGCGTCACCGACGACGAGCTCGGTGGTGATGTTGAGGATGCCGTCGAGGTCATCGGACGCGGAGAGGAACTGCTCCCAGACCTCGGCCTGGGCGCCCTCCTCGAGCACGATGCGGGTGCGCTGGTTGACGAGCGTCCCGGATTGCGACTGGACGGCCGTCAGCGAGATCGGGGTCTCAAGGACGACGCCGCGGCCGACGGTGATCGTGGTGGCGTCCCCGTCGATCTGGACCGAGACGCCTTGGGGGAGCTCAGCCTGCTCAAGGGACCACAACTCGCCCACACCACCCTCACGCGCGACCGGGGCCGGCGCGTAGGCGTCGAGGTCGAGCCCGGTGAGGTCGGTGAACTCCCAGCCCGGACGGCCCTTGAACGTCGGGAGCTCGATCGCGGAGCTAGCCAATTGAACCCTCCATCTGCAGCTCGATCAGGCGGTTCATCTCGACCGCGTACTCCATCGGCAGCTCCTTGGTGATCGGCTCGATGAAGCCGTTGACGATCAGCTTGGAGGCCTCGTCCTCCGGGATCCCGTGCGACTCCAGGTAGAACAGCTGATCCTCGCCGACCTTTGAGACGGTCGCCTCGTGACCGACGTTGACGTCGTCCTCGGAGATGCGGATCGTCGGGTAGGTGTCTGAGCGCGACTCCTCGTCGAGCAGCAGCGCGTCGCACACCACCTTCGAGCGGGAGCCGTGCGCGCCCTTGGCGATCTCCAACAACCCGCGGTAGGAGCCGCGGCCGCCGTCCTTGGAGATCGACTTGGCGAAGATGTTCGAGGTCGTGTTCGGCGCGGCGTGGACGATCTTGCCGCCCGCGTCCTGGTGCTGGCCCTTGCCGGCGAACGCGATCGACAGGATCTCGCCGTGAGCACGCTCGCCCATCAGGTACACCGACGGGTACTTCATCGTCAGCTTCGAACCGAGGTTGCAGTCGACCCACTCGACGGTCGCGTCGGTCTCGGCGACCGCCCGCTTGGTGACGAGGTTGAAGACGTTCTGGGACCAGTTCTGCACGGTCGTGTAGCGGATCCGCGCGCCCGGCTTGGCGATCAGCTCGACGACCGCGGAGTGCAGGCTCGAGCTGGAGTACGTCGGCGCGGTGCAGCCCTCGACGTAGTGCACGTAGGAGCCCTCGTCGGCGATGATCAGCGTGCGCTCGAACTGCCCCATCGACTCCGTGTTGATCCGGAAGTAGGCCTGCAGCGGCATCTCGACGTGGACGCCCGGCGGGACGTAGACAAACGAGCCGCCCGACCACACCGACGAGTTGAGCGCCGCGAGCTTGTTGTCGTTGGGCGGGATGATCGTCGCGAAGTACTCGCGCAGGAGATCCTCGTGCTCGCGCAGCGCGGTGTCCATGTCGGTGAAGATCACGCCCTGCTTCTCGAGGCTCTCGTTGATCTGGTGGTAGACGACCTCGGACTCGTACTGGGCGCCGACGCCGGAGAGGAACTTGCGCTCGGCCTCGGGGATACCCAGCCGGTCGAAGGTCTTCTTGACGTCCTCGGGGACGTCGTCCCAGGAGCGCTCGGAGCGCTCGGAGGCGCGCACGAAGTAATGGATGTCGTCGAAGTCGACCTCGGCGAGCATCGGCGAGCCCCAGGTCGGCATCGGGCGCGCGAGGAAGTGGTCGAGCGCCTTGAGCCGGAAATCGCGCATCCACTGCGGCTCGGACTTGAACTCGGAGATCTTCTCGACGATCTCGCGGTTGATGCCCTTCGGCGCCTTGTACAGGTAGTTCTCGGCGTCGTGGAAGCCGTAGCGCTCGTCGTAGTCGGAATTGATGCCGCGCAGAGCTGCGTTCTCAGCGGGCTCGGGCGTGGTCAGGGTGTCGGGAGTGGCCACTTACTCCACCTCCAGCTTGATCGTGTCGTCCTCGATGATCACCGGGAACGTGTCCACGGGAACGTATGCGGGCAGGGTTCGCGGCTTGCCGGTCTTCAGATCGAACAGCGAGCCGTGGCGCGGGCACTCGACGGTGCACGTCACCTCGTCGAACTCGCCCTCTACGAGCGGTCCGTCGTCGTGGGAGCACCGATCCTCGATCGCGTAGACGCTTCCGGCGCAGTTGAACACGCCGATTTCGAGGTCCTCCCACGTCACCAGTCGCTTGCCTCCCGGGGCCAGCTCTGACAGTGGACAGACGTCGATGATCGTTGGCACGTGCGCTCTCGTCGAAAAACCTAGTGCGGGGATCGGATTTCCCCTGGTCGAGTGTAGCGGGGCCCGGGCGCGCTTTGGCCGGCGCGACGGGCCTGCTCAGTCCTCGGCGGAGACCGTCGACGCGCCGTACAGCTCTGACTCGGCGATGATCGGCGCCGGAGGATCGCCCGCCTGTCCGGCGCGTTGCCGAGAGGAGAACATCCGCCCGCGCGCGGTGGCCGTCGGCGCGAACGCGGCCAGCCCGATCGGTGAGCCGACGTTGTCGTAGATCGCGTCGATCCCGCCGCGCATGAAATACGCCTCGTGCCAGAAGCCGGTCCCGCCGTTGTCACGCACGAAGTCCAGCCACCACCGGCGATGGGGCTCCGACCGCGTCCACCGCTCGAGGCTGTCGAGGTCACGCCAGTACTGGCGCATCCCGGCGTGCGGCGGGCGCAGCGACCACAGCAGGTTCTCGTGGAGAAGCAGACCGTCGGGCTGCTCGCGCCAGGAGCGATCGATCTGAGGTCCCATCCCAAGCAGCGTCTTGATGCCAACGAGCCGGCGGACGCGCATCCCCAGGTAGACGACCACCAGGTCGGGATATGCGCTGAGGTCGGGGGTGAGGCGCTCCAGGGTGGCCACGCCGCGCATACTCGCAGCAGCGAGCCGCACGGTAAAGGCTTCAGACGCCGGTCCCGGCGGAGCGATCGCTCTCGGGCGTCTCCGGCTCCCAGCCGGTGGTGTGTCCGAGCGAGGCGCTCTTGATCACCTTCAGCGACAGCAGCGCGCACTTCATCCGCGTGGCGGAGATCTCGATCCCGAGCAGATCGAGGATGAACGAGCGGTCGAGCGTCAGCACCTCGGAGACCGTCCGGCCCTTGATCTCGTCGGAGACCATCGAGGCGGCCGCCTGCGAGATCGCGCACCCGTGCCCCTCGAACCGCACGTCCTCGATGCGCTCGTCCTCACCGACCGCGAGCTTCACAGTGAGCTCGTCCCCACACAGCGGGTTCATGTCGTGGAACTCGAAGTCGACGCGCTCGAGCTCGGGCGTGGGCGGGCTCCAGTTGTGCGGGCGCTTGTAGTGCTCGAGGATGTTCTCGCGGTAGAGGTCGTCCATCGTCGCTCCTACAGCTGTAGCACCCGCCGGACCTCACCGAGGCCCTCGAGGAGCCGGTCGGTGTCGGCGGTCGTGGAGAACGTCGAATAGGACGCCCGGGTCGTCGCCGTCGCGCCGAGCCGGCGCATCAGCGGCTGGGCGCAGTGATGGCCGGTACGCACGCACACGCCCTCTCGTCCGAGGATCTCGCCGACGTCGTGCGGGTGTGCGCCCTCCAGGACGAATGAGACCAGCGCGCCGCGGTCCTCCGCCTCGGACGGACCGTGCAGCGTGATGCCGGGCACCTCCGCCAGGCGCGCCAGCGCGTCCTGCATGAGGGCGAGCTCGTGGGCGCGGATCCGTTCGATACCGATCGCGCGCACCCAGTCGACGGCCGCGCCGAGACCGATCGCCTCGGCGATCTGCGAGGTGCCGCCCTCGAACTTCCAGGGCAGGTCCGTCCACGTCGACTCGGTCTCGCCGACGGTGCGGATCATGTGCCCGCCGCCCATGAACGGGGGCATCGTCTCCAGCAGCTCACGACGCCCGTGCAGGACGCCGATGCCGGTCGGCCCGTAGAGCTTGTGGCCGGTCCAGGCGTAGAAGTCGGCGTCGATCTCGCGCAGGTCGACCGGGATCTGGGGGACCGCCTGGGCGCCGTCGATGACGACGACCGCTCCGGCCTCGTGGGCGCGCGCGGTGATCTCCGCGACCGGGTTGATCGTGCCGAGCACGTTGGAGATGTGGCCGAGCGCGAGCAGCTTGGGCCGGCGGGCGAGCAGCTCGGACAGCGACCGGTCGTCAAGGCGCCCCTCGTCGTCGACATGCACGTAGGCGAGCTCGGCGCCGACGTCGGCCGCGAGCATCTGCCAGGGCACCACGTTGGAGTGGTGCTCGGCCTCGGTGAGCACGATCAGATCGCCGCTTCCCACGTTCTGGCGTCCCCACGTGTACGCGACCAGGTTGATCGACGCGGTGACGTTGCCGGTGAAGATCGTCTCCTCGACGGTCGATCCGAGCCAGCGCGCGATCCGCTCGCGCGCCCTCTCGAACGCGTCGGTCGCCTCGACTGCGAGCGGGTAGACGCCGCGATGCACCGACGCGCGATAGGAGCGGTAGTACTCGTCCATCGCATCGACCACCGGCTCCGGGGTCAGCGACGTGGCCGCGGAGTCGAGATAGACGACCGGGCGGCCCCCGAACTCCCGCCGCAGGACCGGGAAGTCCTCGCGGGTGGCGCTCAGGTCGGCGGTCGCGACCGTGCCCTGCGTGTCGGTGTCCAGCCCGCTACTCACGAGGCGACCGGCTCCTCAGCGAGCTCGTCGGTGATCCAGCCGTAGCCCTGGGACTCGATCTCGCCGACGAGGTCCGGTCCGCCCTCACGGACGATCCGGCCCTGGAAGAGGATGTGGACGTGGGTCGGCTGCACGAGGTGCAGGATCCGCTGGTAGTGGGTGATGATCAGCACGCCCGTCTGCCCTGCGGAATCGGCGACGACCGAGTTGACGCCGTTGGCCACGACCTTCAACGCGTCCACGTCGAGCCCTGAATCGGTCTCGTCGAGGATCGCGAGCTTCGGCTTCTGGAGCGCGAGCTGGAGGATCTCCATGCGCTTCTTCTCGCCGCCGGAGAAGCCCTCGTTCAGGTAGCGCCGGGAGAACTCCTCCGGAACGTTGGTGAGCTCCATCGCGGTCTTGACGGTCGAGGCGAACTCGCGCAGCGAGATCGGTTCCTCCCCGTTCTCCTCCCGGTGGGCGTTCATGACGGTGCGCAGGTACTTGGTGACGGTCACGCCGGGCACCGAGACGGGGTACTGGAAGGCCATGAACAGACCCATGCGGGCGCGCTCATCGGTATCGGCCTCAGTGATGTCCTCGCCGTTCCAGATGATCTCGCCGTCGGTCACCTCGAGCCCCGGGTGGCCCATGATGACGTTGGCCATCGTCGATTTGCCCGAGCCATTGGGGCCCATCAGGGCGTGGATCTCGCCTCCGCGGACGGTGAGATCGAGACCGCGCAGGATCTCCTTCTCGCCGGCGCGAGCGTGCAGGTTCTTGATCTCGAGGTCTGGCATGCGTCTTTCCGCTTTCGGTTCGGGGTCAGTCGGTCGGAGTGTTGGCCGCTGCGTCAGCGGCAGCGAGCGCGGCGCGGTTTGCCACAGGCCCGCCCGCGAAGCGAACGAGCTCAGCGAGCGTCATCTCCTGCAGCGAGCGGATGATCCCGCCCTGCACGCGCGTCCAGAGAAGCTTGGTGGCGCAGCCGCGCCCGCCGTCGGGGCCGTGCGAGCAGACCACCCGTTCGGTGTGGTCGGAGACGAAGCACTCCATCGGGGCGATCGCGCCCTCGAGCGCCTGCACGACCTCGTCCATGGCGATCTCCTCCGCCGGGCGCGCGAGCCAGTAGCCGCCGTGGGCACCTCGCGCGCTCATCACCAGGCCGGCGCGCTTGAGCCGCGCCACGACCTGCTCGAGGTAGGCGAGCGGCAGCCCCTCGGCGTCCGCAATCGCCTTCAGCGAGGTTGGGTGCTCCGGCGCCTGGCGGCCGAGCTCCACCATCAGGCGCACGCCGTACTCCGCTTTGGAGGAGAAGATCATCGCTGTCGTCAAATCCTAGCGCCACGGTCGGTTTAGCCCGAGAGCCCCGCCCGCACGGGCAAGTGGGCCGGGTGGGGGGCGGGCGGGCGGGGGTGTATCACGTGTAGGGTCCGCCCATGGACACGACCCTCGCGACCTCCGAGGACATCGCTCGCGCGGCCGAGATCGCGCACGAGCGCGGCCGCTTCGGGATCGACACCGAGTTCATGTCCGAGGGGCGCTACCGCGCGCTCCTCTGCCTGGTCCAGGTATCGGTCGACGGGACGCCGGACTCTGACTCGGACCCCGCGCACCCAGAGCCGCTCGTCCTGCTCATCGACTCGCTCACCGACGTTGACGTCAGACCGTTTGCGGCACTGCTCGGCGACCCCTCGATCGAGGTCGTTCTCCACGCCGGCCGCCAGGACGTCGCGATCCTGCGCCGCGCCTGGCACACCGAGGTCAACAACATCTTCGACACCCAGATCGCGGCGGGCTTCGCGGGCGGCAGCGCCCAGGCGGGCTACGGCAACCTGCTCGGCTCGGTACTCGGGCTGCGCGTCGGCAAGACGGCGAGCTACACGCGCTGGGACGCCCGCCCGCTCACCTCCGAGCAGCTCGGCTACGCGGCCGAGGATGTCGTCCACCTGCTCGCGCTCGCCGACGAGATCCGCCACCGGCTTGACTCCACCGGCCGCCTGGAGTGGGCGCGCGAGGAGTGCCGCCGACTCGAGTCCGCCACCGACGAACGTGACCCAGACACCGCCTGGGAACGCTTGCCGCGCGTCGGCCAGCTCGACCCACGCTCCCGCGCCGTCGCGCGCGAGCTGGCGGCGTGGCGCGAGCGCACCGCCGCGGCGGCCGATCGTCCCGTCGGCTCGATCGTTGCCGACCCCGCACTCGTCGAGCTCGCCAAGCGCAAGCCCTCCAACCCCCAGGGCCTCGAGCAGATCCGCGGCTTGCACCCGCCGGTGATCAAACGCCGTGGCGGCGCGATCCTCGAGGCGATCGCACGCGGCCGCGAGGGGGAGCCGATCGCCCGCGAGGAGGCACGTGGCCGCTCGGAGCCCGGCGACGCGCCGCTGATCGCGCTCGTCGAGTCGCTGCTGCGCGCTCGCGCGCTCGACGCGGGCCTCGCGTACGAGCTGATCGCGGCGCGGGCCGAGCTCGAGCAGATCGTCGGCGCCGCCCGCCGGCACGACCCTGAGCCGCCGGTGCGCACGCTCCGGGGGTGGCGCTCGGAGCTGGTCGGGGACGATCTCCGGGCGCTGCTGGCCGGGCAGCGGGCGCTGTCGGTCGGGGACGGGCGGCGGTTGGCTATGCGGGACGTCTGAACTTTTCAGCGCGGGGCGTTGGTGGTGGTGCGTGGCGTTCGCGATGTGGCACGCCGTGACGTCGGAGCCCACTTCGTGTGCCCGACGACGGGCCATTTCGCACTCTCGAACGCGCGCGGGCGGGACGGTGCGCGATCGTGCCCCCGGGGCGGCACCCTTCACCCACACGCGCCTTCGGCCGCGGGCGGTTGGGTGATCCGGCCTGCCGAGCGCCGCCGATCACCCACACCGACTGAGGCACTGCGGCGCGAGGGTGAAAGACGCCGCCCTGGATCTCCGGGGCCTCCTGACCGCGCCGCCCCACCGGCCCGACGGCGCGACAGCGCGACAGCGCGACAGCGCGACAGCGCGACGGCGCGATGTGTCCGATCGAGGCGACCCCGCCGCCCCGATCGGACACATCCCGATCCTCGGACGACCGGAACCAGCCCAAGTGCGGGGCGCGCGTGCGCTACCACCCGACGCCCCGGGGTCACCCCATCCCCGGCACCACGAGCATCGACAGCGCATCCGCCCCCGCCGAGGCCTCGTGCCGCAGTTCGGCCACGATCGCCGCCGACCGGTGCAGGTTGCCATTGCCGATCGCCAGCAGGTCCGTCGCCGCGGGCCCGTAGGAGACCCAGCGCCGCCCGCCGGGCGCCGATGCGGAGGCTTCGCCGGCGACCTCTCCCCCGTTCGCGCTCCAGCCGGCATGGGCGAGGGCGGCGTGCTCGGCGGCCATCAGCGCGGTCGGGCCACTGTGGGCGGCGGGGCCGGAGGCGACGACGACGAGCTCACGGCCGCAGAAGCGATCGGCGCCGTGGTCGCAGAGCGCGACGTTCTTGGCGATCCGCAGGTGGGAGGCCAGCGGGGGCGGGCCACCCGGGCCCGAGCCCGCGGCGCCGCAGCCCGCCAGCGGGAGCGCGGCGGCGCCGAGCAGTGCCGCGGAGAGCCGCCGGATGAGCCTCACGCCGCCTCACGTTAACCTGTGCAGCCGCGATGTCGAGTACGGACGCCATCCTCAACGACCCGGAGCTGCTCCAGACCGCGTGGGATCTCGCCCCGCTCGTCGGCGGCGACGAGGAGCAGGGTGTGGAGCGCGCGCTCGACGAGGGCCGTGAGCGCGCCGAGCGATTCGCCACCGCCTACGCCGGCCGGGTCGCCGAGCTCGACTCCGCGGGGCTGGTGGAGGCGATGGACGAGCTGGCGGGGATCAGCGAGCTGCTCGGTCGCTGTGGCTCGTATGCGATGTTGCAGTTCTCGACCGACACGTCCGACCCGGCGCGCGGCGCGATGCTCCAGCTCGTCCAGGAGCGCGCGACCGACATCGAGACGCGCCTGCTGTTCTTCGAGCTCGAGTGGGCGGCGCTGGAGGACGACCGCGCCGAGGAGTTGCTGGCGGGCGACGCGCTTGAGTTCTGCGCCCACTACCTACGCAACGCGCGCCGCTACCGCCCACATCTGCTCACCGAGCCGGAAGAGCGGATCATGACCGAGAAGGCGATCGCCTCCCAGGCGTCCTGGGCGCGGCTGTTCGGCGAGCTCGTCGCCGCCGTGCGCGTCGACCTCGCAGGCGATCAGCTCCCGCTCGACGTCGCGCTGAGCCGCCTGCAGGCCCCCGACCGGGAGATGCGACGCACCGTTGCCGAAGCGGTCACCGCGGCGCTCGAGCCCGGATTGCGCACGCGGGCGTTCATCTACAACACGCTCCTCCACGACAAATCCGTGGATGACCGGCTCCGCAAGTACCCGCACTGGCTCGCGGCGCGCAACCTCGCCAACGAGGCCTCCGACGAGTCGGTGATGGCGCTCATCACCGCGGTCCGCGGCCGCTTCTCGATCCCGCAGCGCTGGTACCGGCTGAAAGCCGAGCTGCTCGGCGTCGAGCGCATCGCCGACTACGACCGCTCCGCGCCGGTGCTCGAAGAGGAGCTGACCTTCAGCTTCTCGGACGCCCGCGAGCTCGTGCTCGACACCTACGCGTCGTTCGATCCCGAGGCTGGCCGGATCACCCGGCGGTTCTTCGACGAGCGGTGGATCGACGCCCCGGTCCGCCCGCACAAGCGCGGCGGAGCGTTCTGCGCCTACACGGTCCCGAGCGTGCATCCGTACGTGATGCTCAACTTCACCGCCCGCCGGCGCGACGTGCTGACCATGGCCCACGAGCTGGGGCACGGGCTGCACGCGGCGCTCGCTCAGCCGCGCGGCGTCTACCACCAGCACACCCCGCTGACGCTCGCCGAGACCGCCTCGGTGTTCGGCGAGCAGCTCGTGTTCGGACGGATGCTCGACTCGGTCCCCAGCGACGACGCGCGACTGTCGCTGCTCGCCGAGCAGCTGGAGGGCGCGATCGCGACCGTCTTTCGTCAGATGGCGATGAACCGCTACGAGCACCTCGTCCACACCAGGCGCCGCGACGAGGGCGAGCTCTCGGTCGACCGGATCAACGAGGCATGGCTGGAGAGCCAGGCCGAGCTGTTCGGCGACGCGGTGGAGATCACCGAGGGCTACCGCACCTGGTGGTCCTACGTGCCGCACTTCATCAACACCCCCGGCTACGTCTACGCCTACGCCTACGGTCAGCTGCTCGCGCTGTCGGTGTACGGCCGCTTCCGTGAGACGGGCGCGGACTTCGCCCCGGACTACCTGTCGCTGCTCGCCGCCGGCGGCTCACGCAGCCCCGAGGAACTCGGAGCGATGGTCGGCATCGACCTCGCTGATCCCGGGTTCTGGGACTCGGGCCTGGACATCATCGAATCGATGCTCCGCTCCGCCGAGGGGCTCGTCGCCGCGCGCTCGGCCAGCGCCTGAAGCTCGGTCAGTGTGCGCGCGCCCGGCGCGTGCGCGAGCGCTCTTCCTGCCGCTCGACGACCTGCGCGATCAGCCGCAGGAACTGCTCGATCCCGGTCGCCTTGGCGTCGCCATGCTCGAATGCGGCCCGCCAGTCGGCGATGTGACCACGGCTGGCGAGCTCGTTGAACGTCGCGCGGTGGATCTCCAGGCGCACCTGGGAGTCGGCGGCGATGTCCTTGGTCACGACCGGTCCGGGCATCTGCACTCGGTACATCTGGACGTCGCCGCGGCCGCGCAGGTCCACGCCGGCGATCAGCTTCAGCGGCGCAAGCGCGGGCACCTCCTGCAGGAACCGCGTGACCGCGGTCTCGATCAACGACTTGGTGTCTGACTGCGAGGACAGGGCGCGCAGTCTACGCGGGGGTGGCGCAATCCGGTAGTCGTCAGATCGGGTAGTGCCGGGCCTCCTCGGAGACCGTGACCCACTGCGTGGCGGTGAACTCGTGCAGAACCTGGCCTGAGCCGAACCGCCCCCACCCCGAGCCCTTCACTCCGCCGAACGGTGCGCTCGCCTCGTCATGGACGGTCGCGCCGTTGACATGACAGATGCCCGACTCGATGCGGCCCGCGACCTGCAGCGCTCGATCCACATCCCGGCCGAACACCGCAGCGGCCAGGCCGTACTCGGTGTCGTTGGCCAGGCGCACAGCGTCGTCGGTGTCCTCGGCCCTGATCACGGCGACGACAGGGCCGAACGACTCCTCGGCGTAGATCCGCATCTCGGGCGTCACTCCGTCGACGATCGCCGGCCAGTACAGCGTCCCCTCGCGTGAGCCGCCGTGGACAGTCGCCCCGCGCGTCCGCGCGTCCTCCAGCAGTTCCGCCAGGTGATCTCCCGCCGCCTCGCCGACCACTGGCCCGACCATCGTTCCCTGCTCGAACGGGCTCCCGGCGGCAAGCCCGTCGGCGCGCTTCACCAGCAGCGACACGAATGGATCGTGTACCAAGCGATCCACCACGATGCGCTCGGTCGACATGCAGATCTGACCGGAGTTCATGAACGCCCCGAAGCTGGCGGCAGCTGCCGCGGCGTCGAGATCCGCGTCCTCGAGCACGACGAGTGGCGCCTTGCCACCGAGCTCGAGCAACGTGCGCTTGAGCAGGGGCGCCGCCTGACCCGCGACCAGCCGCCCGACCCGCGTCGACCCGGTGAAGTTGATGTGGGCGGTGTGAGGGTGCTCGATCAGGGCTCCGACGACCTCAGCCGCGTCGCCGGGATCGTTTGTGATGAACCCGATGACTCCGGCGGGGGCACCCGCCTCCACCAGTGCCTCAGCGATCGCGGCGTGGACCCGCGGCGACTGCTCCGATCCCTTGAGGATGACCGTGTTGCCGAACGCGAGCGGCCACACGACCGCGCGGGCGGCAAGGATCACGGGCGCGTTCCAGGGCGCGATCCCGACGCATACTCCAAGCGGACGGCGGACCGCGGTCGACCGCAGGCCGGGGACGGCGCTGTCGACGACTGCGTCCGTCGGCGTCAGCGCGAGCTCGCCCGCGGCGCGAAACATCGACGCCGCCAGGCCGACGTTGAACATCCCCCAGCCGAAGGTGCCGGAGGTCTCCTGCGACATCGTGCCGGCGATCTCCTCGGCGCGCCCCTCGAGCGCATCGGCGGCCGCCGCGAGCAGGTCACGACGCTCCTCGGGCGTCGCCTGCGACCAGGACGCGAACCCCCGCGCCCCCGCGTCGACCGCATCCCCGACGTCGGTCGCCCGCGCCGCCGCCTGACGCGTGACCACCTCGCCGGTGTATCCGTTGCGGACCTCGTGCGTCGCGCCGGCGCGGGCAGCGCGCCATTCCCCGTCGATCAGCAACTGCTGCTCCTGCGCGGCCATCGTCTCTCCAGTCGTTCGCGGTCCGCCGTACAGTCTCACAGCCGGCGCGCGGCCGCTTCCAGGGTCAGATCTTGTGGCGTTCGAGCAGCTTGCGGCCGATGACCATGCGCTGGATCTCGCTCGTGCCCTCACCGATCAAAAGCAGCGGAGCGTCGCGGTAGATCCGTTCGATCTCATACTCCTTGGAGTAGCCGTAGCCGCCGTGGATTCTGAGTGCCTCCTCGGCGCAGAACCGTGCGGCTTCTGAGGCGAACAGCTTGGCCATGCCGGCTTCGATGTCCGAGCGCGCGCCGGCGTCCTTCATCCGCGCCGCGCGTCGGGTCAGAAGCCGGGCGGCGTCGACCTGGGTGGCCATGTCGGCGAGCTTGAACTGGATCGCCTGGTGCTGGCTGATCGGCTTGCCGAACGTGGAGCGCTGCTGGCTGTAGACCAGTGCCAGCTCCAGCGCGCGCTGCGCCAGCCCCACCCCGCGGGCGGCGACGTTAACCCGGCCGAGCTCCAGCGCGTCCATCATCTGGGAAAACCCCCGGTTCAGGCCGGCCTGCTCACCGCCCAGGATGCTGTCGGCCGGCGTGCGGTATCCGTCGAACACCAGCTCGGTGGACTCCACGCCCTTGTAGCCCATCTTCTTGATCTGCGGTGGGACGGTCAGCCCCGGATTTTCGGAGGCGCCCGGCGTCTTCTCGCAGATGAAGCACGTCATCCCGCGGTGGCGCGGCTCGGCGGTCGGGTCGGTCCTGACCAACGTGAACACCAGCGCGGCGCGCAGGCCATTGGTGACCCACATCTTCTGACCGTTGATCTCGTAGTCGCCATCGGCCGTCTTCTTCGCGCTGGTCTTGATCGCCTGCACATCAGAGCCCAGCTCGGGCTCGGACAGGCTGAACGCCGCCCGGATCTCCCCGGTGGCCATCCGGGGCAGGAAGCGATGCTTCTGCTCCTCAGAGCCGAACTTCATCAGCAGGTAGGAGCCGATGAAATGCGTGTTGACGATCCCACTGATGCTGATCCACCCGCGCGAGAGCTCCTCCACGATCATCGCGTAGGTCAGAAGATCCAGCCCCATCCCCTCGTACTCCTCAGGGATCGTGACCCCGAACAGCCCGAGCTCCTTCATCTGCTCCACGATCGGGTCCGGGAAGGCGTCCTCGTGGTCGTAGTGCCCGGCGCTCGGGATGATCTGCTCGTCGGCGAACTGGCGCACCATCTCACAGATCGCGCGCTGCTCCTCGGTCAGATCCTCAGGCGGGGTGTCGACGGCCATCGCTTACGCAGTCCTCCTCGGATTGGGCCCCCACCCCTTCGGCACGATACCGGCGCACAGGCCGCGGAACTGTGACGTGCGCCCGTCCCGGCGCGTGCCGCCGGAGCGCTCAGGCGGGGTGCGGCAGCGTGACGATCTGCGACCAGTACTCGGCGAGGCGGTCGAGCATCACCTCGAGCTTGGAGCCGGTCACCGGCTTGGTGATGTAGGAGTTCGCGCCAAGGTCGTAGGCGCGGCGGACGTCCACCTCGTCGCTCGAGGTGGTGAGTACGACCACCGGGATGTGGCGCAGCTCTTCGTCCCCCTTGATCTCAGCGAGCGCCTCACGGCCATCCTTGCGCGGCATGTTGAGATCGAGCAGGATGATCGAGGGCTGTGGCCGCTCGGCCGGAGTGTCGGACGAGGCGTACTGACCGTCGCCGCGGAGGTAGTCGACGAGCTCCTGCCCGTCGGCGACGAACTCCATCTGCTCAACGCATTCGGCACTCGCCAGGGCGTCGCGGGTCAGGTCCCGATCGTCCTCGTCGTCATCGGCCATCAGGATGGTGATCGGCCGTCCAGACCGCTCTGACTCCCTCTGCATCGGGCCTCCTCGTAGGTACTGCTCGGTGATCGCGGCTTTCGGAACGTGTGACGATCGGTGCGCCCTGCGCGCGCCGACCCCGGCCTTCTCGTCCCGGACTCCGCGTCCGTCGACCAGCGCCGTCTGTACACATTGTGGTACCCAAGCGCCTCGGTGTCCAACCCCATGCCGCCAGACCCCCACCCGGGTCGGCTTGCGAGACTGCCCCCGATGAACTTCGCCCGTGACGTGGTCGATGGCGCCCCCGCCGACGCCCGGGCGATGGTCGAGATCGCCCGGAACGGCCGCCGCCGCGAGTTCACCTTCGGCGAGATCTCACACGCGTCGGCACGGCTGGCCGGAACACTCGCGGGCCACGGCGTCGGCCGCGGCGACGTGGTGCTCACGTTGATCGGCAACCGCCCGCAATGGGTGCTCGCGATGGTCGCCTGCTTTCGGATCGGTGCTGTCGTTCTGCCCTGCAACGAGCAGCTGCGCGCCGGGGACCTGGGGACGCGCCTGGACGCCGCCGCGCCGCGGTTGGTGATCGCCGACGAGCGCAACGCCGCCGAGCTCTCGGCGGCAGGTGCCGACTGTGAGGTGCTGCTCATCCCCGACCCCTCGCTGCTCGCCTCAGAGCCGGCCCAGGCGGTGGAGCTCGCCCCTGACGATCCGTGCCTGATCACGTTCACCAGTGGCACCAGCGGCGAGGCGAAGGGGATCGTCCACGGGCAGCGCTACCTCTCCGGCCAGCGTCTGCAGGCGGAGGCCTGGCTCGACGCACGACCCGGCGATCTCGTCTGGTGCACGGCGGCGAGCGGCTGGTCGAAGTCGGCGCGTAACGTGTTCATCGCGCCGTGGCTGCGGGGCGCCGCGGCGCTGGTGCACGACGCCCGCTTCGATCCGGCGCAGCGGCTGGCCATCTGCGCTCAGGAGCGCGTCGACGTCCTGTGCATGGCGCCGACCGAGTACCGGGTGATCGCCAAGCGGGCGACGCTCTCACCCATCCCGTCCCTGCGCGGGCTGGTCGCCGCCGGCGAGGCGCTCAACCCCGAGGTGCTCAACGTGTTCCGAGACGGACTCGGGCTGGAGATCCGCGACGGCTACGGACAAACCGAGACCGGCCAGCTCACCGGCGTACCGGCCGGCGGCGAGGTTCGCCCCGGTTCGATGGGCCGGCCGCTGCCCGGCATCGACCTCGCCGTGCAGGACGGAGAGCTCGTCCTGCGTGACCCGCGCACCGACCCCACGTTCTTCGTCGGCTACCTCGACGGCGCGCCGGCACCGGACGCAGAGCCGTGGCGAACCGGCGACCGCGTGCGCCGCGACGAGGACGGCTACCTGTACTTCGAATCGCGGGTCGACGACGTGATCATCTCCGCGGGCTACCGGATCGGTCCGTTCGAGGTCGAGTCGGCGCTGGTCGCCCACCAGGCGGTCACGGAGGCCGCGGTGGTCGCCGCACCCGACGACGAGCGCGGCTCGATCGTCCGCGCGGTCGTCGTCCTGCGACCCGGATTCGAGCCGGGAGAGGCGCTCGCCCGCGAACTGCAGGAGCACGTCAAGGCGCGCACCGCGCCGTACAAGTACCCGCGACTGGTCGAGTTCGCCGGCGAGTTGCCCAAGACGGCGAGCGGCAAGGTGCGCCGGGCGCTGCTGCGCGAGCGCGGAACGGCACGTTAGATTTGAGCCTCGTGGCCGCCCCGCGACCCGCGATCGGGATCCTCACGCCGTTCACGCCCGCCACCTGGGGCGTGTGGTCGATGGATGCCGCCCTGCTCCCGGGCAACTACGTCGCCGCCGTCAACGCGGCCGGCGGTCTGGCGCTGCTCGTCGCGCCCGATCCCGTCCTCATCGAGGACCCCGATGAGCTGCTCGACCGGATCGACGGGCTGATCCTCACCGGTGGGACCGACCTCGACCCCGGGCTCTATGGCGAGGAGCCCCACCCGGAGACCCAGGCCTACCAGCGCGATCGCGACGACTTCGAGATCGCGGTGGGGGTGCGCGCGATCGACCGGGACATGCCGGTACTCGGGATCTGCCGCGGCATGCAGGTCCTCAATGTCGCGCACGGAGGCTCGCTGCTGCAGCACCTGCCCGAGTCCCACGGGCACGAGGACCACCGCCGCGTGGCCGGCAGCTTCGACGGCGCCGACCACGACGTGCGGCTGATCGCCGACTCCGTTGCGGCCCGAGCCACGGGCGAGCTGTTGCACCCGACGAAGTCACATCACCATCAGGGGGTCGGCCGGATCGGCGAGCCGCTGGTGGTCAGCGGCATCTCGGTGCTTGATGACCTGCCCGAGGCGCTCGAGCGCACCGATCGCACGTTCGTCCTCGGCGTGCAGTGGCACCCCGAGGCCGACCCGCACAGTCGCGTGATCGGCACGCTGGTGCACGCGGCCGCCGAGCACCGCGTGCGTCGCGAGCTCGGCGCCGCGGCATGAGCGCAGACCTGAGCGGCCGCACGGCGCTCGTCACCGGCGCGTCCCGCGGGATCGGCGCTGCGATCGCGCGGACACTGGAGAGCGCCGGGGCGCGGGTGGCGCTGTCCGCTCGCACGGCCGAGGCTCTGGGCTCGGTCGCCTCCGAGCTCATCCGGGAGCCCGTGATCGTCCCCGGTGACCTTGAGCTCGCCACCGAGCCCGCCCGGATCGCGGCGGACGCGACCCGCCAGCTCGGCGGCCCGGTCGACGTGCTCGTCTGCAACGCTGCCGTCGGGGCGCGCCCGGCTCTCGAACTGATCGACGCCGAGCTCATCGATCGCCTGTACGCAGTCAACGTGCGCGCGCCGCTGCTGCTGATTCAGGCGCTCGCCCCGGGCATGATCGAGCGCGGCGGCGGCTCGATCGTGTCGCTGTCGTCGGTCTCGGGCGTTATCGGAACGCCGCGCCGCTCGGCCTACGCCGCGACCAAGGGCGCGGTCGACGCGATGACCCGCTCGCTCGCCGCCGAGCTCGGGCCGCACGGGATCCGGCTCAACACCGTCGCCCCGGGCGTCGTCGACACCGACATGTGGGCGCAGAACAAAGCGGTCCCCGGAGTGATCGAGGAGGTCAATGCGCTCACCCCGCTGCGCCGCTGGGGTCAGCCGGAGGACATCGCCGATGCGGTCGCCTTCCTCGTGTCCGACGCGGCTCGATTCATCACCGGCGAGACGATCTGCGTCGACGGGGGAATGGCCCGGACGATCGACCTGTACTCCGGAGCGGGCTGAGCCGCCATGGATCTGCAGCTGGGAGGTAAGCGCGCGGTGGTCACCGGCGGGTCGCGAGGGATCGGATTGGCCGCCGCCCGGGCACTCGCCGCCGAGGGCGTGCGCGTCGCGCTGGTGGCGCGTGACGTGGAGGCGCTGCGACGAGCCGCCGACGTCGTGGAGGGCGCGCCGGTGATCGCCGCCTGCGACACCGGGGATCCGGGATCCGTCGCGGCGATGGCCGGCCTGGTGACCGACGAGCTCGGCGGCGTCGACATCCTCGTCAATTGCGCGGCTCGCGCGAACACCGGCCCGATGGGCGACGACGAGCTCGCCGAGCAGATCAACGTCAAGGTGGCCGGCTACCTGCGCTGCGCTCGCGCGTTCGCGCCGCAGATGGTGCAGAGAGGCTGGGGGCGGATCATCAGCGTGAGCGGACTCGCCGCGCGCTCGACTGGGTCGGTGGTCGGGTCGGTCCGCAACGTCGCTGTCTCGGCGATGACGAAGAACCTCGCCGACGAGTACGGCGCCGGCGGCGTGAACGTCACCGTCGTCCATCCCGGGATGACCGTGACCGAGCGCTTCGGAGACACGCTGGCTGCGATGGCGCGGGAGCGGGACACGACGCCTGTCGAGGTGGAGGCCGCGCTGGCGCGAGCGACGTCGATCGGGCGCGTCGTCACCGCCGAGGAGGTCGCCGACGTCATCGCGTTCCTTGCCAGCCCGCGGGGCGTCGCGGTGACCGGCGACGCGATCGCCGCGGGTGGCGGAAGCCGCGGCGCGATCTACTACTGACGCGCCGTCACGCCGGTGTACAGCACCGGCTCAGCTGAAGTGAGTTGTCGGCCGAGGCTGGGCGACGCCGTCGATGAAGACGTCGACCTGCTCGTCGTAGAAGGCCACCAGTCCCGTGATCGGGAGCAGTTGGCGGGTGGGGAAGTCGTATGACCAGGCGAGATCCGGATACTCGCCGTCGCCGGTGCGCACCGACCAGTAGCCGGTCGTCCGGCCCTTGTAGGGACATGCGGTGACGGTCTGACTCGGCACCAGATGCGAGAAGTCGACCGCGCTGCGGTCGACGTAGTAGCGAGTCGGCAACCCGGTCTCGAACACCATTACCGGCGACGGGGAGTCGGCCAGCACCATTCCGTCCTTCTCGACGCGCACGCGCCGCGACGACCGCAGCGCGTCGACTCGCACGTACGGGTTGCGCGGGTGCACGAAGACCTGCTCGTCCTCCTCAAACCACGCGTCGAGCGCGTCCCATTCAAAGCGGATGTGTCCGACCAGCTCCGGGATCCGCGACTCCTCGTAGCGCCGGCCGGCGGGCATCCGCTCGACCTCGTCGACCCTCAGCCCCACGTCGCTCACCGTGCCGCGGCTCAGCCGGTGCGTCGTCCCGCTGTCGACCAGCGCGCCCGGGTCGACGTCGGCGGACGGGATCAGGTACTGCGGGTAGTACGGCCACTCCCACACGTACAGGGCCCGAACAGTGTCGAGCACCACCCGGCCGCCGAGTTCGGCGCGGACCCGCCGGGGGGCGGGCTCCACGTGATCGGCACCGCTGATCGGCGCCGGAAACCAGGGCCGCGTCGTCTGTTCGCTCATGCCGGGGACGAAAGGGCGACGATCGCGTCCATCTCGACGCGCGCGCCCTTCGGCAGCGCGGCGACACCGATCGCCACGCGCGCCGGCGGGCTCGCCTCGAAGAACGAGCCGTACACCTCGTTGACCGCCTGGAAGTCGCCCATGTCGGTGAGGTAGATCGTCACCTTCACGGCCGAGCCCAGTACGGTCCCGGCGGCGGCGCACACCGCGGCGAGGTTCTCCAGGCAGCGGCCGGCCTGATCGGCCGTGGTGGCGCCGGTGATCTCGCCGGTGCGCGGGTCGAGCGGGATCTGGCCAGAGCAGAACAGCAGGTCGCCGGCGCGGATCGCGTGGACGTAGGGGCCGATCGCCTCAGGGGCGCCCTGGGCGGTCACCGGTTCACGGGTGGCGGGCATCTGGCGGTCTCCTCTCGATTTCGGTTCGGGGTCGGGTTCGGGTCAGTCGCGTTCGAGCCTACGCGACCGCCGCCCAGCGCGAGGGTAGGCTCGAACCGATGTCCAACCGGCTCGCCGAGCAGACCTCGCCCTACCTGCTGCAGCATGCGGAGAATCCGGTCGACTGGTATCCGTGGGGCGAGGAGGCGCTGCAGCGCGCCCGCGCCGAGGACCGCCCGCTGCTGGTCTCCATCGGCTATTCGGCATGCCATTGGTGCCACGTCATGGCGCACGAGTCCTTTGAGGATCCGGCGGTCGCGGCGCTGATGAACGAGCGCTTCGTCTGCGTGAAGGTCGACCGCGAGGAGCGCCCGGACGTCGACGCGGTCTGCATGGAGGCCTGCCAGACGATGACCGGCCAGGGCGGCTGGCCGCTGAACTGCTTCCTCACACCGGAGCAGGTGCCGTTCTTCGCCGGGACGTACTTCCCGCCGGCCAACCGCCCCGGGATGCCGAGTTGGACGACGATCCTCGAGGCGGTGGGAGAGGCGTGGCGTGAGCGCCGCTCGGAGGTGCTCGACCAAGGCCGCCGACTCGCCGCGTCGCTCGGCGGGATCTCCAATCTCCCGGGCGACGACGCGGCGATCACGGTCGCGGCACTCGACGCCGCCGTCGACGGGCTGCGCGGGAGCTACGACGCGCGCAACGGCGGCTTCGGCGGCGCGCCGAAGTTCCCGCAGGCATCGCTGATCGAGTTCCTGCTGGCCCGCGGTGAGCGCGAGATGTCGCTGGGGACGCTGCGGGCGATGGCGCGCGGCGGCATCTACGACCAGGTCGGCGGCGGCTTCGCCCGGTACGCGGTCGACGCGACCTGGACGGTCCCGCACTTCGAGAAGATGCTCTACGACAACGCGCTGCTCGCCCCGGCCTACCTGCACGGCTGGCAGGTGAGCGGCGATCCGCTGCTGCGTCGCGTCTGCGAGGAGACCCTGGACTGGGCGTTGCGAGAGATGCGCGGGGCCGAGGGCGGTTTCTTCTCGGCGCTCGACGCCGACTCCGAAGGGGTCGAGGGTCGCTACTACGTGTGGACCGAGTCCCAGCTGCGCGAGGCGCTCGGCTCCGAGACGTTGCTCGACCCCGCCATTGCCTTCTTCGGAGTCAACGATCGTGGGAACTTCGAGGGTGCGAACGTCCTTGAGGGACGCGGTCCCGAACCGGCGGCGCTGTCAGAGATCCAGGCACGGCTCTATGAGGCTCGCGAGCGGCGCGTCCGCCCGGGCACCGACGACAAGCGGCTGTGCTCGTGGAACGCGCTCATGGTCTCGGCACTCGCCGAGGCCGGAGCCGTGCTGGGGCGCGTCGACTGGATCGATGCCGCCGTAAGCTGCGCGGAGTTCATCGATCGGGAGATGCGCGCCGACGGCGACGGCCGTGGGCCGCTGCTTCGCACCTACAACGACGGCCGCGCGCACATCGACGCCTACCTGGAGGACCACGCCTACCTGCTGGAAGCGCTCCTGACCCTGTATGAGGCGAGCGGGCAGACGCGCTGGTACGTCCGGGCGCGGGAGCTCGCCGACGAGCTGATCGAGCGCTTCGCCGACCCGGGGCGGGGTGGGTTCCTCACGACCGCCACCGACGGCGGCTCGGGCTTTGCGCGGCGCAAGGACCTCGACGACTCCCCGATCCCGTCGGGCAACTCGGCGGCCGCGTTCGGGCTGCTGCGCCTCGCCCGGCTCTCGGGCGAGTCACGCTATGAGGAGCAGGCGCTGGGGGTGCTGCGTGTCGCCGCGCCGATCGTCGCCCGCCACCCGCTCGGCTTCGGTCATGCTCTGCGGGCGCTCGACTTCGAGCTCGCGCGGGTCCACGAGGTCGCTGTCGTCGGCTCGGGAGCGGATGCCGAGGCGCTGCTTGATGTCGTGCGCGACTCCTACCGGCCGCACCTGGTGCTCGCGGGCGGCGCCGGGGGCGACGCCGAGCCACTGGTGCCGCTGCTGCGCGACCGCCCGCTGGTCGCCGGACGCGCCGCCGCCTACGTGTGCGAGGGCTTCGCCTGCCGCGCGCCGGTCACTGAGCCCGCCGAGCTCGCCGCCGCCCTGGACTGACCCTCCCCTTGGGGGGTTGAACGCGCCTACGCAGGGGTAACGAAGCCTCCGTCACGTCGAGGGAGGAGGCAGGAATGGGTCGTCGGTTGCGACACATGGTCATCGGCTCGTTGTGCGTGTGGTGCGGTGGGATGACGATTGTCCGGCCCGTCCTTGCGCGCCCGATCGCGACCACGCCGGCGTCGGTCCAGCCGACGACTCCGACACAGGTCGCCGCGATCGCCGGCTCCTCCTCGGCGACCGTGCGCTGGACCGCACCCGCGACGGTCGATGGCGCCCCCGTCATCTCGTTCACGGTCACGGCCTCGACCGGCCAGACGATGACCGCCGACGTGCCCAACGACTGGGCCATCGTCCCCGGCCTAGCCGACGGCACGCCGGTCAGCTTCACCGTGACCGCGACGAGCTCGGCCGGCACCTCGGCTCCGTCGCCGGCGAGCGCCTCCGTCACCCCCGCGCCGGTCGCTGCCCCGCGGCACGTGCTGCTCGGCACCCCGCAGAAGGTCGGCTATGACCGCTACTCCGTCACGATCGGCGGACATCACGTCCTGCTCTGGGCAGGCGAGTTCGATGCCTACCGGCTTCCCTCGCCGTCCCTGTGGATCGATCGCCTCGAGGAGATGAAGGCGGCCGGGTTCAACGCGGTCTCGGTGTACTTCAACTGGGACGAGACCTCCCCCGCTCCGGGCGTCTACAACTTCGGCGGCGTGCGTAACGTGAACCGGCTGCTCAACGACGCCCAGCGAGTCGGCCTGTATGTGATCGCCCGTCCTGGGCCCTACATCAACGCGGAGTCCGACGCCGGCGGGCTGGCAGGCTGGCTGGCCTCCGAGCCGGCGGGCTCGCGCATGGACGACCCCCAGTACCTCGCCGCGGCCGACCAGTGGCTGTCGGAGATCGACCCCATCATCGCCGCTCATCAGATCACCCGCGGCGGGGACGTGATCCTCTACCAGATCGAGAACGAGTACGGCTACACCGACCCCGACGGCGAGGCCTATTTCGCCAACCTCGAGGCACAGGCGCGTCAGGACGGAATCGACGTCCCGACCGATACCAACAACGTCGGCGGCTACGCCAACGGCTGGGCGCCGGGGACGCCGAGCGCGCCTGACATCAACGGATCCGACCAGTACCCGGAGGGCTTCGACTGCGCGGACACCTCGAAGTTCACGGCGCCACCCGTGCTCACCTCCGACCACAATCCCGGCCATCCGCTCACCGTCCCCGAATACCAGGGCGGGTCGTTCGACAGTTGGGGCGGCACCGGATACGCCGATTGCGCCGCGCTCACCGGTCCCGACTTCGAGGACACCTTCTATCGCTACTACATCGCGCAGGGCGTCTCGCTGCAGTCGATCTACATGGCGATCGGAGGCACCGACTGGGGCTTCATCCCCGCGCCCTTCATGTACACGTCCTATGACTACGGATCGGCGATCTCCGAACCCGGCACGCTGTCTGACAAGTTCCCGCAGCTCAAGCTGGCCGGTGAGCTCTCGCAGGCGCTGCCCGCGCTGGCGATGACCAACCAGGTGACACCGCCCACCGTCGGCGGACTGACGACGTTCGAGGAGCGCAACCCGGACAACGGCACCACGTTCCTGTATCTCGGCAACGACGGCACCTCTCCGGTGTCGACGCCGCTGCCGGGCGAGCCTTCGATGTCGGTGACGATCCCAGGGCATGCGGCCAAGCTGCTCGCCTCCCACGCGACGCTGGGAGGGGCCAAGCTCCTCGCCACGACCTCGGAGATCATCGCCCGGCAGTCCTCGGGCGGGCGCGCGGTCGCGCTCCTCGACGGCGATCCGGGAGCCGCCGGTGCGACCGCGCTGCAGTTCGCGCAACGACCGACCGTCTCGGTGGCCGGCGACGGGCCCGTGTCCGTCCATTGGAACTCCGCGACCCACCGTCTGATGCTGCGCTACACCACGAGCGGCCTGCGCGAGGTGACGATCACCGCCGGTTCCCGGACTCTCGAGCTGTTGATCGCCGACACCACGACCGCGGCCCAGTTCTGGGTGGAGCACACCGCGACCGGACCGCTGCTCGTTCGCGGCGCCGAGCTCGTGCGCACCGCCGCGGTCCAGGGACACCGCGCCGTGCTGACCGGCGACACAGCGGTGGCCGGGCCGCTCACGGTCTGGGGCCCGCCGTCGCTCGCCCACATCACCTGGGACGGACAGCCGCTGGCCTCCTCACCTGCCGCGGGCGGCGGGGTGAGCGCTCAGCTCCCGGGTCCGCCATCCTCGATCGGCTTGCCTGCACTCACCGGGTGGCGCTTCCGGTTCGGCTCCGCCGAGCGGCTGCCCGAATACGACGACAGCTCGTGGCCGAAGGCCGACCGGACCGTCACCGACAACCCGATCCAGCCGCCGAGCGGTCAACCGGACCTCTACGCGCAGGACTACGGCTTTGACAACGGCTTCGTCTGGTACCGGGGCCGGTTCACCGCCACCGGCTCCGAGCAGTCGATCTCGCTGACCGCGGACACCGGCCCGTTCGGATCCTTCGCGGTCTGGCTGGACGGCCACTACCTCGGCTCGGCGACGACGCCCACGCCGGTCGAGTCGATGGCCGACAGCCCGGTCAGCGGCACCTTCGCGGTCCCGGCGGACCTGCTGCATGCCGGACAGGCCGCTGAGATCTCGGTGCTCGCCGAGAACATGGGAGAGGACGAGTCGTTCGAGAACGCGCTCGGGCTGGACTCCGACAAGACGCCGCGCGGGCTGGAGAGCGCGACGGTCGCCGTCTCGAGCGGGACCGCACCGACGGTGAGGTGGCGCGTGCACGGCGCCTCGGCGGCCCAGGCCCGGAGGGATCCCGTCCGCGGGATCCTCAACGCCGCCGGGCTCGGCGAGTCAAACGCCGGCTGGGGTCTGCCCGGATACCCCGACGCATCGTGGACGCCGGTCACCCTCCCCGACTCCTGGGCGGCGCGCTCGGTCCCGCCCGGGGTGGGCTGGTACCGCACCACGTTCTCGCTGCACGTGCCGCACGGCGTGTGGGCGCCGATCGGCCTGACCTTGACGCCGCCGGCCGGGCCAGCGGCGGCGGCAGGTGGCCAGAACTTCCAGGCGCTGATCTACCTGAACGGATGGCTGATCGGCCGCTACATCAACAACCTGGGACCCCAGAAGACGTTCTACCTGCCGGCCGGGCTGCTGCGCCAGAACGGGACCAACACGCTCGCGATCGCCGAGTGGTCATTGGCCGGCGGCGCCGGCGGCCTGGGATCGGTGACGCTGTCGCCCTACGAGGTGCTGCGCGGTGGGATCAAGGTCCAGCGGGTACCGAGTCCCGGCTACCGGAAGGTGCGCTGACCGGCGGGCTCAGAGAACCGGCGGGCTTTGCTCAGCGCACCGCACGAGGGTCAGAGCACCGGGAGGTAGCGCTCGAGCTCCCAGGGCGTGACCTGGACGCGGTAGTCGTCCCACTCCTGGCGCTTGATCTCGATGTAGCGGTTGAACATGTGCTCGCCGAGCGTGCGCAGCGCGAGCTCGGAGTTCGCGGTCAGCTCGATCGCCTCGCCGAGCGTCTCGGGCAGCTGCTCGATGCCGAGCCGGCGGCGCTCGTCGGGTGACAGGTGATAGAGGTTCTTCTCCATCGGGTCGGGGAGCTCGTACCCGTGCTCGATGCCCTCAAGGCCCGCCTGCAGCAGCACCGCGAAGGTCAGGTACGGGTTGCACGCCGGGTCGGGGCAGCGCAGCTCCATCCGCGTCGTTCGCTCCTTGCCGGGGTGGTAGAGCGGCACGCGCACGAGCGCCGAGCGGTTGCGGCGTGACCACGCGACGTAGACCGGTGCCTCGTAGCCGGGCACCAGCCGCTTGTAGGAGTTCACCCACTGGGCGAAGATCGAGGAGATCTCCCGCGCGTGGCGCAGCTGTCCGGCGATGAATGCCTTGCCGATGTCGGAGAGGAAGTACGCGTCGTCGGGGTCGTAGAACGCGTTGTGCTCGCCGCGGAACAGCGACTGGTGGGTGTGCATTCCCGACCCGTTCACGTTCATCAGCGGCTTCGGCATGAACGTGGCGTGCAGGCCGTACTTCATGGCGTATTCCTTGACCGTGATGCGATAGGTCATGCAGTCGTCGGCCATCTTCAGCGCGTCGGAGTAGCGCATGTCGATCTCGTGCTGGCTCGGGCCCGCCTCGTGGTGCGTGTACTCGGTGTGGATCCCCAGCTTCTCCAGCGCGAGCACCGTCTCCCGGCGCAGGTCCGAACCGGCGTCGAGCGTCGTCAGATCGAAGTAGCCGCCCTCGTCGAGCACCTCCGTCGACTTCGAGTCGCGGAAGTAGAAGTACTCGAGCTCCGGTCCGACGAAGAAGTGGTCGAACCCCATCTCCTTCGCCCGCGCCAACGCCCGCTTGAGCACATGCCGCGGATCGCCCTCGTACGGCGTGCGCTCCGGGGTGATGATGTCGCAGAACATCCGCGCCACGCCCGCCTCGTCAGGCCGCCACGGCAGCTCCGCGAACGTCGCCGCGTCGGGCAGCGCGATCATGTCCGACTCCTCGATCGCGTTGAACCCGGTGATCGACGAGCCGTCGAACCCCATCCCGGCCTCGAACGCGTCACGCAGCTCAGACGAGTTGATCGAGAACGCCTTCAGCTGTCCGAGGATGTCCGTGAACCACAACCGCACGAAACGGATCTGCCGCTCCTCGACGATCGAGATGACGTCCTCGGCGGTGAGGGGCGGCTCGTGGCGGTCGATCATCGCGCGGGGACGTTACCGGCCCGCGCGGCAACCACCTGCGCAGCCAGGCGTGCCTCCGCGCGACGGCGGTCCGGGACGATGCCCACCGGCCGTCTCGCCGCGGCCGCCGGGACGACGCCCACCGGCCGTCTCGCCGCGGCCGCCGGGACGATGCGCTCAGTTGCTGGACGACAGCCAGCGCCGGGCCCAGCTCTGCAGCTCGCCGAGCGCGGGCTCCAGCTCGTGGCCCATCGCCGACAGGCAGTAGCGCACCCGCAGCGGCGGACCGGGGATCACCTCGCGCTTGACCAGGCCCCGCGACTCGAGCTCCTTCATGCGCTCCGACAGCAGCCGGTCGGACAGCTCGGGGATCGCCGCCGCGACCTCCGAGAAGCGCAGCGGGCCGTCCATCAGTGTGCGCAGGATCGCGCCGGTCCAGCGGCGCCCAACGAGCTCGATCGCCTCGTGGAAGAGCGGACAGACCGACTCTCCCGCAGTCGCGGGGCCGACCGTCGCGGCGGCACTCCGCTTCTCACCAGCCATCAGGGCGCGAGCTTACCTGAGGTCACTGCGTGGTTCACCGGCCTGGTTCGGCGGCGTGGTGGTTCAGCGGCTTGCTCAGCAGCCTGGTTGAGGAGCGTCGGTGAGCGGCCGGGGTTCAGCGATTCGGCCACGAGCTGTCTCAGGCGGCCTCGAGCGCCCGTGACGCCTCGGCCGAGCCGTCGACGGGCACCTCGCCGGCGACGTTCACCATCGCGGCGAACGTCTCGAGTGAGACCACGGCGATCGCCTCGAGGATCTGCTCGTCGGTCCAGCCGTGCTCGTGTGCCTCCTCGTGCAGATGCATCGCGGGCAGGCCGTCCTGCAGCATGCAGCGCAACAGCGTGAGCAGCGCCGCCTCACCGTCGTCACCGGAGTCGAAGCGACGCGCGAGCGCCACCTCATCCATCCCGAGTCCTGCGGCACGTGCGGCCCGCGAATGGAGCGCTATCCCGGGCTCGGAGTGATGGTGCTCGGCAACCGCCAGCGCGATCCGCTCGAGCGTCGCTGTCGACAGCGTCCCGTGCCGCAGTTCGGAGCGGAACCGCGCGTACGCCCGCAGCGCGACCGGCGAGCCGGCGAGCACGCCGAGGAAGTTCGGCAGCTGGCCAGCCGTGGACAGCGCGCCGCGCAGCACGGCGGCCGAGCCCTCCGGCGCGGTCAGCTCGTCATGGATCTGGAACCTGCTCATCGGGGTCGTCATGGCACACATCCAGGCTCGAGGGTCCAGGCGGATGAGTCAGCCGTCCTTCACTTTGCACACCCGCTTACTTCACGTAAGTCTATAGGCGAAAGGAAGCGTGCGCAAACATCCGTTCGGGGCGGACGGGCTCCTGCGGCGCGAGGAACGCCGAGACCTCCGTCGCCGCAGCGCTCGCGACGCGGACCCTGTTGCGCGCCCGGGACGATCGCTAGTACAGCGGCAGCGCGTGCGCGCTCATCGCCGCCACAAGCGCGAGCACGATCGCCAGTCCGACGGCCCAGAGCGCCGCGCGATCCGCATTCAGCCCGATCAGCTGGTCCGGACGACCCGCACGACGTCTCGGCTCGCCCCCGCCCCGACGCACCGAACGCTCCGCAGGCGGCACGGACCGCTCGGCACCGCGGCCGGTAATCGTCACCGTGCGCCGGGCCGCCGGCCCGGTCGCCGACTCCTCGAAGCGGAAGCCGAACCGATCCGCCAGCGCCGCCGCACTGGGGCTGTCCTCGTCGACCCCGAACTGGGCGGCGAACGCCTCGGCCATCGCGGCCCGCGCGGCAGCACGGCTCTCCGCCCGGTTCGCCTCGGCGAGCGACCGGCTGCCGGAGTCCACGCGCGGAGGCGGACCGGCGCGGTTGTCCAACGCGGTGATCTCCCCCACCGGATCGAACCCCACGATCGGGGCAGGAGGCGATTCGCCGTAGCGATCGGACCGACGAAACCCAGCTGCGCCTGTCTGCGGCATCTGTCTGTCCTCTTCAATTGGCCCGACGCGCGGCCTACGCAGGTGAATGCCAACGCCGGGCGGCCGAAATCCAGCTATCGGGCGGCCACCGTAGACGCGCCATCGGACGGAAACCGTTCAAGACGTCTCGATCAGATCACCTCCGTCGTCCTTGGGCGAAACTCATCACCGCCGGCGCAACAGCTCGAAAGTCTTCTGCCTCACTACCGTCGAGCCCGCCCACGCCTGGCGCCGCGCCCACCGCCGCAGCCGCCGCGGCGGCCGCGGTGGCCGCGGTGGCCGCCACAGCAGGCCGCACGCCTCGCCTCCCGGCGGCCGCCGGTTCGTGCTCCTCGCTGTCGTCACCGACGACACGAAGACCAGTCCCCGCGGCGGCCCGCTGCTCCTCCAGCCCGCGACGCACGCCCTCGTCCAGCAGCGAGAAGTCCTTGATCTCGGCGATGATCCGGTCCGGCGCGTCGATCGAGCCCACGCTGTCGACCAGCACGTTGATCGCACCACCGGCCGCCGCCAGACGTTCGAGCGTCCCCCCGACGAGCATCAGTGGCTCGGTGCGCACGACTAGCCGATTGCGCTCATAGACCCCGGGCGGGATCACCAGGTTGATCGTCCCGAACTCGTCTTCAAGCAGGACGAACACGATCCCGCTCGCCGTCCCCGGCCGCTGCCTGGCGACCACCAGGCCGCCGATCCGCACCCTGCTTCGGTGATGCAGGCGATGCAGGTCGCGGCTGCTCACCACGCCGGAGGTGAGCTGCGGGCGCAGCAGAGCGAGCGGATGCGCCGAGGTCGTCAATCCGGTCGCGCCGTAGTCAGCGAGCATCCGCTCCCAGTCCGACAGCGGTGACAGCTCCGGCGGCGCCGGGAGGTCGAGCGGAAGCGCCAGCTGAGTGCCGCCGGGCACCCGACGCCCGGGCGTCATCACCCCGAGCTGCCACAGCGCGATCCGCCGCGCGTGAGATGCCAGCGCATGCTCGATCTCCGGCTCGTCCGTGTGCTCCTTCCCCCACTCGGCAGCGCGCCCTCTGAGTCCCTCGATCGCCAGGCCGTCACACGCCCCTGACCAGGCGAGCAGCGACAGCGCGGGCGCCCCTGATCCCGCACGCGAGGCGAGATCGGCGAGCGAGCGGAACCTCCCTCCGCGGTCCCGGGCGTCGACGAGTTCCTCGAGTTCCTGACGACGCACTCCGCGCACGTACCCGAGGCCGATCCGGATCCGCGGACCCCCCGACCGATCCGGATCTATCTCGACGTTGCACTCAACCTCGCTCTCGTTGACGTCCGGCGCCATCACCTCGACACCCCTGCGCTGGGCCTCGTGAACAAGCGCGTCCGACGGATAGAAGCCCATCGGTTGCTCGTTGAGCAGGCCACACAGGAACTCCGGCCCGTAGTGGACCCGCAGCCACGTCGACTGATAGGCGAGCAGCCCGAAGGCCGCCCCGTGTGCCTTGGGGAACCCGAATCCCGAGAACCCCTTGACCATCTCGAATACCCGCTCGGCGAGCGCCTCGCCCACGCCATGGGTGCGCTGTGCGCCCTCGACGAAGCGGACGTGGTAGGCCTCAACCGCCGCGTCCGATCGCTTGCGGCTCATCGCCCTCCGGAGCCCCTCGGCCTCGCTCACCGAGAATCCGGCGAACGCGATCGAGACCTCGAGGACCTGATCCTGGAAGATGATCGTCCCCAGCGTCTCGCCGAGCGGTCCCTCGAGCGAAGGGTGCTCGTACGGGACCTCGTAGGAGGGATCGGCGCGCAGGCGCTGCCGGCGCTGGATGTAGGGGTTGACCGCTCCGCCCTGGATCGGGCCAGGGCGGACGATCGCCACCTGGATCGTGATGTCCCGCAGGTTCTCGGGTCGCGTCCGGTGCAGCGATGCCATCTGCGCGCGGCTTTCGATCTGGAACACCCCGGTCGTCTCGGCGCTCTGGATGAGCGCATATGTCTCGGGGTCGTCGTAGTCGATCCGCGAGAGGTCGACATGGACGCCGCGCGTCTGAGCGATCAGCGCCACCGAACGTTCGACCGCGGAGAGCATCCCCAGCCCGAGCAGGTCGATCTTGAGGAACCCAGCATCGGCGCAGGAGTCCTTGTCCCACTGGGCGATCTGACGTCCCTCCATCGCTGCCGGCACGATCGGGCAGCAGTCGATCAACGGCCGCGTGGCGACGACCATCCCGCCCGAGTGCTGGGAGAGATGGCGCGGCAGCCCATGTGCCTCGGCGGCCAGCCGGGCGAGCCACCGCCACCGCTCCGTGGTGCCTCGCCGCGTCGCCCCCGGTGGGCCGGTCTGCGCTCCGCGACCGGTGTCACGCCGTGGGTCGACGGCGGGGGGCGGCGGGTCGTGCGGATCACGGTGGTCAGGAGGCCACGTCGTCTCTCTCGCCGCGGCGAACTCCTCACCGAGATCGACCCCGAACGCGCTCTCGATGTCGCGCGCCACGTCGCGGGCACTCCAGCCCTCGCTGCCACGCGCGACCCGCTCGATCTCCCCCGGCGGCAGCCCCAGCGCCTTGCCGATCTCCCGGATCGCCCCGCGCGAGCGGTAGGTCGGAAACGCGGCCACGAGCGCCGAGCGGTCGTGACCGAAGCGCTCGTGGATGCGGGGAATGAGCCGCTCGCGGATGTCGCGCGGGAAGTCGAGGTCGATGTCGGGCAGCGAGGTGAGCTCCTCGTGCAGGAAGCGCCCGATGAGCAGCTCGTTGGCGATCGGATCGACGTGCGAGAGACCGGTGAGGTAGCAGACGATCGAGGACACACTCGACCCTCTCCCCCGTCCCGGAGGCAGCAACGCACGTGCCTCATCGGGACCGCGCACCTCGATCGCCACCTCGTGGGCGAGCTCGAGCATCTCGTGATGGAGCAGGAAGAAGCCGGGGAGATCGAGCCGCGAGATGATCGCGAGCTCCTGCTCCAGGCGCTCATGTGCCCGCGAGCGCAATTCCGCGTCGCTCTCGCCGTAGCGGCCGTTCATGAGCGAGTCGCACAGCTGCTTCAGGCGCCGCATCGCGGTCGCGTCCTCGGCGCCGGGATAGCGATAGCCGAGGTCGTGCCCGAGGTCGAAGGTCAGCGATTCGGCCAGCCGCACGGACTCGGCGACGGCCTCGGGATGCTCGGCGAAGCGGATCGCCATCGCCTCCGGGGACGCGAGCACGTGACTGAAGTTGCCGCGCCGCAGAGGCTCTGAGGCGTCGAGCGTCGCGTGAACACGGATGGCGACAAGCGCGTCCTGCAGGGTCGCCCGCGCACGGGCATGAGCGTGCACGTCACCCGTGGCCACGCAGCGCAGACCCAATCTGCGCGCCACTGCCTCCCGGCGACGGCTGCGAGCGCGATCGTCGCGCAGGAACGGCCGCTGGAGCTCGACTCGCAGCCGCTCGGTGCCGAACGCGTCTCGCAATGCACGCAATGTCGGCTCATCCTCGACGCCATGTAACGCGCACCCGCTCAGACAGACGAGCCCCTCGTTGTGCGCGAGGACCGTGGCGAGATCCACCGATGGCTCGCCAGCCGGCGCCCCCGGCCGGCCGTCGCGCGTATGCGCGTGCGCGGCGGTGATGATCCGGCACAGGTTCGACCAGCCGCGTGCGTCTGCGACGAGCAGCGTGAGGTGGCGCTTGCCGTGCGGAGCGTCCGCTGCGAGGTCGAGCTCCGTGCCGTGGATCGCACGCAGCCCGAGCGCCCTGGCGGCGACGGCGAACTCCATCGAGCCCGAGACCGAGTTGTGATCGGTGAGCGCCATCGCCTCATAGCCGAGCGTCAGCGCGGTCGCCGCGAGCTCATCGGGCAGCGAGGCGCCGTCGAGGAACGAGAACGCCGAGTGGCAGTGGAGCTCCGCATACATGGCGAACACATGTTCGCATTTGGGGGAGACGGAAGATTTTCGCTTGACAAGTTATTAGCTGCTGCTAAGTTCCACCACATGCTTCTTAGCAGTCACTACTTTCAACGCCAGGAGGATCGCATGCCGGACTCACGTAGACGGTTGTGGACTCTCGTCCTCGTCTCCGTCGGACTGTTCATGGTGGTGCTCGACAACCTCGTCGTCACCGTCGCGCTGCCCAGCATCCACGCGAGCCTCGGCGCGTCCGTCCAGGCGCTCGAGTGGACCGTCAACGCCTACACGCTGTCCTACGCGGTCCTGCTGCTCACCGGCGCCGCCCTCGGCGACCGATTCGGCCGCCGCCGCATGTTCATGGCCGGCATCGCCCTGTTCACGCTCGCCTCCGCAGGCGCAGCCCTCGCTCCCTCCGCCGGCCTGCTGATCGCCGCCCGCGCGATTCAGGGCGTGGGTGCCGCAATCGCCACTCCGCTGACGCTGACCCTGCTCGCCGATGCGTTCCCGCCCGCCCAGCGCGGACTGGCCCTCGGCGTGTGGTCGGGCATCAGTGGCATCGCGGTCGCACTCGGCCCGCTCGTCGGTGGCGCCGTCATCGACGCCGGCTCCTGGCACGACATCTTTTGGATCAACGTGCCGGTGGGGGCGGTGCTCGTCCCGCTCATCGCCCGCCGCCTGAAGGAGAGCCACGGGCCCACCCGCCGTCTCGATCTCGCCGGCCTCGGCCTCGGGTCAGCCGGTCTGTTCGGTCTCGTCTATGGCCTCGTCCGCAGCCAGACGCTCGGCTGGGGCTCGATCCAGGTCCTCGCCACGCTCGCCGTCGGAGTCGTCCTGCTGATCGGCTTCATCGTGCACGAGCGCCGCACCGACGCTCCGATGCTGCCGATGGAGTTCTTCGCCCGTCGCGGCTTCGCGGTGACCAATGTGGTCTCGCTGTCGATGTACTTCGGGATGTTCGGGTCGGTCTTCTTCCTCAGCCAGTTCCTCCAGGACGTGCTCGGCAACTCGCCGCTGCAGGCCGGCGTGAAGCTGCTGGCGTGGACCGGGGCGACGCTGATCGTCGCGCCGCTAGCCGGGATCTTCTCCGAGCGCTACGGCTCCCGCCTGTTCATGTCTGCCGGCCTCGCCCTGCAGGCACTCGCCCTCGGTTGGATCGCCACCTTGGCGGCGACTCACATCCCGTACACCGAGCTGATCGCACCGTTCGTGATGGGCGGCGCGGGCATGGCTCTCGTGTTCGCACCCTCGGCCAACGCGGTGCTCTCCTCCGTGCGCACCGACCAGGCTGGCCAGGCATCCGGCGCGACCAACGCGATCCGCGAGCTCGGGGGTGTGCTCGGGGTCTCGGTGCTCGCCACCGTGTTCACGAGCCATGGCGGCTATGGCTCGCCGCAGGCGTTCGTCAACGGGCTCACCCCGGCGCTGTGGGTCGGGACCGCGGTGCTCGCCTTCGGTGCGGTGCTGCCGCTCCTGCTGCCGTTCAGCACCCGGGAGTCCGCGCTTGAGCAGGCAGCGTCGGAGGTCGCCGAGCGCGAGGCGCAGGCCGAGCACCGGCCGACCCCACCGGTCACCACCGGCCTGAACGTCGCGTAGCATCGGCGAGCGATCGTGGCCACCGCCTCCACCCAGAAGAGCGCCCGTCAACGCGTCCCGGCCTCCGAGCGCCGGGACGCGCTGATCGAGGCTGCAATCCCGGAGTTCGCGGTCGGGGGGCTCCATGGCACCCCGGTCGACCGGATCGCGCGGCGCGTCGGCGTCGCGCAGCCGTACGTGTTCAGCCTGTTCGGCTCCAAGCGCGACCTCTTCCTCGCTGCGGTCGACCGTTGCTTCACTCGCGTGGGCGAGCTTCTCACTCAAGGGGCCGAGGAATTCGACCCCGCGATCGCGACCGAGGACGCCACCGTGTTCAAGGCGATGGGCCATGTGTACTCGATCACGCTCGACCAGAACCGCGAGCTGCTCATGTTGCAGATGCAGGCCTACGCCGCCTGTGACGATCCGGTCATCCGCGACCACGTGCGACGGGAATACGCCCGGCTCGTGCAGCTCGTCGAGACGCTGGCGGGTGATTCCGCCACCCAGGAGGACATCGACGAGTTCTTCCGGTACGGCATGTGGCTCAACGTCGCCGCAGCGATGGGCGTGGAGGATCTCTCGGCCGGCTGCGCCTGGATCCGCGACGAGTTCGTCGACACGCGCGACGGCGACTGATCAGCGGTCACACCCCGAGTAGCGCGTAGACGTCGTCGAGCACGGTCGCGCGATCGTGCTCCCATTCGAGGTCGCTGATCCTGATCGGTCGCCAGCCGTGCCGGGTGAGCGAGCGATCCTTGGCACGGTCGCGATCGAAGTCCTCGACGGCCACGTGGTACGGGCGCCCGTCAAGCTCGAGCGTCACGCGCTGCTCGGTCCACATCACGTCGATCTCGTAGCCCAGCAGGGTCTGGTTGTAGAGCGGCGCGGGCAGCCGGGGGTCGGCTTGCGCGTGACGCTGGAACTGGGTCTCAAGCCACGACCTGCGGTCCTCGCTGCCCGGCAGGTAGCGACGGAGCGCGGCGCGGGCGAGCCCGGCCCCGGGGCGGCGTGGGTGCGCGTCGAGCGCCCCGGTGAGGGCGCCGAGGTCGAACTGACCGGTACGGATCGACTCGCGAATCAGCCGCTGGATCTCTCCGGGACGTTCGGTGCGAGCGAGGTCGATGATGATCCGGGGGACGGTGGCGGTGAGCAGGCCGTCGTGCGGGCGCGCCTGGGTGCGGTCAGTCGGGATCGTCGTGCGGTGCAGGTGCAGTCCGGTCCGACGGTCGGGCGTGTGATCGGCGGGCACGGTCATCTCGATCGAGGCAGGATGCGCGCGGAGGCCTCGACATGCCGCGGCGGTCCGGTGGCTGAGGAAGGCGCCCTCGCCACCCGCGAGCAGCGCGGCATTGAGCCGACCGCGCATCGTCAGTCGGCAATGGCCGACGGCGTACACCCCTGGCCAGAGTGCGATGAGGTGACCGCGCTTCAGCATGCCGGCGATCTCGTGATGCGTGAAGCCGAGAACGATTAGCTGCGCGTGCGAGATGACGCCGTCCTGGCGCTCAGCCATCGCCCGCATGCGACTCTGGGAATCTCGCAACGCCATATGCGCTTAAGAGCTCCCAGAGTCCCGGTTCTCACCCCCCTTGTTCGCACTGTGGGAACCTCGAGCCGCGGAGGGCGACTTGAAGTTCCCAGAGTGGCCCCGGCGGGCGGAGGTCGGCGGCCCCGGGAGATGGCTGACCCTCGGGGAGGTGGAGGGCCGCTAGCGGGAGAGGGCCGACTCGTCGTGCCGGCGCAGCCCGTCGTCGGGCAGGGGCTCCCAGGCGGCGGCGTAGGCGACGAATTGGCGGGCGGTCGGGCGGATGCCCGGGTCGCCGTCAAGGACGCCGAGGCGGACGCCGACCCATTCGTTCCCGCTGCGACTGAACATCGCCGAGCCGCAGTGGCCGCAGAAGAACTTCTCCGCTCCAGATGCCGGCTTCCAGGAGCGCAATCGGTCCTCGCCACGCACGACCGAGAAGCCCGAGGCGGCGACACGGGCGTTGGCGGAGGCGCCGCTACCGGTGCGGCGCTGGCAGCGCGTGCAGTGGCAGTAGGTCGAAGCGACGAACGGCTCGGTCACCGAGAACTGGACCGCACCGCAGTTACACGTGCCGGTAAGGGTCGACCCAGCCGACCCAGCCGACCCAGCCGACCCGGCCGACCCAGCCAACCCAGCCGCCCCACTCACGAGGCAACCCCCACCGTCTGGACGAGGTCGCGCTCCGGGGCGATCCGCCACCGCCCGGCGACCTCGGCGAGCCGGGAGTCGAGCGTCCAGCGATCGGCCTGCTCCTCCCCCTCGAACCCCGGGTGCCCGCCCTTCAAGAGCATCGAGCCGGTGTTGTCGCCCAACTGCCGGATCGCCTCCACATCCTCGTCGCTCAGACGATCCTCCAAGGGCAGTGCTGCAAGCTCGGCGCGCTTGTCCTCGATCGAGCGCGCTCCCGGCCCGACCTCCTGAATCAGCGAGGGCACGGTGCAGGCGACGGGTGGGTGCGCCAGGTTCCACTGGCAGGCGAGCTGGATCATCGTCAGGCCGGCGGCCTCGGCGATCGGGCGCATCGGCTCCATGCGCGCCCGGCCGGCCTCGATCCACCCCTCGGGGCGGAAGCCGCGGTGGTCGCCGCGCGCGAGCTCGACGCCGGGGCGCAGGTCGTCGAAGAACAGGCCGCCGTAGTCGACGACGCGGGTGATCAGCTTGACGTCGGCGGCTGCGGCGGCCCCGAGGACGAGCTCGCCGGGCCAGGGTTCAAGCGGGCCGAGAATGACCATCGCCCAGTCGATCCGGTCCCCGAAGCGCTCCAGGCAGTCGATCAGGTCGAGCGTGAAGCCGTTGGCCGGCCCCGGCGCGACACCGATCAGGCGCGTGAGCCCCGCATCGCGCAGCGCCGCCATGCCGTCCCAGACCGTCTCGCTCGTGTAGCCGGTGCGGTCCGGGTTGTGCAGCAGCAGCAGGTCGAAGGAGTCCAGCCCGCAGCGCTCCAGCGAGCGCTCGGTGGCCATCCGCAGGTACCCCGCGTACTCATCCGGCCCACGCAACCCCGGATCGGTGAAGCGAGGAAAGCCCTTGGGGCCGGCGCGCTCGCCCTCGTAGAAGTCGTGGCCGATCGCACCGACGACGCACATCGACTCGCGAGGCAGGCCGGCGATCGCGCGGCCGAGCATCGCGTCGGCTTCGCCCGCCCCGTAGACATCGGCGGTGAGGACGGTGTCGATCCCGGCTCCCGGTCGCACCATCGCGAGGAATCGCTCGTCGTCGATCCCCTCGCCGAAGTGCATGAAGCGCCCGCCGCTCCAGGTGCCGACGGCGACGCGGCCGGGGTCGAGGAACTCACGGGCGGGCATTGAGGTGAGCTTAGAACCGCGCCGAGAGGCCGGTCCCGCGGCCGGACCCGGCACCGCCGCTTACCCCCACTGCCGGTTTTGCCGGACCCCTGCGCCGGCCTGCTCACCCCCGCTGCCGCCACCACCTCCCGCTGCGCAGATCGCGGAACACGACAACGTTGCGCCCGTCGGTGGTGACGAGCTCCCAGTAGCGCCGGCGCATCGGATTCTGCGTCCACCACCGGTCCTCGATCAGCCACGACTCGCGGACGGCATCGACCTCGCGCCCGGCGACGAGCAGCGGGCGGCCGTGATCGTCGGCCTCGACGGCGACGCGGACGGGTGTGGCGAGTCGGTGCGGGCGAGACACACGATCACGCCTCGAATGGTGCGAGCACCGCCCGGCGCTCGGGAAACCGGGAGTCGGGATCGACCTCGAGCACACGCAGAGCGGCGTCGGGACCGGCTGCCGCACGGGCCTGGCGGATCGCCTCGCGCAGTCGAGCGGCACGGGCGTCCGAAGGATCCTCCAGCAACGCGCGCTGATCGGCGGCGGGTGGCCCGAAGCGCTCGACGGCCAGCCTCAGCCGTTCGGCAGGAGCCGGCAGACGGGCGAGGTGCGGCACCAGCGCCAGCCGCATCCGCACCGGGTCGGCGAGCGCTTCGCGGAACACCACCGGCACACGCCAGGTGCCGCCGCGCTCGACCAGGACGGCCGAGATGACGACCGCCCGCAGCGTCCGCGCCCGCCGTTCGCGCCGGGCCAGGAGACGATCGATGAGCAGCCCGAGCCCGCGCTCAAGCTGGGGACCGGACGCGGCCTCGGGCAGGTCGAGCGACTCGCGCAGGACCTCCCCCGGCACACGAGGCCGCAGCGGCGTGTCGCCGCCACGGGCCAGATCGTGGGCGAGGAGACCGTCGCGACCGAAGCGGTCGGCCACCGCGCCGGCTGGAAGTGCGGCGAGCTCGCCGAGCGTGGAAACCCCAAGCCGCTCGAGCGCCTCAGGAAGCTCGGCCAGCGCCGGCCGTGCCCGAAGCAGTGCGACGGGCAGGGACGCGAGATAGTCCCGAGCAAGAACGCGACCCTCATCCGACACCGGGGACCGCCCGGAGAGCCCAGCGCCGTGCGGGGACCGCCCGGCGAGCCCAGCGCCGTCCGCCGATCGCCCAGCACGCTCGGGCCCGACGATCTCCGGTCGCCGGTGCCTGGCCCGGGTGGCAGCTGCCACCGCGGCGAACCGCGTCGGCGCCACGCCGATGCGTACCGGCATGCGCAGCGCGGTCCGAGCGGCGCGCAGCACGCCCTCGGTGCCACCGTGCAGTGCGAGCAGCCCGCGCGCGTCGAAGCAGGCGAGCCCCGGTCGCTCTGGCTCGACCGCCGCTCCGACCGACTCCAGGCGGACGAGCAGCCGCTCCCAGAGTTCGGCCACCCCCGCCGGGTCGGGCGGCACCAGGGTCAGCTCCGGACAGCGCGAGAGCGCCTCGCCGAGTCGCATTCCGGGGTGGATCCCGAACGCCTCGGCCGCGAGCGAGACCTCGCCCACCTGCTGGACCCCGCCCACCCCGGGCGCGAGCGCGACCGGCATCCGCAGCAGCTCCGAGCGGTCGCCGGCGGCGGTGGTGAGCGCGAAGCGCGGGACGAGGATGCAGACGATGGCCATACGAACAGATGTTCGCATGAATCACGGCGGGAGCGCAACCCGGGTCTCAACTCACGCCCATCTATCGTGCGCACCGATGGCGATGCACGAGCGCCCGAGCGACGCGCTGGGAATGGACCCCGCCGAGATGCGCCGGCTCGGCCACTGGGTCGTCGATCAGGTCGTCGATCACTACGAGCGGCGGGCCGACGGACCCGCGATCGCCACCGGCGATGCCGACGAGCTGAGAGAGGCGCTCGGTGGCCCACTTCCGCGGCAGCCGGGCGATCCGCTGGAGGCGATGCGGACGCTGACCGACGTCGCACTCACCCACATGCAACACGGCGACCATCCTCGGTTCTTCGCGCGGGTGCCGGGGCCGTCGTCGTTCGCGGGGGTGTTGGGCGAATGGCTCGGGACCGGGTTCAACGCGATCGCGGCCTCCTGGGGAGGGGGCTCCGGTCCGGCGACCGTCGAGCTCGTCGCGGTCGACTGGCTGCGCGAGGCGCTCGGACTGCCCGAGGGCACCGAGGGAGTGCTGGTGAGCGGCGGCTCGATGGCGAACATCACCGCGATCGCGGCGGCACGGGCGCATGCGGGACCGGGCATCGCATACCTCTCCGATCAGACCCACTCCTCTATCGGCCGCGGGCTCACGGCACTCGGGTTCGCCCCACAGGACATCCGTGTCCTCGATACCGACGAGGACCTTTGCCTCCCCGTCGAGCCGCTCACGCGTGCGATCGCCGAGGATCGCCAACAGGGCAGGCAGCCGCGGTTCGTGATCGCGACCGCCGGCACGACGAACACCGGCGCCGTCGATCCGCTGCCCGAGCTCGCCGACCTCTGCGAGCGAGAACAACTGTGGTTCCATGTCGACGGTGCCTACGGAGCGCCGGCTGCCCTGTGCGCTCGCGGCCGCGAGGCCCTCGCCGGCTTGGAGCGCATCGACTCGCTCGTCCTGGACCCCCATAAGTGGTTGTTCCAGCCCTACGACGTCGGCTGCCTGTTCATGCGGCCCGGGGCGCTCGGCGCGGCGTTCCGAATGGACCCCGAGTATCTGATCGACGTCATGGCCAGCCGGGGCGAGGTCGACATGCGCAACCGCACGCTCGAGCTCACCCGACGCTCCCGCGCGCTGAAGCTGTGGCTCTCGTTCCGGACCTATGGGATGGATGCGATCGGCGCCGCCATCGAGCGCGGGATCGAGCTGGCCGAGATCGCAGAGGCGCTAATCCGCGACGACGAACGGTACTCGCTGGTGACGCCCGCGCAGCTGGGGATCGTGACCTTCGCCTTCGCCGGGTCGGATGGGGCCGCGCCCCCAACCGAGGCTGCGCACCGCGATGCGGCCGCACGCCTGGCCACCGACGGCTACGCGGCGGTCACCGCCACCACGCTCAAGAACAGGGCGGTCCTGCGGCTGTGCACGATCAACCCGCAGACCACCGAGGCGGATCTGCGGGGCACGCTCGACCGGCTCGCCGAGCCGGATCTCGGCCGCTCGCGCAACGCCTGACCTCGGCACCTGTCAGGACCATGACGGCGGCCGTCGATGCGCCGAATTCCGTCCGGTCGTCCCGGCACTATGGCGCGTCCATGCCACCCGTGCGACCGTCCGCCAACCGCTATCCCCTGCGCCGTTGGCAGGAGCGGGCGATGGAGGCACTCGCCGGATGGAACGGCACTGAGCCGATCCTGATCTCGGCCGCGCCGGGCGCCGGCAAGACCCGCCCGGCGCTCGAGTTCGCCCGCGCTCAGCTGCTGGCAGGTCAGGTGGGAGCGGTGGTCGTCGCGTGCCCAACGGCGCCGCTCACGCGTCAGTGGGCGCACGCGGCACACGAGCTCGGGCTCGACCTCGCACCCGACGCCGACTCACCCCGGCCGCCGTCGGGCTTCCACGGCGTGTCGGTCACCTATGCACGGATCGCCAGGGCACCGAGACGCTGGGCGAGCTCGCTGCCGCGCTCGACGTTGCTCATCGCCGACGAGGCTCACCATCTCGGCGAGGACCTCACCTGGGGGGAGTCGTTCGCCACCGCCTTCGCTGACCGATCGCACTGGTTGCTGCTCTCCGGCACCCCGTTTCGCTCCGACGCCACGCCGATCCCCGGGGTGAGCTACGACAGCGACGGCATCGCCGAGCCGGACGTCTCCTACTCGTTCGCCGAGGCCGTGGCCGACGGCGTCTGCCGGCCTGTGAGCTTCGTCGCCTACGACGGAACGCTCAGCTGGCGCAGCGGCGACGACGTGATCGAGTCCGACTTCGACACGGTGCTGTCCACGCGCGAGGCAAGCCGCCGCTACCGGACCGCGATCTCGACCGAGCTGCCCGACGGCCTGCCGCGGATCCTGCGCGAGGCCGATGCACGGCTGCGCACCGTGCGCCAGGATGGCCATCCAGACGCGGGCGGGCTGATTGTCGCCGCCGACTCCGAGCACGCCCGCCAGATCGCCAAGCTGCTCCGCGAGGCGACCGGCCGCTCACCGGTCGTCGTGCTCCACGCCGAGGCCCGTTCCGCGGCGCGCCTGGCGGAGTTCCGAAGCTCGCGCGAGCCGTGGATCGTCGCCGTCAACATGGTCTCCGAGGGCGTCGACATCCCGCGGCTTCGGGTCGGCGTCTACGCGACCGCGGCCAAGACCCCGCTCATCTTTCGCCAGATCGTCGGACGGTTCGTGCGCACGATCCCGGACCGGCCCCAGGAGCCGAGCTGGCTGTACGTCCCCGCCGATCCGGTGCTGCGCGACCACGCCGCAACGATCGAGCACGAGGTCCGTCGGGCGCTGCGCCGCCCCGGAGAGACCGACCCGGCAGAGCTCGAGGAGCCGCGTGAGCGCCGGGAGACTGAGCGCACCCCGACACTCGACTTCGAGCCCGTCAGCGCCGACGTCGCGCCGCAGATGTCGCTGTTCGGCGGGCGTGCCGCAGCCCCCGCGCCAAAGCCGACATCGGCGGCGGCGCGCTGGCTGACCCCGGAGGAGGACGCGGCGGCTGATCCGGTCCACGATTCGGTGCCGGCGTTCGAGCGACGGGCCCGGTTGCGTGACGAGCGCCATCGGTTGGTCAGCGAGGTCCGCCGGCGCGACGGAACCAGCCACCGCGAGATCAACGCCTGGCTGAACCGCGCGGTCGGAATCACGAGCGTCGACCAGGCGACGCTCCCCCAACTCGAACGGTCGGTCGAGCTCCTGATGGGCAAGCTCACCGCGCGACGCTGAGTCGCCGCGCGGGCGTAGCATCGACCGCTCGGGCCGGCAGATCGCCGAATTCGACCGAAGGGGGAACCGACGTGGGGTATGAAGTGCCAGAGCAGTACGTCGAGCGCTACGCCGACTTGCTGGTGAACTACGCGCTCGGCTCGGGAAAGGGAATCGCGAGCGGGGATGTGGTCTGGGTCCAGGCGCCGGAGAGCGCCAAGCCGCTCTACGCCGCTGTGTGCCGGGCGGTGTGGCGCGCGGGCGGGATGACGATCAGCGGCTATCGGCCGGACGCCGACGCGTCCACGAACCTCGACCGAGACTTCTATGAGATCGCCTCCGAGGAGCAGATCTCACGCTTTCTGGAGAGGTACATGAGGGGGATCGTCGCCGAGGTCGACCACCTGATCCAGCTCGAGGCCGAGGCCGACCCCCACGCGCTGAGCGCCACCGACCCCGGCAGGATCCTCGCGCGTCAGGTCGCGCAGCGCCCGATGTCCCGCTGGCTCGATGACAAGGAGAGCGCCGGGAACTTCAGCTGGACGATCGGACTGTTCGGGACCGAGGCGATGGCCGCCGAGGCGCGACTCTCGCTGGAGGAGTACTGGGAGCAGATCATCGCCGCCTGCTTCCTGGACCACCCGGACCCAAAGGCCCAATGGCGATCGGTCGAATCAGAGATCCAGTCGACGGTGAACGCGCTCAACGCGCTGGCGATCGACCGCCTCCACATGCGGGGCGACGACGTCGACCTCCGGATCACGCTCGGTGAGCACCGTCGGTGGGTCGGCGGCGAGGGCAAGAACATCCCGAGCTTTGAGATCTTCACCTCGCCGGACTGGCGAGGCACCGAGGGCCGGATCCGCTTCTCCGAGCCGCTGTACACCCATGGGAACCTGATCACAGGGGTAGAGCTGGAGTTCGCCGGTGGCCGGGTCTCGCGGGCCAGTGCCGCCGAGAACGAGTCGCTGCTCACCGAGATGCTGGCCGCGGAAAACGCCGATCGGATCGGTGAGTTCTCGCTCACGGATGCGCGGTTCTCGCGAATCACCAAGTTCATGGCGACCACGCTCTACGACGAGAACGTCGGCGGTCCGTTCGGCAACACGCATATCGCGGTCGGTCGCGCCTACCGCGACTGCTACGACGGCGACCCGACCGAGCTCTCGAGCGAGGATTGGGACCGGCTCGGGTTCAACGACTCGCCGATCCACACCGACATCGTCTCCACCACGGACCGCGAGGTGACGGCGACGCTCGCGGACGGCAGCGCCCGCACCATCTACGCGGATGGTCGCTTCCAGCTCGACGGGCTGGGCTGACCCGCCTCCGGCTGCGAGCGCCGGCACAAAACGCCACCGGGGCGCCCGGGAGCGATACGGTGACGCGCGCTCATCGGCATTTCTCACGGGAGGAGATCGATCGCAGGACGTCCGCGCCGCGGTCGCGCCGTCCTCGTTCACGGACGCGAGCTGCAGCGGGGCGACGACCGTCGACATCACCCAGAGCCAATCGCTCAGCGCCGGAGAACGCAATCCGGCGCAGTTCAGTGCGCTCGGCCCCGGCGACGCGCTGGTGACCGTCGGCATCGGCGGCAATGACGCCGACCTGATCGGCGTCGCCGAGGAGTGCGTCGAGCTCGACACGCTGTGGCCGTTTGGCGATCGCTGCAAGGCCCATTACCAGTCGGGCGGCGTCGACACCGGGGTACAGAAGATCGACTCGGTCCAGCCACTCGTGGCGGCGGTGATCCAGGGCATCCATGCGCGCGCCCCACAGGCGAGGGTGCTCGTCGTCGGCTACCCGGACGGCCTGCCGCAGAACGGCAGGAACTGCTATCCGATCGTGCCGTTCTCCGACGCCGATGTGAGCTGGTTCAACTCGCTGGAGATCGACCTCAACGCGGTGCTCGCATCGGCCGCTGCGGGCAACGCCGCGACGTACGTCAACACGTTCAGCTCGAGCATCGGCCACGACGCCTGCGCGGGATCAGGCGCCTGGGTCAACGGCCTGGTCCCCACCTCGGCCGCCTATCCGCTGCATCCCAACGCGGCCGGCGAGTCGAACATGGCGCGCCAGGTGGCGACCGCGCTCGGCTGAGCGACGGGCCTGTCCCGCGCCGGACGCGAAGCGCCTGCTTCGCGTCCGGCGTGTCGCCAGGCAATACTCTGCAGCGCTGATGCCCGACCTCACCAACCTCGCGATCGACGGCGTGCGGACACTCCACGCCTTCTCCAAGCGAATCCCGGGTGCCGGGTCGATCCTCGCCGAGTCGCTGGAGAGCGCCGTGCGCGGTCGGGTGGTGCTGATCACGGGTGCCTCCTCGGGCATCGGCGAGGCGGCGGCGCTCGCGGTCGGGAGGGCGGGAGGGCATGTGCTGCTGGTGGCGCGCACCCGCTCAAAGCTCGAGGCCGTCGCCGAGCAGATCTTCGAGGTCGGTGGCTCCGCGACCGTCTACCCGGCCGATCTCACCGACCTCGAGGACATCGACCGGATGGCGGATGCAGTGCTGCGCGCTCACGGTCACGTCGATGTGCTCGTCAACAACGCCGGCAAGTCGATCCGCCGGTCGGTCGACCGCTCCTACGACCGGTTTCACGACTACCAGCGCACGATGACGCTGAATTACTTCGCGCCCGTGAAGCTGATCCTCGACCTCCTGCCCGAGATGCGCGAGACGGGGGCGGGGCACATCATCAACATCTCCTCGATCGGGCTGCAGATCAACACGCCCCGGTTCGCCGCCTACCTCGCCTCCAAGGCCGCCCTCGACGCGTTCTCACGTTCGATCGGCCCGGAGATCATCGGCGACGGGGTTCACCTGACGACCGTGTACATGCCGCTCGTCAAAACGCCGATGATCGCGCCCACCAAGATCTACGACCGCGTGCCGACGCTCAGCCCCGAGCAGGCCGCGGGGATGATCACCGAGGCGATCCGCAAGCGACCGAAGCGGATCGCCACCACGCTCGGCTCGATCGGCCAGTTGACCTACGCGATCGCCCCCGGCGCGCAGGACCTGGTCGTCAACCGGGCCTACCAGCTCTTCCCCGAGGGCGACACCCCGCGCGCCACCGACTCCCAGCGCCTGGAGGCCGAGCAGCGGGCGTTCGCCCAGGCGACGCGCGGGGTGCACTGGTAGGAGGGTCACGCGGAAGGCGGTCTTAGGCGAACGCGATGCCGGCCGGCGAATCGCCGAGACCGACCTCGAACGAGTCGACGACTGCGCCCGACGTCGGGTCGATGATCGCCACTGAGCTCGACACGTTGCAGGTCACCCAGATCGATCCGTCGGGCGCCTCGGCGATCCACGTCGGCATGTGGTGCACCTGCGTGTAGCTCGAGTCCTTCGTCACGTCGTTGGGGGTGGAGAACGACCCGAGCGGGATCGTCGCCGTCACCTTCTGGGTGGCGATGTCGATGACCGTCACCGTGTCGGCGTTCGCGTTCCCCACATACGCGGTCGAAGCATCGGAGCTGATCGCCACCCGCCACGGGGTTCCGCTCACCGGGATCGCAGCACCCTGCTGGAGGTCACCGGCGGAAAGCACGACCACCTGGCCCCCCTCGGAGTCGGCCACCCAGAGCTGACTGTTGTCCGGGGTCACCGCGATGCCCATCGGCGTCTGGAAGATGACCGGTGACTTCGTCACCGACCGGGTTGCTGTCGTCGCGGTGTACACACCGTCCGAGCAGGTCACCGCCACCAGCAGACCGTCCGGGGTAACCAGAATGCCCTTGGGCGCTTCGCCGACCCCGATCGTCGCAGTCACCGCCTGGGTGGCCTGGTTGATGACCGAGATCGTGGTGGATCCACCCTTGCCGGTGTTGGGGCCCGTGTTGGCGACGTATACCGTCTTGCCGCTCGGCGCGATCGCGATGCCCTGCGGGTAGGTGCCGACGACGACCGTGTCGGTGACTGCGTTGGTCGAGGTGCTGATCACCGACACCGTGTTGCCGCCGGACTCCGTCACCCACACCTCGGTTCCGTCGGGCGTCGCCGCGACCGCGAACGGGCTGTTCGTCGAACCGGTGACCGAGGATGCCAGCGCCCGGGTCGAGACGTCGGCGATCGCGATCACGCCGCCGGTGATCCCCGGGATGTAGGCGCTGGTCACCGACGACGGAACCGTCTGTCCCTCCACCGCGGCGAGCTTGGAGAGGTAGACCTTGTCGGTCCGCCCGTCGATGAAGTCCTTGCGATGGGTGGTGCGATTCTCGATCAGGCGGCTCGCCGGGACAGGCATCGGGCGGCGCGTCTGGGAGCTGCGCACCGACGGATCCTGAGGCGTCCACGGCACCACTGCGCTTGCGCTGCGCTTCTTGGCCTGGACGGGAACCTTCTGCTTGGCGCCCGGGACCTGTGGCGCAGGGTTGAACTGCACGTCGTCTTCGGCCTTCCAGAACTCGTTGATCGTCTTCGGCAGCTTGGGCATGCTCGATGGCTGGCCGGCCGACATCCCGAGCGCCGAGGTGAGGTCACCGAACGCCTGGCGACGCCACGGGGTGATGTTCGTGTTGGTGACCCCGAAGATCGTCTCGAGCAACTGGGAGACCGAGGTGTGGTCGAAGTTCTCCGTGGCGACATAGCCGCCAACCGACCAGGGCGACACGATGAACGCGGGGACACGGACCCCGCCGCCGATCGGCACGCCGTCGACGAACTCGCCGGCGGCTCCCGACGGTGGTAGCGGCGGGATCACGTGGTCGAAGAGGCCGTCGTTCTCGTCGTAGTTGACGATGAACACCGTGCTGTTCCACAGGTCCTCGTTCGCCGCGACCGCGTCGAGCTTGGAGGCGAGGAAGTCCGCGCCGGCGGCCGGCAGATAGGACGGATGCTCGCTCTGCCCGGAGGTGGGGATGATGTAGGAGACCTGGGCAAGGTTGCCGCCCGCGCAGTCCCACTCGAAGCGCTCGTGGGTGTGGATCTCAAGGCCGCTCTGGTACAGCGTCGAGCCGGGTGAGGCCGACTGGAAGGCCTGGAACCATTCGAGCGGGTTGCACCCGTAGTTGTCCTCCTCCTGGTACAGCCGCCAGGTGATGCCGGCCGCCGTGAGCATCTCCGGATAGGTCGTCCAGGTGTAGGGCTGGCCGGTGACCGGGCTGGGGACGACGTTGGAGATCACCGGGCCCCCGTTCAGGCCCTCGGGGTCGATCATGCCCGTCATCAGGTACATGCGGTTGGGCCACGTCGGGCCGAGCAGCGAGCAGTGATAGCCATCACAGAGCGTGAATGCCTGGGCGAGTGCGAAGTGGAAGGGGACGTCCTTCTGCTCGTAGTAGCCCATCGTGAACGGGCCGTTGGCGTCACCGTCGGCGCCGAGGTGAGCCATCAGCCACTGGTTGTTCAGCGCCGTCGTGGGCTGGCCGGGAGTCGCGCTGACGGTGATGTTGAGCGCCTCGTGCTGCACCGACCACGCGTGGGACGTCGACGGGATCGCCTGCGCGCTCGTCTGCCTGGTGTTCAGATGCCACGGTAGGAGGTAACCGTCGGGGTTCTGCGTGTCGGGCTGGTAGAAGATCGAGCGCCCATTGGACTGGGTGATCGCGGCCGGATCCCCGAACTCGCGCACCCCCGCGAGCGTGCCGAAGTAGTGGTCGAACGACCGGTTCTCCTGCATCTGGACGACGACGTGCTCGATGTCGCTCAGCGCCCCCGAGCGCGGGGCTGCGGCGGCCGCCTTGGCGAGGGCGGGCGGCAGGACGGAGGAAGCGATGACGCCACCGGCGCCAACGGCAGCGGAGCCGAGCAGACGGCGGCGAGTGATCTCGGACATGCGTCGTTCTCCCTGTTCGGGTCGGTCTTCTCGTATGGCCTGCCGGACGCCGGAGCGCCCATTCCGCGACCGCACAGTAGTCCCGAGGCGCGCCCGCGGTGTGACCTCGATGTGACCGCGGACGCACCTTGCCGTCCGCTCTCATACGCTGCCCGCATGACCGACCGGGCCTACGAGGCGGACGCGATCGTGGTCGGGGCGGGCCTGGCCGGCCTCGTGGCCACCGCCGAGCTCACGAGCGCAGGACGCCGCGTTCTGCTGCTCGACCAGGAGCCCGAGGCGTCCCTCGGCGGCCAGGCCTTCTGGTCGCTGGGTGGCCTGTTCCTCGTCGACTCGCCCGAGCAGCGTCGCTGGGGTGTGAAGGACTCACTGGAGCTCGCCTGGCAGGACTGGGAGGGCACCGCCGCCTTCGACCGGCCCGAAGATCACTGGCCGCAGCGCTGGGCGCGCGCCTACGTCGAGTTCGCGGCCGCAGAGAAGCGCGCGTGGCTCCACGCGGAGGGTGTGCGCTGGCTGCCGAACCCGGGCTGGGCCGAGCGCGGGGGCTATGGCGCGATCGGACATGGCAACTCCGTGCCGCGCTTCCATCTGACCTGGGGCACCGGCCCCGGCGTGCTCGCGCCGTTCATCCGCCACCTCGAGCAGGCGCGCAGCCGCGGACTGGTGACCGTCGCGACCCGCCATCGCGTCGACGAGATCGCGCGCGCGAGCGACGGGTCGGTCACCGGCGTCCGCGGCGCCGTGCTGCAGGAGAGCGGCGCAGCCCGCGGCCAGGCGAGCTCCCGCACCCAGGTCGGCGAGTTCAGCGCGCAGGGTCGCGCGGTGCTGGTCAGCTCGGGCGGGATCGGCGGCAACTTCGAGGCGGTGCGCGCGGCCTGGCCGGAGCGCCTGGGCTCGCCGCCGCGACGGCTGATCAGCGGCGTCCCCGCGCACGTCGACGGCCGCATGATCGCGATCACCGAGCGAGCCGGCGGCCGCGTGATCGGACGCGACCGGATGTGGCACTACGTCGAGGGCATCCAGAACTGGTCGCCGATCTGGCCCCATCACGGGATCCGGATCCTGCCCGCACCCTCCTCGCTGTGGCTCGACGCGGCCGGGAAGCGCCTGCCGGTGCCGCTGTTCCCCGGCTTCGACACCCTCGGCACGCTCGCCCACATCGGCCGGTCGGGGCACGACCACACCTGGTTCGTGCTCACCCGCAAGATCATCGAGCGCGAGTTCGCGCTGTCGGGCTCTGAGCAGAACCCCGACCTGACGGGAAAGTCGATCCGGGCGGTGCTCCGCGAGCGGCTCGGCTCCGGTATCCCGGGTCCCATCGAGGCGTTCATGCGCCAGGGTGCGGACTTCGCTGTGGCCACCGATCTGACCGCGTTGGTGGCGAAGATGAACGCCATCACTCAGGGTCAACCTGAGCTTGAGCTTGCACAGGTGGAACGCGAGGTCGTCGCCCGCGACCGCGAACTTGCCAACCCGTACACCAAGGACCTGCAGGTGACGGCGATCCGCGGCGCGCGGCGTTATCTCGCCGACCGGCTCAGCCGCGTCGCCGCCCCGCATCGCCTGCTCGACCCCCAGGCCGGGCCGCTGATCGCGGTGAGGCTCTCGATCCTCACCCGCAAGACGCTCGGCGGCCTGGAGACCGACCTCACGGGACGGGTGCTCGCCGCCGGCGGCGATACGATCCCGGGGCTTTGGGCCGCCGGCGAGGCGGCGGGCTTCGGTGGTGGTGGCATGCACGGCTACCGGTCGCTTGAGGGCACGTTCCTCGGCGGCTGCCTGTTCTCCGGTCGAGAGGCGGGACGCGCGATGGCCTCCGCGGTCGCGTGAGCGGCCCTCCGGTCGCGGCCCCCCGACGATCGCCTGCCGGTGCAACAAAACTTGCAGGCATCCGCTCCAGACCTGCCGAAGTCCGCAACATCTTGACGTTCGTGCTGTTGTTAGGAGAGCCGAGCCCGCGGCACGCCGGACCGTGCGCTCGCGCTGCCTCACGTCCGTGACCGTCTACCGCCCTCAGCCACCCACGCACCGGAGGCCTCCGGTGCCGCTGGCGACTCTGATCGGGGCGCTTGTGGCGACCCTCGCGCTCGCGCTCCCGGGCGTCGCAGCCGCAGCCTCGCAGCCCACCAAGCTCGTCCGCTACGACGGCTGGAGCGCGCGGGTGCCGCGCGACTGGCCGGTGTTCCGGCTCGGTCGCGGCTCGCACATCTGCGTGCGCTTCAACCGCCACGCCGTCTACCTCGGCCGTCCGGGCGGCGCCGAGCACTGTCCTTCACACGCCGCCGGCCGGACCGAGGCGATCCTCGTCTCCCCCGCCCCTCGTGCGTCCGGCGCCGACACGCTGAGCAGGGCGGGCATCTCGGCCGCGCCGTCGGGGGGCGCGGTGGCTCAAGTCAGCCATCCCGCATCGCACGTCGTGGTCACCGCTACCTGGTCGCGCGACCCGGCCGCCGTCCGGGCTGCGCTGGGCGTGCGCTCGGTCACCGCGGCGGGCCGCGCCGACGCGCGCGCCGTCGCCCGCATGGCCCGCCTGCACGCCGCCGGGGCCCACGCCGACGCGACGACGACCACCACGACGACGGTCCCTGCCTCCCCCGCCACAGCCGGCGAGGTGTACAACGGGCTCGGATTCGACGCCTGCTCCGCCCCCTCGACGACCGCGATGAGCAACTGGTTGGCCTCGCCGTTCCGCGCGATCGGCGTCTACATCGGCGGTCCGGAGATGGCCTGCGCTCAAACCAACCTGACCGCTGCGTGGGTGAGCGCGGAGGCCACCGCCGGTTGGCACCTGATCCCGATCTACGTCGGCCTGCAGTCCCCGAGCAACGGCTGCGGCTGCACCGCGATCTCGACGGTGAGCGCTGCCACGCAAGGTGCCGCTGCGGCCCAGAGCGCAGTCGAGGAGGCGCAGGTGCTGGGACTCGGCGCCGGCAACCCGATCTACGACGACATGGAGAACTACACGCGCGGCACGGTGGCGAGCCAGACGGTTCTCACCTACCTCCAGGCGTGGACGCAGGAGCTCCACGCGCTCGGCTATCTGTCGGGCGTGTACAGCTCCGAGCTGTCGGGCGTCGAGGACCTCGTTGCCGAGCAGGGCACCGGCTACATCGAGCCCGACGAGCTGTGGATCGCCAACTGGAACAACCAGCAGACGACCACGGACGCGAAGGTGCCGGCGACCGCGTGGGCCGACAATCAGCGCCTGCATCAATACCTCGGCGGTCACACCGACAACTACGGCGGCAGCTCGATCAACATCGACTCCGACGAGATCGACGCCGCGACTGCTGCCCCCGGGTCGGGCGCGCTGACGACGACGATCGCCGCGGCGCCGTCGGTGGCGATCCGGCCGCAGGGCGACGGCACCGTGCAGCTGACGCCGAGCTGGACCGGGGCGAGCGGCATCACGCGCTGGCAGATCCTGGCCGGCAGCTCGCCGACGGCGCTGACCGCGGAGTTGTCGGAGCCCGCCTCGCACAAGTCGATCCTCACCCGCAACGGCGACGCCTATTTCCAGGTCCAGGCCATGAACGCGGCAGGTCAGGTGATCGGCTCCTCCGGCGTGACGGCCACCCCCGCCCACGTGGCGATGTTCGGGCACAGCGCGTTCGTCCCCGCCGATGGCCCGGGCGGGCTTCCCGTCGAGTGCTTTGCGATCACCGGCTGCCGGATCTCGACCACGATCAAACTCGGCAGGAAGGTGCTCGTCCACACGAGCGACGGGCGTGTGGCCAGCGGCGGCGGGATCGACCACTTCCCCGTCTCCCCCGCTGTCCACCGCATGATCACCAAGGCGGGGAATAAGGGGTTGTCCACCACCGTCACCGTGCGCACGAACAGCGGCCGCAGCGCGACCGAGGTGATCCGGCTGGTGCGGTTCACCACATTGGGCGCCGGCCCGCGACGCCGTCCGCTTTCGCGGACCGCCGGCGCGGTGCGGATCCTCGGCGCCACCGAATTCGTCTCCCACGGCTGGACCGGCGGCGTGCTCGTCGCGTGCCCGCAGGCCACGCCGTGTACCGCGACCCCGACGGTGCGCGTCGGCGGGCGCACGATCGCGGTCTCGCGCTCCCAGACGATCGGACCAGAGGAGATCGGCTACCTGAGCTTCCAGATGACGGGTGCCGGGCACCGGCTGCTGATGCGCGCGACCGGCAATCAGCTCGGGGCAACGGTCAGCGTGAGCTCGCCGACCGCCGGGCTCGTCGCGGGCGGCACCGCGAGCGCCGCGGTCTCCCTCGACGCGTTCTGACCTCAGAGATCGTCAGCCGGCGCCGAGCGCGCGGGCGAACACCGCGGGATCGGCGTTGCCGCCGGTGAGCACGACCCCGACCCGTTCGCCGGCGATCTCGACCGAGCCGCTCATCAGCGCGGCGAGCGCGGTCGCGCCGCTCGGCTCGACGACGAGCTTCAGACGTTCGAAGCAGAAGCGCATCGCGTCGAGGGTCTCGGCGTCGGTGACGGTGTGAACCTCGTCGACGAGCGCCTGGATGACGGGCCAGGTCCTGTCCCCCGGGGATTCGGTCTGCTGGCCGTCGGCGATCGTCGGCGCGACCTTCACCCGCCGGCGCTCGCCCGCCTGCAGCGAGCGGGCGACGTCGTCGGAGGCTTCCGGCTCGACGCCGACGATGCGGATCGACTGGCTCAGCGCCGTGGCGGCGGTCGCGCACCCGGAGATGAGGCCACCGCCGCCGACCGGGACGACCAGCACGTCGAGATCTCCGGCGTCGTTGACGAGCTCGGCGACCAGCGTGCCCTGACCCGCCATCACACGCGGATCGTCGAACGGGTGGATCGGCTCGAGCGACCGCTCAGCCGCGAGCGCCCGCAGGAGCTCCTCGCGGTCCTCGTTGTACCGGTCGTAGCTGATCACCTGCGCGCCGTAGCCCTCGGTGGCGGCGCGCTTGAGCGGGGGCGCGTCCGTGGGCATGATGATCGTCGCCCGCGTCCCGCACAGCCGTGAGGCGAGGGCAAGCGCCTGCGCATGGTTGCCCGAGGAGGCCGAGCACACGCCGCGGGCACGAGCTTCATCGTCCAGCGACGCGACGGCGTTGTAGGCGCCGCGGAATTTGAAGGCGCCGACGCGCTGCAGCGTCTCGGCCTTCAGCGCCACCCGTGCCCCGAGCCGGTCGTCGAGCGTGCGCGAGGTGAAGACCGGCGTGCGATGGGCAACGCCGTCGAGGCGAGCGGCCGCAGCCGTGACGTCATCGAACGTGAGGTGCGCGGGCGCGGGTGGACGGGCTCTACGATCAACGTTACGGGCGATCACGGCTGACAGAGTAGAGGTCGACCATGGGGGCATCACTTCCCGAGCAGATCGCCGATTGGCTGCCCGAGCCGGCGATCCGTGTCGCCCACCGCGTCCAGAGCGCGGCGTCGCCGGCCGAGCTGTGGCGGGCGGCGAGCGAGCTCACGCTCGCCCAGTCGCCGGTGCTCGGGCGCCTCGTCCAATGGCGGATCCCGGGGACCGGGCGTGCACTCAGCTTCGACCGGCTGTTGCGCGAGCCGCCGTTCCTGGTGCTCGCCGACGGTGAGGACTCGCTGCTGTCCGGCCTCGTCGGCCGGATCTGGACCCTGCGACGCGACTATCCGGAGCTCTCCGATCCCGAGCACTTCCGCGCCTTCTCCGAGCGCGGAAGCGCTCGGGTCGCGATCGGCGTGTGGGCCGAGCCGGACCCGCGCGGCGGAGCGCTCCGCATGGAGGCCCGCGTTGAGGCGCTCGGGGTCCAGGGCCAGGTCGGGGTCGCCGCCGTCCGACCGCTCGTCCGTGGCTTCCAGGGGCTGATCGGATCCGAGGCGCTGCGCGCGGCTGCGCGCCGTGCGGAGTCAGGGGGGTGAGGATCACGCCCCGCGCGGCTCTACCGTAGTGGGATGAGCTTCGATCAGGGCTTCGATCAGCCGGTGACGATCCGCCATGTGCGGTTCGCCAATGAGCAGACCGGCTGGGCGGTGCTCGACGCGGCGGCGGCCGACGGAACCCCGGTCGCACTCGTCGGCCCGCTCGTCCACCTCGAGGAGGGAGAGCGGGCGCGGATCCTTGGCGAATGGGTGACCGACAGCCGCTACGGACGCCAGGTGAAGGTGTCCGAGGCGCATCCGCTGGCGCCCGACGACCCCGAGACGATCGCGGGGTATCTGCGGCGGGTCAAGCATGTCGGCGCGCGGCGGGCGGAGCGGCTGATCGAACGATTCGGCGCCGCCGAGGTGCTGGACCGCGTCGACGCCGATCCCGCTGTGGCGTTCGCCGAGGTCGGCGTGCGCGCCGGGCGGGCGCAGGAGGCGGCCGCGTCGTGGCGATCGATCCGCGTCACCCGGCGGCTGCACCTGTTGCTCGCGCCGCACGGACTCGCCTACCTCGCCGGGCGCATCCACGAGCACTACGGGTCCGAGGCCCACGATCTGATCGCCGCCAACGCGTACGAGCTGACGAGCGTGTTCGGAGTCGGCTTCGCGATCGCCGACCGAATCGCGCGTGCAAGCGCGGCGGAAAGCGGACGCCCGGTCCCGGAGGGACGGCGCGAACGGGCGGCGGTGATGCACGTGCTCTCGCAGTCGGAGCGCAATGGCTCGGCCTGCACCCCGCTGCCTGATGTGCTGCGTAGCGCTGGTGAGTTGATCAGAGAGCCCGAGGTCTCGGCCGAGATCGTCGAGGATCTGGTCGCGAGCGGGCAGGCGGTGCGGGAGGGGACCTGGGTATACCGAGCTGCGACGGCAGAGCTCGAGGCCGAGCTCGCCGAGCGCGTCGGCGAACTGTGTCAAGCGGATCCGTCAGAAAAGCTTGCAGCCGACGAGGACCGGGCGATCGACCGCGGCGCACTCACCGACGAGCAGCTCGGAGCGCTCGAGGCGGCGTTCGCCCACCGTCTGTCGGTCATCACCGGCGGCCCGGGCACCGGCAAGACCTCCTCGATCCGCACGATCGCGGCCGAGGCGGCGGCGCGCGGCGGACGCGTGATGCTCGTCGCGCCGACCGGCCGGGCCGCGGTGCGGATGAGCGAGACCGGCGGAGGTCTCACCGCCCGGACCGTGCACTCGGCGCTCGGCTGGATCCCGGGAGAGGGTCCGACGCGCGACGAGGACGACCCGCTCGGTTGCGAGCTGCTGATCGTCGACGAGACCTCGATGGCGAACCTGGAGCTGCTCGTTGTGCTGCTGCGGGCGGTCGGCCCCGACACGCACGTCGTGCTCGTCGGCGACGCCGATCAGCTCGCGCCCGTGGGGGCCGGAAAGCCGTTCGCTGAGTTCGTCGCCTCTGAGACGGTGCCGACGACGCGGCTCACCCACATCTTCCGCCAGGCCGCGGGCTCGATGATCGTCCAGGGAGCGCACGCGATCCGCCGCGGCCTCGTCCCCGAGTTCCGCCCCGCCGAGGGGATGCGCCGCGACCTGTTTCTGATCGAGCGGACCGCGCCGCGTGACGGCCTTGCCGAGATCGTCTCGCTCGTCGCCGAACGGCTCCCCGGCCATTACGGCGTCGACCCGGTGCGCGACATCCAGGTGTTCGCGCCGGTCTACAAGGGCGATCTTGGGATCAACGCGCTCAATGAGGCGCTGCGGGCGGCGCTGAATCCCGACGGTCCGCCGGTGCGTGGGGGCCGGTTGCGGATTGGCGACAAGCTGATGATGACCGGCCGCAACCTGCACGAGCTCGGGCTGATGAACGGGACGTTGCTGCGACTCCTCGATGAGACGGGCTCGGACGAGCCCGGCGGTCGCCGCGGCCGCCGCGGTCGCGATCACGGTGGAGCTGGGCATCAAACGACAGCAGGAGTGGCGTCAGATGCCCAGCACGGCGAGGACGACGACCGCGACGAGGCCGCCCTCGTGCTCGGCGCCGAGGATGCCGTCTTCCGGCTGCCGCCCGAAGAGGCCGACCAGCTGCGCCTGGCGTATGCCTGCTCGGTCCACCGCGGCCAGGGGATAGAGCTGCCGATCGCGGTGATCGTGGCGCACCCCGCCGCCGGCGCCTTCTTCCTGCGGCGCGAGATGCTCTACACCGCGGTGACGCGATCCTCGATAGCGACCGTGATCGTCGGCACCCGGCAGGTCCTCGCCCGCGCGGTCGCGACCCCGGACACCGGACGGCGGCACGGCCGGGTCGGCGAGCGTCTGGCGGCGCGTGAGAGCGAGGCCCGAGGTGCCGAGGCTGGGGCCGGGGACGCCGGCGCCGGGACCGAAGACGCCGGGACCGAAGACGCCGGGGTCAGCCCGCGACCGGCGCAGGCGGCTCGCTGACCGCCTGAAGCTCGTCGCCGAAGAACTCGGCCAGGAGCGTCGCGGTCCGCTCCGGCTCGTCGCGCATCACCCAGTGCGAAGTGTTGGCCAGCCGGACGACCTCCCGCAGACCCGGCACGTCGCGCCGGTGCGGCTCGGCGAGCTCGGCGCCGAGGTAGCGATCACGCTCGCCCCAGATGACGAGCGTCGGCGCGTTGATCGGGGGCAGCCGCCCGCCGATCGCCCGTCGCGCCGCGCGGTAGTAGTTGACCATCGCGGTGAGCGCCCCGGGGCGCCGCCACGCCTCGAGGTAGTGCTCGAGGTCACCGGGCTCGAGCGAGCCGGGCGGAGCGTCGAGCTCGATCGCCCGACGCAGCTCGCGAAAGCCGCCGGCCGCCAGCCGCCGCTCCGGTACCCGCGGCAGCTGAAAGACGATGATGTACCACGACTTCCGCAGCTGGCGCAGCGTGCGCAGCCCCTCGTACATCCGGCGCGGATGGGGCACGTTGAGGATCACCAACCGGCGCACGACCTCCGGATGCCACGCGGCAACCGCCCACGCGACCTGCGCCCCCCAGTCGTGGCCCGCCAGAAACGCCTGATCCTCTCCCCGCTCGACGATCAGCTCCCGCACGTCGTTCGCCAGCTTGCGCAGCCCGTAGGCCTCGACACCCTCGGGCCGTGAGGACAGGTTGTAGCCCCGCAGGTCCGGCGCCACCACCCGGAA
>DASXZK010000076.1:0-17092 GCA_036501965.1 Solirubrobacteraceae bacterium
GCACCCGCAGGGCGAGCACCAAGCTCACCATGTCCCACCGCGTCCTTGACCTGGAGGTCTGACCGTGACGATTCCCACATATGCCGGACTGGGCACCGCACTGTCGGGCCTGGAAGCCATGCAGGCCGGCATCGATACGACGAGCCAGAACATCTCGAACGCGTCCAACCCGGACTATGCGGACGAGAGTGTCAACCTCGTCACCAACCCATCGCTGACGTTCTTCACCGGAGAGGGCAACAACCCACCGGTGGAGCTCGGGACCGGTGTCGCGGTTCAGTCGATCACCCGCAACGATGACCAGTTCATCGACGGGCAGTACTGGACCGCGAACGGGAACGCGTCGTACTACTCGACGCTGTCCAACCAGCTGACCGACACCGAGGACGATCTCAACACGTCTGCCACCGGGGGGCTGCAGTCGGCGCTGAACAGCTTCTACTCCTCGTTGTCGACGCTGTCGCAGAACCCGACCCTCGGCTCGGCCGTGATCGGTGCGGCGACGAACCTCGCGACGCAGCTCAACCAAGCCTCGCAGCAGATCTCGACGCTCCAGGCGCAGGCCGGCGATGAGGTGACGACGCTCACCTCCTCCGGCGGTGAGCTGGATCAGTACGCCACCGACATCGCCAACCTCAACCAGCAGATCGCCGACACCAACGCGGCGGGCATGTCGTCGAACTCGCTGCAGGATCAGCGCGCGTCGGTGATCACCCAGCTCTCGTCGCTGGCGAACATCCAGGTGACCCAGCAGAGCAACGGCTCGGACACGATCACCCTGATGAACACCTCGACGACCCCGGCGACCCAGGTCGGCTCCTCGCCCCTGGTCGACGGTGGCAACGGGACGACGGTGCCGAGCGCGTCGGCGGCCGTGACGCTGCCTGCCTCCACCGATCTCACCTCCATCGGCGGCACGATCGGCGCGCTCGCCCAGCTCGCCGACACCAACGCCTCGGACCCGAACGCGTCGCTGGCGCAGATGAAGAGCCAGCTCGACACGGTCGCCGCGGGCGTCGCCAACCTCGTCAACACCGCCTCGGGGACGACGTTCTTCAGCCCGGACGACGGCACGAGCACGGTCACCGCGGCCAACATCGCGGTCGACTCGTCGGTGACCACCACATCGCTCGCCGCGCTGTCAAGCACGACGGTCTCCAGCGTCTACGGCACCAACGTGCAGGCGACCAACGACCTGTCGACGTTCGTCAGCCAGGTCGGCAACATCGTCGGGCAGGCGAACGATTCGGCGACCACCTCGGCGTCGCTGCTGACCAACATCTCCAACGAGCGCCAGTCCGTCTCGGGCGTCTCGCTCGACCAGGAGATGACCAACCTGATCACCTACCAGCAGGGTTACCAGGCCTCCGCGCGTGTGATGAACACGATGCAGAGCGTCATTCAGACCCTTATCACGAGCGTCGGAGGCTAAGGGCCATGAGCTTGACACGCATCACCACCCTGATGACGAGCAACCAGATCCTCTCGGAGATCAACTCCTCGGAGACTGCGCTGTCGAACACCGAGGAGGAGCTGTCGTCGGGTCTGACGATCAACGCGCCCTCGGACAACCCCTACGGTGCCGCGCTGGCCGTTCAGCTGGGCGGCCAGCTCAGCCAGCTGAACGACTACAACGACAACATCACCGACGGGCAAGCCTGGACCCAGACCGGCACCTCGTCGCTGAACGCCATCCAGGCTCAGGTGCAGCGGGCCCAGGAGCTCGTCACCGAGGCCGGCAACGGCGTCACGAACGGGACCGATCTGGGCGACATCGGTGCCGAGATCACCCAGATCATCTCGCAGATCAAGAGCGACGCGAACGCCCAGTACAACGGCCAGTACGTGTTCAGCGGGACGTCGACCTCGGCGGCGCCGTACGACGGGAGTGGCAACTACCAGGGTTCCACCTCGATGGTGACCCGTCAGATCGGCCCGAACGCAAACGCGACCGTCTCGGTCAACATCTCCAGCGCGCTCGGCACGAGCTCGACGAGCGGGCTGCTCTCGACGCTGTCGAACATCGCCAACCAGCTCACGACCGGCACCGGCACCTCGGCCCTCAACACCACCGATCTCACCGATCTCCAGAACGGCCTGAACTCGCTGAGCCAGCTGCAGACCCAGCTCGGCAGCACGAGCGATCAGCTGACGATGGCCGCCAGCACGATCTCGGACATGCAGACGAGCGTGACCTCCGACCTCTCCAACGACACCGAAGCCAACATGGCGACCACCGAGACGACCTACTCCAACGAGGAAGCGGCCTTCGAGGCCGCCCTCAAGGCGGGTGCGTCGATCGTGCAGAGCTCGTTGATGGACTTCCTGTCGAGCAACTGAGACGACGCTTTTGAGCGCAATCGGGTATTCAGAAGGCATGACCCTCACCGTCGAGAGCCCCCGTTTCGGTCGCGTCGAGATCGATCCGTCGACCGTCATCGAGTTCCCAGAGGGCCTGATCGGCCTCGAGGGACGTCGTTTCGCGCTGCTCACCAGCCAGCCTGGCAGCCCGCTTATGTGGCTGCACTGCATCGACAACCCCTCGCTGTCGCTGCCCGTCACCGAGCCACATCGGTTCTTCTCCCAGTTCTCGGTCGAGCTCACCGACGAGGACATCGAGCGAATCGGCTACGACGGTCAGACCGCCGTCGACGTCTACGTCACGGTCGTGGCCGCCTCGGCCCTGGAGGACTTCACGGCCAACCAGAAGGCCCCGATCCTCATCCGTGACGGCCGCGGCCACCAGGTGATCAACCAGGTGGCGAGCGCCGAGCTGCGCGCCCCGCTGTTCGCCGAGGCGCTCGGTAGCGAATCGGCCGCCTGAGCGGCGGCCACCGCGTCGATACTCCAGGCACGCGCGTCAACTCGGCGTCAGCGCTCGCGGGCATACCCGCGACTTCCGTCCGCGGATCGGGTTCCAGGGGACGTGACCGGCCGCACGCGGCCGGCGACGTCAGGCCCGCTTTCCCGCGGGCGCCCAACCAGTGGAGGTCCACCTCGTGCCACTTCGATCACTGACCAGCCGCCGCCCGTCCGCGGCGCTCGTCATCTCCTCGGCCGCCTTGTTCATGTCGATGGGCGGCGTGGGCGCTGCCGCGACCGGGCTGATCGGTACCAGTCAGATTCGCAACGGCGCCGTCACCTACAGCAAGATCGCGCCGAACTCGGTCGGCAAGGTCCGGCTGGCGAACAGCGGCGTCGTCAACTCCAAGCTCGCGCATGACTCGGTCTCCTACAAGGACATCCAGCCGGGCGCGGTCGGCTCGGTGCGCTCGAACATCAATCAGATGCAGGAGCGCGTGAAGGGCACGTGCGCGGGCGGGTCGGCGTTCGCCAGCGTCAACAACAAGGGCGCGGTCACCTGCAACGCGACCGCTCCCCAGGAGTACGGGTCGAGCTCGACCGCGACCGCGGCGACGCTCAGCGGCACCGCCGCGACCACCGGCACGGTGGCGCTGCCGACCGGCCCCAGCTACCTCGGCTTCGCCAACACGAAGCTGGTGGCGACCAGCGGCGCGAACCCGGCGACGGCGACGATCAAGTGCACCTTCACCGTCGGCACCGCGACGGCGTCGGATTCCGTGGTGCTGCGCACAGATGGGACCTCCGGGGACACCACGAGCACGACGATCCCGATGCAGCTCGCCGGCGCGGCGGGAACATCGACCGTCGCCTGCACCTCGACGCTCCCCAGCGGCCAGTCGCTGCAGTCGGTGACCGGCCTGTCGGCGATCAACGCGATCGCCACCGCAGCCAACAACTGACCCGCATAGCCGGGGAAAACGGCCCGCCCGCCCGAACGGTGGGCGGGCTCGTCTTCCCCGACCTTGGGTAGTGTCGGGGCATGAGCACAGCCAACATGAACACCACGCTGGGAACCATCGAGCTCGAGCTGTTCGACGCCGATGCGCCCAAGACGGTCGATAACTTCCGCACCCTCGCCGGCGACGGCTTCTACGACGGGCTGATCTTCCACCGGGTGATCCCCGACTTCATGATCCAGGGTGGCTGCCCGGAGGGCACCGGGACCGGGGGTCCGGGCTACACGTTCGAGGATGAGTTCAACGACCACAAGGTCGTGCGCGGCGCCCTGGCGATGGCCAACGCCGGTCCGAACACGAACGGCTCGCAGTTCTTCGTCGTCACCATCGACTCCGCCCCCTGGCTCGACGGCAAGCACACCGTCTTCGGCCAGGTGACCGCCGGGATGGACGCCGTCGACGCGATCGAGCAGCTGCCCACCGGCGCTCGTGACCGCCCGGTCGAGCCGCCGTCGATCGAGTCGGTCCAGCTGGACCCGTCATGAGCGTCGAGGCCACGGCCGGGCCCGCGGTGACGCCCCGCGGGGCGCCGGAGCTCGGCCCGCTCGACGGCCTCGCCACGATTGCGGTCGACAACCCGGCGACCGGGAAGCAGATCACGACGGTGCCGGTGCTCGGCGCGTCGCAGCTCTCCGAGCTCGCAGACCGCGCGCGCAGAGCACAGCCCGAATGGGACGCGCTCGGCTTCGAGGGCCGTGGGCGGATCATGCGCCGCGCCCAGAAGTGGATGCTCGACAACGCCGACCGGGTGATGGACACGGTCGTCCAGGAGTCCGGCAAGACCCGTGAGGACGCGCAGCTCACAGATCTCACGTACACGGCTGCGGCGCTCGGCTTCTGGGCCTCGCACGCCAAGCGCTACCTCGCCGACGAGAAGGTCTCCTCGTGGGCGACGCCCGCCGCGATCGGCAAGAAGCTCACCCTGCGTTACGTGCCCCACGGCCTCGTCGGCGTGATCGGCCCGTGGAACTACCCGATCGTCAACTCGTTCGGGGACTGCATCCCGGCGATGATGGCCGGCAACACGGTGATCCTCAAGCCCTCGGAGGTGACGCCGCTTTCGTCGTTCCTGATGGCGCAGATGCTCGACGAGTGCGGGCTGCCCAGGGACGTCTTCCAGGTCGCCACCGGGGACGGCTCGACCGGCGCCGCCCTGATCGGCGAGGTGGACTGCGTGATGTTCACGGGGTCATCGCGCACCGGTAGCGCCGTGATGAAGGCGGCCGCCGAGCGACTGATCCCCTGCTGGCTGGAGCTGGGCGGAAAGGACCCGATGCTCGTCTGCGCCGACGCGGATATCGAGCGGGCCGCCAATGCTGCCGCCTGGTCCTCGATGTGCAACGCCGGTCAGGTCTGCATCTCGACCGAGCGCTGCTACGTCGAGGCGCCGGTGTACGACGCGTTCGTGGAGCGGGTCACCGAGATCGTCTCCGGCCTGCGCCAGGGCCCCCCGGCCGAGGTGGGCACGGTCGACGTCGGCGCGGTCATCTTCCCGCCCCAGCTTGACATCGTCTCCGACCATGTCGCCGACGCGCTGAACAAGGGTGCGCGGGTCCTCACCGGCGGCCACGGCCACGCGCAGCCCGGTCGGTTCTTCGAGCCGACGGTGCTCGTCGATGTCGACCACACGATGAAGTGCATGACCGAGGAGACGTTCGGTCCGACCCTGCCGATCATGCGGGTCGACAGCGCCGAGGAGGGGCTGCGGCTCGCCAACGACTCGCCGTACGGCCTGGCGGCGAGCGTGTGGACGCGGGACGTCGGCCGCGGCGAGGCGCTCGCGCGCCGGATGCAGGCCGGCGCGGTGTCTGTCAACGACACCCAGGCGCACTACCTGTCGCTCAACCTGCCGATGGGCGGCTGGAAGACGTCGGGGATCGGCACCCGGCACGGCGCCGGTGGGATCCGCAAGTACACCCAGGTCCAGTCGCTCTACGTCACCCGCTTCGGGCTCAAGCGAGAGCTCTGGAACTTCCCGTACTCGCGGCGGACGACCAACCTGCTGCGCCGCTTCTTCGGCTTGCTCTACGGCCGCGGATCACGGGACTAGAGAGCGAGCCGTCCCGCCCGACTCTCACCGGGCGCCCCATCGCGAGGCGCCCGGCGAGCCCGGGGAGGGTCAGGACTTCTTCTTGCTCTTCGACGAGGTGGCGGTCGCGGTGACCTGCTGTGAGAGCGTGAGCTTCTCGATGCACGTGAAGTGCAGCGAGTCGGGCGTGTCGCACGCCATCGTGCCCATGCCGGAAATGCCCTTCATCATGCCGCTGGCGCCGGTGAGCTTCACCGTGCCGGTGTACTTCGCCTTGCCGAACGAGGTTGCGGTCGGCGGGCCGGTGAGGCTGGCGGCGGTGAGCTGGAAGGTCCCGTAGACGCTTCCGGTGGCGAACCACTGCTGGACCTTGCCGTTCATGTCGCCGGCGGTGTCGATCGTGAACATCTGACGGGCGACGCCGGGACGCGACGAGGAGCATGTGGAGTTGCCGAAGTTGGCGCCCGAGGTACTGCCGGCGGTGACGCCGGACGAGCCGGGAGCAGCGACGGTGGTCAGCGAGAGCTTGCAGGACACGTGCGTGGTCACGGTCTTTGTCGTCGCCGTCTTCTTCTTGGTCTGATGAGCCGGAGGGGCCGCCATTGCGGCGGCGGGAATCCCGGCGGTGAACAGGGCTGCCACGGCAGCGCCCGTGAACACGATGCGCTTCAAGCTATCTCCTGAGGGTGGGAACGTGTGATGCTGCCGGCGGGAGTGTTACGACCAAATGCGACGCCGCGGTGAACATTTGGTGACCCCGGGGTTGACGACCTGTGACGTCAGCGTTTCTGCGACAGGAACAGCGAGGGGATGAACGCCGGCACTTGCTTGTCGGCTGTGTAGCCGAGGTGGGGCACGCCGAACAGGGTCTCGATGCTCTTGAGCAGCGAGAAGTGGTCGTAGGTCTCGATCGTGTTGAGCGTGTGCGGCTTGATGTAGGGCGAGATCATCAGCAGGCCCACCTGGCCGCCACCGGCGGGGTCCCCGGTGATCGCGGGGGTGCAGTCCGACGGCGTCGTGGTGGTGCTGGTGGTGGTCGTCGGGGTGGTGGGGGTTGTCGGGGTCGTTGGGGTGGTGCTCGTCGTGGTCGGGCAGTCGGCGGGAGGGGTCCTCGTGCTCGGGGGCGTGCTCGTCGCGGTCGTGCTCGTCGTCGTCGGCACGGTGCTGGTGGTTGTCGGCACGGTGCTGGTGGTTGTCGGCGGCGTGGTCGTCGGGGTCGTCGTGGAGGTGGTGGGGGTCGTCGAGGTCGTCGCGCCGGTGGCGAGGTTCGGGAACGACGGCTGCCCGCAGCAGCTCGCGGTGCTCCACTCCGGACCGGATTGCGGCGCCTCGTCGAACGTGATCAGGATCAGTCCGTCGGTCGTGTAGGCCGCGGATCGCTCGATCTCCGGCACCACCTTGTGCAGGAACGCGTCCGCGCGGGCCAGACCGCCCTTGGCGCCCGGCCGGCACGGCGTGTCCGAGCCGTCGTCGCACGGGTCAGGTGCGATGTAGGAGAAGGCGGGCGTCGTGCTGTCCTTGCGCAGGTCCTTGGCCAGTCGTGTGAGGCCGACATCGTCCTTGACGCATGCCGCACGGTCATCGACGGCGGAGTGGAAGTAGACCCACGGGTTCTTCCAGGTGACGTAGCCGTCCTTGCCGGTGACGGCCTGAGCGCCGTCGGCCGCGTCCTGGGCGGGGTGCGGACAGCCGGCGGCGGTGCTCGTATCCGCGAGCGGCGCGGTCGACGAGGTGCTGCTGGTGGTCGTCGTCGTGCTGGTCGTGCTGGTGGTTGCGGTGGCCGGGGTGGTGGCGCTCGTGGAGGTGACGAGGGCTCCGTCGGGAGCGAGCAGCGTCGTGGTGGCGCCGGCGGGGGTCGCGGTGCCGGCTGGGGCGGGCGACGCCGTCGTCGTCGTCGTTGTGGGGGTGGCCGGCGTGGTCGTCGGAGTGGTCGGGGTCGTCGTCGGAGTCGTCGTGCCCGTGCTCGTGGTCGTGGTCCCGCTGGCAGTCGTGCCCGGGTGGCGCTGGCCGGGGCTGCCGATGCCCTGGATGTAGGCCCGCCATTTGAGGCCGTCGATCTGGAGCTGCTGGCCGAGCGTCTCCGTCGAGGACGGATAGAGGCAGCCGGTGCCGAGCACCTGCCCGAGCTTGCCGGTCGTCCCGGGCGTGATGTCGGAGTACACCGGGCAATCGGTGATCGTCTGCTGCGTTGGCCCCTGCCCGCTGATCAGCGCGACCTCGTTGGCAAGCGGCGAGCTGGCGACCGCGTCGTACTGGGTGATCAACTCCCCCTGATCGGCGAGCGTCTTGGACAGGTAGGGATGGCCGGCGGTCGTGCCGAATGACTGGGAGTACCCCTGCCCGGAGAGCACGATCTCCCACACGTGGCCGATCGGCGGCAGCTTCGTCGCCGGTTCGGGTCCGGTCCCGGCGCCTGATCCTGCGCCATTGCCTGAGCCCGAACCGCTGCCAGAGCCTGAGCCGCTGGATCCGCTAGTCCCGGACCCGCCCCCGGACCCGGTGGAGCTGCCGCCGGAGGACACGGCGCTGCTCGAAGGCCCTCCGCCGGCTGAACCTGCACCTCCAGTCGAGGGTGAGGGTGAGGGTGTTGGGGTGCTTGCCACCGTCGTCGGTGTCGGCGCGGGGTGATGGACCACCAGCACGACCTCCCGGGCCAGGCTGGCGACGCCTCCGGGGCGCAGCGATGCCCCGAACACGGCACCGAGGCCGAGCATCAGCAGAATTGAGACGGCGGCGGCGCGCGCGATCGGGAAGATCTCCACCGAGCGCCGGGGGCCTGGCTCGCCGGTCTCGGGCTCCTCTGGATCGGCATCGAGGACCGGATCGTCGCCTCGGCCGGACATCTCGCGCAGCGACGCGGCGATCGGGGCCGGCAGCGAGCCTCGCCGGGTGCCGCAGTGCACGCAGTAGCGCTGGTCGTGAGCGAGCGCCTCGCCGCACGACAGGCAGCGGTCAACTGCCGACGGGGTCGGCTCGGGGAGCTCGGGCGACGTCATGACGGCGCACTAGTGTCATCCGCGCCCGGCTCGCAATTGTGAAGATCTTGCGAACGCGCGATCGATGGGACGCGCGCGGACCCCGGGAGGCCCTTCACACCTTGGTTACATCAGCAGGCCCTGCCGGACGTACGCTCGGCTGGGTATGAGCACCGACTTTCAGGGCAACGGCCACGACGCCGAGACGCAGCCGTTCGGCTCGACGACCGCCGTCAGGGTCGGTGCTCCAACCGAGGCTGAGCCCACCGAGACCCTGGTCGCCTCCGCAGTCGGCGACCGCTGCGTGAACTGCGGCGCGACGCTCCAGAGCGATCAGCGCTACTGCGTGGTCTGCGGCGAGCGCCGCGGCGCCCCGCGCTTTGCCCTCCCGGCGCCGGCCACAACCGAGACGACGACCACCACGTCCTCCATCTCCGGGCGCGGTGGCTCGAGGAGCCCGAGGTTCGGATCGGCGACGACGCTCATCGCCGGCGTTGGCACGCTGCTGCTGGCGCTGCTCGTCGGCTTCCTCATCGGCAATGCCGCGAGCAAGAACAACACGAAGACCGTGAGCGCGAGCAACCCGCCGATCAAGGTCATCAACGTCGGCGGCAGCTCGTCCGGCACGTCGAGCACTCCGGCCTCGACGACCCCGAGCTCCGGCGCGAAGACCTCGTCAGGTTCGCACAAGTCAACGACGAAGACGCCGAAGTCCACGGTCACCAAGAAGCAGGCGAACGCCGAGTCCAACGCCGCGTCCAAGACGCTCGGCGGCAACGGCACGCCGCCCGCCAACACGAAGGTCGGCCAGAAGTGCTCGGGCTCCGCCTGCAACAAGCCCGGCTACAACAAGAAGACCAAGAAGTTCGACGGCTCGTTCTTCGGGCAGTAGGGCGAGCGGTGTCCAGTACCTCCGATTCCCCGTCGACTCGTCCCGTGCCACCGGTCGCGGCCCCGCCGCTCACCTCCCGGACGAAGTTCGACGACGATCGCAACTTCGACCTGCGCCGTCGCCGTGACCAGCTGGGCGCGACCGTCGCCGAGCTGCAGTGGGATCTCGGTGGACTCGTCTACGAGATGGCGATCCGAGATCAGATCCACGTCGACGTGATCGTCCGGCGGGCCGCAGCTCTGCAGGAGGCCGACGCCGAACTGCAGGAGGTCGAGCGGATCCTCAAGCTCGAGGAGACCGGAATGGCGGGCGCGTGCGCCAACTGCGGCTCGCCGCACAGCACCGGCGCGTCGTTCTGCTGGCAGTGCGGCCAGCCGCTGCTCGCCCAGGTCCGCTCCGACTCGGTCGGCGCGGCGCACTGACCGGTCTGTCTGCGGACACGCGCGCCTGATCGACGTGCGTCGGGAGCGCTAGCGTCCGCGCTATGCCCACTCCTGATCAGCCCACCCTCTTCTGCTACGACGGCTCCGACGAGTCGCGCCGCGCGCTCGCCTCGGTCGCCGGAATGCTCGCCTCCAGCTCTGCAGTCGTCCTCACCGTCTGGCAGCCGCTGACCGCTCGGCTCACCGAGACCGGCGGATTCGGCGTCTTCGCCCTTGAGGACGAATCCGAAGTGGACGAGCAGGAGCGCGCCGCAGCGCAAGAGGCCGCCGATGACGGCGCCGCCCGGGCGCGCGGCATCGGCCTCGAGGCCGAGGCGCGCGTCGAGCAGGCCGACGGACCCGTCTGGCAGTCGATCGTCGACGTCGCCAACGAGATCGACGCGGGCCTGATCGTCTGCGGCACCCGCGGCCGCGGCGCCATCCGGACCGCCCTGCTCGGCTCGACCTCCCATGCCGTTCTGCAGCACGCCGGTCGCCCGGTGCTGGTCTCGCCCGAGCCGCACGACCACCACTGACCGCGCTCACTGCCCGTGCCGGGGCTGACCCTCCGCGCGTCGGGCGGGTTCCCGAGCGGCGGGGGTCCAAATCCCGCACGCGCCGGCCGGCACAGCGGCCCGCACGCCGCCGCGCCGGCCGGCACGGCGGCGTGTGGGTGATCGTCCACGCGTGAAGGGTCATATTGCGCACACGTGGCGCGGACGCCTGGTGCGTGCGAGATCGTCCCCGCGTGGCGGACCAAATCCCGCACACGTGGCCCGGCGGCCCGCCGCGTGGGTGATCGTCCACGCATGAGGGACCAGGGACCGACTCGCGCACGCGTCAACCGGTGGCCCGTCGCGTGCGACGCCTGCTCTCGCCGGCAGGTCCAATCACCCACGAACCGCCTCGCCGACCCACGCGTGCGAGATAGACACCGGCCTGTCCCGGCCCCGGCCTGACCCGGCCCCGGCCTGACCCGGCCTGTCCCGGCCCGCCCCGGCCTGGCCCGGCCTGTCTCCGCCCGGCGCGGTCCGGCTCACCCGGCGCGCCCCCCACGCGACGCGGTCCACCGTCGAGCGCCCCCGTCCACTCACCCCTAGACTCGCCGCCGATGGCCACCCCCGCGCCGCGCTACGACCGCATCGGATCGGGGTACGCGCGCCGGCGCCACGAGGACCCGGCACTGCGGGCGCGGATCCATGCCGCGCTCGGTGATGCCGGCACCGTCCTGAACGTCGGCGCCGGCGCCGGCTCATACGAGCCGCGGGACCGGCACGTGATCGCGGTCGAGCCGAGCGACGTGATGGCCGCCCAGCGCCCGCCCGAGCGCGCCCCTGCGATCCGCGCGAGCGCCGAACAGTTGCCGCTGCGCGATGCGTCGGTCGATGCGGCGATGGCGGTGATCACCGTCCACCACTGGGACGGCCGCGGCGAGCAAGGGGTGCGAGAGCTGCGGCGGGTCACCCGCGGGCCGGCGGTGATCGTGACCTTCGATGCCGAGGTCTGCGCCGGGATGTGGCTGCCGGCCGACTACCTGCCCGAGGTCGCCGAGCTCGACCGCCGGATCTTCCCGACGATCAGCCAACTGAGCGACTGGCTTGGCGGAACCACGCGAGTCGAGGTGGTGCCGGTGCCGGCGGCAACCCCGGACTGGACGTTCGCCGCCTTCTGGGCACACCCCGAGCGCGTCCTCGATCCGGACGCCCGCGCGGCGACGTCCGGGTTCGCGCGGATGGAGGCCGAGGTTGTCGATCGCGTCGTGTCCGCCGTGGACGACGACCTGCGTTCGGGCGCATGGGACGAGCGCCACGGCCACCTGCGGGCCCTGCAAGCGCTCGACGTCGGCCTTCGCCTGGTGGTCGGAACCCCCGCGCCCGAGGCCGGTTAGCCGAAGCGCCCGGTGACGTAGTCGCGCGTGCGCGTGTCGGCCGGGTGGGAGAAAATCGTGTCCGTCGAGGCGTACTCGACGAGCGTGCCGACGCGGTCGATCGGATCCAGCGAGAAGAACGCAGTCCGATCCGCCACACGCGCGGCCTGCTGCATGTTGTGGGTGACGATCACGATCGTGTAACGCGTCTTGAGCCGGTGCAGCAGCTCCTCGATCGAGGCGGTCGCGATCGGGTCAAGCGCCGAGGCGGGCTCGTCGAGCAGCAGCACGTCGGGCTCGGTCGCGATCGAGCGCGCGATGCACAGTCGCTGCTGCTGACCGCCGGACAGCGACAGCGCGCTGGCCTTCAGGCGGTCCTTCACCTCGTCCCAGATCGCGGCGTTGCGCAGCGCGCGCTCCACGCGCTCGTCCATGTTGCCCTTCATGCCGAGGTTGCGCGGTGCCCAGGCGATGTTGTCGTAGATCGACTTCGGGAACGGGTTGGGCTTCTGGAACACCATTCCAATGCGGCGCCGGACCTCGACACGGTTGGTCGCCCTGGCGTAGACGTCGTGGCCGTGGTAGAGCACCTGTCCGCCCACCCGGAAGCCGACGATCGAGTCGTTCATGCGGTTCAACGAGCGGATGAAGGTCGACTTGCCGCATCCCGAGGGTCCGATCACCGCGGTGATGACGTTGCGGTAGATCGGCATCGTCACGTGGTCGAGCGCCTTCTTCTCCCCGTAGTACACCGACATGTCGCGGATGTCGAACACGACCTGACGGGTGGCTGAATGGTCGAGCCCGGATTGCCCCGGCAGCGGGGCCACCGTCGGCGGCTCGGTGACGGGCCGCAGTCGCACGCGCGGCGGCAGGTCCGGCCCGGTGCCCGACAGCCTGAACGGCTCGGTCGCCGGATCGAGGAACTCCGGGGTCACATTCCCATCCTTTTGCGGTTGCGGGCGAGCAGCACGCGCGCCCCGATATTGGCGATCAGGATCAGGACGAGCAGCACCAGCGAGGCACCCCACGCGCGCTCGAGGCCGCTCGAGGTCGGTTGCTCGATCAGCTCCCAGATGAGGACCGGAAGGTTGGGCACCGCATGACCGAACATATCGATCGTCGTCTGGTTGGCAAAGGTGCCGTCGACGACGAGCACCGGTGCGGTTTCGCCGGCGGCGCGCGCGATCGCGAGGATCGTGCCGGTGAGGATTCCGCCGGCCGCGCTCGGCAGGATCACGGTGAGCACCGCCCGCCAGCGATCGACGCCGAGCGCATCGGAGGCGTCGCGCAACCCCTGCGGGACCGTTCGCAGCACCTCCTGGGTGGTGCGCGCGATCAAGGGCAGCATGATGATCGTCAGCGTCAGCGATGCCGCGAACCCGGAGTCGGCATGCTCCGGGAGCACGATGAGGCTGAGGATGAAGAGCCCCACGACGATCGTCGGAAGCCCCTGCATCATGTCGATCGCGAGCTGGAGCACCTGGCCGGGCCGGGAGCGTGGTCCCGCGAACTCGACGAGGTAGAGCGCGCAGAGTACGCCGAGCGGCACCGCGATGATCGCCCCCAGGGCCACGATGATCGCGGTGCCGAGGATTGCGCTCGCGATCCCGCCGCCGGGCCCGCCGTACTGCGGCGGGTCGTGGATGAGGAAGCCGAGCGACAGCGACCCAGCGCCGTGCTTGATGACCGTGTAGGTGACGATCCCGAGCACCGCGACCGCCGCTGCCGCCGCTGCGGTCGCGCCCCACACGACCGCCCGGCTCACGATCTGTCGCCGGCGCAGATTCCCGGTCGCCGTGAGCGGGGCGGTCGGGTCGAACGGCGGCGGCTCGAAGGCCGAGAGATCAGACAATGGACCGGTGGACCTCGTAGCGGCGGGCGACCGCTCGGGCGAGCAGGTTGACCGTGAGGCTCATCGCGAGCAGGATGACCGCGAGATAGAAGAGCGAGGCGCGCTGCAGGTTGTTCTCGATGTACTGGATCTCGATCGTGATCCTGGCGGCGAACGTGTTGCCGGGCGTGAACAGGGACTTGCTGATCGTCTCGCCGCCGCCGATCACCGAGGCGACCGCAATCGCCTCGCCGAGGGCCCGGCCGAGACCGAGCATGACCGCCGCGCTGACCCCGGAGAACGTCGTCGGGAAGACCACTCCGCGGATGACCTCCCACTGGGTTGCCCCGAGTGCCTCGGCACCGTCCCTGAGCTCGCGCGGGACGCTGAGGAAGAGGTCGCGGCTGAGCGAGGCGATGATCGGGATCACCATGATGGTCACCAGCAGACCGGCGGTGAAGATCGAGAGACCGGTCGTCTGTCCCGGACCGAAGATCCCCAGGAAGCCGAGCGCGGAGTGCAATCCGGGCTCGATCTTCTGGATGAGCGGCGCGAGCACGATGATGCCGAAGAACCCGACGATGACGCTCGGGATCGCCGCGAGCAGCTCGACGAGCGGGCCGACGACCGCCCGCACGACCTTGGGCGCGAACATGCTGAGGTAGATCGCGATCGCCAGCGAGACCGGGACCGCGATGATCAGCGCCATCGCCGAGACGACCCCGGTGCCGTAGAGCATCGGCAGCGCGCCGAAGTGCTTGAGGTTGGGCGCCCAGGCGGTGTGGACGAGGAACCCGAGCCCGAGCTGGGAGATCGCGGGCGACGCGCCGTGGATGATCTGGTAGATGACGGCGATGAGCGTCAGGCCGACGACCAGAGACCCGCCCACGCACAGGCCGCGCATGATGCGGTCGCCAAGCGACCCCTCGAACGGGATGCGTCGGCGGTCCGTCGCGGTCTGGACGGGAGTGGTCTGAACGGACATCGCCGCGGGAGCGTAGAAAACAGGCATCCCTGATCGCGCGCCGTCGACACCACGGTCACAAGATGTCCAAGCGGCGATTACAACTCGGACACAACCGGGGGGCCGGGAGCGCCCATGCTTGCGCTGCGCCGACGTACCGGCCGGGCCGTCGAGCGTTCATCCCACACCTCAGAAAGGGCACTCACCTTGAACTTCGCGTTCTCACGCCGCCACGTGCTCTCCGTCGCGGCCGTCGCCGCGACGGCGACCGGCTTCGGCGGACTGGCGTCCAACGCCATGGCCTCCGGGCTCACCCTGAACGGCGCCGGCTCCACTCTCGTCGCTCCCTTCGAGCAGGAGTGGGCCCAGGGCTTTGATTCCAGGACCGGCAACACGGTCAACTACTCGGCCGTCGGGTCGGGCACGGGCATCACCGACATCTCGCAGCGCACCGTCGACTTCGGCGCCTCCGACGCGCCGCTGACCTCGGCGCAGGCTCAGCAGTGCAACAACTGCACCCAGATCCCGTGGGCGCTGTCCGCGACGGGCGTTGGCTACAACGTGCCGGGCGTCGGCCACAAGCTGCGCCTGACCGGCTCGGAGATCGCGGGCATCTATCTCGGCAGCATCACCAACTGGGACTCGAGTGCGATCAAGCACAGCAACCCCGGCGTGCATCTGCCGAACCTGAAGATCACCCCGATCTTCCGCTCGGACGGATCCGGTGACACCTACGCGTTCACCAACTACCTGAGCGACGTCTCGAAGACCTGGAACAGCAAGGTCAACTTCGCGACCTCGGTCCAGTTCCCCAAGGGCGTCTCCGCCAAGGGCAACTCCGGCGTCGCGGCGCTGCTCGAGCAGACCAAGGGCGGCATCGCGTACATCGCGGTCTCGTACCTGATCAGCCAAAAGCTCGACGCGGCTGCGGTCCAGAACTCGGCGGGCAACTACGAGTACCCCAACCTGTCGAACATCGAGAGCGCTGCCTCGACCGTGACGCGGGTGCCGTCGAGCAACGCCCTGCACATCGTCGATCCGTCGAAGTCGGCCAAGATCGCCTACCCGATCTCGACCTTCACCTACGCGATCGTTCCCAAGAGCGGCAACAAGCAGGCCTCCCTGCTGAAGTCGTTCATCAACTACGCCCTCACCACCGGCCAGCACTCGGGTCCCTCGCTGGACTTCGCGCCGCTGCCCAAGATCGTGCTCGACCGCGACAAGACGGTGACCAACAGCCTGAGCTAGCCGCTCTCGCTGCACCCCGGCTCTCCCGGCCCGGTCGGTCGCCTCGCGCGGCCGGCCGGGCCGCGGCCGTTTCAGAACCCCTCGCGCGTGACCTGAAGTGCGCGCCGAGCGAGCTCGATCACGCCCTCGCCGAACGACTTCAGGTACGGGTCGTCGGTGGCGCCGGATACCGCGCGCCGGTAGTTGCCCTCCATGAAGACAACCGACTTCCAGACCGCGAGCACGATGTACCAGTCGAGCTGCTCGACCGGGCGACCGGACCGCCGCGCGTAGAGCTCGACCAGCCCGCGCCGGTCGGGAAAGCCGTCGCCCTCGGTGACGACCTGGAGGCTGAAGCGGCTCGGCGGATCATCACGCTCACGCCAGTGGGAGAGCATGTAGCCGACGTCGGCGAGTGGATCGCCGATCGTCGCCATCTCCCAATCGAAGATCGCGCTCAGGCGGGCCGGGGCGCCTGCGGCAAACATCACGTTGCCGAGGCGATAATCGCCGTGGACGATCCTCGCCGGTTGCTCCGGCGGCAGGTGGTCGGCCAGCCAGCGGCCGACCTCGACGACCTCGGGCACCTCGCGCGTCCGGTTGTGCTCCCAGAGCCCGCCGAAGCGGCGCAGCTGGCGCTCCAGGTAGCCGGTCGGCCGACCGAAGCCCTCCAGATCCAGCGTCGTCCAGTCGACGGCGTGCAGTTCGACGAGCGCGTCGACCAGTTCGGCGGCGATCCGTTCGTGCTCGGCGTCTGAGTCCAGTACCCGCGGGATTGCGGAGGTGATCACCTCGCCCTCGATCAGCTCCATGACGTAGAAGGGCGCGCCGATCACGTCGAGGTCCGCGCACTGGGCGAGCACCCGCGGGGCACGGACCGATGTCGCCTCCAGCGCGCGCAGGAGCCGCGCCTCGCGCAGCACGTCGTGGGCGCTCGGCGGCAGCGGCCCGCGCGGCGGGCGGCGTAGAACGACGCCCGTTGAGAGCGCGAAGGTGACGTTCGAGTGGCCGTCGCCGATCGGCGACGCGGTGAGATCGTCGGGCGCCTCCAGGCCCGCCTC
>DASXZK010000077.1:0-70536 GCA_036501965.1 Solirubrobacteraceae bacterium
TCGTGCTGCGCGTCGGCAATGTGATCATGGATGCCTCCATCCGCACCCGCCTTGAACAACTGAGAAAGCAAGTGGCGCAGGCGTAGCGCCGCGCCGTCAAGGGAGCCAACACCACATGCAGATCAACCCCGACGAGATCACTTCGATCCTCAAGAGCCGGATCGAGGGCATCGACCCCGGCGAGTCCGAGCTCACCGAGGTCGGGACCGTGCTCTCCGTGGCCGACGGCATCTGCCGCATCCACGGTCTTGAGAACTGCATGTCGTTCGAGATGCTCGACCTGCCTCACGACGTCACGGGCCTTGCGCTGAACCTCGAGTCCGACAACGTCGGCGCGGTGCTGTTCGGCGAGTGGGAGCACATCTCCGAGGGCGACACGGTCAAGCGCACCGGTCGCCTGCTCAACATCCCGGTCGGAGACGGGATGCTCGGGCGGATCGTCGACCCGCTCGGCAACCCGCTCGACGGCAAGGGCGCGATCGAGAGCTCCGAGACCCGCCCGGCCGAGTTCAAGGCCCCCGGCATCGTCCAGCGCCAGCCCGTGACCGAGCCGATGTTCACCGGTCTGAAGGCGATCGACTCGATGATCCCGATCGGCCGTGGCCAGCGCGAGCTGATCATCGGCGATCGCCAGACCGGCAAGACCTCGATCGCGGTCGACGCGATCATCAACAACAAGGACCGCGACCTGATCTGCGTCTACGTCGCGATCGGTCAGCGCAAGGCGACCGTCGTACAGCTCGCCAACACGCTCGAGGAGGCCGGGGCGCTGCAGAACTCGGTGATCGTCATGGCGGCCGCCGACGAGTCCGCGCCGATCAAGTTCCTTGCGCCGTACGCGGGCGCGGCCATGGGCGAGTACTTCCTCTACAACGGCAAGGCCGCCCTGACGGTCTACGACGACCTCACCAAGCATGCCGACGCCTACCGCCAGATGTCGCTGCTGCTGCGCCGCCCGCCGGGACGCGAGGCCTATCCGGGCGACGTCTTCTACCTGCACTCGCGGCTGCTCGAGCGCGCGGTCAAGCTCTCCGACGCGGAGGGCGGCGGCTCGATGACCTCGCTGCCGATCATCGAGACCCAGGCCGGTGACGTCTCGGCCTACATCCCGACCAACGTGATCTCGATCACCGACGGCCAGATCTTCCTGGAGCCCAAGCTGTTCTACTCGGGCGTGCGTCCGGCGATCAACGTCGGCATCTCGGTCTCCCGGGTCGGCGGCAACGCTCAGACCAAGCCGATGCGCCGGGTCGCCGGCCGGCTGAAGCTGGAGCTCTCCCAGTACCGCGATCTGGAGGCGTTCGCTCAGTTCGGCTCCGACCTCGACACCGAGACCCGGCAGTCGCTGGCCCGCGGCGAGCGGCTCGTCTCGACCCTCAACCAGTCCGAGCGCAGCCCGATGTCGGTCGAGAATCAGGTGATCCAGATCTTCGCCGCGACCAACGGCTATCTGGACCGGATCCTCACCGAGAAGGTCGGCAGGTTCCTTGAGGGTGCGGTCGACGCCGTGCACTCGTCGAACGCCGGTCTCGTGAAGACGCTCGCCGAGGGCAAGTGGGATGACGAGCAGACGCCGAAGGACCTCAGCGCCGCGCTCGACACCTATGCCGAGGACTTCGGCTACGACCTCGACGAAGAGGGTCTGCCGCTCGAGGACGAGAGCTAGTCCGGGAGCTCTGCACGCGCCATGGCCATCTCGCAGCGAGACGTCCGTAACCGGATCGACTCGGTCAAGAACATTCAGAAGATCACGAGTGCCATGCAGATGGTCGCTGCCGCCCGCCTGCGTCGCGCCGAGCAGCGGATCGAAGCGCTGCGTCCCTATGCCGACGCGATCCGCCGGATGACGCGGCTGGCCGCCGAGGCGGCGGGCAACCTCCCGAGCCTGCCGATCCTCGTCGAGCACGACTCCGTCAACACGGTCGGACTGCTCGTCGTGGCCGGCGATCGCGGGCTGGCCGGCGCGTTCAACTCGAACGCCGTGCGCGCCGGGGTGGCTGCAGGCCGCGACCACCAGGCCGAGGGCCGCACGCCGGTGTACTTCGCCTCCGGTCGCCGTCCCGCGTCCTCGCTGGCCTTCCGCGGCCTCGACGTGGTCGACAGCTTCACCGGGTTCACCGACCGTCCCGCCTACGCCGACGCCCGCGCGATCGCCGAGCGCATCATGGCGGCCTACATCGACGGCGAGGTCGATCGCGTCGACATCTTCTACAACGGCTACGTCTCGGCGCTCTCGCAGCGGATCCGGCGCGAGACGCTGCTGCCGCTGCAGCAGGCCTCGATCCTCGGCGAGGACGACTCCGCCGAGGGGAGCGAGGACGAGAAGGCGATCGGCAACTTCGAGTACGAGCCCGAGCCCGAGGAGATCCTCAAGCGACTGGTCCCCGACTACGTCGAGGTCTCGATCTACCGGGCACTGCTCGAGTCCTCCGCCTCCGAGCACGGAGCGCGAATGACCGCGATGCAGAATGCCTCGGACAACGCCAGCACCCTGATCGACGACCTGACGCTCGAGATGAACCGGGCGCGCCAGGCCGAGATCACCCAGGAGATCATGGAAGTCGTTGCGGGCGCCGAAGGCGTCTGACAGCTGCGGCTGACAAGGAGAACACACACAGCATGTCTGCGACCACTGAAGCCAACACCACGACCACTGAGCGCAACACCGGGCGTATCGAGGAGGTCACGGGCGTCGTCATCGAGGCCGTGTTCCCCGACAAGCTGCCCGAGATCAACCACGCGATCATCATCAAGCGCCCCGACGCCACCAGAGCGGAGGAGGCCGAGGACATCGCGGCTCGGAACGACGAGTACCTCACCTGCGAGGTCCAGCAACATCTCGGTGACGACCGCGTGCGTGCGGTCGCGATGGACACCACCGACGGTCTGGCCCGCGGCGTGGAGGTGATCGATACCGGCGGACCGATCACCGTGCCCGTCGGCCGCGAGACGCTCGGCCGCATCTTCAACCTGCTCGGTGAGCCGATCGACCTTGGCGAGCCGATCGGTGACGACGTCGACCGCTGGCCGATCCACCGGCCCGCCCCGGACGTCGAGGCGCTCGCCCCGACGACCGAGATGTTCGAGACCGGGATCAAGGTCATCGACCTGCTCGCGCCCTACGCGCGCGGCGGCAAGGTCGGCCTGTTCGGCGGCGCCGGCGTGGGCAAGACGGTCATCATCCAGGAGCTGATCCACAACCTCGCCCAGGAGCACGGCGGCCTGTCGGCGTTCTGTGGCGTGGGTGAGCGCTCGCGTGAGGGCAACGACCTCTGGCTCGAGATGAAGGAGTCGGGCGTCCTTGATAAGACGATGCTCGTCTTCGGCCAGATGAACGAGCCTCCCGGAGCCCGCATGCGCGTCGCGCTGTCGGGCCTGACGATGGCCGAGTACTTCCGTGACCAGGAGGGTCAGGACGTACTGCTGTTCATCGACAACATCTTCCGCTTCGTCCAGGCAGGCTCCGAGGTCTCGGCGCTGCTCGGCCGCATGCCCTCCCAGGTGGGCTACCAGCCGACGCTGCAGTCCGACATGGGCGCCCTGCAGGAGCGGATCACCTCGACCCGCAAGGGCTCGGTCACCTCGATCCAGGCGATCTACGTCCCCGCCGACGACTACACCGACCCGGCCCCGGCGTCCGTGTTCGCCCACCTGAACGCGACGACGAACCTCAACCGCGCGATCTCCGAGAAGGGGATCTATCCGGCGGTCGATCCGCTCGACTCGACCTCGACGATCCTCAAGGCCGCGATCGTCGGCGAGGAGCATTTCCAGGTCGCCAACCAGGTGAAGCAGGTGCTGCAGCGCTACAAGGAGCTGCAGGACATCATCGCGATCCTCGGGATCGACGAGCTCTCCGACGAGGACAAGGTGGCGGTCGGGCGGGCACGTCGTCTTGAGCGGTTCCTGTCCCAGCCGTTCTTCGTCGCCGAGCAGTTCACGGGCATCCCCGGCAAGTACGTCAAGGTCGAGGAGTCGATCCGCGGCTTCAAGGAGATCCTCGAGGGCAAGTACGACGACGTCCCCGAACGCGCCTTCTTCATGAAGGGGTCGATCGATGAGGTCGTCGCGGACTCCGGTGGCGCGAAGGCGAAGGAGGAGGATTCCGAGGAGCCGGAGTCCGCCGACGAGACTGAGGCCTCCGGCTCCGACGGCGACGCGGGCGGCGACGACTCCGGCGACGACAACGGCGAGGAGTCCTAGTGGCCCACACTCCGTTCCGAGTCGAGGTCCTCACCCCTGACGGCGAGGTCTTCAACGACGAGGTCGAGATGGTCTCGACCCGCACCATCGTGGGCTCGATCGGCGTCCTGGCCAACCACGCGCCGCTGCTGGCAACGCTGGACCCGACCGAGCTGCGGCTCTACCGCTCCGAGTCGGACATCGTCCGCTTCGCTCAGTCCGAGGGTTACCTGCAGGTCGCGGGTAACCACGTGCTGCTGCTCGTCGAGGAGGCCCACGATCCCGGGTCACTGGACACCGGTCAGCTCCGCGAACGCTTGCAGCAGGCCGAGTCCGAACTGGAGAGCGCCGGGGACGACTCCGAGCGCCGGCGCGCCGCCGAGCGCGATCGCCGGCGCTGGCAGGCCTATCTGTCGATCGCCGAAGGCGGCTCGGACCACTGAGCCGTCTTTGCGCGGGCTTGGCGGGCCTTAACCGGGCAGTCATCGAGTACCCCTAGGCTGGACACAGTCCCATGACCGATGAACGCGTCCTCGCCGAGCGGCTGATCGGCTACGAGACCTCGCGCCCTGAGGCGATCGTCGCTGCCGCTCAGTTCGTGAAGGGCTGGCTCGAGGTCAGCGGGATCACCGTCTCGGAGATCGATCACCACGGCCTCCCGGTGCTCATCGCCGAGGTGGGGGCCCGCGACCCCAAGGCCCCGTGCGTCGTCTTCCACGGGCATCTCGATGTCGTCCCGGGCCTCGACCATCAGTTCTCGGCTCGGATCGAGGGCGACCGGCTGATCGGGCGCGGCGCCTATGACATGAAGGGCGGCCTGGCGGCGATGCTGAGCGCGCTGCGTGACGTGGCGGCCGACCACTCGGTCCGGGTGCGCATGGTGGTGGTGCCCGACGAGGAGTCAGAGGAGCTCGACGAGCGCTCCACCGACGCGATCGTCGCGCGCGGGCTCGGGGGAGATTTCGCGATCACCGGCGAGCCCACCGATCTGCACATCGGGATCCAGGCCAAGGGCGTGCTGGCGATGCGGATCGCGGTCCATGGCCGCGCCGCCCACAGCTCGACCCCATGGCTCGGCGACAACGCGGTGCTCAAGGCCGTCGACGTGTTCCGCACGATCGAGACGCTGCCGTTCAGTCGCGAGTCCTCGGAGATGTTCGACCGCCCGTCGATCAACCTCAGCCGGATCGAGGGAGGCGATGCGATCAACAAGGTCCCGGACCTGGCCACGATCGCCGTCGACGTGCGCTACCTGCCCGGTCAGGATCCAGGGGACATCCTTGCCCAGGTCCGTGCCATCCCCGGGATCGACGTGGCCCGGACGTTCATCCATCCGGCGGTCGGCGTCTCCCGCCATGACCCCTACGTCCGCGGGCTGTGCGACGCCGCGCGGCGCTCCATCCACGGCGAGGTCACCTCCGTCGGGCGGGACGGAGCCTCCGACGCGGCCTCGTTCATCGAGGCGGGGATCTCCGCCGTCGAGTTCGGTCCCACCGGCGGCGGCCATCACGGTCCCGACGAGTGGGTCTCGATGCGCTCGCTGGCGGAGTACCGCCGAGCGCTCGTCGAGTTCGTGCGCGCGTTGCCGGCGGCACTGGCCGGGGACGACGGGGAGCTGCGCGCGATCGACGGCGGCCTGGCGTGAGCGCCGGCATGGGTCGGGGTATCGGCGTCGAACAGAGATGACGGCATGAGGTTCTTCAGGCCCAAGAGCCGTATCGGCCTCGTCGTGCGGGTGTTCTTTGCCGCGGTGCTCGTGATCGGCTGCTCGGCCGGAGCGGTCGCCACGGCGGGGCTGCTGCAGTTCCAGCAGGTCGTGCAGGACATCAGCGTCGACCCGGGCTCGATCGTCAAGACCAAGCAGGTCACCCTGCCCAAGCCGGGCAAGCCGCAGACGCTGCTCGTGATCGGCTCCGACCATCGCGCCAACTCGCCCTCGTTTCACAACGCGAACACGGACACGATCCTGCTCGTGCGACTCAACGCCGCCTCGAGCACGATCAACGTGATGTCGATCCCGCGTGACCTGCAGGTCGTGGTCCCGGGCTACGGCACCGAGAAGATCAACGAGGCCTACAGCCAGGGCGGATACGGGCTGCTGATCAAGACGATCAAACAGAACGTCTTCCCGCAGCTGCAGGTCAACCACATCATCGACACCAACTTCGATGGCTTCTCAGACATCGTCAACGCGATCGGATGCGTGTGGACCGACGTGGACCATCGCTACTACAACGCGTCCCAGCCGTTCCCGAGCGCGGACAACTACGCCTCGATCGATATCCAGCCCGGTTATCAGAAGCTGTGCGGCGACAGCCAGGTCACTGGCGCGCTGGCGTTCGTGCGCTTCCGCCATACCGACTCCGATTTGGTGCGCGAGGCGCGCCAGCAGGACTTCCTGCGCTGGGCCAAGGAGAACTTCACCCTCTCCAAGCTGTATGCCGACAAGGACAAGCTGCTGCGGATCTTCGGCCGGCACACGACGCTCGACGCGGAGCTGAAGACCCTGAACGGGACCATCGAGCTGTTCGACCTCGTCCTCAACGCCAACGGCGATTCGCTGAAGCAGATCCCGTTCCCGGCCTCGCTCGCCGCCGCGGTGGGCTCGGCGCCCGACTACGTCTACAAGGAATCCGACCAGGCCGTGGCCTCCGCGTGGGCGCAGTTCATGCAGCCGACGGCGAAGGCGAGCTCCTCCTCCTCGAAGAAGTCCGCGCACTCCTCGGGGTCCTCCTCGAGCACCTCATCGGGCTCAAAGCACCACTCCTCGCACCATTCCCGGCAGACGATCGACACCGCGGGGCTCACGGCCGATCCGGCCGACGGGATCGCGCAGGCGAAGCTGCTGACCCCCAACATGCCGGTCTACTACCCGCGGCTGATCCTGTCGGGCTCGCAGTACTGCACCGCGACCGGGTACGAGTGCCTCAACGGTGACGAGCCGATCACCGCCTACGAGCACTCATATCCGCGCAGCTACAAGGTCATCACGACGACCGGCAAGCGCGTGCACGCGTACTTCATGACGATCGCGATCAATCCGGTGCTCGGCCAGTACTACGGAGTCCAGGGCGTGCACTGGAAGAACCCGCCGATCCTCAACAATCCCGCCGCGACGAAGGTGTTCCGCGGCCGCACGTTCGAGATCTACGAGGACGATTCCGGGCACGTCACCGATGTCGCGTGGCGGGTCGACGGCGACTCATATTGGATCTCGAACACGCTGACCAGCAGCATCGACATCAAGCAGATGATCGCGATCGCGGAGTCGACCGTTCCGTACGGCGGCTGACCCCCGCCCGCCTGCGTCGATCGGGCGGGCTCGATAGCGTGAGGGCCGATGCGGTTCCTGGTGCCCAAGAGCCGCGCCTCGATGGTGGGCCGGGTGCTCGCGGCCGCTGTACTGGTGATCGGGGCGTGCGCGGGAGCAGTGGCGACGGCCGGCCTCCTGCAGGTCAATACGCTCGCGGGCGTCCTCTCGGTGCACAAGGGCGTCGCGATCGGGTCGCTGACGCTGCCCAAGCCCGGCGCGCCGGAGACGATCCTGCTGATCGGCTCCGACCACCGCGCCGGCGAGTCGTTCCACAACGCGAACACGGACACGATCCTGCTGGTCCACCTCAACGCGGCCTCCTCGACGATCAACGTGATGTCGATCCCGCGCGATCTGAAGGTCAACGTGCCCTCGCACTACGTGCCGCAGTCCAATTGCGCGACCTCGTCGGTGCCGGGGGACTGCGCGGAGAAGATCAATGCCACCTATAGCCAGGGCGGCTACGGGCTGCTGATCCGGTCGATCAAGCGGGACGTGTTCCCGGATCTCACCATCACCCACATCGTCGACACGAACTTCCGGGGGTTCTCGGACCTCGTCGACGCGATCGGCTGCATCTACGCGGATGTCGACCACCGCTACTACAACATCTCGAGCGGGATCACCGGCGATCCGAACGACTACTCGTCGATCGACATCCAGCCCGGCTACCAGCGGCTGTGCGGCCACAATCAGGCGATCAACGGTGCGCTGCCGTTCGTCCGATTCCGCCACACCGACACCGATCTCGTCCGTGAGGCCCGCCAGCAGGACTTCCTGCGCTGGGCCAAGCAGAACTTCACCACCCGGGAGCTGTTCGACGAGCGCACCCGGCTGCTGCACATCGTCGCCGAGCACTCGACCTTCGACAAGAGCCTGCAGACCACCAACGGCCTGCTCGACCTGTTCAACCTGGTGCTGAACGCCAACGGCGGGACGCTCAAGCAGGTCGCATTCCCGGCGAACCTCGCACAGAGCTCGGTCGGCGAGGACTTCGTGCTGCCGCAGTCGACGGCGGCCGTGCGTCAGGCCTACGCCGAGTTCATGCGCCCGACGACGCACACCGCCGCTCCGAAGCCCGCGACGACTTCACATGCGTCGAGCCATCACACGGCGGCGCACGGGTCCTCGCATCACGGCAAGCCGTCGATCGACACCGCGGGGCTGATGGCGGACCCGCTCGACGGGAAAGCCCAGGCCAAGGGCCTGACCCCCGACATGGGCGTCTACTACCCCTATCTGCTCGACGCGCACTCCCAGTACTGCAGCGACCTCACCTCGCTGTGCCTGAACGAATCCGAGCCGGGGAGCGCCTATGCCGGCTCCTATCCGCATCAGTACACGGTCCGGGAGCCCGACGGCAAGCGCGCCCATGCCTACTTCATGACGATCGCCCTCACCAGCGCGGGCCTCGGCCAGTACTACGGGGTCCAGGGGCTGCACTGGACCGATCCGCCGATCCTTCGCCATCCCCAGGAGACCAAGACGTTCCGGGGACGCACCTACGACCTGTTCGCGGACAACGGCGGCCACATCACCGACGTCTCCTTCCGGGTCGGGCCGAACGTGTATTGGATCTCCAACACGCTCACGAGCGCGCTCCCGAACCACGAGATGGTCGCAATCGCGGAGTCGATGACGCTGTACCGCGGCTGAGCTAGTCTGCGCGGCGACGGGCACGGCAACGGATGGCCGGCCGCTAGCTACCCTGGGCGCGCGATGACCTCTCCCCGCACGGACAACCCACAGCAGATCGCCGTGATCGGCACGGGCTACGTCGGGCTCGTCACCGCCGCAGGCTTTGCGGAGCTCGGCAACGATGTGTGGTGCGTCGACATCGACCCCTCGAAGATCGAGCGGCTGAGCCGCGGCGAGATCCCGATCTACGAGCCCGGCCTGGCCGAGTGCGTGATCCGGAACAGCGACCGGCTGCACTTCTCGACCGAGCTCGGCCCCGCGCTCGAGCACGCGCGGCTAATGTTCGTCGCCGTCGGCACCCCACCGACGTACTCCGGCGATGCCGACCTGACCGCGGTCAATGCGGTCGTCGACGCGATGCCCGCCACCGACCACCATGCTCTGGTGATGAAGTCGACCGTCCCGGTCGGCACCGGCGCCACGATCAAGCGCGAGTTCGCCCGGCAGGGCAAGGCGTTCGCCTACGTCTCCTGCCCGGAGTTCCTCAAGGAGGGCGCGGCGCTCGCGGACTTCCTGGAGCCCGACCGCGTCGTCGTCGGCGACGACGGGGACTGGGCCGGTCAGGCCGTCTGCGACCTCTACGCGCCGCTCGGCGCCCCGCTCGTGCGCACCGACGTGGCCTCGGCCGAGATGGTCAAGCTCGCCTCCAACGCGTTTCTGGCCACCAAGATCTCGTTCATCAACGAGATCGCCAACGTCTGCGAGGAGACCGGTGCCGACGTTGCCGAGGTCGCCAAGGGGATGGGCCTGGACCGCCGGATTGGCGGTCACTTCCTGCGGCCCGGCATCGGCTACGGCGGGAGCTGCTTCGCGCCCGACGAGACTGTGCTCGTGCGGCTGCGGGGCCACACGACGCTGATGACGTTCGAGCGGCTGTGGCAGAGGGCCGCCGCCGAGCGTGAGGAGGTCGAGCCCGGGGTCCTGCCCGGCGATGATCTCGAAGTGCTCACCTGGGTGCCGGGCGGCGCTGAGCCGCAGTTTCTCGGCGTCATGTGCCTGACGCGACGTGAATACGACGGCGAGCTCGTCGACGTGCGCACGAAAACGGGACGCCGACTGCGGACGACGCCCGATCACGGCTGGATCGTGTCTGACGGACGGGGCGCTGAGCCGGGGTTCAAGCTGGCGGGCGAGCTCGACGCCGCCGACTGGGTGCCGCTTGCAATCGGCCAGGGTGAGGAGTGGAGCCCGATCAAGGTCGCTTCGCTGATGGCCGCCGCCGAGGTCGCGGAGATCTCGCCGTCGCAGTTGATCGTGCGTCCCGACCCGGCTCGGGTGCGCTCGCTCGTCGCTGCGCCGCTTGCCGAGCGCAGGCGTGTGTTCGAGGGTGCCCGGTCCCTCTCCGGACGGACGCACGACGTCAAGCGGACGGGCACGCTGCGCTACGACGAGCTGGCCCGTGCGGTCATCCCGCTCCAGGGGTCGAGGATCTCGACCACGCGCAACGGGAACTGGCCGCGCAGCGAGCTGCGTCTCGACGGCCTGTTCTGGCGCGTCGTCGGGCTCTATCTCGCCGAAGGCCACACTGCCTTCGAGGACTCTGGACGGCGCCGGATCACGTGGTCATTCCATCCGTCGCGCGAGCAGCATCTCGTCGACGAGGTGGTTGCGTACTGGTTGGCTCAGAGCATGACGGCGAAGGTGCGTCACTCCGCGACGTCGCAGGTCGTCGAGGTCTCCTCCCGGCTGATCGGGACCTGGTGGACGGAGGTTCTCGGCCTCGGACGCGGTAGCTACGGTCAGCGGCTGCCAGACCTCATCTGGGAGCAGCCCGATGAGGCTCGCTGGGCACTGCTGTCGGGATTGTTCGAGGGCGATGGCTCGTGGTCGCTCGTCAACGGCGGGCCGAGCGCAATCGTGGAGATGGGCACTATCTCCGACGAGCTCGCCGATGGCGTCCTGCGGTTGCTGGGGAGCGTCGGGATCGTGGCCTCGCGCCGCACCGGACGGACCGCGAAGTCAACGAAGGACACGCACTGGGTCCGAATCAGCGGCGCCGACCAGATCGAGCGCGCCATCCGCCTGATCCCGGAGCGCGATCGGCCCGGGGTGCTCGCCTCACTCGCTCGTCAGAGCAAGCGGATCGCGCCGACCGGGCACCGGCGCTTCAAAGAGGATGGTCCCGCGTGGGTCCGCGTCACCTCGACATCGCGCGAGCACTACAGCGGTCCTGTCTATTCGCTCGAGGTGCCCTACACACACACGGTGGTCAGCTCCGGTGGCCTGACGGTCGCCAACTGCTTTCCCAAGGACGTCTCGGCGCTCAAGCAGCTCGCCGGCAACTCCGGCTACCACTTTCAGCTGCTCACCTCGGTGATCGAGGTCAACGAGCTGCAGAAGCGGCGCGTGATCTCCAAGCTGCAGAAGCACCTCGGCTCGCTCGTCGGCCGTCACGTCGCGCTGCTCGGACTCGCCTTCAAGGCCCAGACCGACGACATGCGCGAGGCCTCGTCGCTCGTGCTCGCGGCGCGGCTGCAGGCCGACGGGGCGTCGGTCTCCGCGTATGACCCCGTCGCCACCAACGAGGCGCGAAAGCTGATGCGAGGCGTCGACTTCCACGACAGTCCGCTGGCCGCGGTCGACGGCGCCGACGCGGTGATCCTCGTCACCGAATGGCCTGAGTTCGCGACGCTCGACTGGCAGGCGGTGGGGGAGCGGATGACCGGTGACCTACTCGTCGACGGGCGCAATTACGCCGATCGCGAGGCGGTTCGCGTGGCGGGACTGGTCTACGAGGGGATCGGTCGCTCCTGACGGGGCGGGCCGGAGGTCGGAGACGATGCAGGCACTGATCCTCGTCGGCGGGGAGGGCACCCGGCTGCGGCCGCTCACCTCGCGCGTGCCCAAGCCGGTGATCGCGCTGGCGGGCCGGCCGTTCATGTCCTACATGCTCGATTGGCTGCGCGGGCACGGTGTTGACCGGGTGATCCTCTCCTGCGGCTTTCTGCCCGACGGCGTGCGCGCCGTTCTCGGCGACGGATCGGAGTGGGGGGTGGCGCTCACCTACGTCGAGGAGCCTCACCCGCTCGGCACCGGCGGCGCGCTCAAGTACGCCGAGGAGCTGCTCGACGAGCGCTTCTTCATGCTCAACGGCGACGTCCTCAGCGACATCGACCTCACCGCGCAACTGGCCCAGCACGAGGCAACCGGTGCGCGGGGGACGCTCGCGCTCTACCCGGTCGACGATCCCTCGGCGTATGGGCTCGTGCGCCGGCGCGAGGATCACTCGGTCCGCGAGTTCGTGGAGAAGCCGAGCGTCGAGGAGATCGATACCCATCTCATCAACGCGGGCGCCTACATCCTCGAGCGCGACGTGCTCGACGAGATGGCTCCGGCCGGCTCGCGGATCTCAATCGAGCGCGACCTGTTCCCGCGACTCGTCGACCGCGGGCTCTACGGCTATGCGGCGTCGGGCTACTGGATGGACATCGGGACCCCGCAGCGTTATCTGCAGGCGACGTGGGACATCCTCGAGACCGAGGTGCGCACCGCGGTCGGCACGGCGATCCGGGACGCGGGCGGCGTGCTGTGCCCCGAGGGACTCCCCGCCGGGACGATCCACGCGCCCGCGGTGATCGGCCCTGGCTGCACGATCGCGCCCGACGCGAGCGTCACCGGGCGCACGGTGCTCGGAGCGGGCGTGACGGTCGGCTCGGGCGCGTCCGTGGACGGTTCGGTCGTGCTCGACGGCGCCACGATCGGCGACTTCACCCGCGTCACCCGCTCGATTGTGGGACCCGGGGCCTGGATCGGCGATCATTGTCGGATCGAGCAGACGGCCATGGTGGGTCAGGGCGCGCGCCTCGGCTCGGGCAACACGCTCACGGCCGGCGTCCGTATCTTCCCGGACGTCGACCTTCCCGATGGAGCGATCGCGTTCTAGACCCGGAGCGATTCGATGAGCACAACCACCACACTTGATCCCGAGACGGTCTCCAGCGGGGACCCTACCGACCAGTTCGCGGAGGCGCTCAACCTCTCCGAGCATCTGCGCGACGCGCTGTGGCGCGTCGAGTCGGCTGAGGTCTCGCCTCAGGACTCGCCCGGCGGCCTGGTGATCGCCGGCATGGGCGGGTCCGCGATCGGCGGGCTGCTCGCCCGCGCGGTCCTCGGCGACCGCGCCTCACGGCCGATCGTCGTCGCCCGCGACTACGCGCTGCCCGCCTGGACCACGCCCGACACGACCGTCCTGTGCGCGAGCTACTCCGGCGAGACCGAGGAGACGCTCGCGGCCTTCGACGCGGCCGGCGCTGTCGGCGCGCGACGGATCGTCTCCACGACCGGCGGCACGCTGGCCGCCAGCGCACGCGAGGAGGGCGTGCCGGTGATCCCGATTCCGGGCGGCTTCCAGCCCCGGGCCGCGGTCGGCTACGGGCTCGTCACGGCACTCGAGGTCGCTTCGTTGAGTGGCGCCGCGCCATCGCTGCGCACCGAGGTTGATGTGGCCGCCGCCCACGCCGACGCAATGGCGGGGGAGTGGGGGCCGGGCGCTCCCGAGGACTCGCTGGCCAAGCGACTCGCCCGCTCGTTGCACGGATCGATCCCGATCATCATCGGCTCAGGGCTCACCGCCCCGATCGCCTACCGCTGGAAGACCCAGTTCAACGAGAACGCCAAGTCGCCCGCCTTCGCCGGCGAGCTCCCCGAGATCGACCACAACGAGATCGTCGGCTGGAAGCGCACGCCGGGACTCGGCCGGCTGGCGGCGGTCTTCCTTGACGACTGCGACCTGCATCCGCGGGTGCGGACCCGCATTGAGCTGACCCGCGCGCTGATCGCCGACGGGACCGCGGCGTCGGAGCTGGTGCAGAGCGTCGGGGCGACCCGGGCCGAGCGGCTGGTGTCGCTGGTGCTGCTGGGGGATCTCGTGACCCTGTACCGGGCGATTCTGGACGGAGTGGATCCGGCGGAGATCGATGTGCTGGTGGAGCTGAAGGGGCAGTTGAAGGCTCGCCAGTAATTGGCTGGGCGTTGCTGTGTGGCGGTGCGTGGCTGGTGGCATGCCGGGGCGCTGGCCATCAAGCAGCGCCCGCACTGGCTGGTCTGCCGTGTGAGGTTGGTGGCGCTGCGGTGACTGCCGTCGCCCCGTCATGCGTTTTGCAATGACGTCGGAGCCCACTTCGTGCGCCCGACGACGGGCCATTTCGCACTCTCGAACGCGTGTGGGCGGGACGGTGCGTGATCGTGTCCCCGGGGCGGGGCCTTTCACCACTCGCAACTCGGGGTTCGGGCGGTTGGGGGGTCCGGCCCGCGGATCGCCATCGATCACCCACACGGCCTCGGGGGATGCAGCGTGCGGGTGAAAGACGCCGCCCTGGATCTCCCGGGCCTCCTGACCGCGCGGCCCTGCCGACTCGCCGCCGCGACGGCGCGACGGGCGCGCCGGCCGCGACGGCGCGATGTGTCCGATCGAGGCGAACCCGCCGCCTCGATCGGACATATTCCGTTCCTCGGACGACAGGCACCAGTCCAAGTGCGGGGCGCACTTGCGCGACCTCGCTGAACGCCACAAGGGATCAACCACAAACGTTGACACGGTTGTGGTAAGGTTGCGGCCCGTGACGCAGGCGCTCACGATCAACGAGGCCGCCGCGACGACCGGTTGGTCGGCGCGGATGCTGCGCTATGTCGAGCAGGCCGGGCTGGTCGCGCCGGCGCGTTCGGCGTCAGGCTACCGGCTGTTTGGGCCCGGGGAGCTGCAGCGGCTGCGCACGCTCAAGGAGCTGCTGTCGCAGTTCGAGGTGTCGCTGTCGGAGGTCGCCTTCGCCGCACGCCTGGAGCGCGACGGGCAGTTGCGCGAGGCGATCAGCGCGTGGCTGGCCGCGGAGGCCGAGCGGCCCGAAGAGGTTCTCGCCGACGACTGGCTGCGCTTCGAGCAGGACAAGCACGAGCGGCTGCTCGCAGCGGCTGTTTGAACCCGATGACCGATTCCCGGCGCGTCGACCGCGCCGGCTGAGATACGACAGATCCGACTGAGGAGATCCACCGCATGAGCACGACTGCCGCCCCGACCACCGATTACAAGGTCGCCGATCTCTCTCTGGCTGAGTTCGGCCGCAAGGAGATCCGTCTGGCCGAGCACGAGATGCCCGGTCTGATGTCGACGCGCGAGGAGTACGCCGCCTCGCAGCCGCTGAAGGGTGCGCGGATCACGGGGTCGCTGCACATGACGGTTCAGACGGCGGTGCTGATCGAGACGCTGACCGCGCTGGGCGCCGACGTGCGCTGGTGCAGCTGCAACATCTTCTCCACCCAGGACCACGCCGCGGCGGCGATCGTCGTCGGTCCCGAGGGCACCCCGGAGGACCCGCAGGGCGTCCCGGTGTTCGCGTGGAAGGGCGAGACGCTCGAGGAGTACTGGTGGTGCACCGATCAGGCGCTGAGCTGGCCGGGGGAAGACGGCCCGAACATGATCCTCGACGACGGTGGCGACGCGACCCTGCTCGTCCACAACGGCGTCCAGTACGAGGGTGAGGGCGCGGTGCCCGATCCCGCGACCGCCGCGGAGAACCCCGAGCATCAGGTGATCCTCGAGCTGCTCACGCGCTCCCTCAACCAGGACAGCCAGCGTTTCACGCGGATGGCGGCTCAGATCAAGGGCGTGACCGAGGAGACGACGACCGGCGTGCACCGGCTGTACGACTTCGCAAAGCAGGGGACGCTGCTGTTCCCGGCGATCAACGTCAACGACTCGGTCACCAAGTCGAAGTTCGATAACAAGTACGGCTGCCGGCACTCGCTGATCGACGGCATCAACCGCGCGACGGACGTGCTGATCGGCGGCAAGGTCGCGGTCGTGTGCGGCTATGGCGACGTCGGCAAGGGCTGCGCGGAGTCGCTCAGGGGCCAGGGCGCAAGGGTGATCGTCACCGAGATTGACCCGATCTGCGCGCTGCAGGCCGCGATGGACGGCTACCAGGTCGCGCGGCTGGAGGACGTGCTGCACGAGGCGGACATCTTCGTCACCACTACCGGCAACAAGGACGTCATCACCTCCGCGCACATGCGCGACATGAAGCACCAGGCGATCGTCGGCAACATCGGCCACTTCGACAACGAGATCGACATGGCCGGGCTGGCCGCGATCGACGGGATCGAGCGCGTCAACATCAAGCCGCAGGTCGACGAGTGGCGCTTCCCGAACGGCAGCACGATCATCGTGCTCTCCGAGGGCCGGCTCTTGAACCTCGGCAACGCGACCGGGCACCCGAGCTTCGTGATGTCGAACTCGTTCACCAACCAGACACTCGCCCAGATCGAGCTGTTCGCCAACAACGAGGATGGCTCCTACGGGACCGACACGGTCTACACGCTCTCCAAGCAGCTCGACGAGAAGGTCGCCAGGTTGCACCTTGACGCGCTGGGCGTGCGGCTGACCGAGCTGACCCGGGGGCAGGCGGACTACCTGGGCGTGCCTGTCGAGGGCCCGTACAAGCCCGAGCACTACCGCTACTAGGCGCGGGCGGCGGTCGGCGACCCGGGCCGGGCGGGATCGGCACCGATGACCCCAGTCTCGGCCGAGATCGCCGACCCCTCGCTCGCGCCCGCGGGCGAGGAGCGGATCGCGTGGGCGACCGGCCAGATGCCGGTGCTCGCGCGGATTCGGGAGCGGTTCGCCTCCGAGCGCCCGCTCGAGGGGCTGCACGTCGCCGCGTGCCTGCATGTGACCGCCGAGACCGCCAACCTCGTCCGCGCGCTGCGTGCCGGCGGTGCCGAGGTGGCGCTCTGCGCGGCCAACCCGCTCTCCACCCAGGACGACGTCGCCGCCGCGCTCGTGCGTGCCGAGGACGCCGAGGTGCGGGCCCGCCGCGGCGAGGACATGGACGCGTACGTCGCCCACGTCCGGGCGCTGCTCGAGGGATCGGTCGGCCGGGACACGATCACGATCGACGACGGCGCCGACCTGATCGCCACCGCGCACGTCCGCGCCGAACGGCGCCCAGAGGAGCCCTGGAGCGTGATCGGAGGGCTGGAGGAGACGACGGCGGGGCTCCTGCGTCTGCGCCGCCTCCACGACGAAGGGGTGCTGCGCTGCCCGGTGATCGCCGTCAACGAGGCCCGAACGGAGCGGGCGCTCAACGACCGCCACGGGACCGGACAGTCGGCGCTTGACGGGATCGTGCGCGCCACCAACATGCTGCTGGCAGGCAACACCGTCGTGATCGTCGGCTACGGGTGGGCCGGTCAGGGCGTCGCGGAGCGGGCGCGCGGCGCCGGAGCCGCGGTGATCGTCTGCGAGGTCGACCCGCTCCGCGCACTCGAGGCACGAATGGCGGGATATGAGGTGATGCCGGCCCTCGAGGCCGCGGCGCGCGGGGACCTGTTCATCACGGTGACCGGCTCACGCGCCGTGCTCGGCGAACGCCACTTCGAGGTGATGAAGGACGGAGCGGTGCTCGCCAACGCCGGCCATTTCGACGTCGAGCTCGATCTCGGCGCACTGGAGCGGCTCGGAGGCGAGCGACGGCGCGCCGTGCGCCCCCTCGTCGAGGAGTATCGGCTCGCGGACGGGCGCAGGCTCAACCTGCTCGCGCGCGGCCGCGTCGTCAACCTCGCGGCCGCCGAGGGACATCCGGCGGCGGTCATGGACGTCTCATTCGCGCTTCAGGCCCTGTGCGTTGAGGAACTGGTCGCTCGTCGCGGCTCACTCGAACCGGGGGTCCATCCGGTCGAGGATCGGGTCGATCGCGAGGTCGGTCGATTGAAGCTCGACGCGCTCGGGGTGCGGATCGACGCGCCGACCGAGGCGCAGTCGGACTACACCCGCGTCTGGGCCTGATCGGCCGTTCCACCAAGCGTCCGGCAAGCGCTTCCGGCCGCCGTGTCAAGGGGTACGCTCCGCGCGATGAGCAACGATTCGAGCATGCGCGGCGGCATCGACCTGGGCGGCACCAAGATCGAGGCGATCATCGTCGACCAGGACAACCAGGTTCGCGGTTCCGCTCGGGAACCGACGCCCACCGACGGCGGTCCTGCCGGAGTGGCCGCCCAGATGGTCAAGGTGCTCCAGGAGGCCGCGCGGGCCGCCGAAGTCAAGCCGGGGGCGCTCGCCGGGGTCGGCGTCGGGTCGCCCGGCGACGTCAACGACGACGAGGGGACGGTCGGCAACGCCGGCAACCTCCCGGACTGGTCCGGCACATTCGAGCTGGCCAAGACGCTGGGCGACGAACTCGGGTGCCCGGTCCACCTCGGCAACGACGTCCAGGTGGCGACGCGCGCCGAGGCCAAGCTCGGCGCCGGCGCCGACTTCCGGTCGCTCATCATGGTCGCCTGGGGGACGGGCATCGGGGGCGGGATCATCCTCGACGGTCAGCCGTGGATCGGCCGCGGCGCGGCCGGCGAGATCGGCCACACCGTGGTCAAGGCCGGCGGAGCCCACTGCCAGTGCGGGCGCCGCGGGTGCCTCGAGGCGTACGCCGGGCGCGGGTCGATGGAGGCCCGGGCGCGCCGCGAGGTGGACAAGGAAGGGGCCCAGACCGATCTCTTCAAGATCATGGAGCACCGCGGCCGGACGCGCCTGACCTCGTCGATCTGGGCGCACGCGCTCGAGCGCGGCGACCATCTGGCGCACGAGCTGATCGATCGTGCGGTGTGCGCGCTCGGCGTCGGCATCGCGTCGGCGATCAACCTGCTCGACGTTGAGGCGGTCATCATCGGAGGCGGCCTCGGGGTCCGGTTCGGGGAGCCGATGGTCGAGCGGATCGAGGCCGCGATGAAGCCGCATCTGTTCAACGACTTCCGCCCGCCGGCGGTCCGCGTGGCCGGTCTCGGCGATCTCGGCGGCGCGATGGGGGCTGCGTTGCTGGCCGCGCGCTGAGACCCGACACCACCCCGGGACCCCGTTCAACGCTCATCAATTCTGGGTATTGGGTTCAGGGGCTGAGACGGCCGCGGACGGACTTTGACAGGATGAGCGGTCTTGCGCGCGGCCGGACAACGTTGTGTATGGAGGAGAAGGGAGGGTCGTGAGCCCGCTCGCCGGCAGCAGGGATGCGACTGAGGACGGACCATCGGCGACCGCGCCACCCCCGCGGCAGCCGCTGTCCCCTCACACACAGACGGCGGCCCGCGTCGGCGCCGCGGCCGCGCTGATCGCTGCCATCGCGGCGATCGTGGTGATCGTCTTCGGCGGCGGGTCCTCCTACGTCGTGCACGCCGACTTCCAGGACGCGAGCGGGCTGGTCTCCGGCGACAACGTGCTGATCGGCCCTGCCGCCGTCGGCACGGTCTCGGCGATCAACCTCACCCGCGACGGCGAAGCGCAGGTGACGATGTCCCTGCACGGCACCGGCAGCCTGCACCAGGGGACGGTCGCACGGATCGCCGAGGACTCGCTGTCGGGCATCGCCTCCAAGTACGTCGAGCTCGAGCCGGGGCCGTCGCACGCGCCGGCGATCCAGAGCGGCGGGTCGATCGGACTCGGGCACACGTACGCCGAGGTGAACATCGACGAGCTGTTCGACTCGCTCAATGGCCCCACACGCCATGGCCTGTCGAACCTCATCCGGGGCGAAGCGACGTCGTTGAAGGGCAAGGGGAAGCTCGCCAATCGCACGCTTGAGTATTTCGCCCCCGGACTGCAGAGCGCGAGCCAGGTGACCCACGAGCTCGCCCGCAACGAGCCCGCGTTTGACGGGCTCGTCGTCCAGGGCGCGGACGCGATGAAGACGCTCGCCAGCCGCTCGAGCCAGCTGAGCAGCCTGATCGCCAACACCTCGACGGCCACCGGCGCGATCGCGCGCGAGAGCCAGGCGCTTCAGAGCACCCTCTCGCTGCTGCCCTCGACGCTGACTCGCTCTCGCCGGACGTTCGCCGGCCTGGACACGACTCTCGACGCGCTTGATCCGCTGGTGCGTGCCGCCAAGCCCGCCTCGCGCCACCTCGGGCGGTTCGCCTCCCAGCTGCACGCGGTCTCGACGGTGGCGACGCCGACGGTCACCCAGCTCGACGAGCTGATCGCCAACCCGGACAAGTCCGGCGATCTGACCACCCTCGCGCAGGCCGCTCCGGGCCTGCTCACCCAGGCGGAGCGGGCGTTCCCGGCGCTGATCCAGAACTTCGCGAAGTCCAAGAACCAGCTCGACTACCTGCGCGAGTACACACCGGACGTCGTCTCCGCGCTCGCCGACGTCGGCCAGGCGAGTTCCGACTACGACGCCAACGGTCACTACTCCCGGACCGAGCCGATGCTCTTCCCGTTCACGACCGACTCGATGGGCCAGCTCGTCGAGCAGAACCCGGCCGACCGCTACGACGGGCTCGCGCGGCTCACCAACCGCTGCCCGGGCTCGGCGGTCCAGGCCAATCCCGACGGTTCGAGTCCCGTGAGCACCGGCAACTGCGACACCAGCCAGGTGTCCTCGGGCGGATGAGACGGCTCGCTGCCATCTCCGTCGCGCTCGCGCTCGCCATGGTGGCGGTGACCGCCGTCGTGCTCACCGGGCAGGCGCGGTCGGACGGCGGGGTGGGTGGGAGCTATGTCATCCGCGCGATCTTCGACGACGCCTCCTACGCGGTGACCGGCGAGAACGTCCGGATCGCGGGCGCCAACGTCGGCACGATCACCGCGCTCGGGGTGACCCCCCAGAAGCGGGCTGCGGTGACGATCACGATCAACGACAGCCGCTTCACCCCGTTCTTCTCCAACGCCCACTGCGAGATCCGCCCGCAGTCGCTGATCGGCGAGGAGTACGTCAACTGCACGCCGGGGACGAGCAGCGGGCATCAGCAGCTGCGGCGGATCCAACGGGGCGCCGGGGCCGGCGACTACCTGCTCCCGGTCACCCACACCAGCTCGCCGATCGACACCGACATCGTCCAGAACATCTCCACGGAGCCGGTGCGCGAGTCGCTGGCGGTGATCATCGGCGAGCTCGGGACCGGCCTGGCGGCGCGCGGCTCGGACCTGAACGCGGTGATCCACCGTGCCAACCCCGCCCTCGGGAACACCGAGAAGGTGTTGCGCATCCTCGCCAAGCAGAACCACACGCTCGCGGATCTCGCCTCCAACTCCGACAAGGTGCTCGGCCCGCTGGCACGCGAACGGCGCCATATCGCCGGCTTCGTGAGGGCGGCCAACACGACCGCCCAGGCGTCCGCGCAGCGTGCCGCCGACATCTCCCGCACCTTCCACGAGTTTCCGCATTTCCTCGCCCAGCTGCGGCCGCTGATGGCCGATCTGGGGACGCTCTCCTCGCAGGGGACGCCGGTGATGCGCGACCTCGGCCAGGGCGCCGCTCCGCTGGGACGCGAGTTTGCGGAGCTGACGCCCTTTGCCAAGGCGGCCCGCAGCTCGCTGATCGACCTGGGCAACGCCGCCCGCGAGTCGCAGCCTGACCTGATCGCCTCCGAGCCGCTGGCCCGGCAGCTGCGCACCCTCGGCCACCAGAGCAAGCCGAGCGCGACCTCGCTGGCCAAGCTGCTGGGAAGCATCAACTCCACCGGTGGCATCGAGGACCTGATGACGCTGCTGTACCACGCGGTCGGTGCCGCCAACGGCTTCAACAGCCTCGGCCACTACGTGCGCGCCGAACCGATCACCGGCCCGTGCTCGTTCTACGTACGCCGCCCGCTCGTCGGATGCGGCGCGACGTACTCAAACGGCCACCGGTCCGCGGCCGTCCGCAGCGATGCCGCTGTCGCCACGAGCACCGCCGCCGCCGCCACGAACGCGTCGAGCGCCATCGTCAGCCGCGCCCTGAAGACAGTCTCGCGCCGCCGGTCGACGACCTCCCTCGGCGGGCTTCTCTCCTACCTGGTGGGGAGCGGGCGATGAACAGCCGCCGTCGCCGCGACGCCTCGGTGCTGACGAGCCCGGTGCTGATCGGAGCACTCACCGTCCTGGTCACGATCGTCGCCGTCGCGCTCGCTTACAACGCCAACACCGGGCTGCCGTTCGTGCCGACCTACGACCTGCACCTGCAGGCTCGCAACGCCGAGGAGCTCCAGCGCGGTGATGACGTCAACGAGGGGGGCGAGCTGATCGGCATCGTCTCCTCGATCAAGCCGTCACGCACCCGCGCCGGCACCCCGATCGCGCTGATCAATCTGAAGCTCGACAAGACCGCGGAGCCGCTGCCGCGCGACACCCATTTCGCGATCCGGCTGAAGGGCGCGATCGGGCTGAAGTACCTGGCGGTGCAGCGCGGCCGCGGGCCCGGCGACATCGCCAACGGCGCGACCGTGCCACTCGGCCAGACGACCAGCTCCGTCGACTTCGACCAGGTGCTCTCGATGTTCAACGCGCGCACCCGCAAGGGCGTGCAGGACTCGACGACCGGGTTCGGTCAGGCGCTGGCTGGCCGCGGGCACGACATCAACGAGGCGATCGGCGCCTTTGGGCCGCTGCTGCGCGACCTCCAGCCGGTCGCCGCCAACCTCGCCTCGCCGCAGACCAACCTGGCGGGGTTCTTCCGCGGCCTGAACGCGTTCTCGGGCGCGCTCGCGCCGGTCGCGACCCAGCAGGCCTCGCTGTTCGTCGGGCTCGACACGACGTTCCGCTCGCTCGCGTCAGTCGCGCCGTCGCTGCAGAGCACGATCTCCGCCACGCCGCCGTTCTTCGACGAGACGGTGCGTACGAGCCCGAAGGTCCGCACGTTCCTCACCGACACCGCCTCGCTGCTGCACGAGCTGCGCCCTGGCTTCGCGACGCTGAAGATCAGCGCCCCGGTGCTCGCCGACACCTTCCAGACGGGGGCGCGCACGCTTCCGCCGACCAAGTCGCTCGACGAGCAGACGGTCCTGCTCGCCAAGCGCCTGGCCAGCTACAGCGCCTCTTCGACGGTCCAGCAGGGCCTCGGCCGCCTGTCGCTCGCCACCAAGGACCTGAAAGCGCCGCTGGCGTTCCTCACGCCGGTGCAGTCGACCTGCAACTACGTGACCCTGTTCCTGCGCAACACCGCAAACGTGCTCGCCCAGCACGTCTCGGAGGGCGGGTTCCTCCGATTCGTGCAGATCGCCATCGATGATCTGCCCGGCCGTGAATCCGAGCCCTCGCAGAAGCTCTTCACCGGCGGGTTCACCACGAACTCGGGCCCGGTCCACTCCGACCCCTACCCGAACACCGCCTCGCCCGGGGAGACCCGTGAGTGCTCGGCCGGCAACGAGGGCTACGTGACGCACGGGCTCGTGGGCAACCCGCCCGGCAACGTCGGGACCGCGACCGAGAAGACGGCCCGGAGTCTCAAGTGACCCGTCGTCGCCACACCGCCCTGATTCCCAACTGGGCCGCCGGGATCATCGCCGCGGTCGTGATCCTCGCCGCGTGCTGGCTGGTGTTCGGAGGGCCGATTCCGTTCAGCGGCTCCGGATACCAGCTGAAGGCGATGTTCACCGCCCAGACCGAGCTGCACCTCGCCTCCCCGGTTCGGGTGGCCGGGGTCAACGTCGGCAAGGTCGTCTCGATCAAGCGCGTGGGAGGCTCGTCGCCCGCGGCGGTCGTCACGATGGACATCAGTCGCGAGGGGTTGCCGATCCACACCGATGCGACGGTGCATATCGAGCCCCGCCTCTTCCTCGAGGGCAACTACTACGTCAGCCTGAGCCAGGGCAGCCCGGGTGCGCCGGTGCTGCACTCCGGTCAGGTGCTACCCGCCGCGCATACGAGCGGGCCGGTGCAGCTCGACCGCGTGCTCTCGGCGCTCAACACCAACGCGCGCACCAACCTGCAGACGCTGCTCCAGGGTTTCGGTGCCGCGCTCAACGACAAGCCGTCCGCGGCGGCGGACAGCACCGCAGACCCATCCCAGCGCGGCCTCACCGCGGCTCAATCGCTCAACCGCTCGCTGAACAACTCGGCCGCTGCGTTCCGGGCCTCGGCGCTCGTCGATCAGGCGCTGCTCGGCGAGGCCCCGCACGACCTGTCCGGCAGCGTCACCGGCCTGTCGAAGACGTTCACCGGCCTGAGCGAATCCGGGTCTCACCTGGCGAGCCTCGTCACTTCGTTCAGCAACACGATGGGCGCGCTCGCCTCGCGCCAGAGCGATCTCTCGCAGACGATCGCGCTGCTGCCGGGGACGCTGCGTTCCGCCGATGCCGCGCTCGGGCCGCTGGAGGCCTCCTTCGGGCCGACCCGCACGTTCGCGCGTGAGCTGCTGCCCGGCGTCCGGCAGCTCGGGCCGACGATCACGGCGGCGCTGCCGTGGCTCTCGCAGGCGCGCACGCTGTTCTCCGAGCACGACCTGGGCGGGCTGCTCACCGACCTCACGCCGGCAGTGCAGGGCACGTCCTCGACTCTGAAGTCGACCCGCTCGCTACTCGGCGGTGCCTACGCGCTCGCCGGCTGCTTCAACCACACGATCATCCCGACCGGGAACGAGAAGGTCTCCGATCCGCCGCTCACCACGGGCCTGCGGGACTATCAGGAGCTCTTCCAGTCGGCGGTCGGCATCGCCTCCTCGGCGCAGAACATCGACGGCAACGGACGCTACCTGCGCTCGAGCACCGGCGGCGGAGCGGACCGCGTGCAGACGGGGTCGCTCGGCGACAACGGCCCGCTCTACGGCAATGCGGTGCTGCCCCCGCTCGGCACCCGCCCCGCGTTCGACTCCAAGGCGCCGGAGCTCACCCGCTCGGTGTCGTGCCTGAAGCAGAACCCGCCGAACCTGAACGCGACGAAGACGGGGACGGGGCCGTGAGGCGCGCCATCCGCAACCACCGGATCGACTTCGCCGCGATCATCGTGCTGCTCGTGCTCGCGGTCGTCGTCACCGGCTACGTGCTCGAGCACCAGCCCGCGTTCCACCTCGGGCAGAGCTACTACCAGGTCAACGCCGACTTCTCCGAGGCGTCGGCCGTCACCGCCGGGCAGGGCCAGGCGGTCACGATCGCCGGCGTCCCGATCGGGCAGGTCGGCGGCGTGAGCGTGCGCAACGGGGTCGCGGTCGTGCAGATGGACATCGAGAAGAAGTACGCGCCGATCTACCGCAACGCGACGGTCCTGCTGCGCCCGCGGACGCCGTTGAAGGACATGTACCTGGAGCTTGACCCCGGCTCAAGGAACGCGGGGCGCCTGCCGGTCGGCGGGACCATCCCGACCTCCCAGACCACCCCCGACGTCGATGTCTCGCAGATCCTCTCCTCGCTGGACTCCGACACCCGCAACTATCTGCTGCTGCTGCTCGCGGCTGGTGCCGGGGCGCTGAAGGACGGCGGCGCGACCTCCGGCTCCGCGCGGCCGAGCCCGGACGCGGTGAGCTCGCTGCAGGAGACGCTCAAGCGCTTTGCGCCGCTGGGCAAGAGCACGCGGACGTTCGCCACGCTGCTGGCGCGCCGGCAGAAGAGCCTGCGTCGCGCCGTGCACAACCTCAACCTCGTCGCCGGCTCGCTCGGCGGCGTCGACCACGAGCTCGCCTCGCTGATCGACGCCTCGGACACCAACTTCCGGGCGATCTCGGCCAACGACAGTGAGTTGCAGGAGACGCTCGACGAGTTCCCGGGGACGCTGCGCACCACGCAGGCATCGCTGGTCAAGCTGCGGTCGTTCGCCACGGCGAGCGGCAGCACGCTTCACGCGCTGCAGCCGTTCGCGCGGCACTTCGGTCCGGCACTGAAGGCCTCACGGCCGCTGTTCAAGTCGACGACTTCGGTGCTCGCCTCCGAGCTCGAGCCGTTCTCGGTCAAGCTGCAGCCGCTGGCGAGCATCCTGCGGCCAGCCGCCCAGTCGCTGAAGGTGGCCACGCCCAAGCTGACCAGCTCGGTGGGCGTGCTCAACGACGTGTTCAACGAACTCGCCTACCAGGGCAAGGGGAATCGCAGCTACCTGTTCTACGGCGGCTGGCTCGCCCACATCGCCGACAGCCTCGTCTCCAGCGGCGACGCAAACGGCTCGATCGTGCAGGGCCTCTTCATGGGCACCTGCGCGCAGCTCAGCTTCTATGAGACCTCGCTGCAGCAGTCCGACAAGCCGCTTGGCGTGATCCTCGCTCTGCTCGGGGCGCCCGAGGTGTCCCAGCTGCCGGGCGTCAAGCCGCTGCCCGGCACCTCCGACTTCAGCTGTCCCACGGGCGGATGACCAAGCAACGGCCCTCCACGATCGCGATGGTCACGATGCTCGCCTTCACCGCATCGTGCGTCGGCCTGCTCATCTTCCTGTGGCTGTCGTTCGGCGGCTCGCTGCCGTTCGACGCGCAGGGCTACCGGTTCTCGGCGGAGTTCAGTCAGGCGACCGAGCTGGCGCCCGACGCGGCGGTGACGATCGCGGGGGTGAAGGTCGGACACGTCGTCTCGGTGAGCCTCGATCGTCGCACCGGGCTGGAGCGGGCGGTGCTGGAGATCGATCACCAGTACGAGCCGCGGCCGGCGGACACCCGCGCGATCCTGCGTGAGAAGACGCTGCTTGGCGAGACCTATGTCGCGCTCTCGGCGGGGAATCCGAACGGACCCAAGCTCGGCGACGGCGCGACGTTGCCCCAGCACCAGGTCCAGGGCACGGTCCAACTCGACCAGATCCTGAACGCGTTCGACCCCAAGACGCGGCGGGCGTTCGAGACCTGGATGCAGCAGGGCGGGATCGCCCTGACCAACCGGGGCCAGGCGTTCAACCAGGCATTCGCCTCGCTCTATCCGTTCGCCACCAACGTGAACCGGGTGCTCGCGGTGCTGGGCCGCCAGGGGGCGGCGACCCGGACGCTTTTGAGTGACGGTGCGCAGGTGTTCTCGTCGCTGGCGCGCTCGCCCGCTGCGGTCCAGGGGTTCGTGCGCCACTCCGACGCACTGTTCTCGGCGACCGCCGCTCGGGATCAGGCGCTCGCCCAGACGATCCGGGACTTCCCCGGGTTCCTGCGCCAGGCGCACACGACGATCGGCCGCGTCTCGGCATTCGCCGGCACGACGCAGGGGCTCGTCGACGAGCTTCGCCCGGCGGCCCGGCAGCTGTCTCCGGCGCTCGTGTCGCTGACCTCGCTCGCGCCCCGGCTGCGCACGCTCGTTCACGACGTGGGGCCGCTGACGAAGGCCTCGCGGACCGGTCTGCCGGCGGTCCGGGACTTCCTGACCCGGAGCATCCCGTTCCTGTCAGCGCTCACGCCGTACCTCGGCAACGTGATCCCGGTGGTCAACTACATCAACAGCTACCGGCTTGATCTCGCCGGGTTCTTCGCCAACAGCGCCGCGAGCACCCAGGGAAGTTCGAGCGGCCTGCACTACCTCCGGGTGGTCTCGCCGATCAACCCGGAGCTGCTGATGCCGTATTCCGCACGGCCGGAGACCAACCGCACCAATCCGTACCTGTCGCCGGGCGGCTACCTGAAGGTGATCGAAGGACTGCCGGTTTTCGGCACATATCTGTGCACGAACAACGCATTGCCGCCGCTGTCGCCCTCTTTGTCCGCCAGCACAACTTCGGTGGCCGGAACCGTGTTAACAATTGCGAGCCTCGTGCAGGACTACTACATCACCGCTGATCCGTCTGGACCGGCCTGCAAGGCGCAGGCACCGCTCGGTCGTGCGACGACCGGGCAGGACCAGTCGTTCCCGACGCTCAGTGCATTGCCCCGGTAAAGGGTTTGATGTCCGGCGCGGGGCGGGTAGTGAGAACCGAAGCAGGCAGTACGCTGACGTACCAACCATAAGGAGGACCCGTTTTGAAACGACTGACCATCGGCATCGTCACCGCCCTGGCGATGCTCGTCGCGGCCGGATCTGCGATCGCCGCGATCGACACCTATGCCGGCGGCTACACCTTCAACGGCAAGGCCGGCTCGAAGTCGAGCCCCGCACCGCTGAACTTCACGCAGCACTTCACGCTGACGGCCGCCAACCAGGGTTCGCTGACCGGGATCCTGAACAAGGTCACGACCTCGATCGGCGGCGTGAAGGTCGACGCCACCGGCTTTCCGACCTGTAGCGCGACGCACGTCAACGGCTGGAACAAGTCGAGCTACGCGTCGGTGTGCCCGAAGGGCTCGCTCGTCGCCTCCGGCTCGATCAAGGCCCAGCTCGGCACCTCGTCACAGTTCACGCCCCAGGGCCTCAACTGCGACCCGAACCTCGACGTCTGGAACGCGGGCGGCGGCAAGCTGACCTTCTTCTTCGAGACGACCTCGTCGGCGCAGTGCCTCGGCGGCCAGATCACGACCGGTCAGACGCCGGCGTTCACCGCCACCTACAAGCAGTCGGGCAACAACCTGCTCGTGACGATCCCGGTCCCGAATGCGGTCACGCACATCGGGCCCTACCTGGCCTCGCTCTCCAGCGAGTACCTCAAGTGGCACTCGACGACCTTCAAGGGTCATCGCGACATCACGTCGGTCGGCTGCAAGGGCAAGCGGCACTTCAGCTACACGTTCAGCGCCACGGCGCCGAACCAGCCGGCTGAGACCAAGACGATCAAGGGCGAGGCGGCCTGCGGCTGACCCCCTGACGTTCGTGGTCTGATGGTTCATGGCGCCGCCCCGGTTCGTCCGGGGCGGCGCTTTTTTGTCGGCGGCGGTCCGGCGATCTGGGCAGTGGGCGTTCCAACCGCGACGCGCAGAATGATGAATGTCCGTTTTGGGCGCCGGGGTCGCTCTTTTCGTACACATCCCGTCAGTCGCCCGTCTCGGCGAGGATCCGGCGGATGATCGCGGCCTCACCGCTGCCGTCTCCGCGCAGGCGCCGGTCCGTGGCTCGCAGCGTCCGCAGCCCCTCCGCGAGCGCCGCGGCGTCCTTTGCCCGGTCACGCTCGAAGCTCGCACGGTCGCCGTGGAATTGCCAGGAGTCGAGCTCCACGATGAGTCCCGCCTCGGGATAGAACGCATCAAGCCGTCGCCACCGCCCGCCGATCTGGAGCCGGCGGTTGAGTTGCGGCATCGGTAGTCCATGCCGGGCGACAAAGCGGCGAAACAGATCCTCGAGCTCCGATTCGGTCAGGCCGCTATCGCCGAGGAGGCGGTAGATCCGGACCGACCGTGTACAGAGCTCGTTGAACGCCGTGGCGCGGAGATGCTTCCGCGTCCGTAGGTCATTGACAAGCCGAACGAGTTGGTCGTCGGTGACCCCGGGCTGTAAGTCGAGCACCGTTCGGAGGGGCGACGTCACGCGGACGCCGTGGCGCCGCCGGAGATCGTGGGACGTCAGCGTCTTTGAGCGGTGAGTGATCAGCCCTGATCGCGACCGCCGGCGCGGAGCGGTCACCTCCAGTGCTGCCGGCCATTCCGCGATGTCCCAGAGTGCCGCGGCCGACCAGTGCGACAGCGCCGCGCCCTCACCGCAGGCCAGGACCGCCGCCACCGCGCGGCATTGGGCGTCGCGGGGCACGTGGCCTACCGCATACACGCCGGCGTGGACCGGGATCAGGTAGCCCCTGAGGATCTGGTCGCGAATCCAGCTGCGTGTGGCGCCGAGCTCGAGCAGCTGCCATCGCGCGACGTGCCCGCGCTGGCGGTCGGCAAGATGGCGGATCTGGGCGCGGAGCTCGCTCTTTTCGGACACTCTCTAGGTGAGAGCGTCCGGCGGCCCGGGTTTCACCCCCCGGCGGCGGTCAGATCCTCGTAGCGCTCGCGGCGGCGCTGCTCGGCGGCGGCCTCGTCGAAGAACTTGTAGACGAGGTAGACGAAGGCGACGCCCATCACGAGGGACTGCTCCAAGGCCATCACCAGGCCGGCCATCGACTGGTCCTCCAGAGGGGTGAGGCCCCAGTAGTCGGGCTTGTGGGCGTAGAAGGCGTAGATGACGCGGGGCAGGAAGGCGAGGGCGATGCCGAGCGCCCCGATGAACAGCTTGGTGGTGACCATGTAGGCCAGCGGTCCCAGTCCGGTGAGCCGCCGGCGGGCGCGGATCGGGGACAGGACGTGCCACCAGTACAGCGTCCCGACCGCGGAGAAGGTGAGGTGCTCCAGGGCGTGGATCCAGGTGTGGCGCAGCGCCAGGTCGTAGGCGCCGGGGACGTGCCAGCCGTAGACGCCGCCGACGTAGGCGATCACCGCGAAGACGGGGGTGGCGAAGAAGCCGGCGTTCTTCTCGATCACCTGGATGCGCCGGGTGACCGGCCGCAGCAGCACCTTGTTGGTGCTGAGGATCAGCGTGATCGGGACGAGGTCGAGCAGGATCATGTGCTGGACCATGTGCATGACGAGCAGGTCGTCGTCGCCGAGCGAGTCGATCGGGGAGAGCAGCGCGACGATCACCAGGGCCATCGACAGCACGAACAGGCTGAGCCGTCCGTACCCCGGCGCGTGGGCGGATCCGCTGCGCCGGGCGCGCCGCCAGCCCAGGCCGTAGAGCACGCACAGGATCAGCGTTCCGATGACGACTGTGGGTTCGAAGCTCCAGCTGTAGGCGGGCGTGATGTCCGGGCCGGAGGCGCCGAGGGAGACCAGAGAAAGGAGCAGCACCGCATAGACATTGTGACGGTCGACAAACGCCGGTGCGGCCAATACGCTCCAGGGCGACATACAGCCACGCTCCCTGTAGGAGGTAGTCGATGCGAATCGATGTCAAGGGCCGCAACTTGTCCGTTTCCGACGAGATCAAGGCCCACGTGGAGAAGCGATTTCGCACAGTGTCGCGGCAGGTCTCGGACCTGGCCGAGCTGGAGATTGAGCTCTTCGTCGAGCGCAACCCGGCGAACCCCGACTGTTACGTCGCCGAGGCGACCCTCCACCTCAAGGGCGTGACGCTGCGGGCCCGCGACGCCTCGCCCGAGCTGAAGCACTCGATCAATCTGTGCTCCGACGAGGTCGCTCGCCAGGTCAAGCGACACCGGGTCAAGCGGCGCAAGCGGCGTGAGGCACGCTCGGCCGCGGTCGACGGACCGGCGGTCGGTGATGCCGCCGCGGACGCGGCCTAGCGGCTCCCGACGGACTCCGATTGACCCCGCCTGAAACGCCTGAGAATCACCTCGCAGGAGCGGCTTCCGGACACCGTCCGGGAGTCGCTCTCGCGCTAGGCTTCAAAGCATGTCGTTTCTGAACCGAGCGCTTCGGCTGGGCGAGGGAAAGCAGTTCAGGTCCTACGAGCAGCGCGTCGCCCGAATCGCCGCGTTCGAAGAGGAGATGGCCCTCTACGAGGACGACGAGATTCGGGAGAACGCCGACGCCCTGCGCGAGCGCGCCCGGGACGGCGAAGCGCTCGACGACCTGCTGCCCGAGACGTTTGCGCTGGTGCGCGAGGCGGGCAAGCGAACGATGGGCATGCGGCACTTCGACGTGCAGCTGATCGGCGGAATGGTGCTCCACGACGGCTCGATCGCCGAGATGAAGACCGGCGAGGGCAAGACGCTGACCGCGACGCTCCCGCTCATCCTCAACAGCCTGCCGGGGCAGGGCGTCCACCTGATCACCGCCAACGACTACCTCGCCAAGCGCGACGCGCAGTGGATGAAGCCGATCTACGACCTGCTCGGCGTGTCGATCGGGATCCTGCAGAACATGCAGCCGGCCGAGGAGAAGCTGGCCGCCTACGCCGCCGACATCACGTTCGGCACCAACTCCGAGTTCGGCTTCGACTACCTGCGCGACAACATGGCCAAGACGCTCGCCGAGAAGGTCCAGCACGGCGGCCGCCCGCGCGCGGAAGAGGGCAAGCAGAACTACCACCGCTACGCGGTCGTCGACGAGGTCGACAACATCCTCATCGACGAGGCCCGCACGCCGCTGATCATCTCCGGCGCGCCTGAGCAGGCCGCCGACCTGTATGCCAAGTTCGCCCGCCTGGCTCCCCAGATGGAGCTCGGCAAGACGCCCGAGGGCCTCGACCCCCGGACCAAGAAGGAGTTCGTGGCCGACTTCGACTTCGAGGTCGACGAGAAGTACAAGACGGTGTCGATCACCGAGCGCGGCGTCTCCAAGGCCGAGCGGTTCATGGACATCGACCACCTCTACCGGGCCGAGAACGGCCATCTGGTCAACCACCTGATCCAGGCGCTCAAGGCCGAGTCGCTCTACCAGCGCGGCGTCGACTACGAGGTGATCGAGGACCAGGTCATGATCATCGACGAGCACACCGGCCGCATCATGGAGGGCCGGCGCTGGTCGGAGGGCCTGCACCAGGCGGTCGAGGCGAAGGAGGGCGTCCGGGTCCAGGAGGAGAACCAGACGCTGGCCACGATCACGCTGCAGAACTACGCGCGCATGTACGACAAGCTCGCCGGGATGACGGGCACCGCGCTCACCGAGGCGACCGAGTTCATGAAGATCTACGAGCTCCCGGTCGTCGAGATCCCCACCAACCGCAAGATGGTGCGCGCCGATCAGAACGACCAGGTCTACAAGACCAAGGACGGCAAGTGGTCGGCGGTCGAGCGGGAGATCGAGACCCGCCATGAGACCGGGCAACCGGTGCTCGTCGGCACGATCTCCGTCGAGGTCTCCGAGATGCTCTCGGATCGGTTGCGAGTGCGGGGCATCCCGCACACGGTGCTCAACGCCAAGCCCGAGTACGCCGAGCGCGAGGGCGAGACGATCGCCGAGGCCGGCGCGCCCGGCGCGGTGACGATCGCCACCAACATGGCCGGCCGCGGCGTCGACATCAAGCTCGGCGGCAACGCCGAGCACCTCGCCTCGCTCGAAGTGCGCAAGCTGGGCCTCGAGCCCGGTATGCCGGACTACGACGAGCACTACCAGCGCGTGCTGCCGACGATCGAGGAGCGCGTCGAGGAGCTGCGCGACCAGGTGCTGGACTTCGGTGGGCTCTACATCCTCGGCACCGAGCGCCACGAGAGCCGCCGGATCGACAACCAGCTGCGCGGCCGCTCCGGGCGCCAGGGCGACGTCGGCGAGTCCCGCTTCTTCCTCTCCGCCCAGGACGATCTCGTGCGCCTGTTCGCCGGAGAGCGGATCTACAAGATCCTCGACCGGCTCGGGTCGACCGACGAGGAGGGCTACGAGGAGCCGATCGAGGCCGGGATGCTCTCCTAGCAGATCGAGAAGGCCCAGCGCAAGGTCGAAGAGCAGCACTACCTGCAGCGCAAACACACGCTCGAGTACGACGACGTCCTCAACCAGCAGCGCGAGGTGATCTACGCCTACCGCGACGAGGTGCTCGAGGGCAAGGACATGAGCGACGCCGCGCGCGAGGAGATCGCCGGGCTGGTGGAGCGGCTCGTCGAGGAGTCGACGCCCGGGGACTTCATCGAGGACTGGGATATCGACGGCTTGCTGCGGCGGATCGAGGAGGTGTATCCGCTCAGCGAGGAGTTCGACGAGATCGATGTCGAGGCGCTCGACCGCATGGAGCTCACCGAGGCGCTCCAGGAGGAGGCCCTGCATCGCTACGACGCGCGTGAGGAGGAGCTCGGGGCTGAGCTGATGCGCGAGGTCGAGCGCTATCTGTTGCTCGAGATCATCGATCACCGCTGGCAGGAGCACCTCTACGACATGGACTACCTGCAGCAGGGGATCTACCTGCGCGGTGCGGCCCAGCTCGACCCGCTCGTCGCTTACAAGAACGAGGCGTACACGCTCTTCCAGGACCTGATGCACAGCGTGTGGCACGACTTCGGGCGGTTCATCTATCACGTGCAGGTGACCGTCGAGGACGAGTCGACGCTCCAGCACCAGCCGCAGCCTCCGCAGATGCCCAGCCGGCCGAGCGCGTCCGCCAGCTCGGCGACCGGCGGTGGCCGGGTGAGCTACTCCGGGGGCGCCGCGCAGTCCGGCTCCGCGGCGATCACCTCGGCGGCCGCCGAGGCGGGCCTGGGCACCGCGGGCCCGGCCGGGATCCCCGGGGTCAGCGCCGTCAGCGCGGTGCCACACGAGCTCGAGCCCGCCGATGCTCCGCCGCCGGTGCAGCAGCGGACCCTCGACGCCGAGCAGCAGATCGGGCGCAACGACCCGTGCTGGTGCGGCTCGGGCAAGAAGTTCAAGAAGTGCCACGGCGCGTAGCCGCCCGGTTGCTACCGTCACCCGCCATGTCGACCGCACCCACAGAGCCGCTCTCCCAGCGACTCGCGGCCATCCGTCAGCAGCTCACCCTGCTGTCGGACTATCTTTGACCCCGCTCAGCTGCAGGAGCGCATCACCGCACTCGAGGCGGAGATGGGGGCGCCCGGGTTCTGGGACGACCAGGAGCACGCGGCCACGGTGTCGGCCGAGCATGCGCGGGCATCGCGCAAGCTGATCGAGTTCCGCGCACTCGAATCCGACGTGCTTGACCTCGAGCCGCTCGCCGAGCTCGCCGAGGACGATGCGGAGATGGCTGCCGAGCTTGAGGAACAGATCCTGTCGGTGCAGTCGCGCCTGGACACCCTCGAGGAGGCCCGGCTGTTCAGCGGCAAGTACGACGCAGGTGACGCGCTCGTCACGGTCAACGCCGGCGCCGGCGGCACCGACGCGCAGGACTGGGCCGAGATGGTGCTGCGGATGGAGATGCGCTGGGCGGAGAAGCGCGGGTTCGACGTCGAGCTGCTGGAAGCGTCACCGGGCGAGGAGGCGGGCATCAAGTCCGCGACGTTCCGGGTCAAGGGCGAGAACGCGTACGGGCTCTACGGCGCCGAGAAGGGCGTGCACCGCCTGGTCCGGCTCTCGCCGTTCGACTCGGCCAACCGCCGCCAGACGAGCTTCGCCGGGGTGGAGGCCTCGCCGGTGGTCGAGGAATCCGCCGACATCGAGATCCTCGATGACGATCTGCAGATCGACACCTACCGCGCCAGCGGCGCCGGCGGACAGCACGTCAACAAGACCGACTCCGCGATCCGGATCACCCACAAGCCGACGGGGATCGTGGTCCAGTGCCAGAACGAGCGCTCGCAGTCCTCCAACAAGGCCGAGGCGATGGCGGTACTGCGCTCCAAGCTCGCCGAGCGCCAGGAGCGCGAGCGCCTGGAGGAGATCGCCAAGGAGCGCGGGGAGGCCCAGGACGTCAATTTCGGCTCCCAGATCCGCTCCTACGTGCTGCACCCGTACACGATGGTCAAGGATCACCGCACCGACTTCGAGATGGGCGATGCGAACCGTGTCCTGGATGGCGATCTCGACGGTTTTGTGCGCGCTTATCTGTTACAGGCCGCCCGGTAGCCTGAGCGGTCGATGACCGAGATCGACGACCAGAATCCCCGCGAGCCGAGCGACCCGCTCGAGGACGCGGAGGCGACGGGGCCGCCGCGCTCCCGCGACACGCCGACCGCGCCCTATCTGGAGGCGATCGTCTCTTACGGCTTCCGCGGTTCTCAGCGCTTCCACGTGCCCGGTCATAAGGGCGGCCCGGGCGCCGACCCCGGCCTGCGCGCCGCGATCGGCGAGCGCGCGCTCGCGCTTGATATCTGCCAGGACATCGAGGGGATCGACACCGGTCCCAAGCCGACGCCCTACGAGCGCGCCGAGTCGCTGGCTGCGGCTGCCTACGGCGCAGAACGCTGCTGGTTTCTCACCAACGGCGCGACCCAGGGCAACCACGCGCTCGTGCTCGCGCTTGCGAAGCCAGGCCAGCACGTGCTGGTGCAACGCAACTCACACGCGTCGGTCGTCGACGGGCTGGTGCTCAGCGGCGGCATGGCGAGCTTCGTCTCGCCGGAGTACGACGAAGAGCTCGGCATGGCGCACGGGGTCACCCCCGAGGCGCTCGACGAGGCGCTGCGCCGCGAGCCCGGGATCAGCTCGGTGTTCATCGTCTCCCCGACCTACTACGGCATGGCCGCCGACATCGCCGGCTGCGCCGAGGTCGTCCATAGACACGGCGCGGCGCTGATCGTCGACACCGCCTGGGGCTCGCACTTCGGATTCCATCCGGGCCTGCCCGACTCCCCGCTGCACCTCGGCGCCGACGCGGAGCTCGCCTCCACGCACAAGATCGTCGGCTCGATGACCCAGTCGGCGATGCTGCTCGTCGGAAATGGGACCTCACCCACCCGGGTGGACGCCGACGAGGTCTCGCGGTGCATCCGCCTGGTGCGCTCGACGAGCCCCAACTCCCTGTTGCTCGCCTCGCTGGACTCCGCCCGCCGCCAGCTCGCCGTCCACGGCGAGGCGCTGCTGGACCGCACGCTCGCCGCGTCGTTCCGCGCCCGCGAGGCGATCGACGCGATCCCCGGTGTGGAGATCGTCGGGGAGGGCATGGTCGGACGCCCGGGCGTCGCCGGTTGGGACCCGCTGCGGGTCGTGATCGATGTGCGCGGCACCGGCTGCACCGGCTACGAGCTCGCTGCCGAGCTGCGTCACGCCTACGACATCTACATCGAGCTCGCCACCCACGCGACGATCGTGCTGGTGCTCGGCCTCGGCCAGCCCGTCGATCCGCTCGAGCGCTTCGCCCACGACTTCGCGGAGGTCGTCCGGCTGGTCGGGCGTCCGGGCGATGGCGGGCAGATCGTCACCCCGCCCGCGCCGACCGAGTCCGAGGCGGTCGTGCCGATCCGCGACGCGTTCCTTGGACGCGGCGAGGCGGTCGCCGTCGACGACGCCATCGGGCGGATCTCGTGCGAATCGATCGCCGGCTACCCGCCGGGCGTCCCGACACTCCTCCCCGGCGAGCGCGTCACGGCCGAGGTCGTGGCCTATCTGCGCACGCTGACTCGGGCCGGGGCACGACTGCACGGCGCCGCCGACCCGACGTTTGCCACCGTGCGGGTGCTCGCCGACCGCTCACTGGAGCAGCGGACCGGCGGCGAGCGCGCGGCTGCGCCCGCTTAAGTGGTCGGCTTCAGCCGGCTCAGGCGGCGTCGGTGACGCGACGCCGCGGAGCTCCCGGCCGCTCGTCGAGCAGACGCTCGAGCAGCGCGAGCTGGCGCGCCCCGTAGGCGGCGAGATCCCGGCGATCGGACGAGGCGAGGCGGCCGAGGCCGACAAGCAGCGAATCGCTGCGCGGCATGACGCCTTCGTCGAGCAGCGCGCGCACGAACGAGACGACCGGCTTGGTCCCCCGGCGCTTGTTGCACGCGCGGCACGCGACCGTGAGGTTCTCGGGCGAGGTGCGCCCGCCGCGCGAGCGTGGCACGATGTGCTCGGCGGTGAGCTCGGTGCGCCAGGGTGCGCGCCCGCACCACACGCAGTGCGCGCCGTCGCGTTCGATCAGAGCGTCCAGGGTCATGAAGGATCTGGCCACGATATCGGCGGAAACGCGCCACTCTGAAGCGGGCGTCACACTCGATTGCCCGACGTCCGCGGGCGGACAGGCCGATCGATCAGCCGTCGTGCGAGGCCGCGGTGAACGGCTCGGTGTCCGCGTAGAGCAGCACGCCTCGCTCTGCGGCGATGCGCACCGCGGGAGTCGTCTCGCGGCGGCGAAGGTACTCCGCGGGGGTGTAGCAGTGGATCTCGGCGCCCGCGCCCATCTCCAGCGCGTCCCACAGCGCCCCGGCCTGATGGAGGCGCTCCAGCCACGGCATCCCGCCGAATCCCTCGGAGACGAGCACGACGACGAACTCGTGGCCGCGGTTGTCACGGTTGACCCTGCCGGCCCGCATGTCGGCGACGCGCGCGCCGGCGAGCAGCACCATCTGCAGCGGCCAGCGGTCGCCGATTCGTCCCAGGTAACGCTGCAGCTCCCTCAGGTTGAGAGCCGTGGCGAGCTCCACGGACCTGGATTCTGGGCCTCCCGAGCGCGATTTTCAATATCGGGCGATCGCGCCGACCATCTTGCTCTCGATCGTGAAGCCGATGCCGTTCTCCGGACCGTCGATGAAGATCCCGAACGCGAGCTTCTGGCCGCCCTTGGTGCGGCAGTAGCCGGCGAGGTTCGTCACGTCGTCCAGCGAGCCCGTCTTCGCCTGGCAACGCCCCTGCGCAGCGCTCCGGGTGCCGATCGTCGCCACCGTGCCGCTCATCCCGGTGACGGGCAGCGACTCGGAGAGTTCGGTACCGACCGGCGAGCCCCACAGGTCGCGCAGCAGGTCGACGATCTGAAGCGGCGAGGTGCGGTCCTGACGCGCGAGCCCGGAGCCGTCGAGGATCAACGGATGCAGGTCGTAATGGGAGGCGATCGTCTGCGAGATCACCTTGGCGCCGTCATGGATCGTGCCGCCCGTGCCGTACAGCACGCCAAGCTGCTTGGCGAACAGCTCCGCGAAGAAGTCGTCCGAGGGCACGTCCATCAGCTTGGTCATCTGCAGCATCGTCGGGGAGGAGACGCTCGCCAGCAGCTGGGCGGAGGCGGGCGTGTGTCGCGTCCGGGTCGCGGCGGTCACCTGGATGTGCGACCCGCGCATGGTGAGCGCCACCTCGTGGGCGGTGAACGTGGCCGGGTCGTAATGCTTGAGCGTCGTGCCGTGGTCGTAGGTGAGCGCGCTCAGCTGCCCGCCGAGGTCGGGGATGTCGGGCTTCTGGCCGGTGATCAAGCCGCCCCGCTTGTCATCGAACAGGGACGGGTCGGCGTAGAGGTGTCCGGTGACGTGTCGGATCCCGTGGCGGCGCAGCTGGGCGACGAGCGCCGACGCCGACGCACCCTCCCCGTGGTTCCAGACCGAGTTGAAACCGGCATCGCCGAACGTCGGGTCGCCGCCGCCGCGCAGGTACAGGTTGCCGTGCCAGATCCCGCCGCGCTGGCGACCGGTGCCGAGCACCACCGTCTGCAGCCGCTGGTCCGGGCCGAGCCGGTCCATCAGCGCGACCGTCGTCCAGATCTTCTCCACGGACGCGGGCGCCCGGCCGACGGTCGGATGGACCGCGAACAGCTCCTTGCCGGAGGTGATGTCGTAGACGAGCGCCCCCACGTTTGGCCCGGCACCGCCCAGCTGCCGGCGGAGCGATCGCACGAGCGCCGTCTCACCGGCGCCTGGGGGCTGGGAGGAACTCGATCCCGCTCGCCCGAGGGTGGGGGAGGTGGGCGTGGTCGCGCTCGTGGTGCGCGTCGCCGATCGGGTCGTCGTTCCCACCCGATGGCGCCTGATGACGGGCTTGCCGCCGGGTGGTGGGGTCGCGTCGTGCGAGCTCGTGCGGTCCAGCGTGCCGCCGAGCACGAGCACCAGGGCGGCGACGGCGATGACGAGCGCCAGGCCGCCGGCGAGCCAGCGTCTCACAACAGGACGGCCGGCGGCTAGGCCGCCTCGAGCTCCTGCACCGTATGCGGCCCGACGCACGCGATCGACAGCTCGTCGTCGACGCCGGCGGCGACCTCGCGGACCTCGTCGAAGGTGACCTCGTCCAAGCGGTCGATCGCGGCGTCGGGATCGACCGGCTCCTCGTAGACGATCGTCTGCTGGGCGGCGTAGCGGGCGACCGCGCCGCTGTTCTCAAAGCCGATCGCCCGGGCGCCGGCGGCGTACGCGCGCGCCCGCTCCACCTCGGACTCGGTCGGTCCGTCGCTGCGCAGCTCCGAGACGATCTCCCGCATGCGGCGGTAGGCCTCCACGCACTTTCCTGAGTCCAGCCCCGCCGACAGCTGCAGCACGGGGACGTCGGAGTAGGCGTGCGGATAGGCGCTCACCGAATAGGCGAGGCCGCGCTGTTCGCGGATCTCGTCGAACAGGCGGGAGCCCATCGAACCGCCGAGCAGCGTCGAGTAGATGACGAGCGCCGAGCGCTGGCGGGTGTTGCGGACGTCGATCTTGGGGCGATAGGACATCCGCAGGTGCGACTGGTTGGACTCGCGCTCGGAGACGAGCACCCGCGGGACCTGACCGGGCGCAGCCTCGTAGCGGTCGGGGGTCGGCTGTGGCGAGAAGCGCTCGAACAACGCCTCGAATTCCCCGGGGTCGCCCAGCGACTCGAGGTTGCCGACGATGAACGCGCCGCCTAGCTCCGGCGCCCAGCGGCGCTCGCGGAAGGCGATGATGCCGTCACGGGTGAACGTGTCCCGCAGATGCTCCGCGGGCCCGAGCACTGAGCGTCCGAGCGGGTGCTCGCCGAACGCGGCGCGGTCGATCAGATGCTCGGCCACCGACGAGGGCTGATCGTCGTACCGGGCGATCTCCTGGATGACGACCCCGCGCTCCCGGTCGAGCTCATCGCCGTCGAGCTTCGGACGCGCCGTGAAGTCGGTGAGCAGGTCGGCGGCCTCCAGCGCGCGCTCGGCCCGCGCGGTGATGTGGAAGGCGACGAGATCGTGACTCGTGTAGGCGTTGAGCACCGCGCCGATTCGCTCCGCGGCCTCGTTGACGTCCCGGTAGTGCGGGAACTTCTCACCGCCCTTGAACACGAGATGCTCGAGGAAGTGCGCCATCCCGTTCTCCTCGGGGCGCTCGGTACGCGCGCCGGCGTCGAACGCGACAAGGATCGTCACCGAGCGGGTCCCCTCGATCGGAATCCGGTGCAGGCGTAGGCCGTTGTGCAGCGTGGAGATCGTCACCGAAGACATTGAGTCGACAGGTTACGCACCCACCCCGCCGACGGCGCTCTCAGACCCCGCAAGCGGATGCAAATCCCGTTGCAGATGGTCTGAAACGGCCCCCGCAAACACGTTCGCTCGCTACGCTGCGGCGACTTCATGGCTGCCTCAGAACGACAGACACGGCGCTCTTCGCGGACCTCCGCGGCGCCTTCATCACGGCGCGCTGCGCCCTCGGCCCGCCCGGGCGCGGCGACTCCGGTCTCGCCGTCCGATCCGCGTCCGGTCACCTCCCGCACGGTGATCGAGTTCCGCGGGGTTTCCAAGCTCTACCAGGGAGATGTGGGCCTTGATCGGGTGACGTTCTCGATCGATCGCGGCGAGTTCGTCTTCCTCGTGGGCTCGACCGGCTCGGGCAAATCGACGCTCATGCGCCTGCTCATCAAGGAGCTCGATCCGACCGACGGCACGCTCCGCGTCGCGGGCCACGACCTGTCGGAGGTCACGCGCCGCCGCGTCCCGTACTTCCGGCGCAACGTCGGCGTCGTGTTCCAGGACTTCAAGCTGCTGCCGAACCGGACCGTCTACGACAACGTCGCCTACGCGCTCCAGGTGACGGGCGGCACCCGCAGGGAGATCCGCGCCAAGGTGCCGGACATCCTGCGGCTGACGGGCCTGTCGACGAAGCTGCACAACATGCCCCACCAGCTGTCCGGCGGGGAGCAGCAGCGCGTCTCGATTGCCCGCGCGTTCGTCAACCACCCGCCGCTGCTCCTCGCCGACGAGCCGACCGGCAACCTCGATCCCGACACGTCGATCGACATCATGCGGCTGCTCTACCGGATCAACCGCACGGGGACGACCGTGCTGGTGGCCACCCACGACCAGGCGATGGTCGACAAGATGCGCCGACGCGTCCTCGAGCTCGACCAGGGTCAGCTCGTGCGCGACGAGGCGGCCGGCCGGTACACGCGCGATGAGTCGACGCGCGACCTGGCCAAGCGGCTGCGCGCGCCCTCGACGCGGCCGCCCGGGGTCTGAGGCGATGCGCTTCGGGTTCTTCCTCCGCGAGGCGATGCGGGCGGTGCGCCGCAGCCCGGCGCCGTCGTTCGCCGCGCTGGCGACAGTGCTCGTGACGTTGCTCGTGCTCGGTGTCTTCATCCCGATCGTCCAGGCGACGAATGACACCGCGAACACGGTCCGCGACCGGGTCCAGGTCAACGTCTACATGAAGACGAACGCGACCAAGGCCGACGAAGCCAGAGTGCGCAAGGAGATCCTGGCGATCCCGCACGTCAAACGGGTCGCCTACGTCTCCAAGGCGCGGGCGTTCGCCCAGCAATCCAAGGCCGATCCGTCGGCCTACAAGGCGCTCGGGTCCAACCCGCTGCCGGACACCTTTGAGGTCTTCACGACCAACCCCCAGTACGTGCTGAACGTCCACGACGCGCTGACTCCGAAGGGGCCGGGCGGCAAGCCGGGCGCGCTCGACGCCTCGATCGCGAACGTCTCCAATAAGACGACCGATACCCGCAAGATCCTTCAGGTCACGAACCTCGTCACGATCACCGCCGCGGTGCTCGTGGTGTTGCTCGCGCTCGCGTCGGTGCTGCTGATCGCGAACACCATCCGGCTGTCGCTGTACTCGCGCCGACGCGAGGTCGAGGTGATGAAGCTCGTCGGTGCCACCGACTGGTTCATCCGCTGGCCGTTCGTGATCGAGGGCGTGATCGTCGGTGCGGCGGGGGCGGTGCTCGCACTGGTCGTGCTCGGCGCCGCGAAGATCCTGCTGCTCGATCCGCTCGCGCACAGCTGGACGCTGATCGCCGCCCCGCACACGATCCCATTCCTGGTGCTCGTGGTGGTGCTGATGGGAGCCGGCGTGATGGTCTCGGCGCTCGGGTCCGGCCTGTCGCTGCGCCGCTTCCTGCGCGTCTGATCGCCGGTCGGTCCCGGCGGACCGGCGGCAGGCGAGAGCTACCCTCCGACCACGATGTTCGAGGCCCCGCCACCGCGTAGGACGCTGCGCAACCTGCTGTTCGGGGCCGGCGGGCTGTTGCTGCTCGCGGTCGGCCTGTGGTTCGGCGGACATCCCAGCTGGCTGCCCTCTCCGCTGCGCTCGGCGTTCGTGTCCGAGAGCAAGGACCAGCGGCTCGAGAACCAGGTCTACGGGCTGCTCACGAAGGACTACTACCGCAAGCTCAGTCGCACCGCGCTCGTCAACGACGGGCTCGCCGGCGCCGTGGCCAGCCTCGACGACCCGTACTCGCACTACTACGACCCCACGAACTACCAGGACTTCCAGGACACGACGACCAATCCGCAGATCGACGGCGGCATCGGGGTCGGGATCCAGGCGTTCACCGGCGGTGGGCTCGTCGTCGGCGAGGCGTACCCGGGAACCCCGGCCGCGAAGGCGGGGATCGCGGCGGGGGACACGATCGTGGCCGCCGACGGCCACTCGTTCGCGGGGCGCTCCCAGAGCTTTGCGGTCGACCTGATCAAGGGCAAGGTCGGCACCACGGTGACGCTGCGGATCCGCCACCGCCACAGCACGCGCACCGTCCAGGTGCGGCGGGCCGATATCAACGTTCCGGTTGCCTCGAGCGCGCTGCTCCACCACGCCGGGGTCAAGATCGGCTATGTCGATCTCACCCAATTCTCCGAGAACGCCGGTGCCGAGGTCCGCGCCCAGGTGCAGAAGATGCGCCAGAAGGGTGCGCAGGCACTGATCCTCGACCTGCGCGACAACGGCGGCGGTCTGCTGGAGCAAGCGGTCGCGACCGCGTCGATCTTCATCCAGAGCGGCACGATCGTCTCGACTGACGGGCGCTCGATCGCGCGCCAGGTCTACCTGGCCAAGGGCGACGCGATCCCCGCGTCGATCCCGCTCGTCGTGCTCGTCAACCGCGACACCGCCTCCTCGGCGGAGATCGTCAGCGCCGCGCTCCAGCAGCGCGGACGGGCGAGGCTCGTCGGCACCCACACCTACGGCAAGGGCGTCTTCCAGGAGATCCAGCCGCTGCTCAACGGCGGCGCGCTCGACTTCACCGTCGGCGAGTACTTCACCCCGGACGGCGAGAATCTGGGCGCGGGCGGCACCTCGAAGACCCCCTCTGGCCAGTGGGTCAAGCGCGGCCCGGGTATCGCTCCGAACGTCGAAGCCAACGGCGCCGCCCACCAGCTCGCGGTCGCGGAGCGCGTCGCGGTCTCCAAGCTGAAGTGAGCCGCCCCGCCCCGCGGGGCTCATCAGGCGCGCGCTCCGGCTCCGCCGCTGAGGAGCCGCGGTCAGGGCCGAGGGTTGCCCTGCTGGCCCGGCACGGCAAGTTCCTCGTCGCCGAGGGGTTCTTCGGTCCCGGGCCGCGCCAGGTGGTCAGTCGTGACACGCGCTACGACGCGGGCGACCTCGTGCTGGTCGGGCAGCCGGTCGGCGGCGGCCGCAAGGCGCAGCGGCAGGGCGGTGCCAACCGCGTGCGCGTGCTACGCCGGCTCGGGCGCCCCGAGGTGGCACGCGACGTGATCGAGGCGCTGATGCTCGACCGTGGACTGCGACGCGGGTTCGAGGCGCCGGTCGCACGTGAGGCGAGGGCCGCGTCGGAGTCAACCGCGGCCGTGTCGGACGAGGGCCGGCGGGATCTGCGGGCGCTCCCGACCTTCACGATCGACCCGGTGAGCGCCCGTGATTTCGACGATGCGATCTCGGCCGAGACCGCGGGTGACGGCTGGCGGATCTGGGTCCACATCGCCGATGTGGCGGCGTTCGTCGCACCCCGCTCGCACGTCGATCGCGAGGCCTACCGGCGCAGCACGTCGGTCTACGTGCCGGGCGCGGTGGAGCCGATGCTCCCGCAGGAGCTCTCCAATGGGGCCTGCTCGCTGGTCCCGGGTGAGGCGCGGGCGACGGTCACCGTCGAGATGGCGATCGGCCCGGGTGGAGTGCGGTCCGCCTCGATGTACCGCTCGCTGATCCGCTCCGACGAGCGTCTGGACTACGAGCGCGTCGACAGGATCTTCTCCGGTGCCGAATCCGCGGCGGAGCCGTGGGGCGCACCGCTTGCCGCCGCACGCGCCGCGGCCGCGGCCCTCGGGGAGCTGCGGTCGGAGCGCTCCGCGCTCGTCGTCGACTCGGCCGAGCCCTCGTTCGTGTTCGATCGCGCTGGTGATGTGGTCGACGTCGAGCTCTCCGAGCAGACCGAGTCGCACCGCCTGATCGAGGCGCTGATGGTGGCGGCCAACGAACAGGTGGCGCGGGTGCTCGCCGAGCACGGCGTGCCCGCGCTCTACCGCGTCCACGAGCGACCGGAGCCCGTCGCTGTGGAGCGGCTCGTCGAGCAGCTCACCTCGCTCGGGGTGCCGACGCCTCCGGTCCCCGACGTCATGACGAGACAGGAGGCGGGCGAGATCGTGGGGGAGGCCTCCGCGCTCGTGGCCGCCTGGGTGGGGCGCCGGGACGGCCACGGCGCGCGGGCGTTCAGCTCGCTCGTGCTGCGCGCGCTCAAGCAGGCGCAGTACGACGACCGCAACCTCGGCCATGCGGGCCTGGCCTCGACCGGGTACTGCCACTTCACCTCCCCGATCCGCCGCTACCCGGACCTGATCTGCCACCGCGCGCTGCTCTCGATCGTCGCCGGGGAGCCCGCGCCCGATCGCACCTGGGTCCACGCAGCCGGTCCGTGGACCTCCCAACGGGAGCGGGCCGCGATGGTGATCGAGCGAGATGCCGACGACGTGGCGGCGTGCTTCCTGCTGGAGCGCCACCTGTTCGCGGGAGGTGGCGGCCGCGAGGAGGTGTTCAAGGGCGAGGTGATCGGCCTGATCGGCGCGGGGGCGTTCATCGCCTTCGGCGAGGACGGGCGCTTCGAGGGGATGCTCCCGGTCCGGCGCATGCGCGGTGACTGGTGGGAGCTGAACGACGAGGGGACGATGCTGGTCGGGACCCGCGACGGCGGGATGATCCGCTTGGGGGATACCGTAGAGGTCCGTGTCGGGCGCATCGAGGCGCCCCGGGGGAGGGTCGACCTGCTCCCGGCAGCCGACCCGGAGTGAAAGAGTGTCTGATGGCCAAGACTTCCAAGCGCAAAGCGGCGTCGGGCGACGTCGCCTCAAACCGCCAGGCGGGCTTCCGCTACAACCTGCTCGAGCGGTTCGAGTGCGGCATCGTGCTCGAGGGGACCGAGGTCAAGTCGCTGCGCGAGGGCGGCGCCCAGCTGAAGGACTCCTACGCGTCGGTGCGCGACGGCGAGCTGTGGCTCTACGGCGTCTACATCGCGCCCTATGGCCCGGCCTCGCGTAACAACCACGACCCCGAGCGGCCGCGCAAGCTGCTGCTGCACCGCAAGGAGATCGAGCGGCTCATCGGTCTCACCCAGGAGCGGGGCCTCACGCTCGTACCAACGCGGATCTACTTCACCGGGGAGCGCTCCCGGGCCAAGGTCGAGATCGCGCTCGCCCGCGGCAAGGACCTCTACGACAAGCGCCAGGCGATCAAGAAGCGCGACACGATGCGCGAGGTGCAGCGCGAGCTGCGCGAGGTCGGGCGCTGATCAAGCGCTGATCAAGCGCTGAATGGTCAGGGTCGCCGTGGTGTTCGCGCGGCGAGAAGCGGGTAGATACTCGCTATGACAATTGGCTCATCCATCTTCCTGATCGCAGTTGGCGCGATCCTCCGCTGGGCGGTCACCGCGACCGTGAAGGGATTCAACATCCAGACGGCAGGTCTTGTCCTCATCATCGTCGGACTCGTCGGGCTGATCCTGGCGATCTGGTACACGTTCGTGTGGACCCGCCGGGCCGACCAGACGGTCGTCCGCGAGCAGCGGGTGGACCGCTACTGAGCAGTCAAGTCACATGGGAGGGACCGCGTGACGGCGGCGACCCCTCCCCGCTCCTCTGATCTCAGGCGGTCAGGACGCAGTCGACCCCACTGTGACGCAGTCCTGATCGTCCAGTCCGCACGCGGCCTGCCCTAGGCCGTTCGTTCCCGGGGCTGCGCGCACCGGGCCGAGCGCACCCGCCGTGTCGGTGAGCGTGACGCCGTGGCTGTACGCGCCCGCGCCGACCTGGCTTGCGCCGGTGATCAGGCAATTGCCGTCGATCGCGCAACCGACGCCGTACAGGTCCTCGGTGCCCGGCGCGAGATCGCCCTGACCGATCGTGCCATCGCTGAGTGTGTCCACGAAACCCCCTCCCGCGTTGCCGCTCTCGCCCGCGACGGTGCAGTCACCGACGCCGGTGCAGTCGATCGCGTTGAGGTACCAGGCGTTCGGGACCGTGATCGGCTTCTGTGAGACGCCCGCGACGATCGGGACGATCGAGGCCGTGTAGTTGACCAGTCCGGTCGCATAGCACTCGGTCGCGGTGGGGCATGAGACCGCGTTCAGCCACTCGCCCCCGCCGTGCACCTCGGCCGGCGGGCTGGGCGTTCCTCCGGTGATGGTCGTCACGGCGTCGGCGATGTCGGAGGTGTCGTACCCGACGGCTTCGCACTGCCCCCCGGTGGGACAGTCGATTCCATACAGGCCGTAGAACGCCGGGTCGACGATCACCTTGGTGGGCTGCCCGTCGACGATCTTCACCACGGCCGCCTCATCGGAGTTGGCGCGGCCGAGGCCGACTGCCCAGCAACTCGCGCTCGCGGTGCAGGAGACCGACAGCAGATCCGTCGCGTGGGGAACCGCGACGACATGCCCACCCTTGGCCACGATGCCCTCGCCCTTGCGGTTTTCGCCGACCTCGATCGTCGCTCCGCCCGGGAGCCGCGCCACACCGTCGAAGGTGAACGCCTTGGAGGCGACGGCGACCGCCGGCGCTCCCTGGCCGCCGACCGATACCACCGCGCCCTGGAAACCGGGCTTCGGGCTCATGCCCGTCGGCCAGCCAGGCAGCAGGGCCGTGCCGAGGCTTCCGTTGGCCGCGTTCGCCGCATCGCCGATGGAGGGCAGGCCATAGGTGGCCTCGAGCGAGTGCAGGACACCCGCGGTGTTCAGGGGGCTCGCGCGCAACCCCATCCCGACCGTGTGTGCCGAGACGACCGCGATGGGCGGGAGCTGTCCGCCAGTCGATCCATTGACCCCGCCAGAGTTCCCATAGCCGGTGTCGTACAGGATCACGATCTGGCCGCCCTGCCTGTACCAGGTCGTCTTCATGATCTGCGGGACGTTCTGGGCCAGCCACGCGTCGCCTGAGGCCATCGTCCCGTTGTCGCCGCCGTCATTGTCCAGATCCGGAACCACGAAGTCGAAGTCGGGCGCGTTCGAGGAGCGCAGATCAGAGTACAGCGGGTTGAAGTTCGACAGGTGTGAGCACTGCTGCGCGAAGTCCGCGAAGTAGGCGAACATGTTGTGCTCGACGTCGTAGTTGCCGTGGAAGAAGCCGTCGGGGTTGTCGTCACAACCCGAGACGTCATCCTGGTAGTACGCGTGCCAGCTGACGCCCTGCGCCTCCAGTTGGTCGGTGAACCGCTCGTGTGACAGATCGGTGCAGCGCTTGTCGCCCGGATCGCAGTCGGCGTCGATTCCGACCGTCGATCCCGCGAAGAGCTCGACGTAGTTGGGCAGGCTGGGGTACTGCCAGCCGTACGCCCCGGTGAAGCCGGCGTACTGGTGGACCAGATCGTTGAGGAAGGGCATCTGCGCCGAGCCCATCGCCTGACTGAAGTCGGTGTTCTCCATCATGATCACCATCACATGCGGCGCGCGTGCGGAGTGCGCCGAGTTGGAGGCCGGCGGCGTGACGGCACCCGCCGTGGCGGGAGCGAGCGCTCCCGAAAGGGCGAGCGAGGCGGAGAGCGTCCCGTACGCCCAAATCCGCTTGAACAGGCTTGGCAACTCTGTCTCCTTCACTCTCGGGCGGTGTGCCATGCCACGCGACGGAGTGCGTGACGTGGCACACCGTCTCACCCGAGGTGCTTGGTGCGGAGATCGGTCACAAGCATTTCACCGTTCGGACACGGCACGGATCATTGCCCGTTCGCAGTCAGAGGGTGCGATGCAGGTGAGTCACGTGCATGCCGAGGACGAGCAGCACCACGAGTGCGAGATAGGTGAGGCCGACGAGCATGCGCCCGCGCCCTGACACGCGGTAGTAGGCCGCTTCGGCCTCGTCGCCGGAGCGCCGCGCGCGCAGCCGCCGCCACGTCTCGTACGCCGCGAGGACCGCGATGAGGATGATCACCGGGTTGGGGAACGCGACGGCAAGCGCGACCGTGGCGGCAAACCCGGCGCACCACATCCACGGCGACATCGCCGCCATCGCGCGGCCGCCGTCGAGCGGCACGACCGGGAGCAGGTTGAAGAGGTTCAGGAACAGGCCGGTGAAGCCGAGCGCGCGCCAGTAGTCGTGGCCGGTCAGCTTCCAGATCAGCAGACAGGCGCCCGCGCCGATCGAGCCGAGCACCGGCCCGGCGAGCCCGACACGAGCCTCCGCGAGCGCATCGTCACCGAGCGAGCGCGCGCTGACCACGGCGCCCAGGAACGGGATGAACATCGGCGCGGAGGCGCGGATGCCCTCGCGCCGCAGGGCGATCACGTGGCCCATCTCGTGGATGAGCAGCAGCACGACGAACCCGAGCGCGAACGTCCAGTTCCAGATCGAGGCGTAGGCGACGATCGAGACCGCCATCGAGCCGGCGGTGACGAGCAGCTTGAACTGCCCGAGGAACAGCAGGATCGTCTTGACCTTCGCGAGGAACGCCAGGATCGCCGCGCCGATCGGGGCGAGGCGCCGGCGCAGGGAGGAGTCCTTGCGCGGCGGCTCGTCGTCGCTGTGATCCGGCCACGGCCCGTAGACCGGCGCCGTCTCGGCGTAGCGGTCCGGCGGGGGCTCCGGCAGCGTCGGGGGAGGAAGGTCCATCGTCGTCCCATTCTCGCAGCCGACGGACGCGGGCCCGCCGGGTGCCGCCGCCGAGGCGTCGCTGGGCATCAAACGTCACTCCTGGTCGCGTTTGATACCCAGCGCCGGCGTCCGTCGGCGCGTGAGTGCGTGACGATCGTTACGTCCTATACTGAGCTGAGCAAGACATACCCGGGGACGACAGGCTTCGACGTGGTCGGATCCGCGGGGATGGTCGCGAGCCGAGGTCCTGGGAGGCCTCGTAAAACACCCAGGAACAAAATAAGTGCGAACTCTAAGAGTCACACTCACGAGTTCGCTCTCGCTGCCTAGTCAATAGGCCCGAGTAGCGAACGTCGCTCAGTTGTTCGCCTGCGGCGCTGAGCGGTTCCAAGCAGGCTTCACCCGAGGCGGCTCGCTCCGACCGCACCGGGGACATCACAGGAGCTGGTCCCCCGCAACCCCGCCGGCACGGCGAGCGGGAGATGAGATCAGAGAGCCGGCTACGCTCGTAGACACCTGACTCACGCGACCGCGGACGCGGGTTCAATTCCCGCCGTCTCCACCTTAAACGCCCTCAGGAGCACCGTCTCCTGGGGGCGTTCTCGTCTCCGGCGCCCCGGCTTCACACCGGCGTCCCGGTCGGTAATGATGAGCCCGACATGAGAGCCGGGGGCGTCGGCGCCACTCATCCCACTGCGCCGGCAACTCCTCGAGGAAAGGCACGAGATGGGGACGATCACGACGGATGGCGGGGGATATCGATGAGCGCGATGGACACGTTCCTGCCCGAGCTCGAGGCCGAGCAGATCCAGCGCGCCAAGGAGTCGGGGCGCACCCCGGTGGTCTTCGTCCACGGGCTGTGGCTGCTGTCATCCAGCTGGGATCGGTGGGCCGCGTTCTTCGAGGACGACAACTTCGTGGCGCTCACCCCCGGATGGCCCGATGACCCGGTGACGGTGGAGGAGGCGAACGCGCATCCGGAGGTGTTCGCGGGTAAGTCGATCGGCGACGTCGCCGATCACTACGAGTCGGTGATCACCCAGCTCGATCACACGCCGGTGATCATCGGGCACTCATTCGGCGGGCTGATCACCCAGATCCTCGCCGGCCGCGGCCTCGCGGCGGTAGCGGTGGCGATCGACCCGGCCCCGTTCCGCGGCGTGCTGCCGTTGCCGATCTCGTCGCTGCGCGCGGCGCGTCCCGCGCTCGGCAACCCGACGAACCGGCATAAGGCGGTCCCGCTGACCTACGACCAGTTCCGCTACGCGTTCGCCAACGCCGTCGACGAGGACGAAGCGCACTCCCTCTATGACCAGTTCGTGGTTCCCGCCTCCGGCGAACCGCTCTTCCAGGCGGCGGCCAGCAACCTCAATCCTTGGACCGAGGCGAAGGTCGACACCGAGACGGCGGCGCGCGGGCCGATGCTGCTGGTGTCCGGCGCGAAGGACCACACGGTGCCGCCGGCGATCACCAACGCCGCCTACAAGCTGCAGTCCCGCAACGAGGCCGTGACCGAGATCGTGGAGATCCCCGGACGCGGCCATGCACTCACCATCGACAGCGGCTGGCGCGAGGTCGCCGAGATCGCCCGCGCCTTTGTGCGGCGCTTCGTCTGACCAGGCCCGGGCTCACACCTCGCGGCGCACGAGCCGGAACCGCCAGCGGGCCGCCGCCATCCATCTACCCTCAGCGCATGTCGATCGAGACCCAGGAGGAGCTCGACGCCCTGCGTGCGGCCGGCCGCGTCGTCGCCGAGGCGCTGCGTGCGATGCGCCGCGCGGTGCGGCCCGGCATCACAACCGGCGAGCTGGATGCGATCGGAGCCCGGGTATTCCGGCGCCACGGCGCCCGCTCGGGGCCGCAGCTCGACTACGGATTCCCGGGCGTCAACTGCATCAGCGTGGGCGACGAGGCGGTGCACGGGATCCCAGGTCCGCGCCGGCTTCGGGAGGGAGAGCTGGTCAAGCTCGACGTCACGGCCGAGCTCGACGGCTTCTACGCGGACGCCTGCGCGTCGGTGCCCGTCGGTCGCACCACTCCGCAGACGATGCGGCTCGCCGCAAGCGCCCGCCGCGCACTGAACGACGCGCTCGGCGTCGCCCGGGCGGGGACCCCGCTGAACGCGATCGGGGCGACCGTCGAGCGCACGATCACCGGCCGGGGACATTCCGTCTGCGCCGAGCTGAACGGTCATGGGATCGGACGGCGGATCCACGAGGACCCGACCGTCCCCAATCGCTACATCGCGGGACTCGACGAGCCACTCAGCCAAGGGCTCGTGCTGACGATCGAGCCGATCATCTCGGCGGGCAGCGGCGCCGTCGTCGCCGACAGCGACGGGTGGACGATCCGCACCGCTGACGGCGCGCTGTCGGCGCACGCTGAGCACACGCTCGTGATCACGACCGGCGCGCCGCTGTTGCTCACCGCCTGACCTTCATGCCAGCGCGCGCAACGCCAGACCTGGAGACGCTCCGCGGTCAGTTCGCCGCGGGCGACCGGTGGTTCAACGACTCGCCGCTCTACCAGACTCTCACCGCGACGGTCGCGGGCGACGACGCGTTGCTCGAGGTCGCATCGCATGCGCGGGCCGGTCAGCAGCCGCTCAACCTGATGATGGCGGCGACCCACCGGGTCCTCGCGCGCGAGCCGACGCTGCCATTCGCGCGCTTCTTCCCGACGGTGGTGGGAGCGGGCGCCGAGCCTCCGGCCGCAGCTGCCGCCGAATACCCCGGGTTCTGCGCCGACCATCGCGAGGCGCTGGTCGAGCTGCTCGAGACCCGCCTGGTGCAGACGAACGAGCCGGCGCGCGCAACCGCGATCCGGTACGCGCTTCACGAGGTCGGTCGCCGCTCGGGCGGGCCGGTGACGTTTCTGGAGATCGGGCCGAGCGCCGGCATCCAGCTGCGCTTCGACCGCTGGGGGGTGTGCGCCGGCGGCCGTCGGTTCGGGCCCGCCGATCCGCCGCTCACGGTTCAGACCGAGTGGCGGAGCGCCGAGGGTCCGCCCGACCTCGACGCGATCGTCCGGATCCGCGAGCGGTTCGGCGTCGACCTGGATCCCGTCGACGCCACCGATCCCGAGGAGCGACGCTGGCTGCAGGCGCTCGTCTGGCCCGAACACGTCGACCGTTATGGGCAGCTGGGCCAGGCGCTCGACGCGGTCGCGGCCGACCCGCCGGAGATCATCGGTGGGGACGCGATCGAGTTGCTGCCCCGGCTCGACGCCGAGCGGATCGCCACCGACGCCGATCTCGTTGTGTTCCACTCGATGGTGCGGATCCACGTCCCGCGCGAGCGCCGCCGGGCGTTCGACGGCGCGATCGCCGCGCTCGCCCAGCGGCGCCGGTTGTTCCACATCTCGCTCGAGCACAGTGACCGGGGCCCGGCGCTGCTGTCGCTCGCCGACTCCGAGGGCGAGGACGTGACGCTCGCTCGGGTGCACGGCCACGGGCGGTGGCTGTCGCCCGGCCCGGGTATCGTCGGACGGGCATGGGGGACCTCCGCCTCGGGATCGTCGGCTACGGGCTCGCGGGACGGGTCTTCCACGGGCCGCTGATCGCGGCAACCGATGGCCTGCGGGTCGCGGCGGTCGTCACCTCCGACCCGGGCCGGGCCGCCCAGGCCGGGCACGACCATCCTCAGGCCGGGGTCCACGAATCGGCTGGGGCGCTCTGGGAGCATGCGGCAGAGCTCGACGCGGTTGTGGTCGCGACCGCCAACGACGCGCACGTTCCGCTCGCGACCGCGGCGATCGACCACGGGCTGCCGGTGGTCGTGGACAAGCCGCTGGCGCCCGTCGCGGACGCGGCCGCGACGCTGATCGCGCACGCCGAACGCGCGGGAGTCCTGCTCACGGTCTTCCAGAATCGCCGCTGGGACTCCGACCAGCTGGTGCTGGCGCAGGTGATCGAGACCGGAGCGCTCGGAACCGTCTGGCGCTGCGAATCCCGTCTGGAGCGCTGGCGCCCGCAGCCCGAACCGGGACGGTGGCGGGACAGCGCGCCGCCGGAGCAGGGCGGCGGGCAGTTGCTCGACCTCGGCAGCCACCTCGTCGATCAGGCGCTGCACCGGTTCGGTCCCGCCACGCACGTCTACGCCGAGATCGATCCCCGCCGGGGACTGGCCAGCGATGACGACGTCTTCCTCGCGCTCACCCACTCAGGCGGCGTCATCAGCCATCTGCGCGCATCCGTGGTGACGGCGGCGCCCGGACCGCGGCTGCGCGTGCTCGGGAGCGAGGCGGCGCTGATCGTGCCAGAGCCGGACACCCAGGAGGATCGGCTCCGCGCCGGCGAGCGCCCCGACCTCGTCGACGACTGGGGCGTCGAGCGGACCCCGAACCGTCCGCGCATGATCGCGGGTGAGCGGAGCGTCCCGCTCAACGGGCCGCCCGGTGACTGGCCGGCGTTCTACGCGGGGCTGCGCGACGCGCTGCGCTCGGGCGGCCCGCCGCCCGTCGATCCGCGCGACGCGCTGGCGGTGCTGCGTGTGCTGGACGGCGCCCGCACAAGCGCCGCCTGCAGAGCGGTCGTCGCGCTCTGACCGCCGCTCGGCTCAGTGTTTGACGGCGCTGAGCCCGGCCTCGGCGCAGGCGCGATCCTCATCCGCGCTGGCGCCGCTCACCCCGACCGCTCCGAGGACCGCTCCGGACTCGTCGCGGACGACGAGCGAACCGGCGCCGGGGATCACGGGCAGGCGGGAGAGTTCGGTGACCGCCGCCACGAAGGCCGGTCGCTCGGACTGCTGCTGGGCGATCACATGCCCATCGCGCTGCCACACGGCGGCGCCCTGGGCCTTGGCCTCGGCGATTCGGGTGCTCAGCGGGAAGGCGCCGTCCATGCGGTCCAGCACGACCAGGTGCCCACCCGTGTCGACAACGGCGACGGTGACGGCGAGGTCCTTGGCCAGCGCGTGGCCCTGCGCGGCGACGACGATTGCATGTGCGGTGTCTCGATCCACGGTGCTCCCGTCGCTCAGCGCGCGACCATCCGGCGGGACGCGCTGCGTGACAGCAGGACGTTGACGCCGAGCAGCGACAGCTCGGAGGCGAGGTTGAGTCCGCCGAGCAGGTTGACGAGATGCTTGAGGCTGCGGGCGCGCCGTGGGGTGGAGGGCGCGGGTTCGGTGCCGTCGACCATCGGCACCGCACCATCGGTGGCCTGGTGAGCGAAGCCGACGCCGCCGGCCGCCGAGGCCAGGCCGGTGGTCACCACCGCGCCGACCGCGACGTCCTTGGCGAGCACGAGGCTCCGGCGCCGCGGGCTTGTCCAAAGAGGTGCCGACTCGTCCGAGCGGGCCGAGGCCCAGCCCGAGACCAGGCCGATCAGCGCCAGCGAATTGACGGTGCCGTACCGGCGCCAGGCGCGATTGAGCACCTTGCCGCGCTCGGAGCCGTCGCTGACGTCGCCGAGCGCGGGATGCATCGCGACTCGGCCGAACAGGTTGCCGCCGATGAGCGCGGCGAGCGCACTGTCCTGCGCGAACTGGCCGGCCAGCGGGCCCATCCGGCGACGGGACGGGACGAGTGCGTGGGCATTGGGGCGGCGGGAGGGCAACAGGTCCATGCCCGTGCCCTACCCGCGGGCCCGGCGCTCAATCAGCCCACCTTCAGCGGGACCGCCGCCTCCGGGGTGGCGACGTGGAAGCTGAACGACTGCTCCAGGTAGAACGTGACCGTGTCCCGATCGTGCTCCAGGTAGCCAACCGACAGATCCTGCCCCGACTCGAACAGGAAGTCGCCGCCCCGCAGGCTGACGACGACACCGCCCTCGATCCCCGGCGCCCACACGATCGGACCGCCCTCCAGGATCTTGGTCAGGTGGTCGCGCAGTGGATAGCCGCCGTGCTCCGCGGTCTCCGAGACGCGGCGGAATGCCTCGCTGCCGAGCGCCAGCCCGTACGGGCCGACGACCCCGCTCTGCAGCAGCTCCTGGACGGCGCCCGCGACCGGCCGCGGATAGCCGTCCGCGCCGGCCGGAAGCGTGAGACCCTGGTGCGGGGAGGCCTCTGCGATCCCGGTGATCCCCGCCTCGGGCCAGCCCTGGAGGACCGCCTTGTTCTCGGCGACGGCCATGTCGTGAGCGGCGGTGTCCAGCGGCTCCAGATCTGCGTCCTCGGCACCGCGATCGTCGTCGCGCAGCTCGCTGCGCGAGATCTGGAACTCGGCGCGCAGCTCGGCGAGCGGCAGCACGCGTCGCTGCACGGCGCCGACGCCGGGGCACGGGCTCTGCGCGAGCGGCTCGACCCGGCCGAGGTTGGTCGCCGAGTGAGTCCACCCGAGTGGCCCGGTGAAGTCGACCAGCCGGCGCGCGGCGAGGGCCGGAGCGAGCCGCTCGCGGGCCTCCTCGTCGAGCAACGTCCAGTTGCCGTCGCTGATCGGCGCGTGGGAGCGCAGCAGGTGGTTGCTCATCGCAGGGCCTCCTTCAGGCTGCCGATCCCGAGTGAGCCGCCGACGCCGCCGCCGGCCGCCGCCTCGCCATCGGAGGAGCCCAGATAGTCGCTGGTCACGATCGTGCCGGGAGATATGCCCCCGCCCACCCCACCTTCGGTCGCCGACTCCTCGGCCTCCTCGCCGTGGTCGACGATGTCACCGGCCTTGAACAGGATCCCGCGGGCGATCTCACGCCACACCGGGGTCCGCCGCAGCAGGAACTCGAGATCCATCGAGAAGTGCTTGTACTCCTCGCCGACGGCGTCGCGCATGACCGCCGATGCCTCCGGGTCGCGCTCAAGCGCGATCCGTTGCTCGTACCAGCCGATCGCCTCGGCCTCCTCGGTCAGCGACGCGCACAGCCGTGCGAACGTCCGGGTCTCCTCCGGCAGCTCCTCGGGAGGCTCGTGGTACTGGTCGAAGCCCATCGCAACTCCTGTCGTGGTCTCGCGTTCGGTCAGGTCCGGGATGAAACCTACCCGGCGCGAGCGTGCGTGACCGAAGATCCGGCTCTGCGATGATCGAGGGCGTGGTCACCCAGAGCGAGTCCCGGGATGGGCGCGCGAGCGACCTGCTCGCGCGGACGCCGACCGCGCCGCTGGCGGCGGCCGGTCTGATCGGCGGATTCGGCGTCGCGGTCGCCTCGGGCTCGCGGCCGCTCGGGGGCGTCGTGCTCGCCGCCTTCGGCCTGTCGTGCATCGCGGTCTCCTCGCGGCGCGACAGCCGGCGCACGACCGCCGGGCTCACGGTCGCCGGCGCCGCGGCGTTCGGGGTCTCGCATCCGCTCGGTCACGCGATCGGCGCCTGGCCGTCGGTGCTTGCCGTGTCCGCGGTGACCGCGGCGCTGTGCTGGTGGCTGTCGGACTCGCGCCGCCCGGCTGCGCGCGGCGGATCCTGAAGCTTCATCGGTTCTTCACTACAGACGCGGTGAGAGCGTCTAGATTCTGCGCCGATGGCATACACGACCGCCGAAGGACGAGAGCAGGTGCTGGGTGATCTGGCGGTGGCGATCGAGCAGATCGCCGAGGCGCTGGCCGCGCTCGGCGAGGCCTACGAGCAGCTCGACGAGCGCGCGGGCGACGTGCTCGAGGAGAAGCTGTTCCGGCCCGTGCAGTCGGCCTACGGCCGTGCCCAGCGCACGCACTCGGAGTTCGCGTCGCGCAGCGGCCTGCGGTCACGGACGTTCGAGCCGCACTCGCCCGGGCCGGCCGGGCAGTCCGCCCAATCGCTGATCGAGCGGGCGGTCGACGCGGTCGGCGACGCTGATCAGTCGATCGCCGATCTGCAGGACTCGATGCTGCCGGTCGAAGTCGGTGACCCGGAGCTGCGGGCCGGGCTCTCCACGGTGCGGGAGACGCTGTCTGGCGTCTCCCTGCGCGCCCGTGACCTGACGCGGACCGTCGGGCGCTGAATCAGCCTGCGGCGCCGTCCGCCGGCTTGAATCAGCCTGCGGCGCCGTCCGCCGGCTCAGATCCGTCCGCCGACTCCGACGACTCCGACGACTCCGCGGCCGCGGCAGGTGCCTCTGGCTCTGGAGCGGCTGCGGGCTCGGGCGCGGGTTCCGGCTCGGCGGCGGGCTCCGGCTCGGCGGCGGGCTCTGGGAAGAACCCGGAGATCACCTGCGCGCCGGCCGCCCCGGCGATGCCGAGACCTAGCGCGAGCGCCGCGGTCCCGACGCCGTGCGACTCGTGGCCCCGGGCGGAGTCGATCGACGGGCTGCCGGGCCCGGTCTCCGCGAGCGCCAGCGCGGCTGCGATCAACACGAGGTTGTACTCATAGCCCTGGTTGGTCACCCACGGCCCGTTCTTTCCGTGCACGGTCCGGATCGCGGTCAGCATGGTCGCGATCAAGGCGGAGCTGGCCAACGGGGTGAAGGCGCCGAGCAGGATCGCGGCGCCGCCGCCGGCCTCTGCGGCGCCTGCAGCCACGGCGTGCGCCTTGGCCGGCCGCAGCCCGAGGCTGCCGAACATCTGGGCGGTGGGCTCGAGGCCGTAGCCGTCAAACCATCCGAACAGTTTCTGGGTGCCGTGACCGATGAAGAGACCGCCGACGGCGGAGCGGAGTGCGAGGCGTCCAAGTGACATGTCCGCCACCCTAACACTTCAGTTGTGCACGCAACAAACTCGGGGGCGGGGAGGGAGTCGAGGCCGTGGTCGTTTTCCAGACCACCCGTCGGAAGATCGCCCACCAGCCCCGGTCACGCACCCGGGCAGGCGGGCATCCGGGCGGGTGTGGCGGGGGCAACCGAACCCCGGCGCGCATGGGCAGCGCCGGGGCAGGAGCTGGTGCTCGAACGGCGGTGCTTATGCGCCTCAAAAACGCTGCATCTGAGGGATATCTGTGGGAAGGGCGAGGAGTATCGTGCGGCCTCGAGGTCGGACCGAACTGTCGGAGGGAGCGAGGATGAGCGGCACCGTGAACGTGCGACTGAAGGTCAACGGGGACGAGCACGAACTTCACGTCGAACCGCGGCTGCTGCTGGTGCACGCGCTCCGCGACCAGCTTGGCCTGACCGGTACCCATGTCGGGTGCGACACCTCCAACTGCGGCGCCTGCACCGTCCATCTCGACGGCAGGTCGGTGAAGTCGTGCACGGTCCTCGCCGTGCAGGCCGACGGCGCGGAGGTGACGACGATCGAGGGCCTGGGCTCCGAGGGCGACCTGCATCCGATGCAGGAGGCGTTCTGGAACAACCACGGCCTGCAGTGCGGGTACTGCACCCCCGGCATGATCATGGCCGCCGCGGCGCTGCTGGAGGAGAACCCGAAGCCGAGCGAGCACGAGATCCGCCGAGGGCTGGAGGGCAATCTCTGCCGCTGCACCGGCTACCACAACATCATCAAGTCGGTCCTCGACGCTTCAGGGCAATCCGTCTCCGAGGAGGTGTCGGCATGAGCGTCACCACCGCCGCACTCGGCGGCTCGGTCGGCGCCGCGCTGCGCCGCAAGGAGGACCCGCCGCTCATCACCGGCATGGGCCGCTACCTCGACGACATCTCGATCACCGGGATGCTGTGGATGGCGTTCGTCCGCTCACCCGAGGCTCACGCGAGGATCGTCTCGATCGATACCTCGGCCGCGGCGGCGCGAGATGGGGTCGTGGGCGTCTTCACCGGTGCGGACATGACCGATCTCGGCGGGCCGTTGCCGATGGCCTGGGTTCCGCCCGGCGTCGAGGTCAACAACCCCGAGCACTGGCCGCTCGCCCGCGACGAGGTGAACCACGTGGGCGACCCGGTCGCGGTCGTGATCGGCGAGGACCGCTACGCGGTGAGCGACGCCATCGAGGACGTGCTCGTCGAGTACGAGTCGTTGCCCGTGGTCGTCGATCCCGAGCAGGCGATCGCCGGCGGCCCCCTCGTCCACGAGTCGCTTGGGACCAACAAGGTCCACGAGTGGACGCTGGCCGGCGGCGACGTCGAGGCCGGGTTCGCCGAGGCAGACGTGATCGTCGAGCGCCGCGTCGTCAACCACCGCATCGCCGGGGCGCCGATCGAGTGCCGAGGCGTGATCGCGGATTACCGCGCGGGATCGCTCACGCTCCACAGCTCGACCCAGGTTCCCCACTTCGTACGCCTGTTCATGGCGCTCCTGCTGGGGCTCGCCGAGGATCAGGTGCGAGTGATCGCGCCCGACGTCGGTGGCGGGTTCGGGCAGAAGCTGCAGGTATACGGCGAGGAGCTCACTGCCTGCTGGGCCTCCAAGCGGCTCGGCCGGCCGGTCAAGTGGGTCGAGAGCCGCTCGGAGAACATGTCGGTCGCCCACCAGGGCCGCGACCAGATCTCCCACGTCCGGATGGGGGCCAAGCGAGATGGCACGATCACCGCCTGGCACGTGAAGATCCTCGCCGACTTCGGCGCCTACAACATGATCCTCACGCCGCTGATCCCGTCGCTCGGTGCGTTCGTGATGGGTGGTTGTTACAAGATCCCGAACGTCCAGACCGACATCGTCGGGGTGTTCACGAACAAATGCCCGACGGACGCGATCCGAGGGGCCGGCCGGCCCGAGGCCACGCAGATGATCGAGGTCACGCTCGACCAGCTCGCCCACGAGCTCGAGCTCGACCCGGTCGAGATCCGCCGCCGGAACTTCATTCCGAAGGAGGACTTCCCGGCCGCGACCGCGACCGGCGTCGTGTACGACTCCGGCGATTACCACGGCACGCTCGACCGGCTGCTGGAGAACTTCGACATCGATGCGTTCCGGTCCGAGCAGCAGCGGCTGCGCTCGGAGGGGATCTACCGTGGCCTGGGGCTCTGCACCTGGACGGAGATCTGCGGCCTCGCGCCGTCGCGCATCACCGGTCCGGCCGGGGTCGGCGTCCAGGCCGGCCTGTGGGAGTCGGCGATGGTCCGCGTCCACAACACCGGCGCGGTCACCGTCTACACCGGCACCTCGCCGCACGGACAGGGCCTTGACACCGCGATGGCCCAGATCGTCGCCGACAAGCTCGGCGTCGACGCCGGGGTGGTCGACGTCATCCACGGCGATACCGGCACCGGACCGGAGGGCCGCGGCACCTACGGTTCACGCTCGCTGGCGACTGGCGGTGAGGCGGTCGCCAAGTGCACCGACAAGATCGTCGCCAAGGCCAAGCAGATCGTCGCCGCCGAGCTGGAGGCCGCGGCCGAGGACATCGTCGTGGAGAACGGGAAGTTCTCGGTCAAGGGCTCTCCCGACACCGGCATGGCGCTGCCCGACGTCGCCGGCATCGCCTACATCGGCGCGGTCCCGGAGGGGTTGGAGCCGGGGCTGGAGGAGACGACGTTCTATGACCCGGAGAACTTCGTGTTCCCGTTCGGCGCCCACGCCTGCGTCGTCGACGTCGATCCGGAGACCGGGAAGGCGACCGTCATCCGCTACGTGGCGGTCGACGATTGCGGCAACCCGATCAACCCGATGCTGATCGACGGTCAGGTCCACGGCGGCGTCGTGTACGGCATCGGCCAGGCCCTCTACGAGCGCGTGCACTACGACTCGGAGGGACAGCTCGTCACCGGCACGTTCGTCGACTACGCGATCCCGACGGCAGCGGAGATCCCGATGTTCGAAACCGACCGGACGGTGACGCCCTCGCCGGTGAACTCGATGGGCGTCAAGGGCGTGGGCGAGGCGGGCACGATCGCCGCGTCGGCAGCGGTCACGAACGCGGTCATCGACGCGATCAGACCGCTCGGCGTCGACTACATGAATATGCCGCTCAGCCCCATGCGGGTCTGGGAGGCCATCCACACCGAGGGAGGCACCCCGGCATGATCCCGGCGGCATTCGACTACGTCGCGCCCGACACGCTCGAGCAGGCGATCCAGGCGCTCGCCGACGGCGGCGAGGACGCCAAGCTGCTGGCCGGTGGCCACTCGCTGCTGCCGCTGATGAAGCTGCGACTCGCGGCGCCGACGATGCTCGTGGACCTGCGCAAGCTGCCCGGTCTGTCGGGCTTCGAGCGCCAGGACGGGCATTGGCGCATCGGGGCGCTCACCACGCACTCCACGCTCGAGGACTCGCCCGAGCTGGGGCTGGTGAGCGAGGTCGCCGCGACGATCGCCGATCCCCAGGTCCGCCACCGCGGCACGATCGGCGGCTCGCTGGCCCATGGCGATTCCGCCTCCGACCTTCCGGCGGCGATGCTCGTCACCGAGGCCGAGGTCACGCTCCAGGGCCCGGACGGGCAGCGGACGCTCGCCTGCGCCGAGCTGTTCGAGGACTACCTCACGACCGCGGTCGGTGAGCAGGAGGTGCTCACCGAGATCCGCGTACCGGTGCTCGAGGGATACGGACACAGCTACCACAAGTTCAACCGCCGCTCCGAGGACTGGGCGATGGTCGGTGTGTGCGCGGTGGTCAAGGCGAGCGGGGGCACCTGCGAGGACGTGCGGATCGGTCTGACGAACATGGGCTCGGTGCCGATGCGCGCCACCGCCGCCGAGGATGCGCTGCGCTCCAAGGAGCTGAACGCCGAGAACATCGCCGCCGCGGCGGCGCTGGCGGCGGAGGGGACGAACCCGCCGTCGGACCTGAACGCCTCCGCGGAGTACAAGCGCCACCTGGCGACAGTGCTCACCCGGCGGGCGATCACGGACGCGATCGCCAAGGCCGGGTAGCCTCCAAACGCATGACAGTCGCGCTCGCGGAGCTTGGATCGGTCGGCGCCGCGAGCGAGGCGCTCGCCTCCCAGGGGTACCTGGCGGACCGCCGGCTCGCGCTGGCCGTCTCGCTCGCCGTCGCGCTCGAGCAGCCACTGCTGCTCGAAGGCGAGGCAGGGGTCGGCAAGACGGAGGTCGCCCGGGCGCTGGCGGCGGCGACCGGCGCGCGCCTCATCCGCCTGCAGTGCCACGAGGGCATCGATCTCCACCACGCTGTCTACGACTGGGACTACCCGCGCCAGCTGCTTGCGCTGCGTGCGGCCGAGGGCGGGGTCGACGAGGGCGAGCTGTTCGCGCGGCGATTCCTGTTGCGCCGGCCGTTGCTGGAGGCACTCGAAGCCGACGAGGCGGTCGTGCTGCTGATCGACGAGGTCGATCGCGCCGACGACGAGTTCGAGGCGTTCCTGCTGGAGTTCCTGTCGGACTTCGCGGTGACGATCCCGGAGCTCGGCACGGTCACCGCCACACGACGGCCGATCGTCGTGCTCACCTCCAACCGGACGCGGGAGCTGCACGACGCGCTCAAGCGGCGCTGCCTGTATGAGTGGATCGACTACCCGGACCCCGATCGCGAGCGAGAGATCGTGCGCGCGCGGCTCCCCGAGGTTCCTGACGAGATCGCGGCGCGGGTGGTCGAGGCGGTCGCGCGCCTGCGCGACCAGGGCGATCTCTACAAGCAGCCGGGCGTGGGGGAGACGATCGTGTGGGCGCGGGCACTGCTCGCGCTCGACGGCCAGGTCACGCTCGAGGACACGCTCGGCGCCGTCCTCAAGGTCCACGAGGATCTGCAGCGCGTGCGCGAGCGCAGGGTCCTGGAGGGCGTGTAGAGGGATGAATGGGGGCACCGCCGGTGACGCGGTCGTCGGGCGGCTCGGGGCGCTCGCGCGCGAGATGCGCCTGCGCGGTTCGCGGGTTGGCGCGGGCGAGCTGCTGACCGCGATCCGCGCGCTGGATCACGTCGATGCCTCCAGTCGTGAGGACGTCGCGCTCGCGCTGTCGGTCGTGTTGTGCTCCGAGCATCGTGACCGTGAGCGCTTTGAGGGGGCCTTCGCGGCTGTGTTCGGCGACGGCGGGGTGGGCGGGTCCGGTATTCATGACCCCAGCGACGACATCGCCGCGCTGGGCGAGATCCCGCAGGAGGTGCTCCCGCAGGCCGGCGCGGCCGACCCTTCCGGCGAGGAGGCCGCGCCCGATGCCGAGCCGGTCCCGGCGGCCTGGAGCGCCATCGAGGTGCTCGTGCACAAGGACTTCGCCCGCTACACCGAAGCCGAGAACGCACTCGCTCGTGACCTGATCGCGCGGCTCGCGCGCCGCCATCCGATGCGCCTGTCACGCCGGACTCAGCTCTCGCGCCGCCGCGGGCACGCCCCCGACCTGCGGGCGACGGTGCAGGCGTCGCTGCGGACCTGCGGCGAGCCGCTCGCGCGCCGCTGGCGGGCGCCGACCGAGCGCCCGCGCCAGCTCGTGCTCGTCTGCGACGTGTCGGGCTCGATGACGCCGTATGCGCGGATGCTGCTGCAGTACATGCAGGCGTCGGTGGCGGCGCGACGGCGGGTCGAGGCGTTCGCGTTCGGCACGCGCTTGACCCGCATCACCCAGGAGCTCGGAGGGCGCGACCCCGACGCCGCCCTCGCGCGGGCCACCGAAGCGGTCACCGACTTCTCCGGGGGCACCCGGATCGGTGCGGCGCTCGCCGTCCTCAACCGCGTGCACGGGCGGCGCCTCGGGCGCGGCGCGGTCGTCGTCGTGCTGTCCGACGGATGGGACCGCGGCGAGCCCGAGCAGCTGCGTGAGGAGATGGCCCGGCTCCGGCGCGCGGCGTACCGCGTGATCTGGCTCAACCCGCTGGCCGCTCACCCCGACTACGAGCCGCTGACGCGGGGGATGCAGGCCGCCGTTCCGCACACCGACCGGCTGCTCGCCGGCAATTCGATCGCCTCGCTCGAGGAGCTCGCCGAGGTGTTGGAGGCGCTATGAGCGACGCCGGCGAGCCGCGGCTGTCGGCGGAGCAGCGCGAGTGGCTCGAGAGCTCGGAGGTGCACGGGCCGAAGTTCGACCCGGACGGCACCGAGTCGATCCGCCTCGTCATCTTCGGCGCGGCCCCGCTCAGCGCCGCGCTGTCCCGCGCCGCGCGAACGATCGGCTGGACCCCGTACGTCATCGACCCGCGTGAGCGGTTTGCGAGTGCGGCGGCGTTCCCCGACGCGGAGCGGGTACTCGTCGCCTGGCCGGCCGAGGCGCTCGACGAACTCGGCGGGCTCGACGCCCGCACCGCCGTGGCGGCGCTCACCCACGCTCCGGAGCTCGATGACGATGCACTGACCCTGTCGCTGCGCTCGCCCGCGTTCTACGTGGGAGCGCTGGGCTCGCGCCGCACGCAGGGCCGCCGCCGCGAACGGTTGCTCGCGGCCGGTGTGACGGAGGAGGAGTTGAACCGCCTGTGCGGGCCCGCCGGCCTTGACCTCGGCGGCACGACTGCAAGCGAAGCCGCACTGGCGGTCCTCGCCGAGGCGGTCGCTGCGCTGCACGAACGCGACGGCGGCCGGCTGAGCACGAGCGCGAACGCGGTCCACCTCGAGGAACGGCCATGAGGTCGGCCGGGCTCGTGCTCGCCGCCGGCGCCGGGACGCGCTTCGGGGCGACGCCCAAGCAGCTTGCGACGCTCGGCGACCGGCCGCTGCTGCAGTGGGCGATCGACGCGCAGACGGCCGTCGACCCGGAACTGGTCTCGCCGGTCATCGTCGTGCTCGGGTCCTGCGCCGAGCAGGTCCGCGCGGAGATCGAGTTCGGCCGGGCGCAGGTCGTCGTCTGTACTGACTGGGAATCCGGCCAGTCGGCGTCGCTGCGCCACGGGCTGCGTGCGCTCGACGGGGCCGAGCGGGTGATCGTGACGCTGGGTGACGCGCCGCTGGTGAGCAGCGAGCTGATCGCGCGATTCGCGCAGGAGCCCGATCCGGGGCCGCTGCGCGCGGTCTACGACGGCCGGCCTGGCCACCCCGTCGCGCTCGGGCGCGAGCAGATCAGGACGCTGCTCGGTGTCGATGGCGACCGGGACGAGGGCGCCCGGGCGCTGCTGCGCGGGGCGAGAACGATCGAGGCAGGGCACCTATGCTCCGGGCGCGACGTCGACACACCAGAGGACCTTGAGGAGGTTCGGGATGAAGCTAGAGCAATCATTTGAGGTCGCCGCTCCACTCGAGCGGGTGTGGGAGGCGCTGATCGACGTCGAGCGCGTGGCTCCGTGCCTGCCCGGCGCTGCGGTCACCGGCAAGAACGACGATGGCTCGTACACCGGCGAGTTCAAAGTCAAGATCGGGCCGACCTCCGCCGCCTACAGCGGCAAGCTCAACATGGAGAACATCGACACCACGGGTCATTCCGCGACGATGCAGGCGTCAGGCACCGACCGGCGCGGGCAGGGCGGGGCGAAGGCGACGATCGTCTCCTCCGTCGCACCCGTCGGTGACGGCAAGACCCGGGTCGACGTCTCGACCGACTACCACATCACCGGCCGCCTGGCCCGGTTCGGCCGCGGCGGGATGATCGAGGAGATCTCCAACCGCCTGCTCGGCGACTTCGCCAAGAACCTTCAGGCGATGCTCGCCGGCGGCGAGCACGAGCCGGTGGCCGCCGACACACCGCCGGCCGAGGCCCCGCCGACCGAGGCGACCGTCGCCGCCGCCGCTGTTCCGCCCGCGGAGGATCCGGACGCGGTGATCGAGGGCGCGACGCCCGTCGCTCCGGCCGCCGAGGAGCCCGCAGCAGCGGAGCCGGCCGCCGAGCAGCCCGTCGCCGAGCAGCCGGCCGCCGAGCAGCCGGCCGCCGAGGAGCCCGCAGCAGCGGAGACGCCTGTCGAGCCGCCGCCCGCGCCGCCGATCGAGGAGCCGATCGCGCCGTCTCCGCCTCCGCCTCCGCCGCCCGGCCCGACGCCGCCCCCGCCTCCGCCGCCCCCGAGTCCCGCACCCGAGGCCGAGCCGATCTCGGCCGTCTCGCTGGTCGGATCGGTCGCGCTGAAGCGTGCCAAGGAGAATCCGGCTCCGCTGGCGGCGCTGGTGATCGGCTTCCTGGCCGCGCTGCGGCTGCTGCGCCGCCGCTCCTGAGGCGAGCGGCGCGGCTCAGCCGCGCCCGTGCGCTTGCTCGAACGATGCGGACGGGAGCGCTGCGACGATCCCGCTCGGGTTGATCTGAGGGTGGGTGCGGTAGTAGTGCGCCCGGATCTCGTCGAAGCTCACCGTCTCCGCGATACCCGGCCATTGGTAGAGGTCGCGCGCGTACGGCCACAGGAACTCGTACTCGACGAGCTTGCGAACCGAGCACTTGAAGTGGATCTGGTAGACGGCGTCGAAGCGGACGAGCGTCGTGAACAGCCGCCAGTCGGTCTCCACGGGGGTGTCGCCGAACAGGAAGCGACGGTCGGCGAGGCGCAGGTCGAGCTGGTCCAGCGCCTGGAACAGCGATTGCACCTCCCGGTCGTAGACCTCCTGGCGTCCGGCGAAACCGGTCTTGTAGACCGCGTTGTTGACGTTGTCGTAGATCACCTCGCCGAGGGCATCGATCTGCTCGCGCAGATCCTCCGGGTAGAGATCGACCGGGTGGCGGGCGAGCGGCGCGAACACCGTCTCCTGCATCCGCAGGATGTCCGCCGACTCGTTGTTAACGATCGTGCCGGACTCCGTGTCCCAGAGCACCGGAACGCTCACCCGCCCCTCGAACGCGGCGTCGGAGGCGGAATACGCCTCGGCGAGCAGGTGAAAGCCGTTGATCGGGTCGACGTAGTCGCCACCGGTGAACTCCCACCCACGCTCGTCACGGATCGGATCGACGTATGAGACGCCGATCACGTCCTCAAGGCCCATGAGCGCCCGCCCGATCAGGGTGCGGTGCGCCCACGGGCAGGCTCGGCAGACGTACAGGTGGTAGCGGCCGGCCTGGACCGGGAACCGCGCCGAGTCCTCGCTTGAGACGAACTGGCGGAAGCGGCTCTCCTGACGACGGAACGAACCGTCGTCTGAGCTCTCGCGGCCGAGCGAGGAGGTGCCGGAAGACGAACTCATGGGGCCCCTCCCAGGGTAGTCCCAGCTGCCCGGGGCGGCATCGTGGTGGATCGGAGCCGGGGTCGCCATGCTTACTGCACGAGTGGGCGCGGCGATGACCGCTGTGTATGGTGCCTCGCCGAATGGGAGAGCCGGTGCCCGGGGACCAACGGGAAGAGCGCACGATGCGCGAAGTGCTGTCGCTGCCTGGATATTGGCGGCTGGCGTCGGCGGCCGCCCTCAACGAGCTGTGCTGGTTCGTCGGCACGATCGCGTTGTCGGTGCTCGTATACCGGAAGACCGGGTCGGTGCTGGGTTCCTCGGGCTTCTTCCTCTGCTCGCAGGCGGCTCCGGCGTTCCTGGGTCCGCCGCTCGTCGGCCGGCTCGACCGCACCTCGCCACGCACGCTGCTTCCGGTGCTCTACGGCGTCGAGGCAGTGCTCTACGCAGTGCTGGCCTGGCTGACCACCCGCTTTGCGCTCGCTCCGATCCTCATCCTCGTCGTAGTCGACGGTGTGATCGCACTGGCCGCGCGCTCGATCGCCACCGCGGCTCGGACGGAGCTTCTCAAGCCCGCCGGCCTCGTCCGGGAGGGTGGGGCGCTCGCGAGCATCTCATTCTCATCCGCCTACCTCGCGGGCCCGCTCATCGGCGGCTTCGTCACGGCGATCGGCGGCACGATGGCGGCGCTGCTGCTCAACTGCCTGGTCTTCTCGCTGATGGCGGTGGCGCTGCTCTCGCGCTCCATCCCGTCGCGCACGGTGCACGAAGGACCCGAGCGCCGCCGGCTCCGCGCGGCGATACTCCTCATCCGCCGCAGTCCGCCCGTGCTGACGCTGCTGACGATGAAGACGCTCGTCTACATCTGCCTGTCGATCCCGACCCCGTTGGAGGTGGTCTACACCGTTCACACGCTGCACGCGGGGTCGTCCGGCTACGGCATCCTGCTCGCGGTCTGGGGGGGTGCGTCGCTGGTGGGCAGCGTCGCGTACGCGCGCCTGCGCAACCGCAACGCGAACGTCCTGCTCGGCGTCTCGATCGTCCTCGGAGCTGCCGGTTTCGCGGAGCTGGCGATCGCCCCGACGCTCGCCATCGCGCTCATCGGTGGGGTGCTCGGCGGCCTCTGTACCGGGTTGTTGACGGTCATCTTCGGCGTGCAGTTTCAGGAGATCGTGCCTCAGTCCTGGATGGCGCTCGCGAGCAGCGTCAATGAGGCGTTGCTCCTGCTCGCGCCCGGAATCGGCATCGCGCTGGGCGGTCTGATCGCCTCACTGGTGTCGGTTCGCTTCGCGTTCGGGGTGAGCGCAGTGGCCAGCGTCGTCGTCGCGGCGTTCGGCTTGGCGGCGCTCGTCTCGGTGCAGGCGGCCGAGCGCGGTGCGGCTCCGGAAGAGCCACCCGACCCCGGGGACCCCCCCGTCGAACTCGATCCGGCCAAGGCCGGGTTTCACTCGCACACCCCGGCCTGACAGACTGCTGGGTCGTTGCGACGCGCCTGCATCGACATCGGCTCCAACACGACCCGCCTGCTCGTCGCCGAGATGGGTGACGCGGGCCTGGTCGCGATCCATGAGGATCGAGTGTTCACCCGGATCGGCGCCGCGCTCACCGACGACGGCACGATCCCGGAGAGCAAGCGCATCGAGGTGATCGAGGTCGTCTCCACGCAGCTGGAGGCGGCGCGGGCGCTCGGCGCGACCGAGATCCGGGGAGTGGCCACCGCCGCCATCCGCGGGGCCGCCGACGGCGCGGAGTTCGTCCGGGCGCTCACCGAGTGCACCGGGCTCGAACTGGTGGTGCTCTCCGACGAGGAGGAGGCCCGGTTGGCGTTTCAGGGCGCGGCCGGCACGCTGGCCGGGGAGGCGCCGGAGCCGCTCGGCGTGCTCGATGTCGGGGGTGGCTCGTCCGAGGTCGTGGTGGGCCGTGCCCCGGACCGGATCGAATGGTGGCGCTCGATGCCGATCGGCTCCGGCTCGATCGCGCGCGGCCACCTGCGCAGCGACCCGCCGACCGAGTCTGAGCTGGACGCAGCCCGTTCCGCGGTCGCCGGCGCGCTCGCCACGCTTGATCCCCCGCCGGTCGCGGGGGCGGTGGCCGTCGGCGGCAGCGCGACCTCGCTCGGACGGGTCGCCGGGCCAAGCCTCGACGGGTCATCCCTGGCGCGGTCGCTCGCGCTGCTCACCGCCGAGCCCGCGGCGGTGACCGCCGCCCGGCACGGACTCGACGCCGAGCGCGTGCGGCTGCTGCCCGCCGGGATCCTGATCCTGCAGGCGCTCGGCGATCGCCTCGGCACCACGGTGATGGTCGGCCGCGGCGGCGTCCGCGAGGGCGTGCTGCTGGAGGCCGAGGGCGCGTGACCGATCCTCCGATCCCACCCCGCGAGGCGCTCGCCGACGTCCACATCCGCGCCCCGACGCGCGGCAACCGCCGGCTGGAGAAGCTGCTGGAGGCGGTCAACGCCGACACCCAGCTCAAGGCGTGGTGGCACGTCTCGGCGGTGAACGCCACCCGGCGCCTGGGAATGAGCGATCACTCCTGGGTTCACATCCAGATCGTGCTCAACATCGGGCTGCGCCTGGCGCGGCTGCTGTTCCGACGCGACGTCGTGCCGAGCGTCGTCAAAGACTTCGCGATGACCGAGCGCGACGCCGAGGTGGTCGTCGCCGCCGGCTGCCTCATGCACTGCGTCGGCATGTCGATCCACCGCCGTGACCACGAGCGCTACAGCCTGTTCCTCACCGCCGACAAGCTCGGCTCGCTGCTGTCAGAGATCTACGAGGAGCCCGAGCGCTCGATCATCGTCGCCGAGTCACTGCACGCGATCATCGGCCACCGCTCCGACGGCGCGCCGTTCACGGTCGAGGCCGGGATCGTGCGCGTCGCCGACGCGCTCGACATGGCGCGGGGCCGCTCCCGCATTCCGTTCGAGGCCGGTCAGCACAACATCCATTCGATCTCCGCCTACGCGATCGAGGAGGTGCAGATCGTCCCCGGCGAGGACCGGCCCGTCCGGGTCGAGATCGCGATGTCGAACAGCGCCGGGATCTTCCAGGTCGACGAGCTGCTCGCCGAGAAGCTGCGCGGCTCGGGCCTGGAGGACTACATCGAGGTGATCGCGCGGATCGAGGCCGAGACCGAGCCTCGACTCCTCGAAGTCTTCAAGATCTGAGGACTACCAGCCGCCGCGCCAGTCGGCGGACGTGGCGCGCGCCTTCTCGGCGTCGTACCGGGCGTGCTTGCGCTTGTCCAGGTACCACTGGATCGTCGAGAAGAGAATGATGATCACCGGGAAGAACGCGATGCAGATGAACATCATGTTCGTGATGATGGGGTCGGTCGTTTCGCCATACCAACCCTGGCCACCGTGGTCACGGACCCCGGCGAGGGCGCTTGGTGCGAAGGTGAGCGCGATCACCGAGAAGGTGGTCAACGCAGCCAGAAAACGGGTTCGACGCATCGGCGCACAGAGTACCTGATCGCTCGGCGACGTCACGTCAGCCGGCGGACACGTTGAGCGAGCCGATGGCAGCCAGCAGGGCCGGGTTGAAGATCTCCGTGCGAGAGGTGAGCTCGAGGTGGTCGAGCGCGACCTCGAACAGCCGCTCGGGAGCCACGCGGCACGCGTCGGCGAGCTCGCGCTGCTTGGCCGGGGGAACCGCCGTGTCACCTGCGGTCAGCACCATCGCGGCGGCCACATCGACCGACGCAAGCCACGGCCGGGAGTCGAAGCGGCCCAGCTCCCGTCCCGCTTCGGCGACGTCGCGCGCCTCGTGGCGCATCAGCTCGCCGAT